>DAMCXY010000039.1:0-1855 GCA_032096595.1 Flavobacterium sp. | reverse complement strand
GGTTGTTGGTATAGTCTCTTACCATGGTCAGCTGATTGCCGTTATAGGTATAATCAAGTTCGTCCATATCCAAAACCTGTCCGTCAACCATAGCTCCGGTACGGTTTAAGGTGCGGATGTTGCCGTTTCTGTCATAATTCATACTTTCTCTGTGTGCCTGATGGCGCATAAAGCCCATGGTCCAGCCCGCATGAAAATACATCATCTGTGCATTGGTCAGCCGGTTGAGTCCGTCATAATCATAACTGTAACCTTTGCTGATGTTGTCTGTAGCCGTTTTCCAGAGCACACTGTTGATGTTACCGTTGTACAACGCTTTTCCTGTACCGCCTTTTTCATCGTCTTTGCGGTTGTAGTTGATCTTAAAGCTGAACAGGTCATTGTCGGTTGTCTCACTGAACATTCCCGGATCGTTGATCTGCGTGAGCCAGCCACGGATGTTGTACTGATAGTCGGTTGTTTGCAGTCCGTTGCCCGAAGCTGCCAATCCGCCTGTTTTTTTACGGATAAGCACACCGAGTTCATCGTATGCATTGGCTGTAATAAGCTCTTCCTGCTGTGCGTTGATTTTCTGGGTATGTTTAGTAAGCCGGTCTTTAAGATCATAGGTATAATTATCCGTGATCTCTACCGGGGTACTGTTGCCCATACGCTGGTGCGTTGTCACGGTTTGCAACGGAAGTCCGCTAAAGCTGAGCTTGCTCAGGGTACGGGTACTTGTGCCGGAGGCTTGCTCGCTATGGGTCGCTATCACGCGTTTTTTGACATCATACCAGTTGTATTTTTTGGTCCATTCTTCGGTTTCAATTGCGCGGATATGCGATACCAGTGCCAGCCCTTTGGTGTTGAGCCCGCCCGCAGGCTGATCTGTCAGTACCGTTTGCCCCAGAATCTGACTGCCCACATTGGGAGTATGGGCAGGATAACGGTCGTAATAATCAACCGTAAGTATTACCATACTGCCCGTAGGAAAGGCTTTTTTGGTATAATAGATATCGATCCCGTTTTGGGTAAAAGGCGTGCTACTGCGCTCTTCATTATTATACCAGTTGTTGAGCATGCTGTTCACGGCATTCTGCATGGCCATACGCGTAGCGGTGTTGATAAAAAAGCCGGTATAAACCACACGCCCCTGCGCATCGTATTTGGTGAACATCCAGCCTTTCTTTCTAAAATTGTTGTTGTTGGTTCTGAGATTGCCGTCCTGAAAAAGAATCAGACGGTCCTGTTTGTCATAAACCATATACTCCCAGTCTTTTTGCGGCAGCTTTTTTTCTGCTATGCGCTTTTTGGCATCGTAGTGGTACTGATACCCCAATTGGTTCAGAGTTTCAGAATCAGCAGCTCCCTTTGCCAATGGCGGCAATACGGCAGCCAGCAGATCGCTCTGGTTATAGATATAGTAGGTATCGTGGGGTTGATCTTCGTTATAGGTTCTCTTCAGCACCACATGCCCTCTGGGATCTTTAAACTCTTCGCTGGTGTTGTTGCGCCCGTCCTGCGCTTTCCAGTTTTCATTGCGCACAATGGTTTTGGTCAGGCTTGCCGCCGGATAATAGCCGTCTTGACTGATGCTGTTTTTATAAATTCCCTCTGAAAAGGTCGTTGTCACACGGTAGCGTCTGACTTCATCGGGTCTGTTCAGATTGTATTGCATACGCAGGGTGTTGCGCTGGTCTGCGGAAATGGCACCGTCATAGTCTTCCAGACTCCAGTCTCTGCCCGGAAATCCGGTTTCGACTATGCGCTGGCGGGGAGAAACCTCTAAACGGTTTTCCGCATACGGATTCGGAGTGTATTCGTATTTATCGGTATTGTAAAAGTTCTGCGTCTGATTTTTTGCCTCTTCTACATA
>DAMCXY010000038.1:0-2456 GCA_032096595.1 Flavobacterium sp. | reverse complement strand
CATCAACATCAAAACCAATGTCATCAACCGTTCGGTAAAAGTCATCAAAAAATAAAACAACATGAAAAAGCACTACTTACTCATTTTATTACTGCTGGTGGTAACCCCGCCGCTTTTTTCTCAGGATCTTCCCAACAAATACACCTTTACCTCTATGGTAGATTTGTATGAATTTCCCCAGACAGAAGCAACGGGAGGTGTTGATGTACAGCTGCCGCTTTATAAAATAGCCACGCGCGGTTTTGAAATGCCTGTATCACTGGCATACGATATGATGGGAAATACCAATGTGTATTATGTAGGCAGCCAGTTTGGCGATGCCTGGACCTTAAACGCCATCGGCTCCGTTCGCCGTGAGGTTACGGAAAAGCCCTATAAATATTCTACTGCTATGACCGGGTTTGTGTGTTCCTTTAATTCAGCGGATTCCAATCCGACAGAAACCCTTAAAAAAGAATATGAGATACCCGATGAGAAATACTACCACAGCAATCCCGGAGTCACATACCGCAGCAACCGCGATCTCTATACATTTTCCTTTTTGGGACTCAGTGGTAAATTTACCATTTACAACCAAAACAATCAGCTCAAAGCCGAAGTCTATGAGTCTTCTGATTTTGTAAAAATAGAGATTGAACAGGCTACATGGGGCGGGTTAATTACAGCCATTTCCATTTATGATAAAAATGGCTATCGCTACCGTTTTGCAGCACCATCTAACGTAAGTTATAATGAAGCTTATGAGCAAACTTATCTGTCCGCACCTGCAACTGTGTACCCGAATTGTGTGTTTGAAACTCAACAAGGACATACACTGGCACCACCTCCTGCACATGACAATCCGATTACCTATCCTGCGGGCTATAAAATTTCAAGTCAGATATTTCCTCCAGGTTATAAATTCTGGACCAATATGGAAATATCAGAAATTTATGACCGCCATAACAATCTGCTGATCTCTTATGAATACGAAAATGTTTTTGTCTCCATACCCGATCATGAAAACCGCTGGGTAAATGGTTTCGGGCTGACCAAAAGCTACGATAAATTGTATGTAAAAAACATCCGTATCCACGGTCAGGGCACGCTTTCTTTTCAAAATTCAATTGCGGTGTTTAATCAGAGAAACCTGATGAATTCTTACACCAATACCGTAGAGATAAAAGATCTGCAAAATAATCTGATTAAAAAAATAGCCTTCAACTATAGCAATGTAAACAGTGGTAATTTATATATGGGATTGCCTGAAATGGGAAGCAGAGCGCATTTGCAGTTTAATAAGAAATTATTGATCGGTATCAAAGAATATGACAAAACGCAACAAAACAGCTTAAACACTGTGATATCTTACAAAGATGCCAACATTTCAGGTACTGCTACTCTGGTAGATAACAAAGGTTTTCTAAGCAATTATTCGGGTTGTGTTCAGCATCTTGACAACTATAAAGCCGATAGTTATACGCTTCAGAAAATCAAATACCCTACCGGAGGCTCGATAGTGTATAAGTTTGAGCCCAACACTTTTTCTGAAGGAAGCCCTTATACAAGTGATTTCCTGAAATTTAATGCAGACAACCATATTTATGAACCTGTAGCCCTAACCCCTATAGACGGCAGTACGTATCGGTTTACAGCCAATGCCGGTGAAAAAGTCTTTATTCTGAACAGGCTCAGCAGTAAAACACTGCAATTATACAAAGGAACCACTCTGGCGCATAATGATATGTTAATCGGTGAAATAGCGGGAAAATACGGAGGTCTTGTCATGAACGAAAACTATTGCAAAGAATTTTTTTCCAATACAATATTGCCCGCAGCACCTAATAACCGCTATACCCTGAAATTTTTAGCCGTACAGGCTTCCTCAGCCAGTGATGTGCTGGTTTATAAATTCCGCAATAGCGATACCTATTCCGCATTTCTGTATGCCGAAGGCAACCGTATAGCGCAGATTGCCTATTTTAAAGACAATGTTTCTAAAAACATTCTGAACACCGCTTCGGGCGCCACTACAGCAGAAAAGCTCATCACCTTTACGTATCCGGGCAATACACCCAACAGCAGTTCAGGCGTTTACGGTACCTTTCAGAGTTCACAAACCAATGCTGTAGCCTATGGCAAGGTAGAGGTAAACATTCGAGGTATCGGAAAAAACTCCCTGCAATTTGATGTTTCTCAAGCTGCTGCGATTAACAAACGAACAGACCTGAAACGCTCTGCGGTTTTTGCTCCATCAGGAGAGATTATTTCCGAAAGCGATTATGAATATGAATATGGCAAACCGGCGATCAACGCACATGTTTTTGACAGCGACATCAAACCTCATATCCGATCGGTTGTTACCCGTACCCGTAAATATGAAAACGGGGATGATGCTATTGAAAGCATTAGCAGAATGCGTTATGACGATGAGCTGCGTCAGGTGGAATATACCCGTACGGAAGAACCGTTATTGG
>DAMCXY010000037.1:0-2499 GCA_032096595.1 Flavobacterium sp. | reverse complement strand
CCAATAACGGTTCTTCCGTACGGGTATATTCCACCTGACGCAGCTCATCGTCATAGCGTGTTCTGCTAATGCTTTGAATGGCATCATCTCCGTTTTCATATTGACGGGTACGGGTAACAACCGATCGGATATGAGGTTTGATGTCCGTATCGTCTACATAGCCATTGATCGCCGGTTTGCCATATTCATATTCATAATCGCTTTCGGATAGAAGCTCTCCCGATGCAGAGAAGACCGCAGAGCGTTTCAGGTCTGTTCGTTTCAGTTTCACAAATGAAGCCGGAATATCATAATACAAACTGGTTTTTCCGATACCGCGCACCTCTACATCAACCCGGTCATAAACCAGATTGTTGGGTGCTGCATCAAAATAACTATAATAACTAAGGCTCACATGTCCGGAGCTGCTGTTAGGTGTACTGCCCGGATAGGTAAAATTGATGAGCTTTTCTGCTGTGTTGGCACCCGAAGGTGTGTCTAAAATGTTTTTAGCCACATTGTCTTTAAAATAGGCCATTTGCGCAATACGCATACCCGTCTCATAACGGAATGCATAATACGTATCGCTATAGCGGAATTTATACGCTGCTAGATAATACGGTGAGGCTCCTGCTCCGGTGTACCGTAAAGTATATTGGTTGTTGGGTGCTGCGGGTAATACGATATTCGAAAGTGCTCCCTTACAGGCCATTTCAAAAGAGGCACTTCCGGAAGGTGCTTTGACTGCATTTATCAACAGATCAGAAGCCGCCAGGGTGGTTCCTTTGTAGAACTGTAAAACATTGCCCGGATATTTGTTTATAAGAAAAATCTTGTCTCCGGCATTGGCGGTAAACTGAAAGGTTTGGCCATTTACCTGAGTCAAAGCAATGGGCTCATAAACATGGTTGTCAGAGTTAAACATTTTAAATTCATTTTCCTGCCAGTTGAGTCCTTTGGAAAAAGTATGCGGTTCAAATTTATAGACCACCGATCCTCCCGTCGGATATTTGATTTTCTGAAGGGTATAATAATCGGTTTTATACGTACTGGGGTGTACATAATCTCTGCAACCATAATAGCCGCTTAAAAAGCCAAAGCCATCGATGATGAACCCCGACGATGCGTTATCTTTATATTCTATAGCGGTATCCAGGCTTTTTTGCTGTGTATTGTCATATTCTTTAATGCCTTTGAGAAGCTTTTTGTAAAAGCGCTTATTGGCAGGGATATCCGTCTCTGGTTTAATGATGTGCAGATTGCTGATATTGGCCGTCTGATAATCAAAGGCGATCTTTTTGATGAGATTGCCCTGCAGGTCTTTTATTTCCATGGCATTCGTAAAAGAATTAACCAGTGCACCGGGATTGCTTGCTGCCAGTGTATTGCTAAATGAAAGGGTTCCCTGTCCGTGGATACGGATATTTTTTACATACAGTTTGGTATAGCCTTTTACTAATCCCAGACCGTTCATCCAACGGTTCTCCCGATCCGGTATGGTTACAGACAGTTGTTCGTATTCATAAGAGACCAGCAGATTGTTATGACGGTCATAAATTTCAGAAATCTCCAGGTTTTTCCAGTAACGGAAACCGTTGGCATGCATCTTACCCGATATCAAATGCCCCGCAGGAAATACCTTAGTTCCGGTATGACCGTTGCCGGGATGCAATACATGACCCGTCGCTATTTCAAAATTACAATTCTCATACAGCGTTGCCGGTTCTGTGAGATAGGTTTGCTCATAAGATTCATTATGGCTGATGTTAGATTGTGCTGCAAAACGGTAGCGGTAACCGTTTTTATCATAAATGGAAATGGCCGTAATTAAAGCTCCCCAGTCCGGTTGTTCGATCTCTATTTTTACAAAATCAGAGGATTCATACACCTCTGCTTTGAGTTGATTGTTTTGATTATAAAGAATAAATTTACCACTGAGTCCCAGAAATGAAAAGGTATACAGATCACGGTTGTCGCGATAGCTCGCTCCGGGATTGTTATAGTAATAGTTTTCATCGGGAACATCATAATTCTTTTTAAGGGTTTCTGTCGTATATTGTATGATAATCTGATTCCCTCCACAGTTGCTTCCTGTTGTTTTGGTTGAATAGGTGTACGATCTGTCTGTAATTTCGCGACTGATGGTACCGATAGCATTTAAGTTCCAGGCATCGCCAAACTGACTGCCGATATAAAAGGTGTTGGTATTACCCATCATGTCGTATGCCAGTGCAACGGGCATTTCAAAACCACGCGTGGCTATTTTATAAAGCGGCAGCTGCACATCAACACCTCCCGTTGCTTCTGTCTGGGGAAATTCATACAAATCTACCATAGAGGTAAAGGTATATTTATTAGGCGCTTCCTGAGCCCGAAGCAATACCGTAGAAAAGAATAATAGAAGTAGTAAGCAGTTCTGTTTCATGTTGTTTTATTTTTTGATGACTTTAACCGAACGGTTGATCACATTGGTTTTGATGTTGATGATGTAAACTCCCTGAGGATATCCGCTCAGATCTA
>DAMCXY010000036.1:0-2745 GCA_032096595.1 Flavobacterium sp. | reverse complement strand
CAGCCACAGAACTTGCCAAGATTGTGGAAGTAATGAAAGAATATCCTCAGATGAAAATTGATGTGCGTTTACAAACTGTTTTTCTGACACTACGTGGTGAACATAAAATGATAAAATGGGAAACTGTAATAAACCTCTTGTCAATTTAAGTATACAATTCTTGTAGCTTAAAAACCTTGCCACAGCAATGAAAATGTTCTCTATGAAGGTCTCCATTACTTTTAACTTCATGACAATTTGCTTTCAGTTTTTACTTAAAGTAAAAATAGAACAGTCTTAGAGAATAATTATACAGTTAATTATGGACTCCCAAGGAAGAAAATAATTTCTCTAAACTTGATTATGTCTTTTAGTGCTGTTTTTATGTCTTTTAATAGTGATATTCAAAAACGTATTGAAGTTATATTTGTAATACATATATTTTATCAAAGATCAAAAAGGATTAATGAAATATATAAGATAACTGCTCATGCAGGTATAGAAAGATAATGGCACATCTTTCTATGAATAGAGAAAGTAAAGCTAACTACACATATATAACATTTATTTAAAGAAAAAGAAAATTGTTAGAAGTTCAAAAAACGTATTAGATAAGACAATAACATATTCACATTCTTTAAAAAAATAGTTCAGAAGAACTCAAAGGTGAGTTCATTTAAGAAAATTTATTAATTGAGCAGTAAAAATCCAATCATTTTTATATAAAGATAGATGCTGCTGCCTTAAATTCAGAATGAATATGTTTTTAAAAGATATACATATTGGTAAACTATTGAAAAAGCGGGTAGAGGAGTTAAAGATCGAACCTGCAAGGATATCTCATTTTCTTAATTGTTCAGAAGAAGAGATTTATGAAATGTATCAGCAGGAATCACTCCCTACACACCTGTTGTTGCGATGGTCAAAATTATTGGAATATGATTTTTTCCGGCTGTATAGTGGGCATTTAGTATTATATGCTCCAAATCGAGGAGCAAATAGCCAGTCTAAAAACAATAAAAGCGCTTTACCACATTTCAGAAAAAATATTTATACAAAAGAGATTATTTACTTTATTATTGAACAGATCTCCAAAGGAAAAAAGACAAAAAAAGAAGTAATGGAAGATTATAAAATTCCAAAGAATACTTTATACCGATGGTTACATAAGCATACCAGTACTAATGCCGATCAAAAGTAAACCCGATTATAACAGAATATATAAAGACCTTGTTGAAGCATGGTTTCCTGAACAAAAAGAAGAATTAGTGTCTTTGATTTCAGTAGATATTACAACCAGTCTTGATGTGATACAGGTCAATAATAAGTTGTTCAATAAAAAATCGAAAGACACGCAGAATTATAATCAAAAACTGTGTTCGTATGATATACCGAGTATCATTAGAATAGTAGGGTATCAGCAAGAAAATTTCCTTACGATAAAAGAAATATCAGAATTGTTTGGTGTAAGCAGAAACACGGTAGCAAAATGGAAAGATAAAGTAACTGGTTCTGTTCTTTAAATAAACCGTTTAAACAATCTGGAATATTCAGGTGTAGATATTAGTTATCATTGATTTCACATAGAATTGATTAAAAAATAACTATTGTAAAGTAGATCTGACTGAAAAAATGAGTAAATTTAAACAACTCATCAACTGTGTGTTGTATGATGGAATAGTAACCAATCAATAAAGTCGTTACGAAATATGAATGAAGGAAAATTTAATATTGCAATTCTTATAGATGGTGATAATGCACAGGCAAAACTCATAAAAGATATTATAGCGGAAGTTTCTAAATATGGAAAAGCAACAGTACGCAGGATTTATGGTGACTGGACGAACCAGCACATGAACAGTTGGAAAGAAATTGTCAATCAATATTCCATTAACCCTATTCAAAAATTTTCTTATACTTCAGGCAAAAATTCAACCGATAGTTCTTTGATTATTGATGCAATGGATATTCTACATGGCAAAAGTGTAGATGGTTTTTGTATTGTTTCCAGTGATAGTGATTATACGGGACTCGCCAAAAGAATAAGAGAAGAAGGTTTGTTTGTAATGGGTATTGGCAGAAGTACCACTCCTATAGCATTTGTAAATTCCTGTGAAATATTCACTTTTACAGAAAACCTCGTTTCTGATAATGAAGACGATGACAATGACATTTCGGGACTCTTCGGTAAAGAAAAAGAGAATACAGCTGATAAATCGGATAGAGAAATCAGAAAAAATATGGTGGCGCAGAAAGAAAAAGGCGCATCATTACCAAAGAAATTTCCGAAAATAGATATTACACTTATTGATAAAGCGTTTGATATTGCTACCAATGATGAAGATGAAACAACCTATATTGCCAAAGTGGGATTATCGCTGCGGAAAATGGATCCGAGTTTTGATGCGAGAACCTATGGTTTCAAAAATCTTACCCAATTATTTGAGAGCCTTAAAAAATACGAGGTCATCAAAAATGAAGTTAATGGATTAAACCATCCTATGGTAAAATTAAAATAAGGGTATCAATACAGAATTGATTTTCTGTCACTGAAATGATATTCAGTATCATCTAACAATTGATACCAAACTGTGCATAAAAAAGGACTTTCTATAGAAAGTCCTTTTTTATTATTTATACTTGAAATATTTGATAATTACGTTTTATTTGTCTGATCTTAAATTTCTTACCCATCTTATCTTCTGTGGTCGATGTAAAAAACAACAATTTTGTGACATAAAATAACAAAACCATTCTTTTTTTTGC
>DAMCXY010000035.1:0-3785 GCA_032096595.1 Flavobacterium sp. | reverse complement strand
ACCATTAGCTCCGCTAATTAAGACATTATCTTTATACCATTTAATAGTATAATCGTCCGGATTCAGTCCTGAATTTAATATATACGGATGCCCTGGACATAAAACATTACCATTTTCAACTAATAAATCGCCCCCCAATTCAACGTTACCCAGATCAAAACTGCCTCCTTCTATAAATACTGCAGAGTCCATACTTATATCTTGCCTATCCTGAATTACCAATTTTATATGATAAGTCGTTCCCGGAACAACTTGACTTTGTGCTACCATCGGCACTGTAAGACCTCTAAAGTTTATTGGAGACAATAACGGATTAGCTCCTCCGTTCAAGTTATAATATTCCTGAAAATATTCCGGATTGGCATCTGTACATGCCGGAGCTCCAGTAATTGGATTTAGAGGAGAATAAATTCCTTTTCTAATAGTCACCACAGAAATCGGATCACTGGTATTCGGTACCAACGCTAAATTGGTAGTAATACCGGTAGTTGAATTGGTTAGAAAGAATGCAAAAACATCAGAATAACGACATTGAAACATACCATATTCATTGGAAGCAAATATAAAATTAAACTTGAGCTGTTCAGTAACTGCTACAAAATCGAATTCCAAAACAGATGCATTCCTATACACCTGATCAGGTTGATTCAGATAGTTATTGATATAAGTCGTTAACTGTGCATCACCACCCCAAATATTTAAACCAGATGCAGGATTACCGCCTCCGGGTCCCTTTGCCAGCTGTACATCTCCCGTAGAAAGAAGAATACCATCCTCAAACGAAAAGCTCGAATTATTTTTATCAAAATAACCAATACCATTTACATCGCCAAAATTCGATCCTGTACTCCAGGTAATGTTTGAAACGTTAGCACATGGATTATCAATTAACACTTCGGTTACCAGCTGAGGCACTGTATATTGTGTTTCACTTACCAAAACTGGATTGAGAAGCGTAATCACGCATATATTAAAGGTTGTATCAGTATTTATTTCAGAAGTATAAACCCGTACCTTATATGTATTTCCAACAGTAAGTCCTTCCAGACTTAATACATCTGTCTGAGCGCATGCAACAGGTATCAAATTTTGACCTTCACAAATACCTTGTTTATATACTGCAATATAAGTAGTTGCAAATCCGGCTTCAAGTTTTACAGAGTGTTTAGTGGAAACAGCTGTAAATTCATACCATACATCGTTATAAGGATTTCCTTCACATACCTCACCTGTATTTGAAGGGGTCGCTGCTTTTATTGTCCCCGAAACACTTTCAATACACTCAGGTCCAGAATTTACAGGTATTACTATTGCGTTATTACATTCATCATTAGGAGGTGCAGTAGTAAGTTCTAAAACAGAAGACCAGTTACTTTTTTCTATAGGGTTACATATTGCCCGTATATATACATCATAGGATGTACTATTTTCTAAATCACTTATTGTAATTGAGGTTGTATTAGTCGAATAGACTGTAATAGTACTCAGATCAGTAGGAATACTTTGTCCATGAGGCAGTATGATAACTTCCCATGAAGCTACCGTTCCATATTGCTGCCATGAAATGCTCAATGATTGATCAGTAACTTGCGTGCTTACTAACTCATAAGGTTCCGGACATAGCGGAACAGGTTCGATAATTACTTTATCTATATATATTTGTCGATTATTACTATTGCCGACATACCAGGCAATAGCTCCCTCACCCGTAAAAGCCGGTAGATATACTGTTTTTTCTATATATTGCTTATTACTATATCCTTGTTCGGCCAATACCGTTTCTGTAAAATCAACAACAGAGGTACCTCCGTTTTGTGACCTCTTTACACTAAACTTCTGGGGTAATTCACCTAAACCCATTTTATAATGATATTTTAAACGGTATTGTCCGTCAAAATTAAAGATCGGGCTCACTAAATAATCATCATTACCCGCTGAATTCGATACATCAATAGGCAATTTAGCAAATTGATCCCCTTCAAATGCTCCCCAAACAGTATTTGTACTCCATTGTACATCATCATTATTGTTGTTGATGAATGTCCAGCAATTATCTGTTGTTGAATCAGAATTAAACGTTTCTGTAAAAGGTAGATTAATCGCCGTACAATGAGTAAAAAAGGTGAAAGGTCCGGTCCATAAACTTTGCCCATCAACACTTCCGCAATTACTGCGTACCCAGAAATAATATTGAGTACCAGGCATGAGATTTTCGAGCTCTGCTGAAGCAGTGGTTACATTTCCGGTAGGAATGGTTGTGTTCAAAATAGTGTTTGTTTGACTTATATAATAATCATGAGAGATTCCATTAGTCATAACCGATGGGGTCCATGAGATTTGTGCTGTAGTAGTTGCTACATTCTGTAGCTGTACATTTAAAGGCTTTGAACAGCTTACTCTTTTCAATATCACATTATCAATAGCTATAGGTGGTTGTGCTCCTGACCAACCTTCATTACGCCATTGAAATACCAATCGTATGCTCTGACCTGAAAAAGCAGTAAAATCTAAGATTGTACTATAATTAATCCATGTTGGCTGTCCATTTAAATTTCCCACAATTTGGGTTATATCCATTCCTCCCGGAAAGATTTGAGTTCCGGGTGTAGGAATAAAGCTTGTCGGAACAATCCAAACTCTGGCAACATCCTGCCAAGCAACCCCAATACTTCTCCAATCAAATGAAAACTCTACATCAGTAGTATTAACAGGAATAGAGATATCGGTGTAGGCATGTGTTATACTTGGCCCGGTAATATCATATTGATTACTTGCACCATTATTATCAGAAATATAGAGAGACTTTGTGCCCCCATTATTTACCGCTGTACCCACAAACCATTTGTTGGTCTGTGCTCCATTTACAAGTACCCAATTATGTACTCCTTCAAAATCTTCTGTATAAATCGGGCTGGCAAAATATAGTGCGGTATTGTGCTGAACTTTATCAGCCCCTGAAGGGTCACTGATAATTTTACTTTTATTGATTAGCTCTCTGTTTCCATCTGAAATGAAAGCAAAAACGGAAAACGTATAAAGTAAAAAAAGAAATATATTTTTTTTCATGAGTAAACTTTTTTAAAAACATTGTGTCAATAGAATCCTTTATAATTTAGTTTGTAAATCTGTATCAGAAGTTTTCTCATGCTCAGATACAGTTTTTTGTCATCACTCACTCATTATTTACAATGAGTTAATAGAATAGTACTTTTTATTTACTAAAATTCATCATTACAATAAATAATATCTACAATAATGATTGGCATATAATCAACATGGAAAAAATGAATAAAGAGAGGATTGGCTGTTAGCTTATTTACCCGTTGCTCAGCATTAAAGAAATTGCTTTTTAATCAGTACGGGAAAGGAATACACAGATGGGTAGATTTACTGTATATTGTGTTTTTAAATATATATCAATACAAATTTAAAATTAAATTGAATATTCTTGACAACTAATATAAAATCAAAAAGTTAAATTTTAAAAAAAGAAAAGCTCTGAAATATTTCAGAGCTTTTTTTTTAAATCATTAATTATTTTATTTCCCGTACCAATTGCACATAGCCAGTTAAAACCTCATATTCAGTAACAATTCTATAGAAATAAGTACCATCCGGTAACGGTTTGCCCTGTTTATTCTGACCATACCACTGATTCGTGTAACTCGGTCCGTAAGTATACACTTCCATTCCTTCTCTGTTATAGATCAACACTTCCAACGGATGGTAGTTTGTTAAATCAAACGTATCATTAAGACCATCACCATTCGGAGAAATTCCTTTTG
>DAMCXY010000034.1:0-4577 GCA_032096595.1 Flavobacterium sp. | reverse complement strand
ACCTGTGGCTCATAAAGATTAATGCAGCCGGAGCAGAAGAATGGCAAAAGACCCTGGGAGGCTCGGGAGATGACCGACTGGTGACGATCAAACGCCTGTCAGACGGTGGTTATATCATCGGAGCGAATACCAACTCCCCGGTATCCGGAGAAAAAAGCCAGCAGCACCTTGGCGGACTTGATTTATGGATACTGCGATTAGACAAAAAAGGCAAGCTGCTTTGGGAAAAAACCTTTGGCGGTATCTATAACGATGAAGTCAAAACCATAGTACCGACAAAAGACGGTTTTATCATCGGTGCGCAATCCAACTCCCCGATCGGCGCCAACAAAGCCGTGGACACCAACGGTGGTTATGATATCTGGCTGTTGAGCCTGGATCACAACGGCAACCTGTTGCAACAACACAGCTATGGCGGAACGGCAGACGACTTTCTGACCGATCTGCTGCCTGTAGACAACGGTTATCTGCTGGCAGGAACGAGCAGTTCAGAAAGCAGTGGTACTAAAACCGTATCGGCAGAAACCATGAACGATTTCTGGACGGTACAACTCGATGCGAAAATGCAGCCGACAGATCAGAAAACCTATGACTTTAAAGGCGATGATGTACTGACCTCCGTACTATTAGACAGCGATCAAAACCTGTTGCTTTCGGGCTATACGATACATCCCAAAACCCATAAAAAGAGCTATGTTTCGATCCATATCAATGCCCAAGGCGAAAAGATCTGGGAAAAAGAACTCTCTACAGACGGAGACGATCTGCTGCGCAAAGCGATCATCACACGCGATGGCGGTTATGTCTTTGCTGGAAACTCCACGGGGAAAACCTCTGCGCTTAAAAAGGGCTATCAGGGCAGAAACGACTACTGGATTGTAAAGCTCAACACCAAAGAAAAAACCAAAACTCCGGAAATACAGATCGAAGCCTTTCCGAACCCAACCGAAGGATTTACCAATGTGGTGATCAACCATGAATACGAAGAAGGGCAGATGATTTTATCGGATCTGAGTGGCAAAGTACTGCATACGGCACCTTTGCAATACGATATGATTGCAGTAGATCTGAGCGGATATCCTCAGGGAGTTTACATCATCAACATCAAAACCAATGTCATCAACCGTTCGGTAAAAGTCATCAAAAAATAACCTACTATGAAGTCTATTAAAAAATTAGCAATATTTTGTTTTATCATTAATATTTATTTTGTTGAAGCGCAGACTGCGACTTCATTATCTAATAATGTAGATTATCCCATTTCCTATGCTACTGGAACTCCTGAGATTAAAGTTCCATTGTTTAATTTACAGACAATAAATGAAAATTTTTCACTTACAGCTGATCTATCTTATAATGCAGCAGCAGCATCTACTGTTTTTAGTGAAGTAGGTTTCTTCGGAAAAGGATGGGAAATGAATATAATACCCTCTATAAACCGGCAAATAGAATCCGGTGATTTGTTTGATGAAGAATATCATGGAATGAATACACTGCCATACGGATATACTGAAAAACCCCTAAACGATCCGAATGTATTTTCTTATAACGTTTTTGGTCTTTCAGGAAAGTTTAATCTTATACGTCAAGGAAATGAACTGGTTGTGAAAAAAATATATACAAATGATTATGCAGATATACATATAAATTATACTTCTTCTATTGAGGGAAATGGAATGAATATTACTATCGATTCTTTCCAGATTACAGATAAGAATGGGTTTATATATCTTTTTTCTGTAAAAGAAATGTCAGGATTATATTTTTCTTATGGTCATAATACTCTGCGATGGAGTGGTATTTATAAGGGTCTTGATACTTTTTCGGGTTATATTCCCTATGTGAAAAATTTTTTATTGGAAAAAGTCATTGATAACAAAGGAACTGTTTTAGTTGAATATATATACGGTTCTTATGGAGCTCATTTAACAGAGGTCAGTGATAATTTTAGTTATGATCAACTTTATTTGAAAGACATTGATATCAAAAATATAGGTGATATTCACTTTAATTTTAATACGGGTTCGAAGCGTTATCTTGATTTGTCTATAGTTAACAAGTTTCAACACCTTATTTCTAAAATTGCATTTACCAATAATGAAATTAAATTTTATTCAAATAATTTACAATCCAGCTATTCCTACAAAATGCGTTATAACAATGGAGTTCCGGGAACTGCTGTCTTGAATGGTTTTGGAAATTATTATAAAGAGGATAACTGTTCTATTAAATATAATTTGTTATATAATAAAGAAGATTTATTATATACTCAGGGACTTCTCAGACAACTTATTTATCCTACAGGGGGATATACAGAATTTGAGTATGAACCTAACACATATGCAGTACCTCATAGCGGTTCATTAAATCCGTTAGAAGAATTGACAGCTCAAAATCCAGAAAATTATTATTATGAGGAACTTCCCGTGACTTATGATCCCATAAATAAATCATATGACTTTATGTATGATAATGCAGCAGAACTATATCTGAAGTTTCATTCTCAGTTAGTTACAGTTGATGGCCAGATTTCAGGAACACCTTCTTTTTTTTATCCAGGTTTAAAGGTGTGGGATCTTCAGGGAAATTTGATGAAAGGATTTGATTTTACGAAACAATGTAGTTATGGAGAAAAAATAAATCTTTCAGTTTCTAATTCCATTGTTAAACTCCGTTGTGATCCGAATTATCCACAAAATATCAGTCAGGTTAAAATACTAAAAAAAGTATATAAAGATCCATCGGAATGGAATACATTTTTATACGGACCGGGAATTCGAATAAAAAAAATATCTAATTATGCAGAAGAGGGAATCTTAGCAAATGAAACCCATTATACTTATACTATGCCAGATCACCCAAAAACCAGTTCAGGAGTTATCTGTTCGCCAGTTTGGTTTACTCATGGGGGGCGAAATACCGTCAGTAGAACTCCTGTTCCCGTATTGTATGAATATGTAGCCATTGAAAACACTGGAACAGGAAAAACAGTATATAAAATGAATCGTGAACTTTTTAGTGGTACTTTCAAAGAGATCTCACAAGTTGTTATGATACCTGTTTCTACAACAACATATAATGCAAATGGATTGAGAACAAGTCGCGAACAAAATGAAATAGAAATTTTCTTTGAATCTGATTTACCAAAACGTCAACCTATTATGAGCTATATTACTACTACAGCTGATATTTATGCTGCAAACAATAAACTGACAACGATTACAGAAAGCAATATAGATCCTGTTAACAGAAATCTCATTAATAGAAAGATAACCGACCTGCAGCAGGGGGAACATTTTGAAGAGCGCTATAGCTATGAAAAATACCATAAAACGTACCGTGCTAAAGAAGTATTGAAATACAAAAACGGGGATTTGCTCAACCGCAGCGCGTTTACCTATACACCTGAAAACGGGAATCCACAACTGTACCAGCTTCGCAAAAGCGAAGTAGCCAAAGACGACCTTCCGTTGGAAACCGAACAGGAAATCACGCGTTATGATGCGTATGGCAACGTCTTGGAATACCGTACCAAAGAAGGGTTGTATGTTTCACAGATCTGGGGATATCATGATACCAAAATTGTATGCGAGCTTAAAAACATCCGTTATCAGGACATCGATGCGGGTATAATAGCGGGCATTCACTATCAGACCAACCTTACCGACAACAGTTATAACGAAAACTACATCCGTACACAATATCAGATCCTGCGTCAGGCGCATCCGCAGAGCATGGTAACGTCCTATACCTACCGTCCGATGATCGGCATGAGCAGCCTGACCGATACCAACGGACGCACCGAATACTACGAATACGATAAATTTAACCGCCTCTCAGTCGTCAAAGACCATGACGGAAACCGGTTAAAAGCGTATGAATACCATTATAAAAACTAAAGGCCATGCAACAGCTAAAAACACTTATCTACAGCCTGCTGCTTTTGAGCAGCCTTGGTAATCTGTATGCACAAAGTGCGAATCAGAACTACGTTAAAGAAACCATCTACCGTACCCTGCCGGATATCATCGGTACAACAGGAGAGCTTATCGCTTTCCCTTATATACAAAACACCAACAACCATTACATCACCACCACGTATACCGACGGATTAGGGCGTCCGATACAACAGATACAGGAAGGGATGTCACCGGATGAAAGCAAAAAAATCGTCACGCATATCGAATACGAAAAAAACATCGGACAAACGCGCCAATACCTGCCGTTTACTGAAACGGGAGTAACACAAGGCGGCTTTCCCGGAGCACATATATATTTTTATAACTCCGACTACGTAGAAAATGCGAAACAAAAAACGCATACGTTTTACAGCAGTCAGAAATACGAATACACCCCGAATCCGTACAGTGAAAACCGTCTGGAACGGGCCCCTGCACAGCGGGTATTAGAAAGCTCTGCTCCGGGACGAGACTGGCATATGGAACTCGGAGAGCACACCATCAAATACGCTTATGACTTTAACGACAAAAACAAAGAAACGGTGTATAAACTGGATATTGACACCCATTGGGACGAAAGTTTGGGTTTATACGTGAATAAAATAAGAGAGCTGGGCA
>DAMCXY010000033.1:0-7312 GCA_032096595.1 Flavobacterium sp. | reverse complement strand
TTAAAGATCTCACGACCCCAGCGGTTATATATACGAACACTGTTGTTCGGATAACACTGGATGTTGTCAATTATAGTATTATCAATCTTTTCTATTATTCAATGCCGACTTGTGCAGAAACTTCATACTAAAAAAATATAATCTTTTTAAAAGTTTATAATATCTAAAGGGTACCTTATCAATAAATAATCCGTAAAGGGATGTTTAAAGTAATCTGTTTACAAACAATGAATAGTATAGAAAGAGCTTTTTTAACCTACTATTAAGTAAAGGAAAATATACTATCCTTTAATATACAAATCGGAAACATATATTTTCCTTATTAATAACAATAAAAAGACAACAATCTATGTACAAATATTAGCGTTTCGTTCAAATAAAAAAAACCAAAAGTAGTAAATGGCACCAAAAACGGTATAAGTGAAAGAATTGATCAACCAAAAGGTATTTGATGTTTTAAAAACAACAATTGTAACTCATGATTTTAATCTCTTATAGGAAGATAGAAGTAAAATTAATTCAACTTTTGATTTTTAAAAAGCGATTAAAATCATTTTGTTTTCTTTTTGCAATAGGGATAAGCATTCCATTAGACAACTCACAATAACTGCCGTCTTTTTTTATAATACGTACCACATGCTCAATATTAATAATATAGGAATGATGTACCCTAAAAAAGCGGCTGCTATCAATAATCTTTTCAAAATGCAAAAGATTTTTAGAAGAAGTATATTTTTTTCCATCTACAGAATGAAAAATAGCATATTTACTGTCAGATTCAAGATATAATACATCACTTGCTTTTAACAGATCAATTTTATCAATAGAAGCGATAGCAATGTATTCATTATTCTCAAGAACTGGTATTTCCGTTTTGGACAACATGGCCAACTTATTAAAATCAAAATATCGTTGTTGGTGTATATTTTTCACTGCCTTATTTACAGCGAGAATTAGTTCTTCTATAACGACTGGTTTTAACAAATAATCAATAGCATTATATTTGAATGCTTTTATAGCATATTCATTATAAGAAGTAACAAATATAATCTGAGCATTGATATGCTTTAATCTGTCGAGTACATCAAAAGCATCTCCTTCATTTAAATGAATATCTAAAAAAAGAATATCCGGTTCTAACAAGTCTATTGCAGATACAGCTTCATTAATAGTAGATGCATGACCTACTACCTCTATGTTTATACAATATTTTGTAAGAAAATATTTTAGAATAGCAACGTTATTAATTTCGTCTTCTATTATTAATGCTTTATAACTATTCATAAATTTTATTAATTAAATGATCCTTTAATGATAAAAAAACAAAAAACCTGCCAAAACAATATACAACAAAATTAATTTAAAAATATGAGGATATACTCTAAATTAACATTGCATATATTACAACATTTTAAACTTTATTATCACCTTGGTTCCCAGAGAGATACCGCTTTCAAAAAGATCAATAATTTCTATTGACATCGTATTTTTATAAGAATCATTTATTATTTTCATACGTTCATTTACAATTTCTGTAGCGAGTGACTTATAAACTCGTTTGCTATTTTTCTTTAACAAGGCTGAAGCGTCTCTTCCAATACCGTTATCTTGAACAGATATGATAAGATAATCATTTTCAACAGAAAAGCGAATTTCAAGTTTCTTATCCTTTTTTGAAGAGAGTCCATGAATGATAGCATTTTCTACAAAAGGTTGAACAATCATTACCGGAAGTAAAATTTCAGCTTTATTTTTAATACTGCTATCTACTTCAACAGTATAATCAATTGTTTCATTTAGCTGAAGATTATTCAACAATATATAGTTCTTGATATATTCAATTTCAGTTTCAAGCGCTACCAGCTCTTGTCTTGACATTTCAATGGTAAGGCGTAGTAACTTTGAAAATGCTCCAAAATATTTATTGGCTTCCATCTCCCCTTTTAGAATTAAAACACTTTGCAGGTTACTCAAAATATTGAATAAGAAATGTGGATTCATCTGAGCTCTCAAAGCACTTGACTTCAGTTCAGCAATTTCTTTTTCACGTTCAAATACTTTACGTTGCGTATTAATCTTTCGCAAGAAGAAATATATAATAAGAAAAAGGATGAGAACTGTAATACTTCCAATAAAAAGAGGTGTTTTATAAAAAATTTGCCGCACATGGAGATATATCCTTTTCTCATTAACTGTTACCGTTCCTTTAAAATCCTTACCTCTAACCTGTACCACATAATCTCCGGGTGGTAAACTGTATAATTCAATTTTGCCAGATGTTCCGGCATCGTTCCAACCATTTGTAAGACCATCTATTTTATAATAATAGGTATTACTTTCCTGATAAAACAATTCATTTATAGTAAAGGTGGCAGAAAAATAGTTTCTATTATAGGGAAGATTTATTACATCCGTACTTTCACTTTCGCACAAGCAGTCTTTTATATTCTTATTCTTTTTTTCAGAGAAATAAGTTGCTTCTATCAGAAAAATCTTATACGGATTTTCTTTAGGAAGTTGTATTTTTTCCGGATCAAAGGCCACTACTCCATTAAGTCCTCCAAAATAAAAAATACCATCTTCAGCTTTATAATAAGAGCGAAGATTAAACTCGTTGTCAGGAAGTCCGTCTTCTTTGAAATACACTGTAAAAGTATCGGTCTTTTTATCAAGGCGCGAAAGACCATAATAAGTAGAAAACCAGAAAGCATTTTTACTTTCCAATATACCGCATATAATAGCATTGGACAAACCATCCCTAACGTTATAATTTTTCAGATGTCCCGTTTTTAAGTCCAAAAACAACACACCGTCACCATCAGTACCAATCCATAAATTTCCCTTCTCATCCTCAAGCAATGTAAGTATGTTTTTATTTTTAAAGTCCGGGTTTGTAACACTATAATTAAGAAAATCTCCTCTTTTATCTCTAAAAAAAAGACCTTTGTTTGTTGCTAGCCACCATCGTCCGTCTCTTGCTTGTAAAATATGCTGGAACTGAATTCCTTTGAGCTCATTATTAGTACCTTTCAATTCATGAAATTGTTCTGTTTTGGTATTAAAAACATAAAGCCCGTGTGTGGTACCAACCCATAATTCACTATCGCCTTTTTCTTTGACAAACGTTACCTGTCCCGTTTCATCAGGCATTTTAAAAGATGTTTTTATACGGGTATTTAAATCTACTCTCTTTAAGGAACCATACTCATCATATCCCCATAAAATATGATCATTTTTTTCCAGATACATTGCATCAAAAACACCTTTCTTATCATTTTTTATAAATACTTCTTCAGCTTTTTTGTTTGTGTTTCTCACTACATATAAACCTTCATAAGTGCCTATATAAAGGTTTTTTTTTGTATCAGACACCATCGTCCGCGTGCTGAGTTGACTATTTTTAAATTGGAGAATTTTATCAAAATTGTTAGGACTTACCAACATTTTGTAAAGCTTATCATGGGTTGAAATCCATATAAAATCAGGATTTTGTCTACTAAAATTTATAGCAACCGGTGTTTTAAAACTTAAGGTATCAGTTGTTGTTATTTCTCCTTTTTGTTTATTAAATCTATTGATGTATATGTCATTACGATTTACAATAAATACTGTTGCGTCATTATACATAACCGTTTTATTATCTGAATAACCATAAGACGGGGCAATATTTGCATAGGGTCTGTTAAAAACCTGAATATTGAGTTCCTTTATGTAGAGGTATCTAAAAGGTTTACCATTATATCTATAAACCCCACTGTCATTTTCCTTAAATATCTTACCATTTTCAATAAATTGAAACTCAGCATTCATTTCTTTATCAATAGATTGAAGATTTCCAAAATAATTAAGTCCGTTTTCATCAATAAAATAAATATCATATCCAGACTTTGCCAACAGTCTTCCATCCTGTAATGTTTTAAATATCTGAATACTTTTTTTGCCTTGCTTTAATCTGGGGTGACTTACTTTAGTAATTTGCTGTTTCCCGTCTATTCTGATAAGATATCTGGAACCATTGCTGATCCATATATTCTTAAGCTTATCCATCCCAATCCCAACCGTTCTATCTATGGATTCTCTTTCAAGAAGGATTCTTTCCACCACATAGCCCGGAGGTTTTCTTTTGATGATGTAAACGCGATTTTGCTTAAGGGCCCAAATATTATTTTCGCTGTCCTGAAGCCAACTATAATTAGAAATATAAGAACTGTCATAATGATCATTCTTTCCTGTATAATAACTAAAACGCAATTTATTTTTACCATCAAATCTATAAAAATCACCTTCTCTGTTGGTAGAATACCAAACAAATTTATTGTTATCAACAAAAGGAGCACTACAGATGAGATAAGTATTATATTCATCTCGGATAGGAGCTTCTCTCAGCGTATAATTTTGCGAGAAAAGCCGAGTTGTGAACATTAAAAAAAACAAGAATAACCTGATGTTCATTCTAAAAAGATTGTTAGTATCAATATATTACATAAAAGTATAAAATAAAGCTTTAATTATTAAAAAGTTAGCTCTTTTTATCACACTAATATTCATGAAAAATTGATCTGATCGACTTAGTCAATAGTATATTTCAGTTTTAAAACGCATTATTTACACTCATCTTAAAAACAGTTATGTTTTATATCTTACACTTACTCCACAAAAACAATCAAATACTACTTTTCACTACTTTCATTATAAAAACAATTCCATATTTGTAATACCCTTTTTAACAATACTTACATGGAAGTATCTGAATCTTTTTCATTTTGATCCTAAAAAATCGAAAAAATATGAACTGATTCACTAATAATAAATGGATAATTACTCTTTTTCTGATCGGCAGTTTGGTCAACAACTTTGTTTAAAGGGCATGTTACAAAAAGCTCCAAGTTTTTTGTTTTAATAAGATGGAAAAAACACATTGACCCCCGAAATGCATCTAGGATGCCTGTTTAAAGATCAATACTTTTGGGTTAATCTGCCGAGAAGAAAAATAGTCAATTAAAACAACGTGCTAAATTGTTGCTCTCAGAAAAATTACAAGTCTTTAAATTCCTTATCAAAAGGAACCCTATGCAGCAAACTTCTTCCTAACGTTACCTCATCTGCATATTGCAATTCATCCCCGACAGCAATACCTCTTGCAATAGTAGATGTAATAATCTCACAATCTTTTATTTGTCTGTAAATATAAAAATTTGTTGTATCACCTTCCATAGTAGAACTCAAGGCAAAAATAAGTTCATTTACCTTGCTGTTTCTGACTTTTTCTACAAGACTTTTAATGTTTAACTGACCTGGTCCGATACCATCTATAGGAGAAATTTTGCCTCCCAATACATGATAAATGCCCTTATATAATTGTGTATTTTCCAACGCCATGACATCTCTGATATCTTCTACCACACAAATAGTTGCATGATCTCGAGATGGGTTACTACATATCTCACACAATTCATTGTCTGAGATGGTATGACAGCTTCTGCAATATTTAATATCATTGCGCAATGCCAGTAAAGAATTACTCAAAGCCATAGTCTGATCTGAAGGCTGTTGCAATAAAAATAAAACCAGACGCAATGCTGTACGCTTACCAATACCTGGTAATTGTGCCACTTCATTGACTGCGTTTTCTAATAATTTCGAAGGAAAATCCATAAAGCAAAGATAAAAAATGTTATCTAAAAAGCAGGATACATTTTTATTTCGTTATTTTTGAACGCTTAATATTTTAAACATATGTCTCCAATTCTTATTTTATCGATCCTGATTATTTATTTCGGAGTATTAATAGGTATTTCCCGTTGGGTTAGTAGAAAAGACAGTAGTAATGCAGCTTTTTTTCAGGCAAATAAAAATTCAAAGTGGTATCTTGTCGCTTTTGGAATGATTGGTACTGCCCTGTCGGGTGTAACCTTTATTTCAGTACCTGGTGAAGTCGGGGCTCCGAGTGGAGAACAGTTTAAATATTTTCAGTTCGTAATCGGTAATGCATTGGGATTTATTGTAACTGCCACAATACTATTACCACTATATTATCGTCTCAATCTTGTATCTATTTATGAATATTTTGAAAAAAGATTGGGATTTTACAGTTATAAATCAGCTGCCAGTATTTTCCTAATAAGCAGAACGATAGGATCTGCTTTTCGTTTATATCTGGTAGTTATCGTATTTCAGAGGTATGTATTTGACTATTTTGGAATTCCATTTGCTGTAACAGGTCTTATTTCTCTTGCCTTGATTTATGCCTATACTTATAAGTCCGGATTAAAAGCCATCATCATTACAGATACGCTACAAACTTTATTTTTGGTCAGTTCTGTCATACTTACGATTTACTTTATATGTAATACACTGGATTATTCTGTGATACAAGCCTTTGAAGTAGTGAAGGAAAGTAACTATTCAAAAATTTTCTTTTTTGAAGACTTTGTATCCAGCAAATTTCACTTTGTAAAACAAATCTTAGGAGGTATGTTCGTAACTATAGCCATGACCGGACTGGACCAAGACCTGATGCAGAAGAATCTGAGTTTGGTCAATATTAAAGAAGCACAAAAAAACATGTTTACATTTACAGGTATTTTTGTTGTCATTAATTTATTCTTTTTGGGTGTAGGAGCACTACTATATATTTATGCTGAAAATAACGGAATTTCGGTTCCTTTAGACGCTATCACTGGAAAACCCAGAACTGATTTATTATTTCCGGAAATTGCTTTCAACCATTTGACGATTATTCCTTCAGTTATATTTTTATTAGGTCTTATTGCCGCTACGTTTGCAACCACTGACTCTGCTTTAACCGCATTAACAACTTCTTTCTGTATTGATTTCCTTAATATGGATAAACCTGATAACAGAGAAAAAACCAATAATGTACGTACTCGAAAATGGATTCATTTTACATTTTCTGTCATCATGTTTGGTGTTATTATTCTGTTTAATGCCATTAATGATGCTTCAGTGGTAAGCATGATTTTTAAAATTGCTTCTTATACCTATGGTCCATTACTGGGACTGTTTGCTTTTGGAATAATTATGAAAAAAAGGCAGGTAATGGATAAATGGGTACCAATAATATGTATTGCAGCTCCGTTTATTACTTTACTAATAAGCAACAATTCATCTCTACTGTTTGGAAATTATGTATTTGATAATGAACTTATCATTGTAAACGGGCTTATTACCTTTTTGCTGCTACTCTCTATCAGCCATACCGATAAAAGAATAATTTTATAAAAAAAGGTTCCGATATGAACTGCCCCCAAAAAGTTAGACACTATTTGGAGGCATTTTTATGGAAAGAAAA
>DAMCXY010000032.1:22292-23526 GCA_032096595.1 Flavobacterium sp. | reverse complement strand
CCTGCGGCCTCCTGCTCCCAAAGCAGGCGCGATAACCGGGCTACGCTACACCCCGTCTTTTTATTTCGTTTGCAAATGTAATGCTAATTTTATTCCCACCAAATAAAAAAGTAAAAAAAATTTCTATAACAGGATAAGATACTGATATAGAATCTCCTTTATTATATCAGTCAAAAAAGCTATTTTTGTAACTGAAAAATTAAAACATCTATTTATGTCAACAAATATAGAGCATGTAAAATGCTTAATCATTGGTTCCGGTCCGGCAGGATATACAGCTGCCATTTATGCTGCACGTGCCAACATGGCTCCTGTACTTTATCAGGGAATGCAGCCGGGAGGCCAACTAACCACAACAAATGAAGTAGAAAATTTCCCTGGATATCCGGATGGTGTTACAGGTCCTGAAATGATGATTCAATTGAAAGCACAGGCTGAACGTTTCGGTTCACAAGTAAGAGATGGCTGGGCTACAAAAGTTGATTTTTCTGAAAGAATCAAAAAAGTATGGATCAACGATACAATTGAAATTTATGCAGATACTGTAATCATCAGTACAGGAGCTACAGCAAAATATTTAGGACTACCTTCAGAACAGCATTACCTTCAGATGGGTGGCGGTGTCTCTGCCTGTGCAGTATGCGACGGATTCTTCTACAGAAATCAGGAAGTAGTAATTGTAGGTGCCGGAGACAGCGCATGTGAAGAAGCGCATTATTTGTCTAATCTTTGTAAAAAAGTAACAATGATTGTGCGTTCTGATAAATTCAGAGCTTCTAAAATTATGGAAGAACGTGTACGCAAAACACCAAACATCGAAATATTGATGAATACAGTAACAGAAGAAGTCATTGGTGACGGCCAGCTCGTAACTGCTATCAAGGTAAAAAATATTGTTACTAATGAAATTACAGAAATTCCTGCTACCGGATTTTTTGTAGCTATCGGACACAAACCGAATACGGATATTTTTAAAGATTATTTAGAAATGGACAGTGTCGGATATCTTATTACAAAAGGAAAAACTTCTAAGACAAATGTAGACGGTGTTTTTGCCTGTGGAGATGTACAGGACAGCGAATACAGACAGGCTGTTACTGCAGCAGGATCAGGTTGTATCGCAGCACTTGACGCAGAACGTTACTTAGGAAACCTTTCATAAGGTTTTCAAGGATGATAAAATAAAAAAAGACGGTTTACAAACCGTCTTTTTTTGTGGTACCTCCAGGAATCG
>DAMCXY010000032.1:0-22192 GCA_032096595.1 Flavobacterium sp. | reverse complement strand
AACCAGGGACACACGGATTTTCAGTCCGTTGCTCTACCAACTGAGCTAAGGTACCAAGTATTGCTACTTGTTTTATTTTTTGTGGTACCTCCAGGAATCGAACCAGGGACACACGGATTTTCAGTCCGTTGCTCTACCAACTGAGCTAAGGTACCTTTTACAAGGCTTTCACTTTTTAAAAGCGATTGCAAATATAGTAGGTTTTTTTTATGAATACCTAATATTTACTAAAAAATGTTTGCTTAACTTTGTCTTCAATTCGAATAAGAATAAATGAATATAGCCATTGACATAGGCAACACAAGAACCAAAGTTGCTGTATATGAAAACAATACTATCCAACACATTCACATATTTCCTCAAGAAGATTTCAGAAAAAAAATTACAGAAATTTTAAATGACAATCCTGAAAAAGCTCAAATTGTATTGTCAAATGTTGGAAAATTGAAGGAAGATGATGTGATCTGGCTCGAAGAAATAAGTTATCTAACGACGATTAGCGCTGTATCACCCAGCCCGTTTAACAACCTATACGCTACTCCACTCACATTAGGCATCGACCGTATGGTTTTAGCAAGCGGTGCTACTTTAAAATATCCTCAACAAAACCGGTTGGTAATCGACGCAGGAACATGTATAACGTATGATTTCATCACTAAAGACAACGATTATTTAGGAGGAGCTATAACTCCGGGATTTCTCTTAAAGTATAAAAGCCTTAATGACTATACGGCTCGGCTCCCCTTACTGAACCTTCAGGAGTTTCATCCTCTTATCGGAAACAGTACGGAACAGTCTATTCAGTCAGGAATTATTAACGGCACAATTAATGAAATAGACGGATTTATCGATCAGTACAGGCTAAAATATAACAATTTAACAGTAATTTTAACAGGCGGCGATGCGGATTTTTTGGCTAAAAGATTAAAAAATACCATCTTTGCCCATTCAAACTTTTTATTAGAAAGTTTAATATTACATCATCAATATATAATTGAAAATGATAAAGAAAATCATATTAAGCTTTAGCTTATTGGCAGGTATCACTACATTTGCTCAGCAGGGAACAGCTTCACCTTATTCTGCTTTTGGCGTAGGTGACGTAAAGTTCAAAGGTACTCACGAAGTAAAGAGTATGGGCGGACTTGCCATATATCAGGACAGTTTGCATATAAACACACTCAACCCGGCTTCTTACGCAAAACTGCAATCCACAGCTTTTACCATTGGTTTTACCAATACTTCAACCAATATCGCATCTCAAAACAGCTCTTCTAAAGCCACACGAAATTCTTTTGATTATTTTGCATTAGCCTTTCCTGCAGGAAAATTCGGAATGGCATTCGGAATCATGCCTTATTCATTTGTAGGTTATAACATTCAGAATAAAGCACAGGAAAATGAATTTACCGTTTCAAGACAATATCTGGGAGATGGAGGTATCAACCGTGCCTTCTTCGGAATCGGATATGAAGTGAACAAACAATTGAACATCGGAGCTGAATTTGCTTATAATTTTGGAGATACAGAGTTAAGCAATACCAAGTTCATTATTGACGACGGAACAGGATTCGCTATTGACCGAGGAAGCCGAAAATTATTGCGAAACAATTACTCGGGTATGACGGTCAATACATCAGTAAACTATACACAACCATTACAAGACAAAATAAAACTGCAAATCGGGGCTACATTCAGTCCACAATCCTCCTTAAAAAACAACCAGGAAGTAAATATTGCTACTGTCAATGCTTCAAACGGAAGTGTAATTGATGAAGAATCATCTACAAACTACGAAAACAAACTTGTATTTCCTATGAAATACTCTGTAGGAACCGGAATCGGTGATCCGAACAAATGGTTTGTCGGGGTCGAATATACAGCAACACAAAACTCAAAATTAAACAATCACCTTCAGACGGCAACATCTTCATTTAGCAACGGACACAAAGTGAGCTTTGGAGGTTTTTATACTCCGCATCATATCTCTTTTACTAATTACCTGAGCCGCGTTACTTACCGCGCCGGAGGAAAATATGAAAAAACAGGTTTGGCAATCAACAATCAGGAAGTAAATGATTTTTCTGTAAATATCGGAGTTGGATTACCAATCTCAAGAAATATTTCAAACCTTAATATCGGATTGGAATACGGACAAAGAGGTACAAAATCAGCAGGGTTGATTCGCGAAAACTATTTCAATTTATCCATAGGTCTTTCTTTCAACGACAAGTGGTTTACAAAACGAAGATTTGAATAAAACTTTGAAAAATAATTATTCACATATTTTTTTCTGTGCTATCGTCTCCTTAAATCTCATTGGGTGTGATAACGATATGAAAGACATTCAAAATTTGAATGCTGTAAAATTATATCCGGCTGGAGAAACAGAAAACATCAACGTAAAATACACCGATTCAGCAAAAATAAAAGCCATTCTGGTTTCTAAAAAAATGCTGGATTATTCAAATGCGAAATATCCTTTCAACTATTTCCCGAACAAAGTACACGTAACCGTTTTTGACGAGCATAAAAAAAAACATTATATAGAGGCTGATAAAGCTACTACTTATAACAAAACAAATATCATTGATCTTAAAGGCAATGTAAAAATCACCACCAGTGATGGAAAGATAATGCAGACACAGCAATTGTATTATGACCAGAAACATAACTGGTTTTTTACAGAAGCCTATTTTAAGATTACCGATCCGAACAAAAGCTATTTTGAAGGAATCGGGATTGATTTTGACAACAAATTTAATATTATCAATGCCCAACAAAACCGGGCAGAATTAAACGACATAAAAGAATGAAAGTTTACAGATTTACCGTATATTTATATTTAATTTTTGGATTGTTTTTCGTTTACGATACCATCAATAAATACATCAATGGAGACGAAAGCTATATATTGAGTCTTGTATTTGCCGTATTAGCAATATTTATGTTCTATTTTCGACTGAGAAGTATCAAAAAGATCGAAGAAAGACAAAACAATAACAAATAAGGATGACTATTTTTCTGTTAATAATCACGTTGCTTTTAATACTTGTTTTTTCAAGTTTAATTGTAGCGTATAATTATTCCAATAAAATTTATTTGAATTTAGAGTCCAAGAAGGAAAGTGTTTCTTCCTATACTTTGAAAGTATTAGCAGAAAATCCAAGACTATACATTACCTCTTTAAAATTTGGCAACACCCTGTGTCTCGCCATTTTTTGTTATTATCTGTATATGTTCTTTGAAGAATATTATGAGTATACCGCTTATCAATATGGATATGGTGTATACCTGTCTGTGTTTCTAATTGCAGGAATCCTGCTGGTATATCTTTTTTCAAAATTTCTGCCACAGACATTTGTTAAACCTTTTGCTACACAAATAATCACCAATTGTGATCTGTTAATACGCATTCTACTGAAGCTACTATCGCCTTTCACTAAACCTCTATTACTATTAGCGGATTTTATTCTTAAAAAATTTTTCAATCTTCATCCAAGCAAAGACATCCAATTGTTGAGTATCGGTGATCTGGGCTCATATATAACGAAACAGATGGAAGCTTCGGAAGAGCAGGAAAATCTGGACACAGAACTACAAATTCTCAAAAATGCATTGGCTTTTACAGACGTTAAAGTAAAAGAAATCATGACCCCCAGAGTAGAAATCGAAGCTGTAGAAATCAACAGTCCATTGCAGGTTGTGAAAGAACGATTTATCAGTACCGGTTATTCAAAACTTTTGGTATATGACACCAATTCTGACAATATTGTTGGTTATATTCATATCTTTGGAATGTTGCAAAACCCCGATAGCATTAAAAATATTCTGTATCCGATAGAAATTGTTGCAGATTCTACCTACATCAAAGAATTATTTCAGAATCTTTCTGTAAACAGAAAATCAACAGCAATTGTCGTAGATGAGTATGGAGGTCTTACAGGAATGGTTACCATTGAAGATATTATTGAAGAGCTTTTCGGTGAAATTGATGATGAACATGATGATTTAGTTGAATGGGTAGAAAAACAGGTAAAAGAGAATAAATATATTTTTTCTGCTCGCTTAGAAGTAAGCTATCTCAATGAAAAGTACAAACTCAACCTTGAAGAAAGCAATGACTACAATACACTTGCAGGCTATATCATCTCAAACAGACATACTATCCCGCAAAAAAATGAAATCATTCATATTGAAAACAATCAATTCAAAGTACTGGCTTCTTCTGACAAAAGATTAGAAATAATAGAAGTTACTTTAGGATAATAAGAAAAAAAGAACAAAAAACACGTTAACTCTTTTATTATTTGGGAGATAATTGTATTTTCGCTCACTGAAAAAAAATTCACACTACATAAAAATGGCAGTTTTACAGAAAATTAGAGAGAAATCAGTATTACTTATTGCAGTAATAGGATTGAGTTTATTTGCTTTTATCATCGGAGGTCTTTTAGAAGGCGGTATCAATTTCTCCTCGCGCAATGTGGGAACCATTAACGGAGTTGATATTGCAACACAAGACTTTTTAAATAAAGTGCAAAATGCTGAAAAAAGCGGACAAGCAGAAGGCGGTCAGGCAAACAATACAGTCTGGAACAGCGAAGTGCGTAACATTTTATTAAGCGAACAGTTTGACAAAGCTGGTTTACGATTGGGAAAAGATCAATTGATAAACGTTATTAAAAATCATCCTAATTTTGGACAAAACCCGCAATTTTTAAATGATGCAGGTGTTTTTGACATGGGTAAATTCAATGCATTCGTTGCTCAGATTAAAGCAGCCGGGGGTGCACAATGGTATGCATGGATTGATTTTGAAGGTCAGTTAGAAAAATTTGCAAAAGAGCAAATGTATTACAACATGATAAAATCAGCTGTGATCACAACCGGATTAGAAGCAAAATATGCTTATAAAAAAGAAAATGACAAAGCTACATTTGATTATGTAACCGTTCCTTACTCTACAATCAATGATGATGAAGTAAAAATTACAGATGCAGAAATTGAAAGCTATATCAAGAAGAACGAAAAGCAATTCAAATCAGAAAACTCAAGATTGGTAGAATACGTATTTGTAGAAAACAAGCCTTCTGCTGAAGACGAAAAAGCTACAAAAGAAAAAGTATCTGAATTATTGAACTCTTCTGTTGTTTTTAATGCCAAAACAAATAAAAACGATACAATTGCCGGATTCAGAACAAATCCAGACGTCATTGCGTTTGTAAATGCAAACTCTGATGTACCTTATGATTCTACTTATTATGCTAAAGCAGATTTACCGGCAGAATATCAGGAACAATTATATAACTTATCGGCAGGAGAAGTTTTCGGACCTTACCTGTTCAATAACCATTACTGTCTTTCAAAATTGATCAGCAAATCTGTAGTAACGGAATCTGTAGATGCTTCTCATATCTTGATTGCTTATACAGGTGCACAATCCGCTACCCCAACTGTTACCCTTACAAAAGAACAGGCAAAAGCAAAAGCAGAAGAGTTATTAAAACAATTGCAAAGTAATCCTGCTCTTTTTGCAGACCTTGCTTCACAAAACTCAACTGATCCGGGATCTAAAGACAAAGGTGGTAAATATGAAAATATACCAAGAGGTCAGATGGTACCTGCTTTTGACCAATATATCTTCAACAACCCGGTTGGAAAGTTAGGAATAGTTGAAACTGATTTCGGATTCCATGTCATCAAAGTTGACAAAAAGAATGAAAAAGAAGCCGTTCGCTTAGCGACTGTTGCAAAAGCATTGGAAGTATCTGACAAGACAGAAGATGAAATCTATTTAAAAGCAACTAAATTTGAAGAAGGAATCGCAACTAAAGATTTCAGTAAACTGGCAACAGAATTAGGATTAGTTGCTCATCCTGAAACAAAAGTAGGTGCATTTGATGATCAGTTACCAGGTGTTGGTAACCAACGTCAGGCTATAGCTTGGGCATACAATAAAAAAACAAGTGTTGGAGATACTAAGAAATTTGACAGTGCAGAAGGACACTTGATCATTAAATTAGTAGCTACAAATGACAGTGGTTTAATGAGTGCTGTAGAGGCAAGACCAACTGTAGAACCTATCCTTAAAAACGAAAAGAAAGCAGCTATCATCCGCAAAAAGATGACAGGAGCTACTTTAGAAGAAGTTGCTAAAAATGCAGGTGTTGGAGTACAGACAGCTACAGATGTAAACGGAGTAAATACATTCTTAGGTGCTGCACCGGAACCATTAGTAATTGGTAAAGCTTTAGGATCGCAACCAAATCAGGTATCTAAATTAATAGATGGTAACGGAGGGGTATTCATGATCAAAGCAAGAACGGTGACAAAAGCACCTGATTTACCAAACTATAACGACTATAAATCTAAAGTTGTAAACAACAACCGCAATGCAGTACAGGGAGCAGTTTATAATGCACTATACCAAAATGCAACAATAAAAGATAACAGAACAAGTGTTTTACAATAAGCATTTTCTGATTTCATAAAAAAAGTCCGTTTAAAAACGGACTTTTTTTATTTATCGTTTCATATATTCCATATATCTCTATAAATATGTATTTTTGTTTCACATTAAAAAACAAACGCAAACTACTATGAAAGCATACGTTTTTCCGGGTCAGGGAGCTCAGTTCTCAGGAATGGGTAAAGACCTTTATGAAAACTCTGAAATTGCAAAAGAGCTTTTTGAACAGGCCAATGAGGTATTGGGATTCAGAATCACCGATATCATGTTTAACGGAACCGATGAACAATTAAAAGAAACAAAAGTAACACAACCTGCCGTTTTTCTTCACTCCGTAATTTCGGCAAAAACAATTGAAAATTTCAAACCGGATATGGTGGCAGGACATTCATTAGGTGAATTTTCAGCTTTGGTAGCCAACGGTACTTTAGCTTTTGAAGATGCACTTAATCTTGTATCAAAGAGAGCAATGGCAATGCAGAAAGCATGCGAAATCACTCCATCAACAATGGCTGCCGTATTAAATTTAGAAGATAAAATTGTAGAAGATATCTGTGCTACTATCGACGGAGTGGTTGTAGCAGCAAACTACAACTGTCCAGGACAATTGGTAATTTCAGGAGAAACACAGGCTGTAGAAACCGCTTGTAAACAATTATTGGAAGCAGGTGCAAAACGAGCATTAATTTTACCGGTTGGCGGGGCCTTCCACTCCCCTATGATGGAACCGGCTCGCGAAGAACTTGCTGCCGCTATTGAAGCAACTGAATTTCACACACCTATTTGTCCCGTATACCAGAATGTAACGGCTAAAGCAGTTTCAGATCCAAATGAGATTAAAAAGAACCTTATCACGCAACTAACAGCTCCTGTTCGCTGGACGCAGTCAGTACAGCAAATGATTGCTGACGGTGCTACTCAGTTTAACGAAGTAGGTCCCGGAAAAGTATTGACAGGTCTTATCAATAAAATTGACAAAACTGTAGAAGCTTTAAAAGTATAAATTCATAAACTTCGGACTTGTCTGAAGTTTTTTTATTTTAAGTAATGAGAAAATTAAGAACGGTAAATGTCACCCGCTATATTACGCCACTTCGTGAAGGCGGATCATTACCTGCTTTGGCAGAAGCGGATGACGACTTTAAATATGTATTAAAATTCAAAGGCGCCGGACATGGTGTCAAAGCTCTGATTGCTGAATTGCTGGGAGGAGAAATTGCACGAACGCTAAAGCTAAACGTACCGGAACTCGTATTTGCTCATTTAGATGAAGCCTTTGGAAGAACTGAAGCCGATGAAGAAATACAGGATTTATTACAGTTCAGCCAGGGACTTAACCTCGCCCTGCACTATCTCTCAGGAGCCGTTACCTACGATATGGCTGTAAACGATTGTGAAGCGCTCTTAGCCTCTAAAATTGTATGGCTGGATGCCTATATAACAAATGTTGACCGGACTTTCAGAAATACCAATCTATTGATCTGGCACAAGGAACTGTGGCTTATTGATCACGGAGCAGCCTTCTACTTTCATCACTCATGGAACAACTGGGAGCAAACATCCAAAACTCCTTTTTCATTGATAAAAGATCATGTCTTACTACCCAAAGCTGCCTTTCTGACAACTGTAGATGAAGAACTGAAAGCCCTTTTAACTGATGAGCGCTTAAAAGAAATCGTAAATCTCATCCCGGAAGAATGGTTACAATGGGAAGCTGCAGACATAACTCCTGAAGAAATAAAAAATACCTATTTTGAATTTTTAAAGATTCGCAGAGATCATTCGCAAATATTTGTAAAACAAGCTGAAGATGCACGAAAAACACTTATATGAATATGCAGTAGTTCGTGTAGTACCTAAGGTAGAACGCGAAGAATTTATAAATGTAGGGCTTATCTTATTCTCTAAGAAACAACGTTTTCTCAAGATGAAATATCATATACCTGAAGACAAGATAAAATCATTCTGTACTGAATTTGATATTGAACAGTTGACCATTAATCTTTCTTCTTTTCAAAAAATATGTGAAGGAAATAAAATAGCCGGTCCAATTGCTTTACTGGACACCGCGGAACGGTTTAGATGGCTTACAGCAGTAAAGAGTTCCAGTATACAGACCTCAAGACCACATCCGGGCTTTTCAAATGATTTAGAAGCCTCTTTTGAGAGATTATATCAGGAACTTGTATTATAAAAAGGTGCTTCTTAAAAAGATATTTCTGTTCTAAAGAGCTACAGATAAAAAATAAAAAACCGAGGGAATCAATTCCTTCGGTTTTTTTATACTACATGAAAATCTATAATCTTCTTATTTTACAAATTGATTGACAGTTTCTGTGATGAATGCCAATTGCTCAGCATCCAGCTCTGTATGCATTGGCAATGCAATCACTTCTTTTACCAATTGATTGGTTACAGGAAAATCTTCTTCTCTATAACGATCATCTGCATACGCTTTTTGACTGTGTAAAGGAATCGGGTAATAAATAGCACACGGAATTGACTGTGCCTGTAAATGTGTCAACAATTCATCTCTCTTCCCGTTAGTGATCCGGATGACATACTGATGAAAAACATGATCATCACCTTTTTCATCAAAAGCAGGAACGATAATATGCGGATTAGAAGCAAAAGCATTATTATAGTAAGATGCTGCTTTTCTTCTTGCTGCATTATAAGCATCTAACTCCGGTAACTTTGTATTCAGTACCGCTGCCTGAATACTGTCTAAGCGGGAATTAACACCAATAACATCATGATGATAACGCTCGTACATACCATGATTTACGATTCCTCTTAACATATGAGCTAAAGCATCATCATTGGTAAAAATAGCTCCGCCATCACCATAACATCCTAAGTTTTTTGAAGGAAAAAAAGAAGTAGCACCTACATGCCCCATTGTACCTACTTTTGATTTCGTACCATCTTCTGATGTATGGTTTGCTCCTATTGCCTGTGCATTATCTTCGATAACAAACAAATTATGTTCTTTTGCCAATTTCATAATGGCATCCATATTGGCCGCTCTTCCGAATAAGTGAACCGGCACTATTGCTTTTGTCTTAGAAGTAATAGCTGCTTTAACGGCATCAATAGAAATATTCATGGTATCAGGTTCTACATCTACTAAAACCGGCGTAAGCTGCAACAAACCGATAACTTCTACTGTGGCAGCAAATGTAAAATCTGCGGTGATCACTTCATCACCAGGTTGTAATCCTAACCCCATCATGGCAATCTGAAGAGCATCTGTACCATTGGCACATGGAATTACATGTTTGACACCTAAATAGGCTTCTAAATTCTTTTGAAATTCATGAACCTTTGGTCCGTTTATATAAGTTGTTGTATCTAAAACTTCCTGAATAGATGCATCAACCGTTTCTTTAATTTTATCGTATTGACTTTTTAAGTCAACCATTTGTAATTTTCTCATTTTGTACCTGTATTAAATCTTGTGATAATCTCTTATCATAAGCCCCACAAAAATACTAATTAAATGAGTATAAATTTGTAATTAAAAAGAATGTATTTTTGCTTTACAAACTAAATATATGCGCTTTATATATAATCTTATTCTTCATCTCGTACAATTCCTACTCCCTATCGTTGCTTTGTTCAATAAAAAGATGCGGTTCTTTGTACGTGGAAGAAAAAACGTCATCAGTAGTCTGTCTCAAAAAATACAGCCAAATGATACGGTAGTATGGTTTCATGTTTCTTCTTTGGGAGAATATGAGCAGGGACTGCCCGTAATGGAAGCCTTTAAAAAAGAATACCCGTTTTACAAAATTGTTCTGAGCTTTTTTTCACCTTCCGGATATGAGATACGCAAAAACAATACAATAGCTGATATCACCGTTTATTTACCTCTGGATACCCGAAAAAACGTACGGCAGTTTTTAAACGCTGTGCATCCGTCAAAGATCTTTTTTATAAAATATGAGTTTTGGCCCAATTATCTGATAGAAATTCGCAAACGCCATATTCCAACCTTTTTAGTTTCGGGTATTGTCCGTGAAAATCAGCTTTTTTTCAAAAAATACGGAGGCTTTTACAGAAATTTACTGCATACTTTCACACATTTCTTTGTACAGAACACCGTCTCTGAAAAATTATTGAACAGTATTGGTTTCTATAACGTTACCGTCAATGGTGATACACGTTTTGACCGGGTTTCCCAAATCTTAGAAAAAGACAATACAATAGAGATCATCAGTCAATTTAAAAATGGGAAGAAAACAATTGTTATCGGCAGTTCCTGGCCTCAGGACGAAGCGCTGCTTGTTCCTTATATCAATCAATCTGAACATATAAAATTCATCATTGCTCCGCACAATATCAAACCAGAAGCCATTTTAAACCTAAAAAATCAGATTCTAAAAAAAACACTGTTATATTCAGAATCAGACGGAGCAGACACCGGAGATTTTGATGTACTTATTGTTGACTGCATCGGCATTCTCACAAAGATATACAGCTATGCAGATATTGCCTATGTTGGTGGAGGCTTTGGAAACGGAATTCACAATATTCTGGAACCAGCTACTTTTGGTATCCCTGTTGTCATCGGTCCCAATTTTAAGAAGTTTCAGGAAGCAAAAGATTTAGTCGCTTTAGGAGGCTGTATGGTTATCACAGATCAGAAAAGTCTTCAACAGACCTTCACTTCTCTACTCTCTGATGACGATATTCTTAAAGAAAAAGGAATGATAAGCAAAAGTTTTGTTCTAAAAAATAAAAATGCCACACAAGCAATCATGGATTATCTGCATTAAAAAAGACCTGATTTTTTCCAGGTCTTTTTTATTGTAAAGAGTTAAATGTAATCTTTCGTTATCACATCTCATTTATTACATTCCTGTTCGAATGGCTTCTACCGGATCCAGTTTTGATGCAGAAATAGCCGGCAGAATTCCCGAAATCAATCCGATTATGGCGGCAAGAATCAGACCTATCACGATATTACCGAAACTCAGTACAAATTCAAAGCTTACAAACTGACTTACGACAACAGCTATCAGCCACACCAAAAGCAATCCTACCAATCCTCCAATGACAGAAAGAATGATAGCTTCAAAAAGAAACTGAAACAGGATAAAATGATTTTTGGCTCCTAAAGATTTTTGTATTCCGATGATATTGGTTCTTTCTTTAACAGAAACAAACATGATATTTGCAATTCCGAATCCGCCTACTAAAAGAGAAAAAGCACTGATAATCCATCCTACAATATTTAAACTTCCGATGATCTGATCTATGAAACCAGTCATTCCGGCAAATTCATTCAAAAAGAAATTATCAATATCACTTGGTTTCAATCCGCGGTAAGCACGCAGCTTCTGCGTTACATTATCTTTAAATTCATTCTGATCAAAGCCTTTTAAAGGTCTTATTACAATAGCGGGCGTAATACCGGATGAATTATCACCGTATAACTGACGGATAAAATTGGAAGGAATAAAGGCAACCACATCTTTAGATTGCCCAAAAGTACTTGCTCCCTGCTTCTGAATAACGCCGACAACGGTAAATCTTTTTCCGTATAATCTCACATTTTTACCAACAGGGTCCGTATTAGGAAAAAGCGTCTGAGCCACTTCATAACCAATGACAATGACAGCTGCTCCTGAAGCATCTTCACTTTCATTAAAAAAGCGCCCCTTATCAATTTTCACATTATCAATAAAACTATAATCATAACTACATGGTGTAATATTAATACCGTTGGCTGTACTGGATTCAGATTTTATGTTAGTACTTCCTACAAAATAATTGAACGAGATTTTATCTATACCCGCTACATTGCGTTTCAGAAAGTCATATTCATCATATTTTAAAGCAGGGAACTGCTCAATTTTCCATCTCGGAACTTCTGAAGGTCCGAATGAAAACTGAGCCACAAACAGCATATTATTATCCATACCGTCGAGTTCTTTTCGGATTCCTTTATCCATAGAGTCAACTGCCGCCAAAACAGCGATGATGGAAAAGATACCAACGGTAACACCTAACAAAGAAAGCAATGTTCTTAACTTATTGTTTTTCAAAGCATTTAAAGCAAAAAACAAACTTTCTTTTAATAATCGTAAATAAAGCATCTATTTTATTTTGAGCAAAGATTACTCTCTATAAGTTGTCAATTCGGGTAAAAAGTTACAGTTTTAAAATACTAATAAAAAAAAATTTCAAACGATGTCTTTTTTGAGGGCAAATAATTTTTAATTAATAAATAACAATACTAATTTTGTAGCTAAACTAAATTTCAACAATGAACACAACTAAACAGATTCAATCAGCACTTATTTCCGTATTCGATAAAAATGGTCTGGAACCCATTGTAAAAAAATTGCATGAAAATAATGTAACTATTTACTCAACAGGTGGTACAGAAACGTTTATTAAAGAATTGGGAATTCCTGTAGTGCCTGTAGAGGATGTAACTTCTTACCCATCAATTTTAGGCGGTCGTGTAAAAACACTGCACCCGAAAATTTTCGGAGGTATTCTTAACCGTCAAGACAATGAAACTGATGTGCAACAGATGGAAGAATATGCAATTCCTCAGATCGATTTAGTAATTGTTGACTTATATCCTTTTGAAAAAACAGTTGCTTCAGGAGCTGAAGAATCTGCCATAATTGAAAAAATAGATATCGGCGGTATTTCGTTGATCCGTGCAGCTGCAAAAAACTTTAAAGATACCGTTATTGTTGCCTCTGTAGCAGAATACAGCCTGTTTTTAGATATGATTACAGAAGGAAACGGTGCAACTACATTGGAACATAGAAGACTTTTGGCAACCCGTGCTTTTCATGTAAGTTCTAACTATGACAGTGCTATTTTTAATTACTTTAATACGGATGAAAGCGTATTAAAAATAAGTGAAGCGAACGGTCAGATTTTACGTTATGGAGAAAACCCGCATCAGAAAGGTTATTTCTTTGGAAATTTTGATGAAATGTTTACCAAATTAAACGGAAAAGAGTTATCTTACAACAATTTACTGGATGTAGATGCTGCCGTATCTCTTATGAAAGAATTTAAAGGAGAAGCACCGACATTTGCTATTTTAAAGCATAATAATGCATGTGGTGTGGCTCAGAAACCGACCATGAAAGAAGCTTATCTGGCTGCTCTGGCAGGAGATCCTACTTCGGCTTTTGGCGGTGTCCTGATTGCGAACGGTACAATTGACAAAGAAACTGCTACTGAAATAAATCAATTGTTCTGTGAGGTAATTATTGCTCCTGCTTTTGATGAAGAAGCTGTTGAAATACTAAAAGAAAAGAAAAACAGAATATTATTGACTATAAATGAAACAAAAGTATCTGAAAAACAAGTACGTACCTGTTTAAACGGATATTTGGTTCAGGATAAAGATTTGGTAACAGATACTAAAGAGCATCTGAATACCGTTACTACTTTATCGCCAAGCGAACAACAAATTGAAGATTTATTATTCGCTTCCAAAATTTGTAAACATACTAAGTCAAACACTATTGTTTTAGCAAAAAACAAACAATTATGTGCATCAGGTACAGGACAGACGTCCCGTGTTGATGCCTTAAAACAGGCGATAGAAAAAGCTACTTCATTCCATTTTGATCTGAAAGGATCTGTTATGGCGAGTGATGCTTTTTTCCCTTTCCCTGATTGTGTTGAAATTGCTGACAAAGCAGGAATCACTGCTGTTATACAGCCAGGCGGTTCTATAAAAGACAATTTAAGTATCGATTATTGCAATCAAAACAATATGGCAATGGTTACTACAGGAATTCGTCATTTCAAACATTAATTTTTATATTTTTGTATATTATTTTTTATAACATTTAACACCCTTTACATACATATGGGATTTTTTGATTTCATGACCGAGGAGATTGCAATGGACCTTGGTACAGCAAATACTTTAATTATACACAACGGAAAAGTTGTAGTGGACAGTCCGTCAATTGTTGCCCGTGACAGGGTAAGCGGTAAAATAATTGCTGTGGGAAAAGAAGCCAGTTTGATGCAAGGAAAAACCCATGACAACATCAAAACCATTCGTCCTTTAAAAGATGGTGTTATTGCAGATTTCGATGCTTCTGAAAAAATGATCAGTATGCTTATCAAAAGCATACCGGCTTTAAAAAAGAAAATGTTTACTCCTGCCCTGCGAATGGTAGTTTGTATTCCTTCCGGAATTACCGAAGTAGAGATGCGTGCGGTAAAAGAATCATGCGAACGCGTAAACGGAAAAGAAGTATATCTGATTCATGAACCAATGGCAGCAGCAATCGGAATCGGTGTAGATATCATGCAGCCAAAAGGTAATATGATCGTTGATATAGGTGGAGGAACAACAGAAATTGCGGTTCTTGCCCTCGGAGGTATTGTTTGTGATAAATCTGTAAAAATTGCAGGAGATGTTTTCACGAATGACATCATTTATTATATGAGAACGCAACACAACCTTTTTATCGGAGAAGGAACAGCAGAAAAAATAAAGATTGAAATCGGTGCTGCAATTGAGGATTTAGAAATCGGACCGGAAGACCTGTTGGTACAAGGACGTGATTTGCTGACAGGAAAACCAAAGCAAATCAATGTATCATACCGTGAAATAGCAAAAGCATTAGACAAATCGATTCAGCGTATCGAAGATGCCGTTATGGAAACTCTATCTCAGACACCTCCGGAATTAGCAGCGGATATATACAATACCGGTATTTATTTAGCAGGTGGTGGTTCTATGTTGAGAGGTCTGGACAAACGTATCTCTCAAAAAACAGATTTACCTGTTTACATCGCTGAAGATCCGCTAAGAGCCGTTGTAAGAGGAACCGGAATGGTTATCAAAAATATCAATAAATTCAAGAGTATTCTTATCAAATAAAAATGATTTTATAGCATGCAGCAAATCATATATTTTATCACTAAAAACAGTACAAAGCTACTGTTTTTGCTGCTTTTAGTAATCTCATTGTACTTAACCGTTCAATCACATGCTTACCACAGAAGTAAATTTTTGCATTCAGCCAATTTTGTTTCGGGTTCTATCTATGAGAAAACCAACAGTATAAAAGAATATCTGCATTTAAAAAAGGAAAATACTGCTCTGGCAGAAGAAAACGCCTATTTAAAGCAAATCTTATATAACAACCAAATTATCATAGATTCTGCCTTTACGATCAATCCGAATGTTCGGATTGCAAACGGATATAAAGTATTTCAAAGCAAAATCATTAAAAACTCTTATTCCAAAAAAGAGAATTATTTAACCATCAGAGCAGGATCGAAAAATGGTGTTTCAAAAGATATGGGAGTACTGAATTCTTTGGGCATTATCGGTATAGTAGAAAAAGTATCGGAAAATTTTGCTACAGTGCAAAGCATTTTAAATACCAAAACAAAGATTGATGCTAAAATCAGTAATACCAATCATTTCGGAACCATTACATGGGACGGAAAAAATGCCGGATATGTACAGTTGATCGACATTCCAAAACTGGCAAAACTTCACAAGGGAGACAGTATTGTTACCGGGGGAGAATCCACTATTTTTCCGGAAAACATTCCTATTGGTGTTGTAGATAAGGTATTTACATCCAAATCATCTAATTTTTACACCATCAATGTACGACTGTTCAATGATATGACCAATTTACAGTCTATTTATATCATAGAAAATGTGAATTATGATGAAATTAAAAAACTTGAAGAAGAAACCGAACATTAATGAATAATACCCTACTCATAAATATTTTTCGCTTTGTAATATTGATTTTATTACAGGTTGTTTTATTCAACAATATTGAGTTATTCGGTTTTATAACTCCGTACCCGTATATTTTGTTTATCATTCTTTACCCGCTAAATACTAACAAAGCAGGCTTGATTACCATCAGCTTTTTTTTAGGACTGATACTGGATATATTCAATAATTCGGGAGGAGTACACGCAGCTGCCTGTGTTATGCTCGCTTATTTCAGAGAAAGCTTTTTAAAAATTTCTTTTGGAGTAAGTTATGAATACCACATGCTCAGAATTACCAATAAGATATCATCTGAACTCATTACCTATGTGGCTATTTCAGTGATATTACATCATATTGTCTTACTTTTTCTGGAGATATTCAGTTTCGGATTTATTTTTGAAATATTGCTTAGAATACTCACGTCTTCAGTATTCACAATCATCATCATACTCATAATGATCTCATTAATAAAACCTTCAAAAAAATGAGAAAATTATTATTTCCTATTCTGATCATTACCGGTGCGCTGCTCATCATCGCCAGATTGTTTTACTTACAGATTATTGATGATTCTTATATCAAAAAATCAGAAAACAACGCACTGAAAATTGTTTATGAGTATCCCGAACGCGGATACATTTATGACAGAAACGGGAAATTGCTGGTTGCCAATCAGCCCAGTTATGACATTATGGTGGTTCCGAGAGAGATTAAAAATATTGATACTCTTGAGTTTTGTAAAATTCTCAATATCACCACAGAAGAATTCATCTCTAAAATAGAAAAAGCAACCATTTACAGCCCACGACTACCCTCTATTTTCTTATCGCAGCTGACCAAAAGAGAATTTGCTGCCTTTCAGGAAAAAATACGCCATTACAAAGGGTTCTATATCACCAAACGAAATCTGAGAGATTATCAGGCAACTTATGGTTCCAATGTCTATGGATATATCCGTCAGGTCAATGAATTTGAATTAAAAAGAAATCCGTATTATAAAAGTGGAGATCTTATCGGAATTCAGGGCGTAGAACAGGCCTATGAAAAGGAGCTCAGAGGAGTAAAAGGAGTACGGTACATCCAAAAGGATAAATACAACAGAGATATCGGTGCGTTTAAAGAAGGTATTTATGATACGCTGGCAGTTAAGGGAAAAGATATCAATGTAACCATAGACGGTTTATTACAGGAATACGGAGAACAGCTGATGATTAACAAACGCGGTGGTATCATCGCCATTGAGCCTAAATCAGGTGAGATATTAGCATTGGTATCCGCTCCGACCTATGACCCTGCCCTACTGGTAGGAAGAAATCGCTCCAAAAACTATCAGGCAATTGATACCATTCCGGGAAAACCCTTTTTGGATAAAGTTCTTCAGGCGGAATATTCTCCGGGTTCACCTTTTAAGATTTTAACAGGCCTTATCGGTTTACAGGAAGAAGTTATCGATACACAAACACGTTTTGCCTGTAGTCATGGCTTTTACTATGCAAGAGGAGCCTTTATGAAATGCCACGATGCGGGTAGCTGGAATCTGCATCCTGCAATTTCACATTCCTGCAACACTTATTTTGCACAAACGTATAAAAAAATCATTGATAAATATAAAAACCCTAAATTAGGGATGGATGTCTGGTATAACCATCTCAGAAGTTTTGGTCTGGGCAATTTCCTCGGCTATGATTTACCAGTAGGTCTCAAAGGACGTATTCCGAATTCTGATTACTATAACCGATGGTATCCGAATGCCAACTGGACAAGTAACATGACCATTTCAAATTCAATTGGTCAGGGTGAGGTTTCGCTGACACCCATACAGCTTGCCAATGTGATGTGTGCCGTAGCCAATCAGGGGTATTACTTTACACCTCACATTATTAAAAAAATTGAAAATGAGGTAATTGATAAAAGTTTTGTTGAAAAACGCATTACTACTATTGACCGACAACATTTCATTCCTGTTATTGAAGGCTTGCATGAAGTATATAAATCAGGAACGGCAAGCAGATTACAGGTAAAAGATATTGATATTTGTGGGAAAACGGGAACTGTACAAAACTCCGCTATGTTTGAAGGTAAAAAGATCGATTTTAAAGATCACTCTGTATTCCTTGCGTTTGCCCCTAAAGAAAACCCGAAAATTGTGGTTGCTGTTTTTATTGAAAACGGAGGCTGGGGAGCAAGCTGGGCAGGACCTATAGCAAGTTTAATGATTGAAAAATATCTAAAAGGTGAAATTACACGTACTGATCTGGAAACAAAAGTACTAAACGGTAATCTCTCTGCTGACTATAAATTGAAAGATCAGATTGAAAAAGCATTGGCAGAACAAAAGAAACTCAAAAACAGAACAAATTAAAAGTGGCAAAAACTCAGCATTTAGCAAATCAAAGCGTCATCAGTAACATCGATTGGTTATGTGTATTTATCTACATCATGCTGGTAATAGCCGGTTGGGTAAATATTTATTCTGCTTCTTTACCATTAGATACGGGAGAAGCTGTATTTGACCTGAGTCAGATTTACGGAAAGCAGATCATCTTTATGTTATTGTGTATTCCACTTATTGTTGTTTTGCTTTCTCTGGATGCTAAATTCTATGAAAAGTACTCCGTTATTTTCTATGGTATTGGTATTCTATCGCTGCTCGGTCTTTTTGTTTTTGGTAAAACAGTCAAAGGTCAGACCAACTGGTATCAGTTCGGTGGATTCGGATTACAGCCATCAGAATTCGTAAAAATATCTACGGCTCTGTTTCTTGCCAAATATGTTTCGGACAGCCAGACAACTTTTGCTACTTTCAAAGAACAGCTTATTGCCATAGGAATTTTTATGTTTCCGGTACTGTTGATTTTAAAAAATGATACAGGAAGTGCTATTCTTTTTATGTCTTTCTTTCTCGTTCTCTATAGAGAAGGCTTGCCTTCCTGGTATTTATGGACAGGCTTTCTTACTATTGTCATCTTTTTAGGAGCATTGATCATCAAACCTTTTGTATTGATCGGTTTTATTATTATTGCAATGATTATTCATTTTGTCCTGAACAAGAAAATCAACCGAAATCCGCTTATTTATCTTATTCTCGGAGCCTTCATGAGTATTTTCGTGTTTTCTGTTGATTATGTATATGACAAAGTATTAGAACCGCATCAAAAAGACCGGATCAATGTATTGTTTGGAAAAGATGTTGATTTACAAAAAGAAGGATACAACCTCAATCAATCCATCATCGCCATCGGATCCGGTAACTGGTTTGGAAAAGGATTTCTGGAAGGTACACAAACCAAAGGCAGTTTTGTACCGGAACAGCATACCGATTATATTTTTACAACTGTAGGAGAAGAATGGGGCTTTGTGGGATGTATCGTTGTCATTGGTCTTTTTGTGACGTTATTTTTAAGGATTTTATATCTGGCAGAACATCAGAAAACAACATTCCCCAGAGTATATGGCTATTCCGTCGCCGGATTTTTATTCATTCATTTTTTTGTAAATATTGCCATGCTCATCGGAATATTTCCTACTATCGGAGTTCCGTTACCGTTCTTTTCATACGGAGGTTCCAGTCTCATCGCTTTTACCATTTTATTGTTTATCTTTTTAAAATTAGACGCCAATAAGGTTAATGAGTGGTAGCCAGACAACAGTTGTTTTTACAGAAAAACGATATGATCTCTGAAGAAAAATACCCGCTGGATTCTTATATACCTCTGATTCCATATTAAAAGATTATCATATACGACCATAAAAAAAGAGATGCAAGCATCTCTTTTTTTATAATATAGTGTTGAACTTAATTCCGGCACTAAACCATCTTCCCGGCATGGGTACGGCTCCTGCCTCAATAAAAGTCTCATCAAAAATATTCTGAAAATCAATATAATAGTTAAACTGTTTATGTTGATACGAAGCACGCACGTCAGAAATAAAATAATCTTTACTGGAAATACGCTGATTAAAACGGTTTGCCAGTAACAACGACCAGTTGTTCTTTGTAAATCCAATCGTATTTACCAGCTGATGTTTAAAATTTTCCAACCGGTATTTTGAAGATTTTTCATGATTGGTTTCCATTTCAGGGTTCAGATAGGTATAGCTTACTCCAATCTTCCAACGACTGGTTTCCTGCTCAAGCGTATAGACTACAGATGCGTTTAAACCTGTTGTTTTCAGTTTTCCTACATTATTCGCCTGCCAGGGTACATCTGTAGTTTCTCTTGTCCAGTCAATAAAATCCTGAATACCTCTGTAAAAAACAATTGCTTTGGTTTCCCACGCATTTCTGTTAAACTTAATTCCACCTTCTACCTGATAGGCAGTTTCGGGACTTAAAGCAGCATTTCCTATATTTCCGGGACGCTGGTCTAAATATAAATCTGTAAAAGAAGGTATTCTCTGGCTTGTTCCGGTATTGAATACTATTTTCAAATCCTGCTGTAAGGCATAGCTAACATCAATCCCCGGAAATACCTGCCATCCAAAAACAGAATTATAGTTGATATAAGCTCCTAAAGTCAGGTCAACTCTTGGGATCTGGCGCGTTCTGAATTCTCCATACAAACCATAATTTTCACGCTCATGATCGCCTATATTACTGGAACTGATCTGTTCATATCTGGCCTCTGTACCAAAACCGAATTCTCCGAAATTAACCTGGTAATTCCCGCTGATTTCGGCTGTAACAGAATTGGAATAGTGTTGGCTTCTTGCTTTAGACAAATCGTATCTGAAATAGCGATAGTCATCATAATTATAGCGATATCCGATTTGAGGAGATAATGTAAAACGATCAGATAACCTGTGTCTGGAACGAACTGAAACAAGAGTAGTATTTACTATTTCCTGTGATTCTTTATCACCGGGTGCTGCATAAAATCCGTTGGCTCCGAAAGAATTATTTGCCCAGCCGGCCAATACATCAATTTTGTTAAATTCATTGGGTATTATCTCACCCTGATAAAACAATTTATTGTTGTGATAAGCAGTGTTATAACGATAACCGCTTCCGGATTCATGAGAACCATAAAGCTGATGGGTATGTTTGGCAGCCGTATAACTCCCCCCTAACTGAATACCTCTTCCGTTAAACAATTCTCCATTACCTTCTTTATCTTTCTTAAAATTGGACCCCGCAAAAGCATGTGCAAAAATTCCATTGTTTTTGGGTTGTCTGGTAACAATATTTACAGCTCCGGTAAGACTGTTAATTCCATAGATTCTCGCAGCCGGTCCTCTTAAAATTTCTATTCGCTCAATGGCTTCGGGCGGAATCGGAAGATTCAGTGTATTATGCGCCGTTTGAGCATCAGTTACCCGAATACCGTTGATGAGTACAAGCGTCTGCTCAAAACTGCCGCCGTCAATGCTGATATCTGCCTGTGTACCAAACGGACCTCTTTGCCGTAAATCAACTCCTGCTACATAACTCAATACTTCATTCAGGGTTTTTGCCGGTAGTTTTTGAATCTCATCCGCTGTAATAACCGTTATATTTCTATTCTGCTCGGATATGGGAATACGCAAACGATTGCTCTGGATAACCATTTCCTCTAACGCAGATGATGGTTCCGGTTCCTGCTGTGCATTTGCCTGTATCGCCAACAGCATCATAAAGAGTAATTGTTTTCTCATAGTAAGTTGTAATTTTCGCGGTAAAGATAAATTATTATTAAATATTTTTTGCTTTTGCCTAAAAAAATATAAAACCACCAACTAAAACGGCTGGTTATTTATGAATCCCCGAAATCACAACACGGTCACTTATTTTCACCTACATATTTCGTAGCGCAATAAAAACAACTACTATTTCTCTGATGGGCTTATTTAAATACTCTTATTTACGCGTGTATAATGAGAAATAGTTATTTGCCTACATTCTAATACGTTACACTTTTTCTGCAGCCTTCTTATACTTTTAATGTAAAAAACAACAATTTTGTGACATAAAATAACAAAACCATTCTTTTTTTTGC
>DAMCXY010000031.1:0-23828 GCA_032096595.1 Flavobacterium sp. | reverse complement strand
CTTTGATCATCATTGTTGGCTAAACCGGTTACGGTATAAGTAAGTGCAGGATCAGTAGTACCATATACTTTAGCTTTTGCCTCAGCAACAATGTTTAGTGTTGCTTTAGTAATGTCGAAATCTGCACTTATGTAAGCAATGTCATAGTTATTACCTGCCAGCAGTGTTCCCTGTTCAATCAGATGCGTTCCGGCATTCTCACCGATTGTTCTGGTTAAAGATCCTGATAGTACTCCATCAGTATCTGCATTTACAAAACCACTTGCTTGATAGGTGAGTGGAGGATCAGTTGTACCATATATTTTCGATTTTGCTTCAGCAACGATGTTTAAGGTTGCCTTTTTTACAGTAAGCTTAAAAATAGCATCCGCTGCTTTGTTATATATTTCGTTTCCTGCTTGTTTTGCTATGATATTGACTTCTCCTGCTTTGTTGATTTTGACTTTCCATGTATTGCTGTTTATACTGTCTTGAAAGACTTCAGCGGTACTACTATCTGTCGATATATAATCGATTATCAGTCCGGAGTTTGTCGTCGCATTTAATACAAAAGGGTCATCGCCATAGGTTTTAGTGATGTCAGCTGCAGTAATAGTTTGTGGAAGCCCGCAGTTTGTATCATTTAACATATCATCTAATATAGTCCAACCTTTTGTGAGAGTAAGATAGTTTCTGGCAGTTTTAGCATTAGTTCCATATAGAATATTTACAGAGTCTAAGTTTCTTCCATAAGGAGTGTCTGGATTGGCTGCCCAGCCTATCAGACTCAGTGAATAATTAATACAGTTTATACCACTAAGCAGAAGCATATTGTTCATGTCTACAATAGGAGATAATTTCCAACTACTGATATTTTGATTAAAGGAGATAGCGGCATAAAACATCGAACTCATGTCTGTTACATTTTCTGTATTCCAATTGGTAAGATTTTGATTAAAAGATTGAGCATAACAAAACATAAAACCCATATTGGTTACTGAAGTAGTATTCCAATTGCTTAAATTTTGGTTAAACGAAAGAGTACCATAAAACATATAACTCATATTGGTTACATTTGATGTGTTCCAGTTTTCAATATTTTGATTAAAAAGGAAGCAATCGCTAAAGAGATTGCCCATGTTTGTAATGTTGGATGTGTCCCAGTTTCCTACATTCTGATTGAAAATTCTTGCGCTTTGGAACATATTGCTTATGTCTTTAACAGAGGAGATTTCCCAGGTACCAATATTGGCAGGTCCGTTTAGATTCGTACACTCTCTGAACATTCCTGACATATTGGTTACATTGCTGAGATCCGGTATGTCGGTGGCGGAAATGTTTAGGTTGCGGGCTCCGTTAAAAGCATCTTTCATAGAGAGCCATGAAACACTTCCCCATTGTAGAATATCAGTCAGACGCATACGGTCAGGGATATTATTTATTGTAAAGGTTTTGAGATGTTCGGGTTCTATACTTAAGGTGATAATCTGTCCCTGAGGTAAACCCGAAATCGTAGCAATGGTACTGTCTTCAGGTATTATTCCATTTCCGGTACTTCCATCACTGCAACTCCAGCTGTAGCCTACAGAAAGACCGGGTGCAGTGGTTATATTAAAAGATATTTCATTATCAGCAGTTCCGGAATTATTCATATTCCACACTGTAATGAAGTTTTCCTGAGCTGTACTTAAAAAATAACAGAAAAAGGAAAAAAACAAGGGTATTAATCTTTTCATAATAGTTAAAAATTAATGGTTTTACATCAGTTGTATGTTACATAAAGATGTTTTTAAAGGGATAACTTTTAACGGAAAGAAAACCAGCTGTTTAATACCAAACATTATTAATTTTGGCTGGCCGTTATTTTTTGTGGTAGATTGGTATTTTATGTATTTACTAATTTATGTTAAAAAAACTGATATGCAATAATTTTTTATGTTTTTTATTTGTTTAATGCTTTTTGTAAAAAATAATTTTTTATTTTTTCGATAGCTATAAATAACATTCCTGTAAATACATATTTTAAAAACGATACCTTTGAACTAATCTGTTAGAGGGTAAAAAATGGAAAAATTATATTATCGCAATGCACAGTTAGAAGATTTGGAGCAAATAGTAGCTATCTATAATACTACTATTGCTTCAAGAATGGTTACCGCAGATACGGAACCAGTAAAAAAAGCAGATAGAATGCAATGGTTTGAACAACATACACACGGAATAAGACCGCTTATTGTAGTGGAGAATACTGAAAATGTTATGGTAGGATGGATAAGTTTTCAATCCTTCTATGGTCGGCCGGCGTATAATCATACCGCAGAAATAAGTATTTATCTCGATGAAACACAACGCGGAAAAGGTTTGGGAAAAAGAGTACTGCAATATGCCATTGACCATGCCACAAAGTATGAAATTACTACGCTTCTCGGATTTATTTTTTCACATAATCTACCAAGCTTGAGGTTATTCTATTCGTTAGGATTCGAAGATTGGGGGCTGTTGCCTAATGTTGCGGTTTTGGATGGAATAGAAAGGAGCCTAACCATTGTTGGTAGAAAGATTGTCTAATGATAAAAATATTATTTGACGGATTTCCTCAAAAAAACATATCTAAAAAAACAGAACTTTGTATTGTATATTGAAAGGTGTGCTTTCCGTAGTTATTCAAATTGCTTTCAAATTTCAAAGCAGACTATTCGAAAAAAGCATTTCTCTATATGAGTTTAAAAAACATTATTAGCAGATGGATATAATATCATTAATAATAGGATTGGCAGTAGGCTTTGTACTGACTTATATTGTTTTTCGTGCCACACACAGCAAATCTGAGGTTTCAAAAACAGAATATGAAGGATTGCGTATTCGGTTTGAAGAAACCCATACCCAAAGTAAAATTCTGGAAAGTCAACTCTTTTTTCAAAAAGAATCCACAGCAGAAATGACAAGATTGTCTGCCGGAAAGGATATGGAGTTGCTTAAAATGCAGGGACATATTTCTTCTCTGGAAACAAATGTTGCAAACAGAGAACAAAAGATCGAAGAACTTACTTCATCACTATTGGAATATCGTCAACAAAATGTTGATTTTCAGAAAGACAACAGTTTGCTGGCAGCGCAAAAGGAAACGTTGACTGATAAATACACCAGCCTCAAAGAACAATACAGCCGATTGACTGAACAGTGTACAGACCTTTCCGCACAGTTACAGGAACTGCACAAAGAAAACAGTACACTATCTGCCAATAATGCTGCCTTGAAAGAAAAACTAAGTCTTCACAAAGAGGAGATGATTGAAATACAGAAAACAGCGCATTTACAGTTTGAAAAAATAGCCCATCAGATTCTGGAAGATAAAGCTGGAAAATTTACCGAATCCAATAAACAGAATATAGAGGCACTGCTCAAACCACTGGGAGAAAATATTGATACATTTAAAAAGAAAGTAGAAGAAACGTATGACAAAGAATCAAAACAGCGTTTTTCACTGGAAGAAAAAGTGAAGGAATTGGTAGAACAAACCAATAAAGTAAGCCATGAAGCTAACAATCTTGCCTCAGCATTAAAAGGACAGGCAAAAAAACAAGGGAACTGGGGAGAAATGATTCTGGAGAGTATTTTACAGCAATCAGGACTGGTAAAAAACAGAGAGTATTTTTTACAGTCAACCGTAAAAAATGAAGAAGGAAAAAGTCTGAGACCGGATGTGCTTATTCGCCTGCCTGATCAGCGTATCATCATCATAGATTCAAAAGTTTCTTTGGTAGCATATGACCGTTATTGTTCTGCTGACGATAAAGAAACGCAGGATCTCCATTTAGGGGCTCATTTAAAATCACTATATGCACATATCGATAATCTGCAGGGAAAGGCATACGATCATATCGAAGAGTCACTCGACTTTACCATGATGTTTGTGCCAATTGAACCCGCATATCTCATTGCGATACAGCATGATCCGGAGTTATGGTCATATGCGTATTCAAAAAGGATATTGCTGATCAGTCCTACCAATCTGATCGCCTGTCTTAAATTAATGACTGATTTATGGAAAAGGGAACTGCAAAGTAAAAATGCAATGGAGATTGTAAAAAGAGGGGAGTTGCTGTATGAAAAGTTTGTCAGTTTTGCAACTACTATAGAAGACCTTGGCAGACATATCAATAAAACCGAGCAAGCTTATAAAACAGCAGTTGGACAGCTTAATACCGGCAATGGGCATTTGATCGGTCAGGCACTAAAACTCAAAAATCTGGGATTGAAATCAAGTAAGGAAATACCTTCGGCACTATTGCCCGATGATTTTGATACCGCTACATTAGAGCAGCCGGAAGTTTTTTCTGAAGAGAGTAAGAAATAAGTCTACTTTGTTGCTTTAATTGACTGTTTATTTGAAAAATAAAAAATATAATTACAGAAATTGAGATGTTTTTTTAAAATGAAAAAGGGACATGATTTAATTTTTTGAAAATTAGGAAAATATTGAGAACTATATAGTTCTCAATATCCTGTTTGCTCTATCTTAAAATGTATTTTTATTTTACCATTTTCAACTCGAAATAGATGTCCTGATTTAAGTGAGCTGTTTTCTGTGTTTTAGAAAGATAATTATTTGTAACTGTTTTACTTTCTTTTAGAAGATGTTTTGTTGTAAGTACACCTATTACATTTTTCATATTGGGGTTTTCTGAATTTTCTGGTATAAGTTCTATGCCTATAGTTAAAGTATCATCAGGTATCAAGGTTACCGTATTTTTAAATTCAATATCGAGTTTGGTATATAACTGAGCATCTTTTTCAAAATAAATAATTTTATTGGGCAGCATATTATCACTTAGATTTTCAGAGTTAATGATTAATATAGGCCTTACCTTTTTATTAAATAAGAAATCTTTACCCACTTCATTAGTGATAACAAAAAATCGAATCCCATTAAATTTTGTTACTGTTTCGATTTTATAGGAGGAAATGATATGGGAACCTTCAAAAATTCCAAAATATTCTGTCTCAAATGTCTTTTTTGTTTTTTTGTTGATTTTTTGCCACTTACTTTTTTCATTATTGTGGACTGAAATGATAATTTCTTCTAAAATTTCAGTACTGGGTTCTAATATAATGGACAAATTTTCTGATTGATTCTGTAGCGGAATTTTTTTTGGAAGGTAACCATTACATTCAATTCTTAAGGTATCACTTTCAGAATTTGAGTTGATGGTTAATTTTCCTTCTTTATTGCCATATTTAATGATATTACTGTTTTTGATATAGGTATATGGAAATGCTACCGGATTTGCTTCGGAAGTGATACTGATATCATATTTTTTTTGAGAATACGATACAGAATTAAAAATAAAGGAAAAAATAAGGAGCAATTTCAGGTTTTTAAAATTCATAGTTTTAATACGGTTTAATAAGAGAGATAGATGTTTTTTTATTGAGTTATAAAAGTTTTTAGCATTGTAGTTGTGTTTAATAAAAAGCAACATAAGACTTTTTTTAATCTTCGAGGATTTTTAACTCAAAATATAAATCTTTTGAATTTATGGTTCTATTAAAATCATTGTTGTGATATGCCTCATTGAAGAAATTAAAATATATAGCTGTTTCTAAATCGGTAGACGAAATTTCTTTGATACAGGCCACCATAATATTATTATTGTTATTAAGATCTCTGTCATGTTTTTTTATATCATTTCGAATCAATTCCATACCGACATAAAATTCTTCTCCTTTTTTTATTTTGATAAGATGGTCAAATTCAAATTCTGTTCTGTAATCAATTTTACTTAAAGAGGTTTCAACATTTACCGGGATTCGAAATGTTTTTATTTCATTATCAATAAGAGAATTTGAATTGTTTATTGAATTTTTGAAAATCAATGGGCGTATTTTTTTTGTTTTATGGCTCGCATTAGCGTTTTTTAAAATAAAGGCAATGCCATTAAAGGTAAGATCTTTTGGTGCTTTATACTTTGTTAGTATTACATTTCCTTCAAATAGGTTAAAGTTATCTTTCCAAAGGTGAGGTTTAGGTTTTTTGAAAAAACTTTTCCAACGTGAATTGATTTTATAAATGACCATTTCATCAAGCAACGTACTGTTTTTTTTCAATTCAATAATAAGAGGATGGTTTAGATTTTTTACGAGTACCGTTTTTTCTTCATAACCTATACAATTGATGGTTAGCCTTTCTACTGCGGTCAGATTTGTGATCTCAAAATTGCCTAAAGAATCCGTATAGACGGGTTGCTTCATCTTCGTATGTAGTACCAGCGCATAAGCTACTGCTTCTCCTTCAGACTGTACGTTTCCTTTTAGGGTAGTTTGTGTGTAACTGTTTATTTGAAAAATAAAAAATATAATTACAGGAACTGAGATATTTTTTTGAAATGTAAAAGAAGGCATGATTTATATTTTTTGAAAATTAGAAAAATATTGAGAGTTATATAACTCTCAATATCATGTTTACTCAATGTTAAAAAGGTATTTTCCTTTATCATTTACAAGGATAAACGCCATCTGGAGCCCATCCCGTTGAATGGATCACTGAGCCTAAAAAGTACGTGTTTCTTATTGAGTAATCTGCACAGTAACCAGGGCTTCCTTCAACAGGAACACCAATTCTATGAAAAGTACACGAACCCCATACCTTTTTCCAAAAACCACAGCCTTTGACAGCAGTAACTTTTTGGTTGGCGTACTTAATAAAATCAAACTTTTCGCTGGTTTTATAGTCTTCATTTTTGGTAAGGTTACTAAAGATTTCTTGTTTATCTGTGATTGCATCATACACCGTTAGTACATCTTTTTCTCTGTTGACATCTGCAAAAAATAAAAACACATCTGTTTTTATTTGTTTTACAACATACCCTCTTGCGCGTGCCTCATTATTAACTTTTACTTCTGTGATTGTAACGCCCTGTTTTGTATCCGGGTCAATAACATCAACTGATTTTCCAAAACTGAGATTACTTTTGTAAAAGGCTTTGGCATAAAGGTAACCTTCATCAGATGTTTTGCCGGCAAAATTGCTTGTTTCTTTGTTTTCATCAGAGACTATGGCTTCATCATTGGTGCACGCTATTAATCCTATCATCATTACTATAAAGCTTATGAATAGAAGACTGTAAAATTGAATTTTTTTCATAATTAATTAATTTTTAAATGTTTATAAAAGTGTTTTTAGTTAGCTAACATAACGAAACTATATAAAATAATTCTCCTTAAACGTTATAAAAAAATTAAAAAAAATATATTTTATTGTTTTTTAAAAATATTATTTGTATAATGGATAAATTTTTTTAGTTTGTTTTTTTGCGCGTATTAGCAAGTTGGGATTTGGACTTGATATGATCTTTTAGATTTCGATTGATTGGTTATAAAGAGGACGTTTTTTGAAGAGGAAATTAATCCAGAACATGTTTGAGCTATTGACAAGTTTGTATATTTGATATAAAAAGTATCCTGTATGACACAAACAATATGGCACATAGATAAAGAACACTCTGATGTTCAGTTTAAAATAAAACATCTTGTAATTTCAAATGTTACAGGTGTTTTTAAGGAGTTTTCGGGAGTGATGATGACTTCAGATCATGATTTTGATGGTGCACAGGTAGAATTTGGTATTGAGGTAAAAAGCATTGATACCAATCAACCGGTTAGAGATGAGCACTTAAGAAGTTCTGATTTCTTCGAAGCAGACGTGTACCCCAAGATTGAGTTTGTTACGACTTCTTTCAAAAGGAGAGAAGAAGCTATTTTTGAGATCATCGGAAATCTTACCATGAAAGGGATTACCAAAGAAACGGTATTTCAGGCGCTGTATGGAGGAAAGGTTACAACAGCTGAAGGCATTGAAAAAGTGGGGTTTGAAATCACCGGAATCGTAGACCGAAAGGAATTTGGAATTACCTTTAATGCGCTTACAGAGACCGGAGGTCTGATGCTTGGAGAGAAAATCCATGTCACTGCTAATATTCAAATGAATAAGCAATAAAAAAGAGCTGATATTATCAGCTCTTTTTTGTAACTAATTGGAATAATAATATATAAAAGTAATCGTATCGGGGTGCGGTTAAGCATTGTTTAAAAGTGCTTTTTCTCTTCTCTCTAAAGCTTTTTCTCTTAATTCCTGCATTTTTTCGCTCTCTTTTTCTATATGTTTTGTTCTTTTTTCAATTGATTCTTCAATCTTTTTGGCAATAACTTCTATTCTTTTTTGTTCTTTTTCTGAATATTTTTCCGCTATTTTTTGTGCTATTGCGATCTGTTTTTCACTCAGTACAATTTGTTTCTGAGCAAAAGCGGAGGCTTTTTCCTGTAGTGCCTGTATGCGCAGCGATTCGGCATTGAGCATTTCTTTTCTTGTGTATTCAATTTGCTTTTGCAGTCGAACTGAAGCTTGTTCTGCCTTTACAGATGCATTGTTCCGTTTGGTTGTAATTCTGATTGTTCCTCTGCTGTCTTGTGCATTATTTTCTACTTCGTTGTTACGGTTTATTTCAATAAGTTGAATTTCATCGGGTAAAATCTTGCTTAGCTCATCTTTAGAAACTTTTTTTCCGTCAATAAAATAAACGGGCTGATCAGACTGAATAAAAACGGTTTCTCCATCAGTAATTTCAACAACAGCAGTCGCTGCAGTAGTTGCAGGGTTTGTGTTTTTTATTAATACAATCTCATTTTTAGGCTTTTTTTCTGATGTGAAAACAAAAGTGGAGGCATTTTTGGAGGCTTGATTATGTGTTTGCGAACTGAATCCCTCTATCTGTTCATTTAATAGCAAATCGTATTTTTTGTTGCCTTTATTTTCAACACTTAATGCCAGTGAAGTAAAAGGTGTTTTCTTTCCAAAACTTCGGGTATAGTTTTCCTTGCCATTTTTCACATGGATATCAAAAGAAACAACCTGATTATTCTTGCGTTGAATGTTAGAAAAACGGGCATTAATTTTGTACATTTTTTTTAGCACGTCTTCCATTTTTTTAAAGTCTTCTTTTTCATGACCCGGATAGAGATAAAAGGTCATAACGGAGCGCTTGTCAGAAGTAACTTTTGATGCTTCGACCAGGCGTATTTGTGCCACTGTTTTTATCTGAAATGAGATAAAAAACAAGGCAATAAAAGGAAGTGCCAGTGTAAATTTTAATTTTTTCATATTTTTTGATTTTTGAGTGTTAAGCATGATGATGCGTTTTTTTACCTCTATGGCATTAAATGAAGTCGCCAGTTTGTTATTGGTGACGGCAAGTGTGGTAAGCAGTGTTTTTTGATAGGTATAAGAATGCGTTTCTTTAGTGACCTCAGCATCTACGAGATATTCCAGATTTAGCCGTATGCTTTTCTTCATGAAAATAATTGCCGGATTTATCCAGAAAAAACAGTGAAGAATTTCCATAAAAAGAATGTCGAAACTATGACCTTGTTTTACATGTACTTTTTCATGAATTATAATGGTGTCAATATCTTTCATTTCCTGATATTGGGCAGGCAGAATAATCCATTTTATAAACGAGAACGCATTGTTGATTTGGCGGTTATATAAAACGCCCGTAATTGAAGTGTCTCTTTTACTATAAACAATAATACGGGTAAGCTTGTATAGGGCTTTAATAAAACGAAATAACATCCATAGAAGTCCGATGATATAAAAAGCCAACAGAACGTTTTCTACAGTAAACAAATGTTCAATTTCTTCCTTTACGATGCCTTGTGTTGTATTGTTCACAAGCTTTTGTTCGTTATCTGTTGTCTGTTGATGAATAATTTCTACTGTTTTATATGTATACATAATAGGTAGTATCAGTGAAATAATTATTCCTCCGATAAAATAATACCGAATAAGCTTAAAAAAAGTTTCTTTTTTCAAAAAAATCAGGTAGAATACAGTAAAGAAAATCAACAGTAGATTTACTTTGAAGGCATACATCAATATATTTTCCATCCTTTATTTCTTTGGTTTGTTTTTTTCAATAATAGCCATGATTTCGTCGTAATCACTTTGAGTGATGGATTCATCTTTTACAAAATAGCTTACAAGGTCAGAAACAGAATTGTCAAAATATTTTATGATAGAATCTTTTACATACACACTTCTGTACGCTTCTTTTGTAATAACAGGAAAGTACTGATGCGATTTTCCATAAGCCCGATGCCCCACAAAACCCTTATCTTCAAGAATACGCACAATTGTCGATAAAGTATTATAATGAGGTTTTGGAGCTTCTGTTGCTTCAAGTATATCATTTATAAATGCATTTTCCAGTTTCCATAAAATCTGCATGATTTCTTCTTCTTTGTTTGTCAGCTTTTCCATATTAGGTTTTTTATAATTCAAATATATAACTAATTTTTTAGTTTCAAAACTAATTATATAGTTATAACACTAAATTTTTAGTTTTATTGTGTAACTATAATTCTCTCATGCGATTGAATAGTTTTTTGTATTTTGGCAGCACTAAAGAAACATTTATGAAAAATTACTACTATCTTATATTCATAACTCTTTTTTGTATCACAGGTGTCTATGCCCAAAATTGGACTAAAAATTGGCATAAAGTCTATGAATATGAATTAAAAGGACAAACCAAATCAGCTAATGAAGTGGTTGAAAAAATATATAAACAAGCAGTAAAAAGGAAAAATAATGATCAGCGGATCAAAGCTTTTATCTATCGCTTAAAATTTATAAAAACGTTGGACAAAGAGGAAAACCGGAAAATAATTTTGAGTCTTAGAGAGGAAATTAAAACAGCAGAAGCAGAAAGAAAAGCAATTTTATACTACTTATATGGCAAATGCCTTTTTGATTACTATACTGTAAATTATTATCAGATATACCGAAACAAAAAAACAATCATTCCAACAGATGATTTCACCCTGTGGGTATATGAAGATTTTGAAATGGAATTCGATAGAATTTATCAAAACCTGTTTTCTGAGGAAATGCTTACTGGTATAGGCAGTGTTTCTATAGCAAACTATCCGAGTCTTATCAATTTTGGCGATAAATTTATAGATCCGCAAGAGAAATTAATTTCCTTTTTGGCATATCAATGGCTTGAAAACATCAGATATAACTCAAAACATGGTTGGAGATCTACCGGAACATATTCATTAGATAAAACGATGACAGAAAAAGTGCTGGCTCCGAATAAAACTTTCTTAAAAGAGGATTTTTCCGAAAACCAAACCTGGGGTAATAAGCTTTTTCTCATACAGTTGATCGAAAGATATGCAAAATCAGGGACACAAGAGCAGATAGCCATTAGTGAATATAGACGTTTTCGGATACTAAACATGCTTTTTTCTTTAGAGGAATCGGTTTATATACAAACATTGGAAAATTTCAGAACTAAATATGCCGCTTACGATATTAAAACGGATGCAGAGGTTGAACTTATTGATCGGTATAACAATCATAAGCCAGATCATTTATCACAAAGCGAATCAAAACAAAGGGCACTGGAACTTATAGATAGTTTTGATAAAGCAAAATCCTACAATACTTTATACGTGTCCAATCTTGAAAAAATGCAGCAATTGATTAAGGAAGAGATACTCAGCATAAAAGTAAAAGGACAGCTATATGAAAATCAAAACCATCGGTTATTATTGGAATATAAAAATGTATACGAAGTAGAAACGGCCTATTATCGTGTTCCTGAGAATTTTATTATTGGAAAAGATTCTGTAGTGAGCGCTTATATAAAAGACCATCTACCGGAAAAAAGATTTGTAACGTCTTTAAAGAACACCGAAAAATATGCTTTAAATAGTACAGAAATCATTCAGCCAGCCTTGTTAAAAGGCAACTATCTGGTAGTTGTAAAAAGTACATCTTTAAAAGACACGTTAGATTTTAACGCCAAAAACAGCGACTATACTCTTCTGAACGTTTCCAACATTACGGTGCAGCAAATGCAGCAAGAAAAAGAGACGATCCTGTATATTTCTGATGCCAAAACCGGAAAGCCATTGAAAGGAGCTATTGTTCAAATTGCAGATATACAGCTGATTGCAGATAGTATCGGTAAAGTTGTCTATCTACAGGATAAGGATACTGAAACAACCAATCGCAACACAGGAACAGTAGCTTATGAAGGGGGTGTAAAAACATTTTATGTAGGATCTAATTATTATAGAGATAGTGCTGAATTAACGGATGTTCAGCAAGTTGAGACCAGACTATTCTTAGACCGGGGTATTTACCGACCGGGACAGACTGTTTACTTTAAAGCGGTATCAGTAATCAATAGAGCTGACGGAAAAAAGGTATTTGCTAACCAAAAATGGAACGTATTTCTAAAAGATGCCAATCGGCAAATAATAGAAGAAAGGGAGATGATCAGTAATGAATGGGGCTCATTACACGGAGAATTTATATTACCTCAAAATGTATTGACAGGAAGATTTTCAATAGAGGTAGAAGCGGCTGAAGAAGATAATGAACAGAGTGAAGCAGAAGAGTATGAAATCAATAATCAGGAGGTCTTCTTTTCAGTGGAAGAATATAAAAGACCTACTTTTGAAGTGGGTATAGAACCTGTGGCAGAAAACGTACGGATTAATAGTGAAGCCATTATTAAAGGAACTGTAAAAAGTTTTTCAGGTGGAAGTATAACTGATGCTACAATACAATACACTGTTAAAAGAGTAAGGTTTAGCAGAGATAGGGGACGTTCTTATCAGGAATTCTATGCAGGCGTAGATTCAGACGAGTTTCATGCAGAAACGAAAACAGATACAGACGGTAATTTTGAAATAAAAATAGCTACAACAGCATTTGATGGAGAAATTGTGACAGAATTACCCGTTTATGAATATAAAATAAATGTTGCAGCGACAGATAAAAGTGGGGAAACAAGAGAAAATTCCTTTAGTTTTCAGGTAACAGATGCTGAGATAAATCTTCAGTTAAAGAGTATTGAAGATGTGACTACAGGTCAGCCATTACAACTTCCTGTCAGTACTGAAGGATACAATGGAAATTTTATTCCGACAGAAGGAATACTTAAAGTTTACGCAAAAGAAATACATCACAAATTTTTCTCTGAAAGATTATGGAGCAGTCCTACAGAACAGCATATTCCAAAAGAAGAGTTTGAAAATTTGTTTCCTTATGAACCCTACACCGTTTCGTCTGATGAATGGGAAAAGGAAAAATTGATGTTTGAAAAACCGGTCAAAACTAATAAAGAAGGTACTGTTGTTATCGATGATATTGAAAACTGGCCCACAGGATACTATGAATACGAGTTTAGTTATTTTGATCAAGGAGCTCAACAGCAATTATCCTTAAAAAAGGACTTTTCTTTGAAAAATAGAAACGATACAATTAATGTGTCGGATGAGCTTACATTATATATTGATAATGAAAAAACCATAGCAAAAGATGGATATATCGCATTGAAGATGATCACTCCTTTTTCTTCCTTATATGTAAATACTCAGGCTTTTACCAAATCGGGCTCTTTCTTTGAAGATGTACAAAAACTGGATAAACATCAGATACGCCTTAAAATACCAGTTCATAAAGTACGGGAAAATAGGATCACTATACAGGTGTTTTTTGTATATGAGGGCCGTCTTTATCAACAGCAGATCTCATATCAAAAGCCAAAGGTTTCTGAAGAATTAAATCCGGAAATTATTCATCTGCGGCAAAAATTATATCCGGGCGCAGCAGAGGAATGGAAAATAAAATTTACACAGGCCCATAAAAAGCCTGTAAGCGCAGAGGTATTGGCCACAATGTATGATAGTTCTTTAGATGATTTTTCTCAATCTTTCTGGAATTATGATAATAGTTTTTCTAATGACTATTTTGATTTACAGCGTGTGGATTCAAGATCAGATTCTTATCGGGTTAAAACGGGCTACAGATACAACAGATCATATCAGTATTTACGCCTTAATCTGGAACAAAAATGGTTTTCTTTACTACATACGTTTGGTTTTGATTTTAACACCAATGAAAATACTCGTGATTATAACTATTTTTTACAGACATATAAATTGCGCTATGAATTTGAAAAAAAATTAAACAGAAAACAAAAAGAATTATATGACCAGAGACAGTCGATAATTGTTCATGGAAAAGTTGTGTCGATGGATTATGAAGAAATTTTAAGAAAAGCTATTATTTTGGATGGTTCCAGAAAGGTAATTGCAACGACCGATGAAAATGGTAATTTTATAATCAGAGCAAAACCGGGCGATATCATAAGAGTGACCTTCCCCGGGTTTATAGAAGCAACAGAAGTGATCGGTTTTTCAGATGCGGTAAAAGTTTATCTGATAGAAGATGATGGCGCATATTTAGAATCTATAATAGTAGATCTAAGTCCCAGAAGTACAAAACCAAAGTCTTCAAGAGTATCTACAAATACAGAAAACAAGCAAAATACTACTTTTGCTAAAGCATTGGAAGCTAAGGTTGCAGGAATACATATTGCTACTGAAAGGTATACCGATGATAATAGTATAGTTGTTTTAAGAGGTGTTGGAGGTATAAACAAAACAGCTGCTCCGTTGTTTATAGTTGACGGAGTTCCTGTAACGGAAGAAAAATTTAAAATGATGTCTGCTGATATCGCTAATATTCAGGTTTTAAAAGAAGCAGAAGCAACTGCAGTTTATGGTAACAGAGGTGCTAACGGTGCTATTATTATTACTACTAAAAAGGCATTAAACGAATTACAGGCTGTTCCACTGCGAAAAAATGTAAAGGAAACGGCTTTTTTCCTACCCAATCTTTATACGGATAAAGAAGGTAATATCTCAGTAAAATTTACTTCTCCCGAAGCGTTGACAGCTTGGCGTTTCCGGGTTTTGGCGCATGATAAAAAAGGGGTATTTGGCTATACGGAACAAAAAGTAATCACTCAGAAAGAATTGATGATACAGCCAAACATGCCCAGATTTGTTCGCGAAACGGATACCATAGTATTGAAAGCAAGGGTTTCCAATATGAGTGATAAAGCTAAAAAAGGAATGGCTTTACTGCAATTATTTGATGCAACAACAATGAAAAGTATTGACAAGGAAGTCATAAAGTCAGTACAGACACCTGCTTTTGATCTATTGCCGGGAGGTTCTGCTTCTGTCAGTTGGACTTTAGTGATTCCTAAAGGATTGCAGGGAATTCAATATCAGATTGCTGCGAAATCAGAAAAATTTACCGATGGAGAAGAAAGTATTCTTCCGGTACTTACAAACAGAATGCTGTTGACAGAGAGCCAACCTGTCTGGATAAATGCGCAATCAAAAAAAGAGTTTAGTTTTGAGCATCTTCAGAATTCTGTTTCAACCTCTCATACCAATCAGTCGTTTATCATAGAATATACCAATAATCCGATATGGCTTGCCATTCAGTCATTGCCCTATCTGATGGAATTTGAGCATGAATGCTCTGAACAGTTATTTGCCCGATATTACGCGAATACACTTGCTACGTCCATTATAAACAGTAACGAGAAACTAAAAGCGCTCTTTGATAAGTGGAGTAGCTATCCGGTTTCGAAATTACGTGAAAATGAAGCCTTAAAAAGTATTTCTCTTGCTGAAACGCCATGGATAAGTGATGCGATGACAGAAGAAGAAAAGCGCAAAAACCTCTCCTTACTTTTTGATCTTCAGACAATGAAAAAGGCACACAATACTGCTGTTACAAAACTATCTGAGCGTCAGTTGCCCTCTGGAGGTTTTGCATGGTTTGAGAGTAAAACACCCAATACTTTTATTACTACTCACATTGTTTCCGGCATCGGACATTTAAAAAAGCTAAAGGCTTTTGATTCTGATAATATAGAACTCACGACAATTGCAGAAAAAGCCGTTGATTTTATAGATAATGCATTTATAGAATCAAATAAGCGTCAGGCTGAGGTGTCTGTTTTACCAAAAGAAAAATGTTCTTATGCAGATGTGGCGTATTTATATGCGAGGAGCTTCTTTGAAGACAAATCAAAGTCAGATGCACTTGAAAAAATAATAGCGGTAAAATTATCTCAATTAAAAAAAGATTGGATTTCGCTGTCCTTGTACCAAAAAGCACAAGCAGTTTTAGTGCTTAATCGGGCAAATGAAAACCCAACAGCCATAAAAATCCTAACGAATCTTAAAGAAACAGCTGTACAAAATAATGAAACAGGAATGTTTTGGAATGAGAATAAAAGAGGTCGGGGCTGGTATGAGACCCCAATTGAGACACAGGCTTTACTAATTGAAGCTTTTAGCGAGGTCAATTCGGAAGACAAAGACATCGAAAAAATGAAAACATGGCTTATTGCTAATAAAAAGGCTGTCAGCTGGGGAAGCACAAAAGCGACAACAGAGGCGATTTATGCTCTCTTGCTTCAGGGTTCAGGATTTAGCACCATAAAAGATAAGGCAACTTTGACGATTGGAGGGGAACGTATTGTAACTGACAAACTTGAGAAAACCCTGCAAGAGCAGGAAACAGGTACAATACGTTTGCAATGGACTAAAGATGAAATTAATAAAAACTTTGGAAAGATAAATATTCACAATAAGAGTGAACATTTTGGATTCGGCGGTATCTACTGGCAATATTTTGAAGATCTTGATAAAGTAGCATCGCATCAATTACAAGAAACAGTACAATTGGAAAAAAAGCTTTTTGTTAAAAAGATTACAGGCGATAAAGAAATTTTAAAAGAAGTAGGAGCATCAGATGTTTTAAAAATCGGTGATCTGGTTACAGTGCATATCAGGTTAAATATTTTGGAAGACATGGATTTTGTACATCTCAAAGACTTGAGGGCTTCCTGTTTTGAGCCAAAAGATGTCTTGTCTGAAATGGTATATAATAATGGTTTGGCCTATTATAAAAGTACCAAAGATGCTGCAACTCATTTCTTTTTTGACCATATCAGTAAAGGAACTTATATTATTGAATATCAGTTACGGGTAAGCAATCAGGGGAAATTTGCCAATGGTATCACTACCTTAGAAAGTATGTATGCGCCTGAATTTAGCATTCATACAGAAGGAACCAGAATTAATGTTGAATAAAAAAGAGCTGTCAACTGACAGCTCTTTTTTTATTATTCATCTCCAATAAGGATTTCTAAAATGCTGATTGCCGCATCGCTGATACGGGTACCCGGTCCGAAAACGGCTACGGCTCCTGCATCAAACAAAAATTGGTAATCTTGTGCAGGGATTACACCTCCCACAATAATCATGATATCTTCACGACCGTACTTTTTTAGTTCTTCAATTACCTGAGGCACCAATGTTTTGTGTCCGGCAGCAAGAGATGAAACTCCTAAAACATGCACGTCGTTTTCTACAGCTTGTTTCGCAGCTTCTTCAGGAGTTTGAAACAGAGGACCGATATCTACATCAAATCCGACATCTGCATATCCTGTTGCAACAACTTTTGCTCCGCGGTCATGACCGTCTTGTCCCATTTTGGCAATCATAATACGCGGACGTCTTCCTTCCATTTTGGCAAACTTATCTGCCAGTTCCTGTGCTTTTTTAAAGCTGCTGTCTTCTTTTATTTCTTTGCTGTACACACCGCTAAAAGATTTAATTTGTGCTTTATACCTTCCGTAAATAGCTTCGAGAGCATCACTTATTTCTCCTAAGGTAGCCCTTAGTTCAGCCGCTTCAATAGCCAGAGCCAGAAGATTTCCTTCTCCGGATTTTGCTGCGTTGGTCAGATTTTCTAAAGCCACTCTTACTTTTTCAGTATCGCGGGTTGCTTTAATATGGTTGAGACGTTCGATTTGTTGCTTGCGAACGATTTGATTGTCTACTTCTAAAATTTGTAAGGGATCTTCCTTTTCCAACCGGTATTTGTTAACTCCTACAATAATGTCCTGCCCACTGTCTATACGAGCTTGTTTTCTTGCAGCAGCTTCTTCGATGCGCAATTTTGGAATACCCGCTTCAATAGCTTTGGTCATTCCGCCAAGTTCTTCTACTTCTTCAATCAGTTTCCATGCTTTTTCAGCAATTTCAGCAGTTAAGGATTCTACATAATAGCTACCTGCCCATGGATCTACTGTTTTACATATTTTGGTTTCTTCCTGTAAGAATATTTGTGTATTACGTGCAATACGTGCAGAGAAGTCAGTAGGTAAGGCGATAGCTTCATCCAATGCATTGGTATGCAGAGACTGAGTACCTCCGAAAGCAGCAGCGGCTGCTTCAATAGCCGTACGTGCTACATTATTAAAAGGATCTTGTTCGGTAAGGCTCCATCCTGAAGTCTGGCAGTGTGTTCGCAAAGCCAGAGATTTATCAGATTCCGGTTGAAACTGCTTCAATAATTTTGCCCAGATCATTCGTCCGGCACGCATTTTAGCAATTTCCATAAAATGGTTCATTCCTATAGCCCAGAAAAAAGAAAGACGTGGTGCGAATTCATCAACTTTCATTCCTGCTGCAAGTCCCGTACGGATATATTCAAGACCGTCAGCCAATGTATAAGCAAGTTCAATATCAGCAGTGGCACCAGCTTCCTGCATATGATATCCTGAAATAGAAATCGAGTTAAACTTAGGCATGTTTTTACTCGTGTATTCAAAGATATCTGCAATAATTTTCATAGAAGGTGTAGGTGGGTAAATATAGGTATTACGCACCATAAACTCTTTGAGAATATCATTCTGAATGGTTCCGGAAAGCAACTTTTCACTTACGCCCTGTTCTTTTGCCGCTACAATATAAAACGCCATAATCGGTAAAACAGCACCGTTCATGGTCATCGAAACCGACATTTCGTCTAATGGTATCTGGTCAAATAGAACCTTCATATCTTCAACACTGTCAATGGCAACTCCGGCTTTCCCGACATCGCCCATTACGCGTTCGTGATCAGAATCATAACCGCGGTGTGTAGCGAGATCAAAAGCTACAGAAAGACCTTTCTGTCCTGCCGCCAGATTTCTTCTATAAAAGGCATTACTTTCTTCAGCGGTAGAAAATCCAGCATATTGGCGTATCGTCCATGGACGTCTTACATACATAGTAGCATACGGACCTCGCAGGTTCGGCGCGAAGCCTGCGGCAAAGCCGATCTGTTCCAGAGATGCTATGTCTTCTGGTTGGTAAGTTTCTTTTACTTCAATACCTTCTGCAGTGGTAAAGGCAGACTGCTGAGAAGGATTACTGTTGCCTGCTCCGGTTGGCAGTTGCAAATGTTGAATGTCTTTTCTCATCAGTTTTATTTTACAGTAGGATTTTTTTCTTCTTCTAAACGTTTCTCTTCAATATTCTCAGCCAGACGTTTCTCAATAATTGGTTTTATAAGTGTTTTTCTGGCATTTTTCTTCACAAATGGATACAGTTCCAGATCATGAGCCATCCGGTCGTTCGGATTCGGAAATTTATTGGTTCCGAGTAACACTTCCTTTCCTGTGTTAAAAAGTTCCTGTTCTTTTTCTGCGCTTTCGTTAATTTTTCTCTGAATGGTTCCTTCAATCAATTGTGTAATGAAGCCTCCGTTTTTTTCAATATCTTTAAAAAGAACCAATGCTTTTTCTGCGAGTTGTGCCGTAAGGCTCTCAATATAATATGCTCCGTCAGCAGGATTATTTACCTTGTCAAAATAGCTTTCATTTTTTAGAATAAGCAATTGATTTCTTGAGATACGGTCACCAAATTCATTTGTTTTATGATACAGCGCATCGTAACTCATGTTTTCAACAGCATCAGCTCCACCAATAATAGCACTCATACATTCAGTAGTGGTTCGCAGCATGTTTACATTGTAATCATACAGTGTTTTATTTCGTCTGGTTGGTGTTGCCTGAATATGAATTTTTATATCCTTATGGTATTCTTTAGTAAGAAGATCTGTCAGCAGGCGAAGGGCCCGTAATTTGGCAATCTCAAAAAAATAATTGGTGCCTACAGCTGTTTTGATTAAAATGGTACCTACATAGTTGGGAATCCGATTCAGATATTCATTGAGATGCGCCATTGTGTAAGCGAGCTGTTGCGTTATATTCGCTCCCGCATTCTGATACAGCTGTGCGTTGACGCTTACTAAATTGATGTTTTTATAATGAGAAATACTTGTATTTAATAACGAAAAATCGGTATTCAAATCTTTAAACCAATTTCCTTCATGAGCCAGTTGATGTATGGGATCGACTACAACAAAAATTTCAAAAGAAGATTTTGAAGCTTCTTCATTTATTTTTTTGATAAAAGATTCTGAAAAGAAAGGCAATTCTATATACAACACCAGTTTTTCTGCTTTAATACCAGCCAGCAATTGTTGTATATCTATAGTGTCATCTGCGATCGTCAACCGAAGGCTTTCAGCTCCTCGTGTAAGGCTGTTTTGAATGGTGTAAATTGATTTTTCAACATTCTTTACAAATATGTGCTGAAGAATGCTGAATTGGGTTACAGAAGTTTGTATCGGCAGGCTCAGATGATCTGAATCTGCATGATAGAATGGTTTTACTTTTATGCCTTCGAGGCTTTCCCAAATGAGCGTTTCATTATAGTCTGCACCTTTTAGTTCGTATTGAATTTGATTTTTCCATTCTTTTGAACTTACCTTTTCAAATTCATTAAATAAATGCTCACTCATAGATACTATTATTTATTTTGTAGATTCGTCTGATGCGGCATCATTGCCATTATCCATCTCAATAATATAGATGTCTTCATTGTCCCGCTTCATATAATATTTTTCCCGGGCATATTTCTCTACTTCCTCCATTTTATGGAGTTTATTGATGTATACCTCGTCTTTATGAATTTCTTCCTGATAATAGGCTTTATTGTCTTCGAGTTTGTTGATCTCTTTGTCTATTTCCCGTTGATCAAATAAAGAATAAGTGTCAAAAAATACCAGCCATATCACAAAAAACAAGGTAACCAATACAAACCGGTTGGTCAACCATTTTAGTAAAGGATATTGTGTAATTAATGCTGCTATTTTTCGTTTCATTGGTCTACAGTTATTTTTTCATTAATAACAGATCTCACAATATCAATTGCCACTGTATTATAAGTATCATTTGGGATGATAATATCTGCAAATGCTTTTGATGGTTCTATAAATTGTTCATGCATTGGTTTCAAAGTAGTCTGGTATCTGGATAATACCTCTTCCATATCTCTGCCTCTTTCTGCAATATCTCTTTTTAAACGGCGAATCAGCCGCTCATCAGAATCAGCATGAACAAATATTTTTATATCAAATAAATTTCTCAATTCAGGATTGGAAAGAATTAGAATTCCTTCAATAATCATCACTTTTCTTGGATGCGTTAGTATATAATCATCTGTTCTGTTGTGATGTACAAACGAATAGACCGGCTGATGAATGCTTTTATTGTTTTTAAGCTCTTTGAGATGTTGTGTCAATAATTCAAAATCGATCGCTCTCGGATGATCAAAATTAATCAACGCTCTTTCTTCAAAACTCAAATGATCATTGGTTTTGTAATAAGCGTCCTGAGAAATAATACCTACTTCGTTTTCAGGCAGTTCTCTCATAATCTGATGTACAACAGTTGTTTTTCCGCTACCTGTTCCTCCAGCGATTCCTATCACTAACATAGTTCTAAATATTTTTACAAAAATAGAAATATTTAAGTAATGTTGGGGGAGTAATATTTTTAAATTATCTGTATAAAAACGCATAATTTTTTAAAAGTAATTGTTAAAAGTTTTCTTATCTCAAAAAAAAAATTAACTTTATGCGATTTTAATTAAATAATTTGATTGTAGGTATATGTTCAAAACTATTTTTAATAAAATAATACTACTACTTTGTTTGTTATTTTTTACTGCATCGGGGTACTCCCAATATTCTCAAAAACATTATATCGCACCCGCTCCATGGCAATATTGGAGTACTGCAAATGAAATTGTCATTTCAACGGCTTCTCCGGGACAAATAGAAGTTACTCTTGCGAAAAGTGATGGAACCTTTATTACCAATCTTACAGTAACAGCCAATATTCCTATTTCTTACAGGTTTTTAGGCGTTGCGGCCAACTTGCAAAGAAATGCTGTTAATACCTTATATAATGATCGCGGACTGATTGTTACAGCAACGGCTCCTGTCATTGTAAATATGCGAAACATTGCTTCGGATGCCATAGGACTTACCAATGCTACTATAAAGGGGAATGCTTCTCTTGTAAGTTTTGGTGATGAAGGAATTGGAACAGAGTTTCGGGTAGGGTATTATCGTTCCAGTTTTACCGGTTTAAATACCTCACAGCCCATTTATTCGGTAATGGCGATTGAAGACGGAACAGAAGTAATAGTTGATGGTGGAGCTCCAATTGCATTAAATGCAGGTCAAAGTCAATTGTTTACAGCTCCTTTAGGCTCTTTGATGACTGCGAATAAACCTGTTGTTGCCAATGTTGGTAGTTATGGAGATACTCCTCAGGCTTGTGGAGGAAACGGAGAGGATGGAACGTTCGATCAAATGGCTCCAAATAACGTCTTAGGAAATCAATTTCTCGTAGTAAGAGGAAGTGGAGCTGCCGGAACGGGTGCAAATCATCCTGAGCAGAGTACAATAGTTGCCACTCAGCCGGGAACACTTGTAAATGTTAAAAATTATGATGCAGCTGGTGTTTTACTCAACTCTACGGATTATGAATTACTGTTGGCAGGAAATTTTCAGACTTTTCATCACGGAGATGCTACCAATCAGTATTCCTCTTCTTTGATTGTTTCTAATAATCCGATTACAGTATATTCAGGTACTGCAGTTGCCTGTGAAACAGATGTTTCTACAGTACTGCCTATTGGTGGTTGTGCCGGAGCATCTGATGTGCGAACCCGAAAGTTCATTAGCTTCAACAATACCGATTTACCTTATTTCGGATATACGATCATTGAATCGGCTACAGAGCCCGTTTTTATAAACGGATTGAATATTGAAACAGTAACGGGGATACCGCGTACTGCAATTGGTACTTCCGGTTTTTACATGATTCGTTTTAATAATATTAATATAGGAAATCCGGTTGAAATCATTCTTACTTCCAATGCCCGACTAACAACGAGTCTCGTACAGCAGGGAGAAGGGTTTTCCATGTCCGGATTTTTCTCTGCATTTAGTGACAGCCCTGCGCAACCACTGGCTCCAAATGAACAGGATGGCTGTGGTATTGAATTGTCAACAACAACAGGTTTGGAACCCTATCAATGGTATCTAAACGGTAATCCAATCGATGGAGCTAACCAAAGTACTTATATCGCTTTGGAGACAGGAAACTATTCGGTTCGCGGTACAAGAGAATGCGGACTTACTGCTATTTCATCTCCATTATTTGTTGAAGTTGTTCCATGTACAGATCTTGCGATTCAAAAAGAAGTTGAACAAAATAACAGCGGCGTATTCTTTCAGATTACCGTTTCTAATATTGGCGGATTCGAAGATCCTAATGTGTTGGTAACAGATGTATTGCCTACCGGTTATACTTTTGTCACTGCTACTCCGAGCCAAGGTACGTATGATCCGATCTCAGGTGTATGGACGGTTGGTGCTCTTGCTCCTGATGCCTCTGCTACCTTAACAATTGAAGTTTTCATCAATGTTACTGGTGACTATTTAAATACCGCAAGTGTTAAGGGAGATAATGTAGATTTGAATCAGGATAATAATGTCGATACAGCTATTATTACCGATTTGGAAGAATTGGCACCTTTACAAAATCTGGCAATATGTGCAGATCAGCCAAATTCATTTGACCTGACTGTTCAGTCGGCTATTGTATATTATGGTCAGTTAGGTTACCTGGTTACGTACCATCATTCTCTAAACGAGGCCAACTCGAATACAGGAGCGATTCAGGAACCTGAATTATCCAATTATCAGGCAACAG
>DAMCXY010000030.1:0-24294 GCA_032096595.1 Flavobacterium sp. | reverse complement strand
AATCATAATCTGATTGAGGATTTTTTTTTGGAATTAAATAGACGAAATTTTTTATCGATAATAGAGTTTAATTCGATTTTTTTATACATCAACTTAATAAATATCTTTAATAATTGGTCAGCCCAAAAGTTTATTTATCTTTGTTAAAACAAATAAATTGCTTTGAAAATTAGACTTAAAAAGATACTTAAATATAAAGGAATCGTTTTATTGTCAATAATCTTATTGGTTATTGGCTTAATAGTGAGTTTGAGATTTCCTGCTGTTCAGAACTTTGTAAAAGACAAATTAATCATCTATTTGCAGGATAAAATCAAGACAAAAGTCAGTCTTGAAAGTGTTTATATCGGCTTTCCCAATACCATTACCTTAAATGAACTTTATCTACAAGGACAACAGGTAGATACATTATTGTATGTTAGCTCACTGGATGTTGGGCTAAACCTTCCAAAATTACTAAACAACACGGCTGATTTGACTTCTGTCGATTTAGAAGGAGTACGGGCAAATGTAGTGAGAGATTCTTTAGGGAAGTTTAATTTTGATTATATTATTGATGCCTTCGCAACAAAGGACGAAGAAGAGAGTGAATCCAAACCTTTTATTATTTCCTTAGATAAGATAGCGATTAAAAAAATCGATGTTACTTTTATTGATGCACTATCCAGTAATGATATTCGTGTAAAATTCAATGAATTTAATACCCGTGTCAAAACGTTTGATCTTGATAAAAACAATTATGCAATCGATGATATTGCATTAGATGGTTTACGATTAAAATTAAAACAGGGCCTTGTAAAAGAAGTAGCTGAGAAGGTTGAGGAAAAGACAGATTCACTTGCTCAAAAAAATCCTTTCAGCATTGCTTTGAATACACTTGCTTTGACGGATATTATGATTGATTATGGAGACGACAATTCGAAAACCTATGCATCTATTGTATTTGATGAGCTAAGAACGAAAATTAAGAGCATTGATTTAGGAAAAAATGAATATGTTGTAGATAAGATTGCACTGAAAAATTCTACTATCAAAGCTTCTTTATTCTTACCCAGCGAAAAGAAAACAGAAGATGAGCAACAGAAAGCGAAGACAAACGGAAATCCTATAGCATTAAAATTGAATCAATTAAACTTAGAGGATATTGCTGTTGTATATGATAATACGGCTGAAAAGCCTTCAGATAAAGGAATTGATTTTAACCATCTTGATTTTAGTAAAATAGATGTCGATTTACGTGATTTTAGTTTCACAGATCAAAATATATCGGGCTCCTTAAAAAATACTTTTATAGCTGAGAAAAGTGGCTTACAGGTCAATAAATTACAAACAGATTTCAGTTATGATAGTTCTGAAGCCTTTCTAAAAGACTTATATCTTGAAACTCCTAAAACAGTTATTCAGGATGAAGTTATTCTACAATATACTTCAATACAACAACTAACTAATGATTTAGGAAATGTTGAAATACAAGCAAATCTCGAAAAAACAAAAATTGCATTTTCAGATATACTCATACTGGCACCTGATCTGAAAAATACACCTCCTTTCAGTACAAACAGGGAAGCTGTTCTTTTATTAAATACCAGTGTGAATGGTAAAATTGATGATTTATTTATTGAGGAATTTCAACTTTCTGGTTTGGATAAAACAATAGTAAATCTTTCAGGACAGATAAAAAATGCTACTAATCCTGACAAGCTTTGGTTTGATCTAAATGTAAAACAATTAGAAACTTCCTCCAAAACAATTCAGTCTTTAGTACCAAAAGGGACAATTCCAAATACCATTCAAATACCATCCTTTTTATCTTTAAACGGAAAGGCAAAAGGAAGTGTAAATAACTTTGTAGCTGATTTAAATCTTAAAACTTCGGATGGAAATGCAAAGCTGAAAGCAGTATTAGATCAGAGAATAAAAGACAAAGAAAAATATGTTGTTGATGCTGTAATTCAGAATTTAAATGTAGGGAAAATCATTAAAAATGATTCATTGGGGCGGATTTCTGCCACTATAAAAGCGAATGGTACCAGCTTCAATCCTGAGAAAGCCCAGACAAAAGTAAACGGTTATATCAGTTCAGCAGAATTCAATTCTTATACCTATAAAGACATTGCACTCGATGCAAAAATAAACCAGGGTAATTTTGAGGCAACTATAGTCTCAAAAGATGAAAATGCTAAAATCGATTTATTGGCATCAGGATATTATTCAAAAGATAATCCAAGCATAAAAATAGACGGAACTGTTGAGAAATTAGATTTGTATAAACTTAGACTGTATCAAAAACCATTTGCCATAGCTGGAAAAATTAATGGTGATTTTTCTAATCTGTCACCTGATGCACTGAATGGAAATCTTTATTTGCAGGATTTTGCTTTATCTGACGGTAAAGAAATCTATCCGTTATCAGAAATAAAATTAGAAGCAGTATCCAATGAAAATGAAAACAGAATCAGTTTACACTCCCAAATTGCCGATGCAGAATTGACAGGAAGGTACAAACTCACTCAGATTTTAGGATCTGTTCAACAAACGATAGATCAGTATTATCATTTCATGTCAGAAAAAGATAAGGTCGCAGAAATTGAGCCTAATCAATATTTCGACTTTAATGTAAAAATAAAGAACGATGATTTAATTCAAAAATTTGTTCCTGATTTAAAAGAATTTCAGACCATAACACTCGATGGTAGTTATCAGGCAGATGCACGTAAGCTTATAATAAACGGAAGTATTCCTCAACTGACTTACGGAACAATAAAAGTGGATAGTGTAGCGCTTAATATTGCCAATAATGATGCTGCTTTACAATACGGGTTGAGTGTGTATTCTATTGAAAATGAAAATATGGCAGTAGATCGTTTAGGACTTACCGGAGCAGTTTCTGATAATAAAATCACCTATGACCTGAGACTTTTGGATCAGGAAGATAATGTTCAGTATGGAATTGCAGGTAATGTAGAGTCAATAAATGACGTCACTAAAATTGCACTGAATCAAAACGGATTAAAGTTAAATTATGAAGATTGGAATGTAAATCCGGATAATAATATTCAAATAAGCGATGCAGGTATTCTTGCCCATCAATTCTTTATTCAAAATGCAAACAGCCAGCTTGGTATTCAGTCTGAGAACGAAATACCTAATAGTCCATTAAATATTACAATAAAAGGATTTGAAATAGAAACCATTACAGAAATTATTAAGAAAGACTCACTTTTGGCTCAAGGTACAATAGATGGAACTGTGCAGCTTAGAGACTTGAAAAATAATATGACATTTACTTCAGATATTAATGTAAATGAATTGAAGGTTTATGGAAGTGAAATAGGAAATCTGGCTGTTAAAGTAGATAATAATCAACAGGAAGTTTTAAACGCTGATGTAACATTGACAGGTTTTGAAAATGACCTGAAAGTAGCTGGAAACTACAACATACAGCAAAAACAATTTGATCTATCGGTGAATATCAATAAACTACAGATGAAAAGTGTTCAGGGATTTTCAATGAAAGCTATTGATAATGCTGTAGGATACATTTCCGGAGCTTTGAAAGTAACTGGTACAGCTGATGATCCGAGTATTTTGGGAGATGTTAAGTTCAATGGAGTAGGAATGGATATTGCCTCTTTAAACACTACTTTTAAGAACATAGATGATACTATTGCTTTTACTTCCGAAGGAATACAGTTCAGAAGATTCAAGATAGATGATGCAGACGGCAATTCGTTAACAATAAACGGTAAAATTCTAACTAAAACGTATCGCGATTTTGCATTTGGACTCAATGTCAATGCAAGCGACTTTAAAGTTGTAAATTCTACCAAGAAAGAAAACAACATTATGTATGGTATAATGGCTATTGATGCCAATCTTAACATTCGAGGAAATCTGGATCTGCCAAAAGTTGACGGACAGTTGACAGTTAGCGATAAAACTGATTTTACTTTTGTATTACCTCAGTCGAGTCCGGCATTACAGGATCGGGAAGGAATCGTAGAATTCATTGATCAGGATCAGATTGCTTTACAAGGTACGCTTGAACCTGAAAAAGAAATATCTGAGGCAACAGTTAAAGGACTCGATGTATCTGTCAATATTGAAGTTAAAAAAGAAGCCAAGCTTTCTGTAGTAATTGATAAGTCTAACGGAGATTTTGTTAAGTTACAGGGAGAAGCTGAATTAACTGGTGGAGTAGATCCTTCAGGTAAAATAACTTTAGTCGGAAGATATGAAGTAAACAAAGGAAGTTACGAAATGTCTGTAAACTTGCTTAAGAGAAAATTTGATATTAAAGAAGGCAGCAGCATTACCTGGACAGGAGAACCAACAAAAGCGGATACAGATATAACGGCAGTCTATAAAACCAATACGGCGCCTTTAGATCTGGTACAACAACAGTTATCAAGAGATGATAATCCTGCAGAATACAATATGTATAAGCAACGTATTCCTTTTGAAACACTTCTTATGATGAAAGGAGAATTATTAAAACCTGAAATCACTTTTGATATCACTGTGGATGAAGATAATGCTTCTGTTTCAAGTGAAGTCATCAGTGTAGTGAAAACTAAACTGGATCAGTTGCGTACAGAAGAGTCTGAAATGAATAAACAGGTATTTGCTTTATTGTTATTAAACCGGTTTATAGGAGAAAATCCTTTTGAGAGTAGTGCAGGGATGTCAGCTGAATCTATGGCTCGTCAGAGTGTTAGTAAAATACTATCTCAACAACTCAATAATCTCGCTTCTGATCTCATTGCCGGTGTAGAATTAAATTTCGATCTGGAATCCACTGAAGACTATTCTACCGGAGAGCAAAATACAAGAACAGATTTAAATGTTGGGTTGTCTAAAAAACTGTTAAACGATCGCTTGAAAGTTAATATCGGAAGCAATTTCGGACTTGAAGGTGAACAGAGACAAAATGAGCAAATGACCAATATTGCAGGTGATATTTCTTTGGATTATATGCTCTCTAAAGATGGAAGATATACCTTAAGAGCGTATCGTAAAAATGAATATCAGGTAGCTTTACAAGGACAGATTATCGAAACCGGTGTTGGCTTCATCATCACAATAGATTATAATGAATTCAGAGAAATCTATAGAAAAAACAAACGTAATCAACAACAGAGACGTAACGCAAAAAAACAACAAAATCAATATGAAAAGACCTCTAAATAAACTTCTTTTATTTATTGCCTTTGCTTTTTTAGTGTCCTGTAGCAATACAAAATATTTAAAAAAAGGTGAGTTACTTTATGTAGGTGCTAAAATTAACCTTCAGAGAGACTCACTATCCAAAAAACAGGCAAACCTTTTAGAGACAAATCTGAAAGAGCAACTGATGCCCAAACCAAACAAATCATTTTTAGGTTTACGTCCAAAATTGTATTTCTATAATATCACATCAGAGCCCAAAAAGGAGAAAGGATTCAAATATTGGTTAAAATACAAAGTTGGTGAAAAGCCAGTACTTTTAAGCGATGTTGATATTGACTTTAATCGCAAGATTATTGAAAACTATTCTGAAAATCTTGGATATTTCAATGTCTCTACGAGCTATGATACAGTTACGAAAAATAAAAAGACTAAAGTAATTTATAATGTCAAGCCACGTCAACAATATCTTATTGAAAAAGTAACGTTTCAAAAAGACAGTACGTTGATCAATAGCGAAATACAAAAAATAGCAGCAAAATCATTGCTCAAAGTCGGAGCTCCATTTAATCTGAATGTAATTAAAGCGGAACGTGAGCGTATAGACAGCTACCTGAAAGAAAATGGATTTTACTATTTTCATCCTGATAATATAATAGTACAGGCAGATAGTACCGTCAATAATCATAAAGTTGATCTGATTGTAAAATTAAAAGAATCAACACCTGCAATGGCAACTAAACAGTTTACAATCGATAAAATTGTAGTGATACCAGATTATAATCTGCGTAATTTAGGAAGAAGGAGCCGTGTTGTTTCACAGACACCCATTGATTCCCTAACACCTTACAAAGGTATTTATATCATTGATCGAGAAGAAAAGTTCAAGCCACAGATTTATGACCGTACACTCTATTTTAAGAAAGGAGATTTATATAATCGTACTGATCATAATCTGTCTCTCAACCGTTTAATCAATTTGGGAACCTTTAAGTTCGTCAAAAATCAATTTGTTATTTCAGATTCCCTTAATAACAAATTTGATGTATATTATATGTTGACTCCCAATGAATTTAAATCATTTCGTTTAGAAACATTGGGTAAAACGAATTCTGCAAGTTATGCGGGTGGAGAGGTTAATTTCAACTGGCGCCACCGTAATTTCTTAAAAGGAGCTGAGTTATTTACTGCCTCATTATACGGAGCAATGGATTATCAGGTTGGAGGTCGTGGTAACGGAAATAACATTTATCGTGTCGGATCAAAATTCAGTTTGGCATTCCCAAGGATTATTGCACCGTTTAAGTTTACTTCATCCAGTGCTTTTGTACCTCGGACTAAAATTGGTTTGGGGTATGAATACCAAAGCCGTACGCAACTATATACATTACATAACTTCAATGCATCATTTGGATATCTCTGGAAAGAAGATGTCAAAAAAGAACATGAATTAAATGTACTCGAAGTCACTTATGTTTTTCCTGAAAAGATAACGGATAAATACAAAGAGCAGATGGCAGATAATCCTTCATTGGCAAGAATCGTTGAAAAACAGCTGATTTTCGGACCAACCTATTCGTATACATTTACCAATACAATGCTACCGCTCAAACATACCGTTTATTATAAAGGACAGCTTGATTTGTCTGCCAATCTTACAGGACTTATTTCAGGAGCAAATTATGAAAAAGGACAGCAAAAAGAAATTTTAGGAGTAGCATACAGTCAATATGTAAAAACAGAACATGATATAAGATACTATTTAAAACTAAATGAAAAAAGTCAGTTTGCTGCCCGCTTTATAGCCGGATATGCACTTCCGTATGGAAATTCAGAGTACATGCCTTTCTCAAAACAGTTTTTTGTTGGAGGAAGTAACAGTATTCGTGCTTTCAGAGCTCGTACATTAGGTCCCGGTAGTTATGATCCAAGAACCCAGACAAGCTCTTTCTTAATGGATCAGGCCGGAGATATCAAATTAGAGTTCAATGCTGAATACAGAGCTAACCTGTTCAGCTTCTTAAACGCAGCACTATTTGTTGATGCCGGGAATGTTTGGTTGATGAGAGATGATCCTACTAAACCGGGAGGGAAATTTTCTAATGAATTTTTGAGTGAAGTAGCTGTAGGGGTTGGAGCTGGTCTACGATTTGATTTTTCAATATTGGTCTTACGGACAGATCTTTCCATTCCTGTACGGGTACCTTATTATGAAAAAAATGATCGTTGGCGTTTTGATCATATAGAATTTGGTGACAGAGCATGGAGAAAAGATAATTTAATCTTGAATATTGCCATTGGCTATCCGTTTTAGAATAGGAATAAATTATTACCTTTATACTTTTAATTATAATTATTACCTTTAGTAGACATTGCCTAATTTATAAAAACACTACTTGAATGAGCCAGAGAATATTAGTAATTGATGATGATGTATCATTCTGCATGATGTTGAAAACATTCTTAACCAAAAAAGGTTTCGAAGTGAGTAGCGCATTTACTTTTAAAGAAGCAGAGCAACTAATACTAAATCAATCTTTTGATTTAGTCCTTACCGATGTAAGGTTACCGGATGATGATGGGGTATCAGTACTAAAATTTATCAGGGATACAAACAAAACCACACAGGTTATTTTGATGACGGGATATACTGATATAAAAACCGCTGTCAGTGTAATGAAATTAGGCGCCTTTGATTATGTTTCAAAGCCGATAAATTCTGAGGAAATTTTATTGACCATTCATCAGGCATTAAAGAAAAAAGCAAATTATTCAATTGTAGAGTCGGATAATGGTGATGGAGAAAAAAGCCGGAAAAAATCGGGAGATGAAGATAATAACTATCATCTTTCAGTTATAAAAGGCAAGAGTGAAAAATCATTAGAATTGCATAATTTTATCGATGTGGTAGCTCCGACGAATATCTCTGTTTTGATCATCGGAGATAGTGGAACAGGAAAAGAAAATGTTGCCTATTCTATTCATGAACAAAGCAAACGATCAGATAAACCATACATAGCGGTTGACTGTGGCGCCATACCAAAAGATTTAGCTGCAAGCGAATTTTTTGGTCACATTAAAGGATCTTTTACCGGGGCAACTACAGACAAGACTGGTCATTTTGAAGCAGCTAACGGTGGTACTATATTTTTAGATGAAGTAGGGAATCTCTCATACGAAGTACAGGTACAATTACTACGCGCCTTACAGGAGCGAAAAGTAAAGCCAGTAGGAAGCAGTAAAGAAATAGATGTTGATATACGCGTAATTGCAGCTACAAATGAAGATCTTCAAAAGGCAGTAAGAGAAGGTAATTTCAGAGAAGATCTTTACCATCGTTTGAATGAATTTTCTATTAAAACACCACGACTTTCTGAAAGAGGAGATGATATCCTATTATTTGCCGATTTCTTTTTAAAACAGTCAAATACGGATCTTGAAAAACAGATTTTGGATTTTTCTGAAGAAGTAAAAGAAATTTTTCTGAGATACGATTGGCCGGGAAATCTGAGAGAGATGCGGAACATTATTAAGAGAGCAGTATTACTGACTCAGACGGACATTATCCAAAAAAACGTACTGCCGTGTGAAGTAATCGAACACGAAAATTATTCATCTGATGAAATTATTCATAAGAGAGATGAAGATGATTTAAAATTGTTTTCTTCTAAAAATGAAGAGAATACAATCAGGGTAGCTTTAGAAAAAGCAAAATATAACAAGACAAAAGCAGCCCAGATTTTAGGAATAGATCGCAAAACCTTATATAATAAAATAAAACTATATGAAATCGAGCTTTAAAAAAGCTCGATTTTTTTTAGTTCTTCTATAATTTTCTGAATTTTACCAACTGCTGTTACAACATCTTCTTTTAATTCTTCTGCATTACCATTATATTCATAACGTTCAAGTTTTTCCAGATCAGCAATAACCATATCAGCACTTAACTGTCGAAACATTGGTAACATTCTGTGTGTGATCTCCGCTATTTTTTTTCGATCATTTATCCCAACAGATGCTGATAATTCGTCACAGTTTTTTATGGAAGAGTCAATAAAAACATTTAATATATCCTGTGTAGCATCCAAATCATCCTGGGTAAAACTCAATAATTGTTCTAAGTCAAAATATTCATTTTTTATCTGCATTTTGCTTGTAGTATTAACAGGCTTTTGTTCTCTGTTTATTTCTAATAGCCTGTGTATCGTATTCATTAATATAGGAATATTAATTGGTTTTTGCAGCAACGCATTGAATCCTAATTTAGAAATTTCATTTTCATCCAAATCAATCTTTCCTGTAAATGCAATAACAGGTGTGTTTTTATATTCGGGATTTGAACGTATTGCCTGAATGATTTTATATCCGCTGTAATTAGGCATTTGAATATCTGTAATGATTAAATTATATTTATTTTCATTTAAATATTCTTCAATCAGTTCTCCTTTTTTAAGTGTGGTAATCAGATTCACTTTGTCTTTGATCACTTCATTCATAAGTCGTAATTGCAACATATCGTCATCTACCACTAAAATGTTTTTATGGATAAGTTTTTTTTCATTATCAAAGACGATATCCATATTTTTAAACTGATTATTTTCTCCTTTCTCTACAGGTATTCTAATCGTAAAGATTGATCCTTTGTCCAGACGGCTTTCAAATGTTAATTCTCCTTTCAGTAATTTGATAAGTCTTTTTGAAATATTGAGTCCAAGACCGGTTCCTCCATATACTTTTTCAATATCACCATGTGCCTGTTTAAATTCCATAAAGATATCTTTATGGTACTTTTCATCAATTCCAATACCTGTATCGGTTATTTTTAAAACAGCTTCATTACCATTAAGTACAGCTTCCAATGTTACGCTTCCTTTATCTGTAAATTTAATTCCGTTGGAAAGAATATTTGTAAGAATCTGTTTGATACGATATGGGTCTGAAAAAAAATAGTCATCCAGTTTCGGATCAACGTTGGCAATAAGTTCAATTCCTTTTTTATCAGCATCATTTTTTAATGGAGTTGTAATGCTCAATAACAATTCATTAAAATTAAAAGACTCTTTCTTTAAGACCATTTTATTGTATTCCAGCTTAGAGAAATCTACCAGATCATTTACCAGATTACGGATGTACTGACTGGAATAATTAATATTTTTAATATATTCTTTTTGTGTTTTAGTCTTTAATGTCTCATCTAATAATTCAGAAAATCCTATTAATGAATTAAGCGGAGAATTGATATCATGTGTAACAGAAGCCAGAAAATATGATTTTTGTTCCATAAGATTTTGTAAATCCTTATTTAACCGTTCCAATTGTTTCTTATAAGCACGGCTTTTGTTAAGATCTCTTAGTACTACACCTCCTAAAATAATTACCATTAAAAAGCCAATACCGCCAATCCATGCCAGATTTATAGCTGTTTTATCAATGATCTCATTAGAAAAGTTTATTCTGGAATAGGAGTTTTCCAATACACTTTTCTCCACTTCAATCATAAGACTTTTTATTTTTTCTGAGATATGGCGGTTTTCATTTATCAGTTGTTCCTCTTTCTGATAAAACTCTTTCGCCAGTTTATTTTCACTGTCAATAGCCTGAGAAAAAATATTTTCAGTCATTTTTGCCAGACTGTCTCGTTTACTCTGGTGAATCTTATTCAGTTGTTGCTGTTGTCTCAACTGACGTTCTCTGTCTTCTTTTTCTTTCTTCTCAGAATCGACTACATTTCGGATTCTTTTCCAGAAACCTTCCTTACTTTCCGAAGTAGAATCTTTCGATACATTTACAGCTATATTTTCAATATCATCTTTTGCGGCTCTTACCTTTTTAAACGCTTCATCAAAATATTGTGAATTCATGAATTTCTTTCTGGCCGCAACAATTTCATCAAAACTTTTTTCCTTTTCTCTGATAAGAGACTGAATGGTATCGAGTTTTAAAATCATCTCATCATCCGTAACATTAGTCTTAAAATTGACAATTTGACTTTGTATGGTGTCTACCAATTGATGATATTTCTGAATGTCTTTTTTATCTGTAGAAATCATTGCTACCCTGCCGGATGAATCAGCAGTATAAATATTGGTAATGATACTTCCGAGATTGAGTACTTTATTGTTTTCACTTATTAACTCTTCTTTCGGTTCATTCATGACCTTTACTTCATTGAAAATATACCAGACCGAAAGAATAGCGGTGATACCCAGTATCAGATATCCCAGTGTTAGTTTGAGTTTGATTGCTTTATCGTTATTCATAGCTTTAATAAAAGGAGATGAAAGATATAAAAAAAGTCTGACGTAAGGTCAGACTTTAATTTTATAATAAGTCAATATTATTTAGAGATACCTCTGGAAATAACCACTTTCTGAATTTCTGAAGTACCTTCATAAATTTGAGTAATTTTAGCATCACGCATCATACGTTCAACATGGTATTCTCTTACATACCCGTTACCACCATGAATTTGTACCGCTTCAATCGTTGTATCCATAGCTGTTTGGGAAGAGAATAATTTTGCCATAGCACCAGAAATAGAAATATCTTCTCCGTTATCTTTTTCAGCAGCTGCTTTGAAACACAACATACGGGCAGCAGAAATTTGCGTTGCCATATCCGCCAGTTTAAAAGCTATTGCCTGATGATTGATGATTTCTGTTTTAAATGCTTTGCGTTCTTTCGCATATTTTAATGACAATTCATAAGCTCCCTGAGCAATTCCTAATGCCTGTGAAGCAATACCGATACGACCACCGTTCAATACATTCATAGCAAAAGCAAAACCAAAGCCATCTTCACCAATTCTATTCTCTTTAGGTACTTTTACATCTGTAAACATTAAAGAGTGTGTATCAGATCCTCTGATCCCCATTTTTTGTTCTTTCGCACCGATTTCAAAACCTTCCCATCCTTTTTCAACAATAAAAGCATTGATTCCTTTATGTCCTTTTTCAGGATGTGTATGTGCAATTACAATATATGTTGAAGCTGTTGATCCGTTTGTAATCCAGTTCTTCGTTCCGTTCAACAGATAATAATCACCTTTGTCAATTGCTGTTGTTTTTTGTGAAGTAGCATCCGAACCTGCTTCCGGTTCAGATAAACAAAAAGCTCCGATTACCTGACCTGATGCAAGTGGAGTCAGATATTTTTGCTTTTGCTCTTCATTACAATATTTTTCTAAACCGGCACAAACCAGAGAATTGTTTACAGACATTACCACAGCAGCGGAAGCATCAACTTTTGCAATTTCTTCCATTGCTAAAACATAAGAAACGCTGTCTAATCCGGAACCACCGTATTTAGGGTCTACCATCATTCCTAAAAAACCTAATTCTCCCATTTTTTTCACTGCATCTGCAGGAAATTTGGAATGTTCATCTCTTTCGATTACACCTGGTAATAATTCAGTTTGAGCAAAGTCTCTAGCTGCCTGCTGAATCATTAATTGCTCTTCGGTTAATTTAAAATTCATTATGTATATATTGTTTTTTTTCTAACAAAATTTGCTTTATATAATTAAAGCTTCCAAAGATACCTTTATTTTAAGAAATATTCAAAATATATAAGTAAATTTAGCGTATGAAAAGTGAAAAATACACGGTAATAGGCGTCATGTCTGGTACTTCTCTCGATGGAATAGATATAGCTGAAATAGTATTTACGGTGAAGGATGATACATGGAAATTTAATCTTTTAAATGTAGAGACCATTCCGTATTCAGATGCTTGGTTTGATAGACTAAAATGGGCAGCATTAAAAACGGAACAGGAAATAAATGAGCTCAACCAATCGTATACAAAACTTCTGGGTACTGTAATTCTTGATTTTATACAGAAAAATAAATGTGAGCCAGATCTCGTGGCATCACATGGACATACTATACTGCATCAGCCTCAAAGAGGACTGACTTTACAGATAGGAAATCTTCCTTTGCTAAAAGAGATCCTCGGTTTACCTGTTGTTTGCGATTTCAGAGTACAGGATGTAGCTATGGGTGGGCAAGGAGCTCCTTTGGTTCCTATAGGTGATAAAATACTTTTTTCAAAGTATGATTACTGTATCAATCTTGGTGGATTTTCGAATATATCTTTTGACTTAAACAACAGAAGGCTTGCTTATGATATTTGTCCGGTCAATACTGTATTGAATCACTATGCCAATAAAGCAGGCGCAGACTATGATGATAAAGGAAATTGGGCAAGAAGCGGAAAAATAAATACCTCATTGTTACAAAAGCTAAACACAAATGTTTTTTTTACAAAAGAAGCGCCTAAATCATTGGGAATCGAATTTGTGTTTAAAGAAGTAATACCATTGATCGATGCTTTTGATTGTACAATCGCTGATATTTTGGCAACCTATGTAGAGCACATTGCTTTTCAGATATCTGAAAACATAATAATAAAAGGGAGTACTGTCTTACTCACAGGAGGAGGAGCCTTTAACGATTTTCTTATAGAACGTTTGCAACATTACCTTCCGGGGCATAAGTTGGTGATTCCGGAACCAAAGACAATTAACTTTAAAGAAGCTTTAATATTTGGTTTATTAGGGATTTTAAAATATGAAAATCAAATAAATGTACTTTCAAGTGTAACAGGCGCATCACAAGATCACAGTTCAGGTGTTGTATTATAATTATTTCTTTTTTTGTCTCTTTAATAAATGGTAAATATGAAGTTTACCTTTATATTTGCGTTTATCAAAAGTAAACTAAAAATAATTTTTGTTAATGAAAGATTTATTAAAAAAATTTGAAAATAAAACTCCGGAAGTTGTTTTCCATTGGAGTGATTCAGAAACGGAAGCTGAAGGTTGGGCAGTTATTAATTCATTACGCGGAGGAGCTGCCGGAGGTGGTACCCGTATGAGAAAAGGATTGGATATGAATGAAGTGCTTTCACTGGCTAAAACTATGGAAGTGAAGTTTTCTGTAGCCGGTCCGCCAATCGGAGGTGCTAAATCTGGAATTAATTTTGATCCGAATGACCCACGTAAAAAAGGCGTGTTAGAGCGTTGGTACAAAGCAGTTTTTCCTTTGCTGAAAAACTATTACGGTACAGGTGGTGATTTAAACGTAGATGAAATTCACGAAGTAATACCGATGACAGAAGCTTGTGGTTTATGGCATCCTCAGGAAGGTGTGTTCAACGGACACTTTAAACCAACAGAAGCACAAAAAATTCAGGGCGTTGGTCAATTGCGTCAGGGAGTTGTAAAACAGGTAGAAGATGCTAAATATACACCATCGGTTGATAAAAAATATATGGTAGCTGACCTTATTACAGGTTATGGTGTGGCATATGCTGTAAAACATTATTACGATATTTTCGGAGGATCAGTAAAAGATAAAAAAGTAATCATTCAGGGATTTGGAAATGTAGGAGCTGCGGCGGCATACTATTTTGCTGAAATGGGCGCTAAAATCATTGGTATAATTGACCGTGATGGAGGAGTAATCAATGAAAACGGATATAGCTTTGACGAAGTGAAAAACTTCTATTTAAATAAAAAAGGAAACACATTAGTTGCGTCTGATATGATTCCTTTTGATCAAATTAATACAAGAATCTGGTCCGTTGGGGCTGATGTATTTGCTCCGTGTGCCGCTTCAAGACTTGTAACACAAGATCAGGTAGATCAAATGATAGCATCAGGATTAGAAGTAATTTCTTGTGGTGCCAATGTACCTTTTGCAGATAAGGAAATCTTTTTCGGACCAATTATGGAACATGTAGATAGTAAAGTAAGTCTGATCCCTGATTTTATATCAAACTGTGGTATGGCTCGCGTATTTGCTTACTTAATGCAACCTAATGCAGTGTTGGAAGATGCGGCTATTTTTGATGATGCGTCGAATACGATAAAACAAGCATTGGAAAATGTACATAAATTAAATAAAGAAAAGAAAAATATATCAGCTGCAGCATTTGAAATAGCTTTAAAACAGTTGGTATAATTTTTGTATTATCATATTAAATAAATAGACTTCAATGACCCTTAATTTTTCCAAGGAAGAAAAAAAATCAGTTCTGTTCACTACAATTATTTGTGCTGTACTGGTTTTACTATTGTTTTTTATACGTTTTATAGAAACAGCTTCTTTAGATCAGCTTGCTGGTGGCGGTGGCGGTGGCGTAGAAATCAACTTTGGTGACAGTGAATTTGGTGCCGGAGAAGATTATACAAGCCAGGTTCTGAATGTTACGGATGTTCAGAAAAATAGAACACCCCCTCCTAATAATGCTGATGAGGAAAATATTTTAGCTCAGGAAAATACAACTGCAACAGATGTAACTGTGCTAAAAAAGGAAAAAGAGAAAGAAAAGGAAAAAAAGAACAATACTTCTGAAGTTCGAAAAAACAATAATCAGAATAAAGTTTCCAATACGACTAATGATGCCTTGGCTAACTTTATGAAAGGCAATAACAAAGGTGGTGATGGTGATGATCAGACTGCCGGAAACAAAGGTAGAAAAGACGGATCGCTTTCTTCTAATAATTATTATGGAGATGGTGGATCCGGTGGTGGTACCGGAGGCGGACATGGAAGTGGTAACGGTACAGGAATAGGTGCCGGATCTGGTTCTGGTACAGGAGGCGGAAGAGGCTACTCTCTGTCTGGCAGAAAAGCTCTTGTAAAACCATTACCAAAAGATGGATGTAATGAAGCAGGAACAGTTGTTGTAGAAGTTTCAGTAGATCGTTCTGGTAATGTCATATCGGCTACACCGGGAATACGGGGTACAACCAATAACAGTAGTTGTTTGTTACAGCGTGCAAAAGCTGCTGCTTTAGCAACCAAATGGGAATCCAGTACTACTGCTCCCTCAAAACAAGTGGGAAGTATTGTTTATGAATTCCAGTTAAGATAAAATATTACCTTTTTAGAAGTATATAAAATAAAAGAGATTCACATTAGTTGAATCTCTTTATTTTTTAAGAAAGTTTCGTTTGCTGTAAAATAAAATGTGATAGTAAATATGATTTTCAATATCTTCTTCTGGTATCCCGGTACGTAACATTTTTTTATATAATTTGGTATAGTCTTCTGAATAATGGAAACGCTCCCACTGGTAATCTTTAAAACGTTTGTATTGTTTGTACGTGAAATTATTTGTTCTTATGATAGTGCCACGTTCTATTTCAAAAATATAATAATTGTTAAAAACAGGGTTTAGAGTGTCAGCAGGTGATGTAATAATCGGATCTCCAAGCCCGACATCATACAGACCATTTACCCAATACATTTTCATCGTTTTGTTGTCCTGAAAAACAGTATTAGTATTACTTACGAGTTGTTTATAATCACCATCAACGGGTATTTTTATATCCTTTAAATAAAGTACCTGATCTTTTATCTCATATTCAGCAATATAACCTCTTGAAATAATGGTAGAATCTTTATTGATCACAGGCCTTTTTTCGGGATAGTGATTAAAATAAACTTCTAAATGATGGTAGCGGTAATCGTAAGTAATACCATCAATAATGATTTTATCAGGGTGGTAATTTTGAGCAGTAAGAAATTGAACTGTGAATAGTAATAATAAATAAAGATGTTTCATGTAAGGCATCATGTTATATAAGCACAGCAAATATAGAAGATAAATGTCATTCTTTAAAATATGGATTCAGTAAACATGTATCCAAAAAAATACCGGCAGAAATGCCGGTATTTTTATATAGGATCATTTTTTATATATCGTCAAAACTAATATCCGTAAAGCTGTTTTTATTTTCTACAGCCGCATATTCGTTTTTAAAATCTTTCTGATGTCTTTCAGAAATTACTTCTTCTCCTTTTTGATCTAAAACAAAATCAGTCATTTCGTTTAAGATTTCTTTAAAAGAAGTAAAATCTTCTTTATAAAGATATATTTTATGCTTTTTGAAATGGAAAGAACCGTCTTCTTCTGTAAATTTTTTACTTTCTGTGATTGTGATATAATAATCATCAGCTTTTGTTGATCTTACGTCGAAAAAGTAAGTTCTTCTTCCGGCACGTAATACTTTCGAAAAGATTTCTTCTTTTTCTAATAGTTCATTTTCTCTCATAATCCTTCTTGTCAGATAATTTATACTGCATCCAAAAGTCTTAAAAAAAAATCAAAAAAACAAGACTAATTCAATTCTTTTTCGGCAAGCTGTTTAAAAAACAAATCTTTGTAGTAACCATCTAAGGTTATCAAGTCCTGATGAGTTCCTTGTTCTACTATTTTTCCATCATCAAGGATCAGAATATAATCGGCATTTTTGGCTGATGAAACCCTATGAGTTACAATGATTGTCGTTTTATTTTCTGCCACTTGTTTTAAATTATTTAAAATGCGTTCTTCTGTTTCAGTGTCAACAGCAGATAAACAATCGTCAAGCAATAATATCGGAGCATCCTTTATCAAGGCACGTGCAATGGATACGCGTTGTTTTTGTCCACCGGATAAGGTCAGTCCTCGTTCTCCCAAAACGGTATCATATCCTTTTTCAAAAGTGATAATATTTCGGTGTACATCTGCTAACTTCGCATAGTGTATGATATCTTCATCAGTTGCTTCTTCATTTCCAAATCGGATATTATTTTTTATAGAATCAGAAAACAGAAAAGCATCCTGAGGCACCATTGCTATATGATTTCTTAAATCAAATAAGTTAACCTCCTTTATTGGTTTATTATCGATATATATATCACCCGAAGTAACGTCATGAAGGCGAACAATCAAATTCAGTAAACTTGATTTACCCGATCCTGTTTTTCCTAATATAGCCAGAGTTTTTCCTTTGTCTAAATTAAAGCTGATATTTTTAAGAGCATGTATACCTGTATCTTCGTATATAAAATTCACTTTTTCAAAGCGGATATTTCCTTCAATAGTAGTTCGCTGAGGTTGCAGATTGCTTATAGAAGGTACTTCATTCAGAAACTCGTTAATTCTCTTTTGTGAAGAATCAGCTTCCTGAATCATTGTAGAAACCCATCCTAATGAAGCTATAGGCCATGTAAGCATATTAATATATAAGATAAACTGAGCAATAACCCCTATGTTTTCTATTGTTCCACTGATGAACATCTGAGCTCCAATATAGATAATAATAATGTTACACAGGCCGATAAGAAAAATCATCAAAGGACCTATTAAAGCACTTGATACAGCAAGCTTCATATAGATTTTTCTACTGTCATCTGTGAGTTCCGTGTATTCCTTATTCTTATATTTTTCAAGAGCATAGGCTTTAATAACTCGGATTCCGGAAAACATTTCCTGAGAAAAAGATGATAATCTCGAGAGATTCTGTTGATATAAGAAGCTGCGCTGATTGATCTGCTTACTTAACACAAACATAAAATAGGCCAGCAGCGGTACCGGAATCAGAGAATACCAGGTAAGCTTTGGAGATATAATATACATCTGTACAATAACCACAGTCATCCGTATAATGGTATTGATAGAGTACATGACTGCTGGTCCAACGTATTGTCTTACTTTGCTGACATCTTCAGATATCCGGCTCATCAAATCTCCGGTTCGGTTTCTTTTATAAAAATCCAAAGAAAGGCGTTCGTAATGTTGGAAAATCTCATTCTTTAAGTCAAATTCTACATGACGTGACATCACTATAATGGTCTGGCGCATTAAAAAAGTCAGAAAACCTGCTATAAGTGTCGTTGCAATAATCCAGATGATATTTTTGATCAGTTCTGATTTTACTTCTTCTTTTCCCAGCGTGTTTTGCATAAACCCTTGTAAAGCCGTAATAGAGTCCCCTATATACTTCGGAGCATATACGGTAAATATCTGTGAAGCAATGGTAATAATAATACCCGCGAGAAAATGATACTTATATTTAATGAAATATTTGTTGAGCTTTTTGAGATCTTTCATTTATTTAAAATCTGTAATACAATACGTTATAAAATTCAATTTGTCATTGATAAAAAAACACTATTCATGCTAAATTGGTAGCAATAAAATAAAAATAATTTAATTGATTAAGAATAATTAAAAATATAATTATATTTGGGTTTTACCAAACTATTTAATTAACCAAATATTAATATGACTACAAATTCATACTCTCCTGAAGAGTTAAAAAAAGTTGATCCGGTTTTTGGACAGATATCATTTGATAATCATGAACAAGTTGTTTTTTGCCATGACAAAGATACTGGTTTAAAAGCAATAATAGGAATACATAATACAGTTTTAGGACCTGCTTTAGGAGGTACGAGAATGTGGAATTATACATCAGAGTGGGAAGCATTGAACGATGTATTGCGTTTATCACGAGGAATGACTTATAAATCAGCTATTTCCGGACTTGATTTAGGAGGAGGTAAAGCCGTAATCATCGGAGATTCAAAAAAAGATAAAAATCCGGAACTTATAAAGGCTTTTGCACGATATGTTGATTCATTAAGCGGAAGATATATAACGGCAGAAGATGTAGGAAGTACTACAGCTGATATGGATTTGATTCATACGATTACTCCACACGTAACCGGAATTTCACAAAGTTTAGGTGGTTCAGGAAACCCTTCTCCGGTAACTGCGTATGGTGTTTTCATGGGATTAAAGGCAGCAGCAAAATTCCAGTTTGGAACGGATAATTTGGCAGGGAAAAAAGTATTTGTTCAGGGAATCGGAAATGTAGGAGAAACACTTGTTAAACATTTAACGGAAAATGGAGCTAATGTAATCATTACCGATCTAAGTGAAGAAAGAGTAGCTGAAGTAGCAAATAAATACGGTGCAACAATATATACAGGAAATGATTTGTACAGTGAAGAAGTTGATATCTATGCACCATGTGCATTGGGGGCAACCATCAACGATGATACAATTGAAAAAATAAAAGCAAAAGTTATTGCCGGAGCTGCTAATAATCAGTTAGCAGTAGAAGCAGTACACGGTAAACGTTTACAGGAAAGAGGAATTGTGTATGCTCCGGATTTTCTGATAAATGCAGGAGGTATTATTAATGTATTCGGAGAAATCGCTAAATACGGTTCTGATGAAGCGATCAGAAGAACTGAAAATATTTATAATACGACCTTAGATATATTGAATTATGCTAAAGAACAAAACATTACACCTAATCAGGCTGCAATGAGATTAGCGGAACAACGTATCGAAGCGAAAAAAAATGAAAAAAAATAAATTTAGCTATTAATAATTACTAAATTTGCGGAGCGAAAATCATTTGATTTTCGCTCCTTTTAATTTTTTTAAAATATAAGTTCTTTTAACAGTTATGATTAACAGAAGACACATCCGCATAAAAGTAATGCAAACCATTTATGCTATGCAGCAAAACAGCTCTGATTTAATGGATAGCAATGAGAAGTTTTTAATGTATAGTATAGAGAATATCAGAGATCTGTATCTCCTTATGCTATCTTCCTTAATCGAAATCCAAAAGCAGGAGGAAAATTTTTTAGAAGTGTCTTCCCGAAAACATTTGGCAACTGCTCAGGAACGTACTCCTAATAAAAAGTTTATCAATAATCATGTTTTACAGTTGTTAGTTAACTCTAATCAGCTAAACGAAATGATTCACCAGGAAAAAATTAACCACTTTGAAGTAAACGATCATTATATTAAAAATTTATTGGATGAAATTAAAAAATCTGATATTTATAAAAAATATATGATCAATAACCGTAATACATTCGAAGAAGATCGTGAACTGGTATCTTATATATTTACAGAGATTGTAGCTCCAAGCGAAAAAATATATGAGTTTTTGGAAGATACAAAATTGACATGGATTGACGATATTCCATTGGTTAATACAGCGATTCAGAAAGAATTAAAACAAATTAAAGAGGATACAGTCGAATACAGAGTAGCAAAGATTTACAAAGACATGGAAGATAAAGAATTTGCAAGACAATTGTTTCGTAAGACAATGTTGAATGCAAAAGAACTCTCCCTGGCATATTATGATAAAACTAAAAACTGGGATATTGATCGTATTGCAGAACTTGATGCTATTTTATTGAATATGTCTGTTTGTGAATTATTAAAATTTCCTTCAATACCGGTAAAAGTAACAATTAACGAATATTTAGAAATTGCAAAAGAATATTCTACTCCTAAAAGTAGTATCTTTATCAACGGAATACTTGACGCTTTGGTTAAAGAATACAAGCAAGAAGATAAATTAAACAAAGTAGGTAGAGGATTAATAGAGTAAAATCAACAAAATAATATATTTAAGAATGAAAAAAATAACTTTATTAGCATTTGCAGTTGCATTAACTGTTGCTTCATGTAAAAAAGAAGAAGCTTCTTCCCGTATTCAGGATGAAAACGTAAAAACAACTGAAGCTGCAAACGGTCAAACGGTAAACACACCTGCAGCAGATCCTAATGTTGCAAATACTCCATCAACAGATGCTGCTGTTTCACAAAATGGAACTGCAATTGCAACTTTTGATAAAACAGTTCACGATTTTGGAAATTTGAAAAAAGGAACAAAAGGAGAAACGGAATTCACTGTTAAAAATACAGGAGATGTTGATTTGGTTATTATTGATGCAAAAGCTTCATGCGGATGTACAGTTCCTGAATATCCTAAAACACCGATCAAGCCAGGACAGAGTGAGAAAATAAAAGTAGTTTTCTCTGCAAATTCTCCTGGAACGCAAAGTAAAACAGTTACCTTGACTACAAACACACAGGCGAAACAAGAATTGTTGACCATCAAGGCTAACGTATCAGAATAATAAAACAGAAAAAACACTCTTATGGATCAAAATTTAATTATGATATTTGTCTTTGTTGCGTTTATTATATTTTTTATGATATTGCCACAAAGAAAAAGAATGAAACAAGAAAAAGCTTTTGAAGCAAGTTTAAAAGTAGGTGACAAAATTATCACAAAATCAGGTATCCATGGAAGAATTTCAGAAATGGGAACGGATGGTACTGTGATTGTTGAAACAATGGCTGGAAAACTTAAGATGGAAAAAGCAGCTATTTCGATTGAATTAACGCAAAAGCTTAACCAACCGGAAAAAGTATCTAAATAAGAATAAAAAAAATCCAGCTGAAAAGCTGGATTTTTATTTTATAGATCATCATCTATATAATCACTCCTTTTTACTTTGATCAAAATAGGAAGTTGAATAGAAGTTTTGCTGACAATACCATCAATCTTTCCTGGAACCCATGTGGGAGATTTTAGCAAAATCTTTTTGATTTGTTTTCCAAATTTAAAATTGCTCTTGTCTACATCTTTAACAATTTCTACATCAGTTACTTTTCCATCGGTATCAATAGAAAATTTCACAATAACAATATCTGAAATAGATTCGCTTACATGTCCGTATTTGAGATGTGTATAAACATATTCATAAAATTTATTTATACCTGTCTGATAATAGGGAGGGGTAACATTCTCATCTGAAATAACATTAATATGATAAGAAGTTTCATTTTTTTCTTTTTCCTGTGCTTTGGCAGGGAAAAAGGTCATCAAAAAAAGAACCAGTAGAATGCTTTCTACTGGTTTATGAAAAAAATGCATAAACTTGGTTTTTATATTTTTCCGTTTTTTGCTCTTTCAGCTGTTATCTCTGCTATTTTTACAATAACTTCAGTAGCTTTAACCATACTTTCAACCGGTACGTATTCATACTTTCCATGGAAATTGTGTCCTCCGGCAAAAATATTAGGACAAGGTAATCCCATATAAGAAAGTTGAGATCCGTCTGTACCGCCTCTGATCGCTTTGATAAGAGGTTTTATATTCAATTCTTTCATTGCTTTTTCGGCAATATCTACAATATGCATTACCGGTTCTACTTTTTCACGCATATTATAGTATTGATCGTCAATCGTACATTGTACTATATCTGAACCGAATTTTTCTGCGTATTTTTTATTGAATTTCTTAGCAAGTGATTTGATGAACTTCTTACGTTTTTTAAATTTCTTCATACTATGATCTCTGATGATCATTTGTACTTCTGTTGCCTCAATGCTTCCTGTAATGTGGTTTACGTGGAAAAAACCTTCATAACCAGTAGTTTTTTCAGGTACTTCTTTTTGAGGTAATTTGCTGATAAACTTATTGGCCAATAATACAGAGTTGATCATCTTTCCTTTTGCATAACCCGGATGTACACTTTTTCCATTAAAAGTAAGTTTAACCCCTGCAGCATTGAAATTTTCATATTCCAATTCACCTATTTGACTTCCGTCCATAGTATATGCCCAATCAGCATTAAATTTTGCTACGTCAAATTTATGAGCGCCTCTGCCGATTTCCTCATCCGGTGTAAAACCGATGCGGATTCTACCATGTTTAATATCAGGATTCTTTATAAGGTGTTCCATTGCCGAAACAATTTCCGTGATTCCGGCTTTGTCATCTGCACCTAATAGAGTGGTTCCGTCAGTAGTAATAATTGTCTGACCTTTATATTGTAATAAATCGTCAAAATAAGCAGGCGATAAAACTATATTCAATTCTTTATTGAGAACAATATCCTTTCCATCATAGTCCTTTACAATTTGAGGTTTTACATTTGCTCCAGAAAAGTCAGGACTCGTGTCAAAATGAGATACAAAACCAATAGTTGGAACTTCAAAATCAACATTACTTGGAAGGGTGGCCATTATATAGGCATTTTCATCAATTGTTACTTCTTCCAGACCAATTTGTTTTAATTCTTCAACAAGCTTGTTTGCAAGGTCCCATTGTTTTTTTGTACTTGGTGTGGATTCCGAATTCGGATCAGACTCAGTGTCTACAGTAACATAGCTGATAAAGCGATCTATTATATGCTGCATGATTTTTAAATTTGTTTTTACAAAGTTAACAAAAAAAGAAAGTTTGCATGATATTTACCTTTAAATATAAGGATGATCATATAGAAGCTATTCGCAGAATTATATAAAAGTCATGGTCTGAAGTTTAAATTTTTTAAGAACTCATTATTTTATGGATGCATTTTTTTATTTATACTATTATTATATATACATTATGCTGTAGTGTAAATTGTAGATACAATATTATATATAGAGGTAAAAAAATAAAAGCTGCTTTAATCTGGATTTTTGAAGCTAAAAAACGGATGGCTTCAGATTTATTTATTGAACTTTTGGATTTCAAAAA
>DAMCXY010000029.1:0-26739 GCA_032096595.1 Flavobacterium sp. | reverse complement strand
TTACTGTTCCTGATAAGGCTACTTCAACAGCTGCTGAAATACCTCCGCCGGTGATGCTTAAACTACCTGTATAGTTATTAGGTGTTAATCCACTTTTTAATCGTGTATAAAGTGTTGTTGCCGTTCCGTCATAAGTAACCAAACCTACCATTTCAGTAAATGTTGTTCCGTCTGCAGATACTTCATAATCAGAAGATGCCGTTACCAAAACATCCGTTCCGTTTAAATCCGTTCCGGATACTACTACAGTCTGTACAGCAGATGGTCCGTTGTTTTCAACATAAGCAAATCCTGTTAGTGAAGTAGAGGAAACCACTATCGATGGGTTTAACTCCTCTGTTACCGTTCCGGATAAAGCTACCTCAACTGCCACTGGAATTCCACCTCCCGTGATAGATAAAGTACCGTTATAATTACCTGCACTCAATCCGCTTTTTAATCGTGTATAAAGTGTTGTAGCGGTACCGTCAAAAGTAACCAAACCTACCATTTCAGTAAATGTTGTTCCGTCTTCAGACACTTCATAATCTGAAGAAGCTGTTACCAAAACATCCGATCCGTTTAAATCTGTTCCGGATACTACTACAGTCTGTACAGCTGATGGTCCGTTGTTTTCAACATAGGCAAATCCGATTAATGAAATTGAGGAAACCACTATCGATGGGTTTAACTCCTCTGTTACTGTTCCGGATAAAGCTACCTCAACAGCCGTTGTAATTCCACCTCCCGTGATGCTTAAACTTCCTGTATAATTATTAGGTGTTAATCCACTTTTTAATCGTGTATAAAGTGTTGTTGCCGTTCCGTCATAAGTAACCAAACTTGCTGTATTAGCAAAACTTGTTCCGTCTGTCGATACTTCATAATCTGAAGATACCGTTACCAATACATCCGTTCCGTTTAAATCCGTTCCGGATACTTCTACAGTCTGTACAGCAGATGGTCCGTTGTTTTCAACATAAGCAAATCCGGTTAATGAAGTTGAGGAAACCACTATCGATGGGTTTAACTCCTCTGTTACCGTTCCGGATAAAGCTACCTCAACAGCGGTTGGAATTCCACCTCCCGTGATGCTTAAACTTCCTGTATAATTATTAGGTGATAATCCACTTTTTAATCGTGTATAAAGTATTGTTGCCGTTCCGTCATAAGTAACCAAACTTGCTGTATTAGCAAAACTTGTTCCGTCTGTCGATACTTCATAATCTGAAGATACCGTTACCAATACATCCGTTCCGTTTAAATCCGTTCCGGATACTTCTACAGTCTGTACAGCAGATGGTCCGTTGTTTTCAACATAAGCAAATCCGGTTAATGAAGTGGATGAAGATACTATTACCGGATCCGGTACATCATTACATACACTAATATTGTCTAAAAATGCTCTTTTTGCTGAAGTTTCGAATTTAATTACAGACCCGTCAGCAACATTTTCAAAAACAAGGGATTTTGATTCAAAAGGATTGGTTAATCTTGCTGTATAAGTTACTGTTTTAGTTTCTTGTCCTAAAGTTACCAGCATGGTTCCTTCGATTGAAGACCATCCTTTTACGTCAAAATTAACTGTAACAGTTCCATAAACACCATTTAAGGGCGGAGATGTAACTGAGCCTTTCACGCTTCCTGTTCCTAATTTTATGGCTCCACCTGCCTGATATGCTGTTTCAGTAAATGGAAAATGAAGATTTCCATTCCAAACTACAGTTTGCCCAGTACTACTAGTGCTATTGCCAGAATTTATTTCAGAAAAATTCTCATTAAAACATCCGTCTACAACTACTATTCCCGGAGCAATAACAAAAGTTAAAGTAGCAGGAACTGATGTACCTGTACTATTCGTTGCTCTGACGTCAGTAGTATATGTTCCCGGTGCTATCGGTGTACCGGAAATGATTCCGGTTGTCGTATTTAAACTTAACCCTGCTGGCAATGTATTTCCATTAACTATAGAGTAACTAACAGGGTTATTTATTGCATTAATTGTATAGGTAAGTTCTGTTCCGGCAGTAGCAGGTACTTGCTCTGCTGTAATAACAGGTGCAGGGATCTGCCATACTACTGTTAATGTTATGTCTTGTGAGAAAGCTTCATAATTTTCATTACCTGCTTGTGTTGCTGTGATTACAGTTGTGCCTTCTCCCACAATCGTTACGGTAGTACCAGAGATTGTAGCTACTGTTTCATCTGCTACAGCATAAGTAAGATCCAGCTGTTTGTTCGTCTTTGCAGGCAGATTAAAAGGTAAATCATTTGTATTTTTATTAATATCCGCTAAAGCAGCCGTCTGAATTCCTTTTTGTATTACAAAAGTAATCGTTGTTTCAGGTGATGTTCCGGTTACATTTGTCGCTGTAAAAGCTGTTGTAAAAGTACCCGCAGTAACAGGTACACCGTTAATAACCCCGGTTGTTGCATTCAAAGTCAATCCTTCCGGAAGTACTGCTGCTGTAGCAAGAGCAAAAGTTTCAGGGTTATTAATTGCATTAATCGTATAGGTAAATGTTCCATCTACGGTTCCATTTGTAGTTTCTTCTATAATAGCTGGTGGTGGCGTCACCCAAATAACTGACAAATCAAAATCCTGAGAAAAAGAAAAATAGTTTTCATTTCCTGCCTGTGTAGCTGTTATAGTTGTATTACCAGCCCCTACAATAGTAACTGTGTTTCCTGATACTGTTGCTACATTCTCATCTGCAACTGTATACGTTAATGGCAATCCCTGATCAGTATTGATGACCGTTATAGTAAAAGGAATATCCTGAGTGGTTTTAGAAACAGCCTCAAAAGTTGCTGACTGTGCTGCTTTTGAAATTTCAAAAGTAATCGTAGCCGGAGCCGATGGTCCTGTTTCATTTGTTGCTGTTACCTGAGTGGTAAAAGTTCCTGCTTCATCAGGTGTTCCTGAAATAACTCCCGTTGTAGTATTCAGTGTCAGTCCTTGTGGTAAACTGCTGCCCGTTTCTACAGCGTAACTTACTGCATCATTTGTAGCCTGAAGTGTATAAGTAAACGGAACTTGATATGTTCCCGTCTGAACTGATGATGTTACTTCAGGTAATGGAACCGGAGTTGTTGAAACCTCTAAACTGAATGTTTGCGTAAAGGAATTGTAGTTGCTGTTTCCTTGCTGAGTAGCAGTAACAGTAGTCGTTCCCAAGCCTGTAATGGTAACCGTATTTCCGGCTATCGTTGCTACAGCTTCATCACCACTTGAATATTGTACTGCAAAACCTTCGTTCGTATTTGCAGGCAAATCAAAAGGCACACTGGATAATGTTTTCAATACATCTGATAAAACAAGTGTCTGATTGGCTTTTGCAATGTTAAAAGTATAGGTAGCAGGTAAAGAAACACCTCCCTGATTAGTAGCTGTAAATTCTGAAGTGAAAGTACCTGCATTTTGTGGTGTTCCTGAGATAAGTCCTGTAGTTGAATCAAGTGTCAAACCAACCGGTAACTGACTTCCTGAAACCAACTGATAAGACACAGGATTGTTTGTCGCTGTGAGCGTATAGTTTAATGACCCATTAAAAACACCATTAATTATTTCTGTTGTCATCACAGGCACATTCATTGTAACCTGTCCCGATAAATCAACCTGAAGATTTGGCGTTACACCGCCTCCGCTGATTGTCAGATTACCGGTATGTGATCCGATTGACAATCCGCTTTTCAGTCGGGTATGTATGGTTGTTGAAGTTCCGTTAAAAGCAGTTAAAACCACTGAACCGGAAAAATCAGTTCCGTTAGAAGAAACCTCATAAGCATTTGATGCGGTAATGGAAACATTAGTTCCATTAAGATTAGTTCCGGAGATCTGAAACGTCTGTATTGCTGAAGGTCCGTTGTTCTCTGTATAACTAAAGCCTGTTAATGAAGATTGACTCAACTCCAATTCTGCTGCTGCCGGCATTGAATAGGTAACTTCTATTTTGTCAATACGCAATTGGGTATTTGTAGTATTTGCATTTCTAAATCTGAGGCGTATACCTGCATTAATACCTGAAATGGTATAGATTGAACCGCTCAATGAAGCAGTCAAATCAGCTCCATTATTTACGTTATATTTTATCGTAGGTGTATAACCTGATTGTGCATAAATCTTTACAGAAGTAATAATAGCATCATTTTTAGGTGTAAGTGTTACACTGCCTCCATTTCCTGAACTGTGATAATAAAGTCTCAAGCCATCATTGAATGCAGGTGCATTAGCTGCACTTTCTTTAGCTGTAGTAAAAGCTATATTAGCATCGATATTACCAGAAGTAGCAGAAAAAGTATGCGAAACAACCGTCTGTCCCCAACTTATTGAGAAAAAAAGCAGCATCAGAATGACCGGTAAAGTCCTGACATTTGCGCATTTAAATAGTGTTTTCATAGAGTTTGACATTTTAAAAAAAGGGCATAAAAAACCCGAAAAGTTAAAAAACGAATGAAAATAAGGGTATCTAAGAGTGGACCTGAATTTTTCAAATAAGAAAAATTCTATTTATTTTCATTATAGTCTCAACTTTTCGGGTCTTACTATTTTATTATTTTTTAATTATAAAAATATAATTATTTGATAACCAATTTGCGGGTTGCAGCTTTACCGTCTTGAGTAATTTTCATTACATAGATTCCAGCTTTTAATCCTGAAACATTAATCGTTTCATTTGTAGATGTTTCTAATACTTTTTTACCAAGCATATCAAATAACATTACTTGTTTTGCTCCAAATCCGTTTGATGCAATAGTAACGATATCATTTGCAGGGTTAGGATACACATTTAATCCATCGATATTATCTTCTTTTACAGAAGCTGTAGATGTATCATATACCAATACATTGTCAATAGAAAGAGCAGCTCCTCCGCTGTAGTTTCTGAAGGCAACTCTCAAAATTGTTGCATTTGCAGGAGCAGTAGAAGTTACAGTATGCTCAGTCCATTCAGCTACTGCAGGTAAGTTATCTGCTGGTTGGAATGGTTCTGTTCCTTCAGGAGCGATATTTCCACTTGCAGTTCTCCATTGTGCCCAATGTTTGAAATTGATATTTGTTCCTTTGTACCAGTATTTAATTGTATAGCTTGTCCCAGGAGTAACAGTAATATCACTTAATGCCACAGAGTTATTTCCTGATGCAGGAGTAATAACCTCTACATAATTAGTCCCGTCCTGAGCTCCTGTAGTTTTTTTACTAACGATACCGTTTGTAAATGATGCATTTGGAATAAACCAACCTGTTGGAGCAGTTGTAGCATCAGGCCAGTCTTCTAAACTACCATTTGTATTTAATGGCGTTTGTGCAAAAGTTGCAGCTGATAATAAAGCAACTGCGAATGTGTAAAGTTTTTTCATTGTTGTTAGTATTTAAATAGGATAAATTTTGTGCGACAAATATATTAAGTAAAATTTATCCTATAGGTTTTTTTGTTGTAAATAAATCGTTAAGAATGTTTTTTTTTATTTTTTAACCATTTTTCTTACGATTCCATCCATGGTTTTCACCATGTAAAATCCTTGTTGTAAAGCAGTGACATCTATTGCTTCAATTTGTTTGGCTTCCATAACTTTTTTACCATTCAGATTATAGATTTCAACATCTGTTATTTTATTGAAATACAGAATATCGCTTACTGGATTCGGATACATGACAAATGCTCCGCTTTCAAAATCAGGATTGCTTGCAGTTGGCGTAACAATTCCTGTAAGATTAACAGAAACAGGTGTTACGATACCACCACCGGAAACAGTAATTGTTCCGTTATATGTGGCTGCCTCTAACTCTGCTTTTAACCTAACTGATACAGATGTTTCTAAACCTTCAAAAGCTGACAATGTTAAAGTTGTCTGATAATCAACGCCGTCTAATGACATTTCGAAATCCGGTGTAGATACCAAAGTAACATCTGACCCATCTAAATCTGTTCCTGTTAGCTGAAATATTACAGATGGCGAAGGACCTTCATTAACGGCATAATTCAAATCAACAATTTCAGTTTCGGATACCGTGATAGTTGGCACAGTCTGTGCCGCTGTTACAGAACCGGACAAAGCAAGTTCAACATTGGATGTAAGACCTCCTCCGGTTACCATTAAAGTACCATTATAAGTTCCTACTGCCAAAGCTGCTTTTAATCGTGTATGAATAGTTGTTGCTGTACCGGAAAAAGACGATAAAACCACAGTGTCATCAAAAGTGACACCATCTAAAGAAACCTCATAACTTTCAGGTCCTGTAATAGTTACATCTGAACCGTTTAAATCAGTTCCTGAAATCTCAAAAGTCTGTGCTGCTGACGGACCATTTCCGACGATATAAGTAAAATCCGACAATGATACAGGAGTTACAGTAATGGATGGATCAACAACAACTGCTCCATCATTAGGAGCCCATATAACATTATCAATTGTAGTTTGTCTGTTGGTATTTGCTGCACCGGATAACGTAGTAGATATTGCGATTTTTACAACAACTGCCTCATTCGTGTTAATGGTTGCAAGTGTTGCAGCCGGCATTGTATAGGTATAAACCGTAGCATCCGCACCAGTAACAGCACCAAAGCCATCAGTTGTACTCACTAAAACACCGTTTACAAAAATATCTAATTTTCGTTCTGCTGCCCCCGTAAATGCTTTTCTATATTGAAAGGAAAACTGTGAAAGTCCGTTTGGAAAAGTTCCCACTAAAGCACTGCCTTCTTCTATTCTTCTTAAAACGATACCCGATCCGGTAATTTCATAATCTTCTGCTGCGCGCGCATGTACGGTTGTCCATGCAATGTTCTCAACTCCGGTAAATGAAGAACTGAAATAGGAACTCACAGCTCCCGGATGAACATAGTTGTCAAAAGTTTCAGTGTAAGGCTGTGCAAACCCTGCAGTAGCCAACAAAAAGGTAAATAAAGAGTAAATTTGTTTCATATTGATCATTTAAAGTTATTAAAATATCTCGTAAATAGAATCACTTTTTATTGTACTGCTTTATAAGGGTCTGGATATTACTATCTTATTTCAAGACAAGTTTGCGTGTAGCTACAGCATCTTTTTCTTTCACTTTCACCAGATATACACCTGGTTTAAGATTGTTAAGATTCAATTCAGCATTTGTATTGTTTACTGTAGTAGTATAAACTTTTTTTCCCAAAATATCGAAGATCTCGATTTCTTTAGAAGAGGAAGTTTCTGTTACTATATAAACTTTATTATTAACCGTTGGATTAGGGTATAATTGTAAACCTTCAATATTATCTGTTCTTGAAGAATTTGTCTCCCGCTGACCTTTACCGCTACCTTCCTGCTGTGCAAAAACAGAGCAAAACATGAGTAAAGTGGAGAATATAGTGTATAGGTACTTTTGTTTCATTATAAGCAACTTTATAGTGTAAATATACAAATTTATTTCAAAAAATATACCAAAAAAATAACCCGCCTAAAAAGACAGGTTATTTATCAATATTTTAAGAAATTTACTACAAACCTGTAGTCCATCCCTGAGCCCAGGTTGGCACATTTGTTCCGTTTCCGGCTCCGGTAGCAGATGCATTTTCTGTAAATACAGCACTTACATCAACAGCTTCACCAGCGGTATTTTTACCTTTTGATTTGGTCACTACATTTTCAAATTTCACATTGGTTACTTTTAATGATCCTGCTGTAACACCTGCAATAGTTGCATCGTGCTCCACATCAAAACCAACATTGAAATTACTCAACACAACATTATCGATTTTTGCATAGGTACCTACTCTCAGTTTCATTCCCTGTGGCTCATCACCTACAGCTCCTCTGCCGATTAATGTAACATTTTTAATAGTAGGATTAGATCTTGGAGAAGCATCGTGGTTATTTGCATTATTATCTGCTTCAATACCTCTGTTTCCGGCATCCTGACGTTGCTTGCTGTACCAGAATTCATTAGTACCATTCCATCCTTCTGTCCAGTCAAACTGATCATCTTCGTTGTTTGAAGCAACAATATATTTAGTATTTACAGTACCTCCAAAAAATTCAATACCATCATCAGAACCATTGTGTAATTGTACATATTCGATTGAAGTTCCGTTACCCACACCAAATAAAGATAATCCGTTAAACTCTTTTTCAGAACTAAAGTTTGCTCCTGAATATTCTATTCTTAAATAACGTATAGAACCCGAATTGTCAGCCACATCTGTACCTCCATACGTTAAATCAGCAACTTCTGAAGTAGCTGTAGTACCTTTGTTGATCGGCGCTTTACCACAAATTACCAATCCACCCCAGTTACCCGGAATCTGCTCTTTACCTGTCATAATTACAGGTTTCTCTTTCGTTCCGTTGATTTCAATTTTTGCTCCCTGAGCAACAGCAATATACGCAGAAGTTCCTCCTGTACCTACAATTTTTGTACCTGCAGGTATTACCAGCTTAGCTCCGTTTGCTACCACTAATTTCCCTGTTAACTGATATTCAACTGACGCGTTCAATGTTACTACACCATTTGTAATTGTACCCTGAAAATCAGTTGGTTTTACCACAAATGAAGAAGTATTACCACCATCTCCTCCATTTCCCTTGTCATCACTGTTATCACAACTGGTTAATAATACTGCTGTAGATAAGAATAAAATTCCGAATACGTTTCTGATTGTTTTTTTCATGATTTGAATGAATTATTTTGTTTTGTGTTATTTGATACAAATTTGCTTTGTTTTACCCGAATAAGTGTTAGCTTATTATTATTGAATTCTAAACGAATTGATACGTTTTTGTAAATTAATTGTTAGCTGTGTAAATAAAAAAAGCAGTGGAAAATCCACTGCTTTTTTTTAGAAACTATAATTTAGTGATACCCCTAAATTCATTCCCAGTTTATATGACCTAACTAACAAATTCTCTGTAATGTTTTCCTGCATTCTCTCAATACACGGGTTGAGTATATTTTTTGCTGTGAATCCCAATCCGAAATGTTGATTTAATTTTGTTTTAAAAATAAAGTCTAATGTTCCGAAACCTTTATCAACAAGATTACCTTTTCCTTCTACTCCTAATGCATATATACGGTCTGAATTATAGTTATACGCCAGTGTTGCCAAAACATTTTTATCTTTCCAGCTTTTATAGTAGGTAAGATCCACATTTCCTAAAAACTCTGAAGCTCCTGTAAAACCTGCTTTGTCATAGGTAAAATTTGAAGAAAAATTATTCTCTGCTCTCACTTTTTCTTCATTGAGTTCCTGCTCCGTTTTCATATAGGCAAAATTCAATCCCGCAGACAATTTATGGCTGTTGTCATCACTAAAATAGAATAGATTCTTTCTAACCTCAATCTCTATTCCAGCCACATATCCGTAATCTCCCGTATTTACATATGTAATATCATTGGTTGAAGATGCCACATTGGTTGTATTAATCGGATTTTTTATGTATTTCCCAAATAAAGTTGCTGACAGGATTTCATCATTCTGTGGGAAATATTCCCATTTAATGTCCAGATTATAATTATCTGACGCGTATAAATCTTTGTTACCAAAACTTGATTCGTCTACTTTTTCATAAATAAAGGGTACACGCTCTTTGAACTGTGGTAAAGTATAGGTTTTTGAAGCAGATAAACGTAAATTTTGCGTTCCGTTTAATTCATATTTTAAATTAAGACTTGGCAAAAATGCATTTTTCTCATACAGATCCTCTAACCCTGAGTTGTCCATCTGCGTTTTCCAATCTACCAGCTGACGAATTTTCTCATATCTGACCCCAAATAAACCATATAATTTTTCTGAAAACTGGAATTCGAAATTAGCATATCCTGCATGAATTTTTAAATCTCCATTATAATACTGTGGCTCAAGAGCATTTGGTACATTTCCTCTAAAGGTCAGAATTTCAAATTTTCCGGCTGCAAGATTTTCCTGATTAAAAAAGGCATCAAGGTTTGACGGATCTCTTGCGATTTCTCTTTCTGCATAATCAATACGAAGGTTGAACTGAGTGGCTTCAAAATTTCTTTTTTTGAATCTTCCGTTATATCCTGCTACAATTTTCCCTCTGAAAGTACCATCCTCTCTTTTCCCGATTTTATGCTCAACAGAGGCATTCGCAATAATTTCTTTTTCATCCAAAAAATGGAAGTAACGATGGTTGTCAGAATTGGTTTGCCCCACTAACGTATATCCTCCTGCATTATCATTCCAACGCATAGTTGTCTGCGTTCTGTCCGGCAAATCGCTTGTTACCTTATTATAGGAAGCCCCCCAGTTTAGCGTTGTTTGCTCTCCGAGTTGATGATTACCTAATAATTGATGCGTCATCAAACGATTCTCAACATAGGTGTTTCTATTAATAATTCCTCCGTTTGGCCCTTCTGCCTGATCTACAAGATATCCTCTGTAATCATCACTTCTTAAAGAAGAACTATTAACAAAAAGGAAATTATAGGCAATATTATTTGAACTATTCAAATCATAATTCACATTAAACATTCCAGTTGTATTGGTATTATAACCGTACGTTTTCTGAAAAAGATCTTTTCTTCTTGCTCCTTCAGCACTCAATGTTTTATTTATTCCTTCTCTGTATTCATAATCATTGGTAAATGAAGCTGTACCAAAAATGCTCAATTTCCCTTGATCCCCTACAAAAAATGTTTTTCCTCCATTGAATCCAAAATTTCCTCCGTATGGAACGTTTGCTGTAGAGGTATTAAAAGGCGTTTTGAATCCATAATTATTTAAAGCGTTATCGGGAATAGATTTATTGTTAGAAAAACCTAAAACACCTCTACCAGACTGTAATTGAAAATCTTTTTGTCCGATGGCGTTTGTATTAGCGTTTGCGCCTATCTGAATGTTAAAAGTACCATCTCCGGTATGTTTTTTAGAAACAATATCAATATTTGCACCTCCAAAATCTCCATAGTTTCTTGCCAGATAGGTTTTATCAATAGAAATAAATTCTACAATATCAGTAGAAAATATATCTAATCTGATGTTTTTATTTTCCGGATCATTGGAAACCAGAGGAAGCCCGTTTAATGTAGTACTATTATAGCGGTCACCTAATCCTCTTACAAAAATGCCACCTGTACTCTCTTGCTTGTTTACTCCTGTAGTTTTCGTAACTGCTGTAGCAACATCTCCAACTCCTTTTCTTGAAAGCTCCTGCGCCCCGATCTGCTGCTTGATTTCCAGAGATTTTCTTTGTTCTCCTAATAATACCGCTTCATTTTGTTTGTTTTGTGAAACGGTGATGACCAAATCTTCCATTGTATCTTCCTCTGCCATCAATACTATTGAAAGATCATTTTGCTGATTGGTATCCACCTGAAATTCCTGAGTCTTATATCCCATATAAGACGCTTCAAGAGTGTGAATCCCATCCGGACATTCAAATTCAAATAACCCATTTTCATCAGAACTTGCTCCCGTTTGAGTACCCTTAATAACAATTGTTGCATACGCTAAAGGAGTGTTGTTCAGACTGCCGTCAACAATAGTACCTTTAATTATTTTAGGACTTTGCGCCCACGCTGTCAATTGTAAAAAAAGAGCAATAATTAAAATTCTTAGTTTCATTTTTGTGTGTTGTTAATTTTTGAGCAAAGAAATTGTATATTTATTACCGGATTGTTACAGGCATATTAATAGTTGGTTTGCAAAATGTAAGGTTAAGGTTAAGAGATTAAATAATTGTTAACCGCCTTGTCGTACCGTATTTATATTTAATTTTACAATGTGTTAACAACCTTATAACGATGAAAAATAAAGAAATTAAGATTTTATTAGTTGATGATGATGCAGATATATTAGAGATTGTAGGATTCAATCTTGAGGCAGAAAAATATCAGGTTTTTAAAGCAACAAATGGAAAAGAAGCTATTCAGACAGCAAAAGCTGAGCTCCCAAATCTTATTATATTAGATGTAATGATGCCGGAGATGGATGGAATTGAGACTTGTGAAAACATCCGCAGAATTCCGGAATTACAAAACACCATTATTACGTTTCTGACAGCCCGTGGCGAAGACTACTCACAGGTAGCAGGTTTTGATGTTGGTGCTGATGATTATATTACCAAACCGATAAAACCAAAGCTTTTGGTAAGTAAAGTAAAAGCATTATTACGACGGGTTAAAGAGCATCAGGTCTCAGATGACATTCTCAAAGTAGGTGATATTGAAATCAACAGAGATGAGTATAAAATTGTAAAAAGAGGAGAAGAAATTATACTTCCCCGTAAAGAATTTGAACTCTTTTATTTGTTGGCATCAAAACCAGGTAAAGTATTTAAAAGAGAAGAGATTTTGGATAAAGTCTGGGGAAATGAAGTAATTGTAGGTGGCAGAACGATTGATGTTCACATCAGAAAATTAAGAGAAAAAATAGGAGATGAGATCTTTAAAACAATTAAAGGAGTCGGTTATAAATTAGAAGTTTAATGTCTACGGTAAAATATAAAAAATCTTACACTTTTGCAATAAAGTCGACTATCGTAGTTACCTCATTCAGTGTTCTTCTTTTATTGCTCTTACAATATTATTTTTTTGAAATAAACTTTTTCTTTACAGTAACTTTTGCGTTACTGTTTTTTGCTTTTAACTTTTTTATTCTACAGTACAGGGTCGAGCGTTTTATTTACAGACGCATTCAGAAAATATACAAAAATGTTTCCATTTTAGATGAAACAGTATTGAGAAATCAACCTATTACAACCAATATGAAAACGTTGATGTATGAAGTAAATAAATTTGCAAGCGAAAAAAAAATAGAAATAGAGTCTCTGAAAGTACGCGAAGAATATCGTCGGGAGTTTATAGGAAATGTATCTCATGAATTAAAAACACCTCTTTTTACTGTACAGGGATATATCTCTACTCTTCTGGAAGGTAATATAAAAGATAAGAGCATCAGGAAGAAATATCTGCAACGTGCTGAAAGCGGTGTTGAACGCTTGATCGATATTGTATCAGGACTTGATATGATCACAAAATTAGAAGCGCATGAGCTTCAATTGGAATTCTCTACCTTTGATATTGTTGCGGTATTTCAGAATATTTTTGATATGTTGGAATTAAAGGCAGATGAACATGATATCTCTCTGATGTTTGATAAAGACCATTACCGCCCCATTTATGTAATTGGTGATAAAGAGAAAATAAGCCGAGTAATTATCAATTTAATAGAAAACTCAATTAAATACGGCAAGAAAAACGGAACAACCGAAGTACGTCTCGAACATTTTACAAAAAACAAATTACTTGTACGCATTACCGATGACGGAATTGGAATTGATAAAAAACACCTTCCGCGCTTATTTGAGAGGTTTTACAGAACCGATTCCAGCAGAACCCGAGATGTTGGCGGATCAGGTTTGGGACTTTCTATTGTAAAACATATCATTGAAGCACACAACGAACACATTTATCTTGAAAGCTCGCTGGGAGTAGGTTCTGAGTTTTCATTCACTTTACAAATTGAAAAAAATCCTGCAGACAACCTCTAATGAAGTTTATTAGTCTTTAAATTATACTATTTTTGTAGTATTATTAAACAGTCATAATTGTGGGAAGCAAAAATAAATTAAAGCGTTTCAGAGAAAACGAGTCATTCAGTAACGTATACCAACCAACGAGGGAAGAAGTTGTAGACAATTACACGTTGAAGGGAAAATGGAATAAAGAGGTTTTCAAAAATGACAACCCGATTGTATTAGAGTTAGGTTGTGGAAAAGGAGAATACACAATAGGTCTTGCTAAAAGATTTCCAGACAAAAACTTCATCGGTATAGATATTAAAGGTGCGCGTTTCTGGCGTGGTGCCAAAACCTCAGTTGATGAAGCGTTGAATAATGTAGCATTTGTACGTATTCAGATAGAATTAATCGAATTTATTTTTGGTGCTGGTGAAGTTGACGAAATATGGATTACTTTCCCGGATCCTCAGATAAAATATAAAAGAACAAAACACAGACTTACAAATACTGATTTTTTAAAGCGCTATAAAAATATCTTAAAACTTGGGGGAACTGTAAATCTTAAAACCGACAGCGAGTTTATGCACGGATATACATTGGGTTTATTGCACGGTGAAGGTCATACTGTATTATATGCTAATCATAATGTGTACCGAAATGAAGGAGCTCCGGAAGAAGTAATCGGAATTCAGACTTTTTATGAATCTCAGTATTTAGAACAAAATAAGCCTATTACATATATCAAGTTCAAAATAAAATAATGAACATCTTTTATACCTTCATCATCGGAATTACAGCCTCAGTAATAGGCACCTTATTGCCAGGATTACTCAATGCTACGGTTGTAAAGATTGCTGTTGATGAAGGTAGAAAACAAGCTGGTTTTTTTACAGCTGGATGCCTTGTCATTATTTTTCTTCAGGTTTATCTCGCCATTTTTTTTGCTAAAATCATCGATAAAAATCCATTTGTAAATGAAATAATACATGAGATCGGATTAGTGATTTTTACAATTCTCACCTTTTATTTCTTCTTCAAAAAAACAAAAAAGAAATCAAAGATAACGCCTGAAATTCCCATTCATAATAAAAGAAAAAAATTTGCTCAGGGAATGATGATGGCAACTATTAATGTATTCCCCATTCCGTATTATGTTTTCGTAAGTATTACAGCAGCATCTTATAGCTTATTTCTCTTTCATCCTTTTTATAATCTGATTCTTACGATCGGAGTAGTTTTAGGTACTTATTCAGTATTTGAATTCTATATAAGAATCTTTAGGAAAAAAGACATTGAAAATAATTTTGTGCTAAAAAACATGAATTATATCATTGGTTCTATAACGGGTATTATTGCCATTATAACTCTTTTCAAACTTTTCAAATAATGGAAGAAAAAACCTTTTTTGAAAGAGTATATGAGATTGTACGCAAAATCCCTTATGGCCGTGTAACTTCTTATGGCGCTATAGCCCGAATAATAGGTTCTCCTCAGTCCTCCCGAATGGTGGGTTATGCAATGAATGCAGCCCATTCTTTAGAAGATGTACCGGCACACCGTGTAGTAAACACAAACGGATTACTGACAGGCAAACATCATTTTCAGGGTACTCATCTTATGCAGCAATTATTGGAGAGTGAAGGCATCAAAGTAACAGACGATAAGATAGCAGACTTTAAAAATGTTTTCTGGGATCCTGCTACAGATGTTAAAGAATAATTCTAAAGCAGTTTTTTTCTTCTAATTGCTGATATATTAAATATCCTCCGTGAGCTTCGACAATCGTTTTTGACAATGTAAGTCCGATACCAGCCCCATCTCTTCTCGTTGTGTAAAAAGGTAAAAATATTTTTGTAATGATTTCCGCGTCAATAAGTGCACCAGAATCAAACAAATCTATATAGATCCGTTGAGCTTCTTTTGTAATTCTTATTTCAATCTCTCTTTTTTCTGTATGCTTCAGCGCGTGATAAGCATTGGTCAATAAATTAATGAGCACCTGTTCAAATTGAACAACATCCACTTTAACTTCATAGTTTTTTGCAGGAACCCAATGTATTTCAATAGCTGCCTCCTTAAACAAACTCCTCATATTCTGAAGACTTTGCTCAATAATATCGTGAAGATCAACAGCCTTTTTATCAGGTGTAGGCAGCATTGTCAGCTTTCTGTACCGCTCAACAAATTGCTGCAGGTGGTTGCTTCGGTTTACAATTGTCTTTATTGCGACACGAATGTCTTCTTTATCTGATTGATCAAGGTTTTCTTCCCCAACCATTTCATCGATATTTTGTGCGAGAGAATGAATGGGCGTCAGAGAATTCATCAATTCATGAGAAATAACTTTCATTACAGAAATCCATGCTTCCTTTTCAGTTGCATCAATCACTCTTTGAACAGAATCTAACATGATGATATAATATTCTTTTCCTGATATGATTTGGTTTGAAGTCTGCAGAACAAAGGTTTGTCTTTCTTCTTTCTCTATTTGTATATCTACAGTTGTCTTGTATTCCTTAAATTGTCTGTTCTCAATCAATTCACAAAAATTAGGTATAAATGAGTACAGATATTTCCAGCTTCTCACATCCGGAACTTTAAAATAAGTTCTAAAATGCTGGTTCATCAGCAAAATTCGCCATTCTTTATGTTCTTTTCTGAGAATAAGAATCGATGTAAAAACAGTCTCAAGCAGTTGATTATAAACAATATTTTGTGACTCATATTTAAGCAACTGCGCTCTGTATTTCTCATAAACAACAATGGCTTTCTGATAAACCGATTCATGACGAGACAATGGAAATTCATTACTGAAATCGTCATAAATAATAGCTGTCAGCACCTTTTGTAAACCATTAAAATACGTGCTTAAAACCTGATATAGGTTCAATAAAATAACGATCGTAATAGTTCCGAATAACACAGCATTATAATAATAACCGTTTAATAGCAAGGTTATACTTATTGCAGTACCGACAATCAAAAAGAGGATTCTGATTAATACCCCCCACATAAAAGAAGTGATTTTCATGTGTTCGATATATTATATTTTTCCATTTTTCTGTACAAGGCTGCTCTGGATATTCCTAACTGTTCAGCTGTTCTCGAAATATTGTTATCATTCATAGCCAGACATTCCTGAATTTTGTTTTTCTCTATATCAGAAAGGGTAACGGCTATATTCTTATCATCTTCCACTATATCAAAGTCATTAAATCCCATATCGTATAATGTAATGTGATCACCTTCTGCCAGAACTACCGCTCTCTCTACCCTGTTTTGTAGTTCACGGATATTACCACTCCACTTATATAATTCTAATTTTTCTATAATAGCTGAATCAATTTTTTTCTCCGGTAATCCATATTTATGGCTCATATAACGGATAAAATAGTCAAGCAACGGCACTATATCTTCCCTTCTTTCGCGTAATGGCGGAATCTCTATGGTAACAGTATTGATGCGATAATAAAGATCTTCTCTGAAACGTCTGTCAATAACTAACTGCTGTAAATTCTCATTTGTTGCTGTAATGATTCTTACATCAAGAGGTCGTGGCTTTGAGTCCCCCAGACGAATCACTTCTTTACTTTGAATAACCTGTAAGAGTTTTGATTGAAGATGAAGCGGCACATTACCAATTTCATCTAAAAAGATTGTTCCGTTGTTTGCTTTTTCAAACCTTCCCATACTATCCTGATGAGCATCTGTAAAAGCTCCCTTTACATAGCCAAATAATTCGCTTTCAAATAGATTTTCATTCAAAGATCCTAAATCAACATGTATAAAAGGCTGATTGTGGCGGATGGATTGATCGTGAATATATTTTGCTAGAACAAACTTACCGGTTCCATTCTCTCCCAAAATCAATGTTGTAACATCTGTTTTTGCAATCCGCTCTGCCGTTTTGTAAGCTTTTAATATCGCTTCTGACTGTCCTGTAAAATAATCGACTGTTATGGTTGCTGCTTTTGATTGCTTTCTCACCAGTTTTACAGCGTGTTTTATAATTTCCAGAAGCTTATCATTCTCCCAGGGTTTTAACAGATAATCAACAGCCCCAAGTTTTATACCTTCTACTGCCGTATGCACATCTGCATAAGAAGTCATTAGAATTATTTTCACATCAGGAAAAATCTGTGCAATTTCTTTCATCCAGTAAATACCTTCCTTTCCATTCTCATACCCGTAACGAAAATTCATATCTAATAATACAACACCAACATTTTTTTCGCTGATGGTTTTTATAATATTGGCAGGATTAGAAAGTGTGGTCACTTCATTAAAATGCCTTTTTAAAAACAAACGGGCTGCAATCAGTACTTCTTCCTGATCATCAATTACTAAAACTGAAGCATTTATTTTTTTCATAAGGGAGGAGCGTTTGTCCGATATCGTACGATCAGTGTCCGATATCGGACAGTTTTTCATTCTGGTGATTTTGTACTGTCTTTCTCTTTCAGTCAATTACCGCTTTATAAAATTCCGGCACGAAAATATCTATCTATTAATCAGACAAATAACTGATAATGGACACTATTCGACCTCGTAAAAATAGAAAAAAACAATACATTGTACTATTGATTTTATTTTTTTTAAGTATTGGATTCTTAATATACCATTTAGCAACAAAACCTAAAATATTAAATGTATCTGCTAAAGAACTTCTTATAAAGGAAGTCAAAAATGATGTATTTCAGGATTTCATGATTCTTCAGGCACAGGCAGTTCCATTAGAGTCTATGCTTATCAATATCGTAGAAGGTGGATCGGTACAGGAACTTTTTACAGAAAACGGAGCAATGGTAGAAAAAGGAATGCCACTGGCCCGGTTATACAATCCCAATACAGAATTCAATTTTTTATCACAGGAAACTGCAATTATCGAACAAATGAACAATTTGAATGTTGCCAAGCTCTCATTACGTAACCAGGAACTCGTTTTATCAAAAGATCTGATCGCTATGGAACACGATTTTAATCAGACACAACTGGAATATCAACTTAACCAGACCCTTTTTCAGAAACAGATACTGGCAAAAAATGAATGGGAACAAACTCAGGAGAAATATCGGTATCAAAGGGAACGAAAAACGCTTTTACAGGAAAGTCTGAACAGAGAAAAACATTCCAATCAATTGCAACTTGAACAAATCAACAAGGCACTGAATATTATGCAGAAAAGTCTGGAAACACTGAGGGAAAACAAAAAAAATTTCTTGGTTCTGGCACCGGTTTCAGGAAGGCTGAGTTCCTTTGAAGCTATTTTAGGACAAACGTACCTCGCAGGAACCAGTATTGGAAAAGTAGATGAAATGAAAGGATATAAGCTAATGGCTAATATTGATGAATTTTATTTAGAAAAAATACAACAGAACCAAAAAGGACAAATGGAAATAAAAGGAAATAATGTTGAAGTCAGTATTACAAAAATAATTCCTGCGGTAAAAAACGGACAATTTAAAGCAGAACTTAATTTTACAGGATCACCTCCGACAGGATTACAGGAAGGCAGTTCTTTCAGCATTCGTCTGTCGTTATCCAGCGAGAAAAGCTCGGTTGTCCTACCAAAAGGAAATTTTTACACGGCAACCAAAGGAAAGTGGATCTTTGTGGTAAAGGGAAACAAAGCGGTTAAACGTACGATAAAGCTCGGAAGAGAAAACCCGGATTACTATGAAATTATTACAGGACTTCAACCCGGAGAAAAAGTAATTGTATCCAATTATGAAGATTATATGAATATCGATCAATTAAATATAGAACCATAACGTAAAGAAACTATCAATGATTACTATCAAAAATTTACATAAAACGTTTGTAACGGAAACGGTAAAAACGAAAGCCTTAAATGACATTAGTCTGCATATCAGCGAAGGTGAATTTGTATCTATTATGGGACCATCAGGCTGTGGCAAATCTACTTTGCTCAACATCATTGGCTTGCTCGATGACATTCGGGAAGGAAGCTATCACTTACTCGGAAATGAGATCGTGAACATGAAAGAAGCAAAACGTGCTCAATTAAGAAAACAGAACATTGGATTCATCTTTCAAAATTTCAATCTGATTGATGAACTGTCAGTATATGATAACATTGAATTGCCTTTGATTTATAACAACATTAAAGCTCAGGAAAGAAAAAAAAGAATACAGCAGATTGCAGAAAAACTAAACATCATGCATCGTTTACAGCATTATCCGCAACAATTATCTGGAGGCCAGCAACAGCGTGTAGCCGTTGCAAGGGCGCTCATAACCAATCCCAAACTAATTCTGGCAGATGAGCCAACCGGAAATCTTGACAGTACCAATGGAAATGAGGTAATGGAATTACTTACACAACTTCACGCAAATGGTGCCACAATTTTAATGGTGACACACTCCTCTAACGATGCTGCTTTTTCTCAAAAGACCATTATCATGAAAGATGGCGAAATCTTATCAGAAAAGAACAATCAGAAAACAGTCAATGTATTCACAGAATAAAATAAAAAAAGATGCTTAAAAACTGGATAAAAATATTCGTTTACAATACGGCTCATAACAAAACCTATACCTTACTCAATATCATCGGGTTGGCAATAGGTATTACCGCTGTTATCTTGTCCTCTATATACTGGGAAGAGGAGAACTCATACGATAAATGGAACCCGAATAAAGAATTGGTACAGGAAGTATTGGTAAAAATTAATGAAACTGAAATATGGCCTTATAATGTTGCTCCGTTAGGACCTCTTCTAAAAGAGGCTGCTTCAGAGTTAGATTCTTATTGTTATTATTCTTCCTATAATGGTACTATTTCTCTTTTAGTGATTAATGGTAAAAAACAAGTTGTCAACAATGCTGTTGTTACTGAGCCAAACTTTTTTGAATATTTTCCGTTTGAAGTTGTTAAAGGATCTGTTGCTGCTTTCTCAGCTACAAAGAAAGCGGTTGCTTTGTCTGAAGAAAAAGCAGTTGAACTATTTGGTACAACTGATGTGATCAATAAAATAGTACAGGATGTTTCTAATGGCTCTTATACCATAACAACGGTTTACAGAGTACCCGGCAAATCGTCCATCAATCCTTCCCTTATTTCAAATGATCTGGAAAGTCAGCTAAAATTGCAGAAAAATGAATGGGGGAATTTTAATTTTAACTTTCTTATTAAACTAAAAAACACAGAAAGTAAAGACCGCATATTAAAAACCATCGAGGATATAAACTTGCAAAATCGTGAAGGACAGCTTGCTAAAAAAGAAGGTCTTACATTAGAAGATTATCTGGAAAAAAACGGTCGTATGACAACATTCTTACAACCTTTAGAAGATGTTCGCCTAAAAGCAGAAATAACGGGCTTTCCTGAAGGCAAGGCAAACGGCGTTTTTCTGAAAATCAATATAGGTTTGTCTGTTTTAATTCTTGTACTTTCCATTATCAACTATATCAATCTGGCAACTGCACAGGCAACAAAAAGAGCCAAAGAAGTAGGTATCAGAAAAATAACCGGTGCCGGTAAGAAAAATATTGTTTTACAATTTATTTTTGAAACAAGCATTCTCGTTTTTCTTGCTTTTATCTGTGCATTGGCACTTACTGAAATCTTATTACCATATTACAATGTTTTGTTGAACAAGGCACTCGTGTTTCACTTGACAGATTTTATAGGATATTTTACCATCATCTTTTTAATAGTAATTATATCTGCAGGTATTTTCCCTGCTCTTTACATTGCTAATTTCCAAGTATTGAAAGTTCTGAAAGGGAATTTTGGACGTAGCAAAAACGGGATCTGGCTGCGCAATACGATGCTTATTGTACAGTTTTTTATTGCTACATTGTTTCTTATCGCAGGATATATAGTCAATGAACAGGTAAGCTATATGGCTAAAAAAGATTTAGGTTTTTCAGGAGATCAGATTCTCACCATCAGGTATTTGAATTATGAAAAACCGAACCGCTATAATTTTTACAAAAGCATCCGGTCAGAAATGATGAAGATAAAAGGTGTCAAAGAGGTAAATATTTCTTCTATGCGTATTGGTTCCGGTGTGAGTTCTTCATCAGGTTTCTCTATAGATGGTAAGAATGTACAGGCTCAGAACGTAGCTATTGATTTCGGATATCTGGATATGATGAAAATCAAAATAGCAGAAGGTCGCGATCTGGATTCCAATCTTGCTTCCGACACCATTGAGTCAGTATTGATTAACCAGACAGCTGCAAGAAAACTTGGGAATAAAAACCTGATCAATAAAAAATTTGACTGGAATGGAAACCCATTAAAGATTGTAGGGATTGTAGAAGATTTTAATTTATATGGTCTAACAGAAAAAGTTCCTCCGATGATTTTCTATCATCCAAAAACCATCAGCTGGATGGATACAAACCTACAGGCAGTATCTGTAAAAATCGATGCTGCTGAAAGTGAAGACGTCTTACATCAGTTAGAAAAATTCTGGAAAACAAAAGTTGATTTTGATTATCCGTTTAATGCTGAATTTGTCAATAAAGAATTTGCAAAAACCTATGCCAGTTACATAAAACAACGCAATGTGTTTGCCATACTGAATATTGTGGTTATTGCCATTGCACTGTTTGGTTTATTTGCTCTATCATCATTTACCATTGAAAGGCAATACAAACAGATTGCCATAAAAAAAGTATTGGGAGCTTCAACCAAAAGCCTTTTGCTTCAATTATCAAAACAATATATTCTATTTTGTATTATTGGCTTTTTATTAGCGCTGATTCCGGGATATTATTTACTCCAGCTGTGGCTAAACAATTTTGCCTACCGTATAGATTTTCCATATATCGCTTTTTGTATCGCTTTTATCATCATGATTGTTTTAACCATAATAGTGGTATTTTCCAAATCTTACAGTGCTACAAGAATCAATATTCTGAAATATTTGAAATATGAATAAAGTCGTTTGTTTCTTTTTACTTGTTGTGTTTTTCCCTTTCGGGGGAAAAGCGCAGCATACTATCTGGAGTTTTCGGGACTGTATAGAATATGGCAGAGAACATCATCTTGATTTCAAAATAAAGCAACTCGAAATTATGTTAGCTCAAAATAATGCGGTCAAACTATCGCATACCTATTTACCTGAAATTGGTTTGAGCGCCAACCATAATTATAATTTCGGTTCAACGATTGATCCTTCAACAAACAATCGTATCAGTTCAAATGTACAATCAGACCTTTTTTCACTAGACAGCCAGATAGCTCTATTCAATTTTTCAGAAATTAAAAAGTCTAAATTAGACCGACTTGAAAGTGCTTTTCAACGTCAGGATAATGAGGTAATATTACAGGAGTATAATATACTGTTACTAAAAAAGTTTTATGAAGCATTCGCCGCTCAGGAATGGGTTAATATCTTAGAAAAACAATTGGTCAACTCTGAAAATCAATTGGAAAGAATCCGCAAAGAAGTATCTACTGGGCTAAAACCTGAAAGTGACTTATATGATATTGAAGTCATTTATTCTCAGGAAAAAATTGTGTTACAACAAGCAATACATGAATATGAGAACAAAAAAACTCAATTATTCCAAAATATTTTCTTCATTAAGGATGATTATACTTCTTATTCGTTACATGAAGATCTCATATCTGTTGAAGAAAACATTGAATTTGACCTCAATAGTAACAGCAAAATAAAAAAAAGCGATATCGAACTACAAAAAGCGATCGTTGTTTATCAGCAAACGTTATCTAATTTTCTTCCAAAACTATCACTCCATTATTCGTATGGAACCTTTTATGCCAATCAGATAAAAAACATTTCAGATACTTCTTTTAATTTTGAAAGACAACTACAAACCAATAAGAGTAATTTCTTAGGATTGAGTCTTTATGTTCCTGTTTTTTCAAAAGGAAATGCTACAAGATTAAGAAATGCAAAACGAATAGAAAAAGAAATAAAAGAACAGCAAAAGCAAAACATGATTCAGGCAACGCTAAATGAATTTAACCTTGAAAAACAACAATTGCATCAATTGATAACGCTTGAATCACAAATTACTGAAAATATCCGTTTTTCTACTTTATCTTTTCAAACAACCACTTCAAAATTCATCTATGGAAAAGTAGATGCAATTACTTATAAAACAGCTCAGAACCAATTATTGCTATCCGAATATAATTATCTGAACAACCAACTTTTACAAAACATGGGATATCAGAAACTATTATTACTCAACAATAATTTTTAACTATTACACGATAAGAAATAAACATCATTTTCACAAGCCATTAACTTTCAATTTCCAACATTTCGTAGTATATTTGTAATTTAAAATTAGTCTACATAAGTACTTCTGTTTGAAGTAATAAAGTAAAATATAAATGAAATTAGATAGGAAAGAAATTCTTGCTGTTTTAGAAACTATTTCTATAGCGGGAGAAGGAAAAAATATGGTAGATAGTGGTGCTGTTCAAAACGTAATGACCTTTGGAGATGAAGTTGTTGTTGATCTTACATTACACAATCCTGCCTTACATATCAAGAAAAGAGCTGAAGTAGATATCATGAAAGTGATTCATGAAAAAATTTACGACAAAGCAAAAATTAAAGTCAATATAAAAGTTGAAACCCCTGAAAAACCTGAAATCAAAGGAAAATCGATTCCTGGTATCAGCAATATTATCGCAGTTTCATCCGGTAAAGGCGGAGTTGGAAAATCTACCGTTACAGCAAACTTAGCGGTTACGCTTGCCAATATGGGCTTTAAAGTGGGCGTATTAGATGCTGACATCTATGGACCATCAATGCCCATCATGTTTGATGTGGAAAGAGCACGCCCTATTTCTGTAGAAGTAGAAGGTAAGTCAAAAATGAAACCTATCACCAGTTATGGTGTAGAAATATTATCTATCGGATTTTTTACAAGTCCTGATCAGGCGGTTATCTGGAGAGGTCCTATGGCTTCTAAAGCATTAAATCAAATGATTTTTGATGCTGATTGGGGAGAATTAGACTTTTTATTGCTCGATTTACCTCCTGGAACCGGAGATATTCACTTATCCATCATGCAGTCATTGCCCATCACAGGTGCTGTTGTAGTAAGTACACCACAGGCTGTTGCTTTAGCTGATGCAAAAAAAGGTGTTTCCATGTTTATGTCAGAAAGCATCAATGTTCCTGTTTTAGGTATCATTGAAAATATGGCCTATTTTACTCCTGAAGAACTTCCGGAAAACAAATATTACATCTTCGGACATGAAGGTGCTAAAAATTTATCCCGTGATTTAGAAGTCCCTTTCCTTGGAGAAGTACCTATTGTACAGTCTATTCGTGAAGCGGGTGATTATGGGCGTCCTGCATCGTTACAGGAAGAAACACCGGTAGCAGAAGCCTTTGTGAATATTGCACGAAATGTTGTAGAAGAGGTTGTGAAACGCAACGAAAGCCTACCTCCGACAGAAGCTATAAAAATAACCACAATGGCAGGTTGTGCTGCCGTAAAAAAATAATTTATAATCTTTTCAGCTATGACAACAACCAGCGAAACCATAAGATTAAATGTAGAAAAAGCATTAGATGAAATCCGTCCTTTCTTAAAATCAGATGGCGGAGATATCAATCTTATTTCTATTGAAGACGATAAATACGTTACTGTACAATTACTCGGTGCATGTATTTCTTGCAATGTCAACCAGATGACATTAAAAGCAGGTGTGGAAACAACCATAAAAAAATATGCTCCTGAAATTGAAACGGTGACCAACATTTCTGAATTAAATAATAATCAGGGAAAAGTAGATTTAAGAAATAATTAAAATTATTTCTATTTAAATTAAATTATTTATGATTGAAACAGATATACTGATCATTGGTGCTGGACCAACGGGATTATTCGCTGTTTTTGAAGCCGGGCTATTAAAGCTAAAATGCCATCTAATAGATGGATTGCCTCAACCTGGTGGACAACTTACTGAGTTATACCCTAAAAAACCTATTTTTGATATACCAGGCTATCCTTCTGTTGGAGCCGCTGAACTTATAGATAATCTGATGGAGCAAATAAAACAATTTGAACCCGGATTTACCTTAAATGAAGTAGCAGAAACAATTGATCAGCTTGAAGACGGTACCTTTATCGTAACTTCCAACAAAGGAACAAAACACCACGCAAAAGCAATCGCAATTGCAGGTGGTTTAGGCAGCTTTGAACCAAGAAAACCTCTAATTGAAAACATCGCTTTCTATGAAGAAAAAGGTGTGGAATATTTCGTTAAGAATCCGGAGCAATTCCGTGATAAAAATATTGTTATAGCCGGTGGTGGAGATTCTGCATTAGATTGGTCTATCTTCCTGTCTGATGTGGCTTCCAATGTAACTCTTGTACACAGAAGAAATGAATTTAGAGGTGCTTTAGATTCAGTAGAAAAAGTACAGGAATTAAAAAAGCTTGGAAAAATCAATCTGATCACACCAGCTGAAATCACAGCCATACATGGTAATGAAAGAGTAGAGTCCCTGACATTGTCTAATGGTGATGATACTCAAATAATAGAGACCGATTACTTCATTCCACTATTTGGATTAACACCTAAACTCGGACCTATTGCTAACTGGGGATTGGAAATAGAAAAAAATGCCATTAAAGTTAATAATGCATTGGATTACCAAACCAATATCGAAGGTATTTATGCCATTGGTGACATTAATACTTATCCGGGTAAATTAAAACTTATTTTATGCGGATTTCATGAAGCTACGCTAATGTGTCAAAGCATCTATAATCGCCTGAATCCTGGAAAAAAATATGTTTTAAAATATACTACTGTTTCCGGAGTTGACGGATTTGATGGTACCAGAAAAGAAGCGGAAAAAGCCGTAGTAAAATCAATAGATTAATTCGGTTTACAGATAATAAAAAAAAGTCCCTGAGTAAATTGCTCAGGGACTTTTTTATTGATGCCATTCAACAGATAAGATCGCTATTTGAGCCTTTTGTCTTATTCATCTAACAACTCTGTTCAAACAGCAAAAAACAGCTTAAAAATGATGTTTAAAAAGTCTTATCTTTTATGTATACCAACATTTCATGATACTGCTGTTATAAAAACTAAAAGATCCTGTCAGCTGCTTTTTACAATTATCATAGAGGCATTGCATATACTTTATATATGCTGTTACAACATCATTACACAAGGAGTATATTCTATTATAATGCTACATGATAAAGACAGTAACAGAGCAACATTCATCTCATCACTTTATATAATAAGTCAAGTCGTATTTTTTATAAAGTTTATTCCAAAAAAAAATCCTCAATCAGATTATGATTGAGGATTCAAAAGAA
>DAMCXY010000028.1:0-28719 GCA_032096595.1 Flavobacterium sp. | reverse complement strand
CATTGTTGTAACTCTATACTGTAAATCTACAAAAATTTGAAAGGAATTCACAACTTGCGCTATCATAGCTGTTTGCTTGGATTTGTTGTAACTCTATACTGTAAATCTACAAAAATTTGAAAGGAATTCACAACTAACATCACCGTAAAAGCGGAATTAGAACGGTTGTAACTCTATACTGTAAATCTACAAAAATTTGAAAGGAATTCACAACTAGTTTGGCTCTCTGAGTTGTCCCATTCAAGTTGTAACTCTATACTGTAAATCTACAAAAATTTGAAAGGAATTCACAACAAATTTTCTTTGTTCATGAGTATTTTATAAGTTGTAACTCTATACTGTAAATCTACAAAAATTTGAAAGGAATTCACAACCCCTTTTTTATCTCAGACAAGTTAGAGGCTGTTGTAACTCTATACTGTAAATCTACAAAAATTTGAAAGGAATTCACAACATGGAAAAACCGTTTTCTTTAATTTTCATTGTTGTAACTCTATACTGTAAATCTACAAAAATTTGAAAGGAATTCACAACTAATCGTGTTTTGTGCGTCTTGGTACATAAGTTGTAACTCTATACTGTAAATCTACAAAAATTTGAAAGGAATTCACAACTTCTTCCCATAGGGTCAGATATCCACTTTAGTTGTAACTCTATACTGTAAATCTACAAAAATTTGAAAGGAATTCACAACGGCAGCCTTTACCAAAAATAAATGACAAAAGTTGTAACTCTATACTGTAAATCTACAAAAATTTGAAAGGAACTCACAATCCATAGATTCTAACTATGATGGGAGTATCGATTATCAGACAGCCATCACTTTATAATTAATTCGTAACTTCGTTTGTTTTTTAACGCTTATGCGTTATTGATACTAATTATAATACACCAACAATGAAAAGCATTTCTACCCCAACTACTCTTAATAAACGCATTACCATACCCAGTCTGATCTTTATCATCGGAGTATGCGTCGGTACTATATTGTTCCCGGATGTTACCAATACTTTATTAAACACAGTAAAAGAATTCCTCTTTGTAAATCTTAACTGGATATATGTATGGGCAGTAACCTTATTTGTACTTTTTCTCCTATACCTCATGTTTAGTAAGTTTGGCAGTATAAGACTTGGCTCAAATGACAGCAAACCTGAATATTCTTTCTTTTCTTGGTTGTCCATGCTTTTTGCTGCAGGTATGGGAATCGGATTGATGTTTTTTAGTGTAGCAGAACCCATTTCTCATTATTCGAGTTCCGTTTTCGGAGAAAATGATTTTGTTAATCAGGCCAAAGGAGCTCAATTATATACCTTTTTTCATTGGGGTATTCATGCATGGGCGATATATGGAGTGGTAGGATTGGCACTCGCTTATTTTGCTTATCGTTATAAATTACCACTCTCACTCAGAAGCTGTTTTTATCCGTTGCTAAAAGACAGAATAAATGGCAAGTGGGGAGATGCAGTAGACGTTTTTGCCTTGTGCAGTACTTTTTTTGGGATTACAACCACGTTGGGATTTGGAGTTGTGCAAATCAATTCAGGATTAGAAACACTCCATGTAGTTTCAGAAGGTGGATTTTCTAATCAATTGATTATTGTTGCGGTGCTCACATCACTGGCGATTCTTTCTGCAACTTCAGGCGTCAATAAAGGTGTGAAACTACTCAGTAAAATCAATATTATCAGTGTAGTATTATTACTGCTTTTTGTTCTATTCTTTGGACCAACGGTTTTTTTAATCAGCAGTTTTACAGAAGGATTGGGAAATTATCTCAGTAATTTTTTTGAATTGACTTTTAATACGCATATTTATGAGAGTGATACCTTACCCTGGTTTTACAACTGGACAATTCTATACTGGGCATGGTGGATTTCTTGGTCACCGTATGTAGGCTTGTTTATTGCAAGAATCTCAAAAGGACGCACGATCAAAGAGTTTATTGCAGCTGTACTCATCATTCCCGCACTTTTTAATTTTATCTGGATGTCAGTTTTTGGCAACAGTGCCATCTGGTTTGATGCGAATGAGGCAGGAGGTATGCTCAGCGCGTTAGCAGACAATGCAGACCAGCTTATGTTTCAGTTTTTAGAATATTTACCATTGACAGAAACGATAAGCTTTGTGGTAATTGCCATTATCATCATATTTTTTGTAACATCTGCTGATTCCGGAATACTTGTAATGAACGGTATAGCGACAAAAAATGCTGAAAATTCGCCTAAATGGCAGATGATATTCTGGGGAGTTTTACTGGCTGTACTGGCTTTATTATTGCTCAATGCCGGTGGTTTGCAGGCATTACAGACCATGACCTTAATCACAGCGCTTCCGTTTGCTGTGATCATGCTGTTGTTTTGCGTTAGTCTGATGAAAGGTCTTACCATTGATCAAAAATATTATGACCGCAATTTTTCAGTAGCTACAGTTCCATGGTCTGGTGAATTCTGGCAGGAACGGTTAAAAAAGATTGTATCGTTTAAAGATAGTAAGACAGTAGATGCCTATCTAAAAACGACTGTAAAAGAAGCTTTTGAAGAGCTGTGTCAGGAATTTGAAAAAAATGGTATTGAAGCCAGAATAAATACTGCGGAACAACCCGTAAAAATAGAAATTGAAATAAAGCATGACGTGATTAATAATTTTATTTATGGTGTAAAAAATCAACCTAAGACCGTATCTGAATTTATGATACAGGAAGAGAATTTACCGGATCTCGATCACAGTAAAACTTTTTATCCAAAAGCATATTTCGGAGATTCCAGAGAGGGATATGATGTTCAGTATTTTACAAAAAATGAATTGATAAGTGATGTTTTAAAACACTATGAACGCTATATAGAAATTATTTCCGACCAGCAGAATGAAATGTTTGTGAGTAGTAACTATAATCAAAAAAAATAAAGACATGGTTCTTATATATAAATAAAAAGCGGGTTATAAATCCGCTTTCTGATATCTGTAAAATCTCATGTTTAGAGAGGAACAGAGCACGAACCGGCAACTCTTTCTACTTTAAAAGTTATGGTGTCGTTCGGTCTTGACTGTTGATATTGCTGTACTTTATTTTTTATATCCAATAAGGTCATACAACCTGTCTCATCATATAGAATGATAATATAATGTTCGCCAAACTGACTGTTATAGCCCTGAGCAAAAATGGTTACGTGGTAATTTCGGAGTACTTCTTCATGCGGATTGATCTCCAATGCAATTTTCTCCATTTTCGATTGTTCGATTGCCTTATCTCCATTTCCTGCAAAAGTTGTCAGGGAACTAAAAGCAATAATGCTCATAATAATTAATTTTTTCATAATGCACATAATTTATATGGTTAATATACTGTAAGTTAATAAAATATTTTTTAATATAAAAACGGCAGGATGTATTAAGTGATTGAAATGTTTCTAAAAAGCGTTTTATTCTTTTATTTTTAAAATTAACCACATGGTTATTATGTGACCCAATCTGTAAAGAGAACTGTTTAAATCACGGTCTTATTTGGAATTGTAATTAAGGTTCCGATCTGGCTCTAAAGGAAGCTTCGTATGCTCTTTTTCTTAATTGCTGTATTTTTCCTACCGGTTGTAAGGCATCAATATTTTCAAACGGATTAAAAGATAAAAGTTCCTGTTTTAGATCTTTTTTATTTGCGATTGAATCGAAGTGCAATAGTCCGATGGAAATATATGGAGTGTCTTTCCATTCCCGATGGAGTTGATTGACGGGCTGATTCTTAAGATCATAAGCATACTGTGCAAAAAGTTCAGCTTTAAAGAATCTATTCTGCGCCATATATTCTTCGACAGATACGTCTGGTGATGTTTGGGAGTAAGGTTGGGAAGCCATTTCCGGAACAAGTTTTAGTTTTACCAGATGATTGCCAAAACGGTAAACACCTATAGAATGGTATGAAAAAGATAGGATGAAATTATTTCTACTCTTTATAAACCGTACAACATTTTTTATAAAAGAAAGGTGGAGAATTTCTGGGAATATCCCCGTACTATTCCAGATGAGGTGTAAGCCATTGCTTATTTTTTTGAAAAAGTTTCCGGTATAATATTGATTAATTGCTGTAAACAGACGTAAAAATTTAGTAACATTGTTAAAAGGGAAGAGCGGGAAATTGACAAGCGGAAAATTAGCAACTGTTTGTGCGTCATGTTTGAGCTTTAAAGAAAAGCCATACGCCGGAATCCACTTTCCTTTTACAATTTTCAGATGGGCATTGGAAATTCTCAGGGTTACGTCCATGATTTTCTCTGGAAATATTGAAAGGTGTTCACTGTTTTCATGCAGCATGAATTTACCTTCTAACACATTGTACGTTGTTGCATGTGCATCACGTGTTTTATAAAATACCTTACTAATTGTAGGAGACTTTAATACAAATTTCCGTATTGAAACAGTCAATTTTTCCAATAATTTTTTTTCTTTGGGATGTAATGCGTCGTATTCAGAGTTGTAACGTAATCTTGCTCGCATTGTTGTCAGGCTGTTTGTGGTTAAATTTTCAAAGATTTATTGTGTCAAATAAAAACGCAGGAAAATGACCTGCGTTTTTATTAATCCCGTAATACAGTTTCGTATATTATGAGTTGTGTTTGCTTTGGGCAATCAACTCAATGGTTGACTGGTTAAAAGCCGGTAAATCATCAGGGGTTCTGCTTGTAACCAAATTACCGTCTACAACAACCTCTTTGTCTTCCCAGACAGCTCCGGCGTTTTTCAAATCAACTTCAATAGCCTTTACTGAAGTTATTTTTTTATTGCGTATGGTATCTGCATTGATTAGCAATTGCGGTCCATGACAGATAGCAGCAACAGGTTTGTTGTCTTTAAAAAAAGTCTGTATAAACTTTACTGCTTCCTTATTTGTTCGCAATTTATCAGGATTGATAACACCTCCCGGTAATACCAATGCATCAAATTCTGATACACCTGCTTCTGAAAGTGGAATATCAACTTTGTACTCCTTTGACCAGTCATCTCCTGATTTTGCCTTTACATGATTGCTTTTTGGTGATACAATAAATACTTCGGCTCCCGCATTTATAAGAGCTTCCCGCGGACTGGTAAGTTCTACTTCTTCAAAACCATCCTCTGTAAGTATTGCAATTTTCTTTCCTTTTAATGTGTTCATAGCTTTGGGTTTTTAAAGATTTACTACAAGTTAAGAAAAAAAATGCAGAATTTAAAATAATGAGAGCTACGCTGTTAAAGCTGATATAGTATGAGTTATGTATGGCTCCAACTTGAAGGGAATAAAAAAGTGTGACAATTGATTTCAACCTTATACTTTATCTGTGGTGAATCCGAATAAATTTTGAAACAATTTTTTGAAAGATTTGGAACTTGGTTTCATAAGCTTTATAAATTGGATCAACACTTCTGAAACATTCCTAAAAAGGTAATGGGTATCGGTTTTAGCTTAGAAAACGGAATGAATTTGACGTTATTATTCCTACCCAGTCACAGGATTTACAATCTTTTTAATGCTGGCATGATTTTTATTTTATAAAATAGTGAAAACAAATTATAAAAACAATGTTTTTTTGTAAAATTTATATATTATTTTAGATCTATTAACACAAAACTATGTATTTTTATGAAAAAACTTCTATTAACTGTAGCAGTTGCCGCATTTTTTTTCTCATGTGAAAACGATGCAAATGATTACAACCAAACCAGTGCAAACAGCAACGAACAAACTCAAAATTTTGCTTCTAAACCAACGAAAGAATTAGAACGCTTGCGAAAAGAAGCCTTTGACAAGATGAATTTAGGCGGAATGTACCGTTATTCATCTCAGAAAGGACTAACAATTTCGGGAGACATGCTCAAAGGACAAACTACATCAAGCATTGTAATTCCGCCCAACGCTCTTACTTATGAAGACGGAGGTCTGATTGACGGATATATTTATGTAGATTATGTGGAATTATTTACTATTGAAAAAATGGTTTCATTAAACAAGCCGACAATGGGTTTTAATCCACAGACTGGAGAGAGAGAACTTTTAGTTTCGGGTGGAGAATTTTATCTGATGATTAGAGATGCAAACGGCACTCAGGTAACATTGAACCAACCTATACAGGTTAATATAGCAACTAATAATTCTCAGGCAAATCCTAACGGAATGCTTTTGTGGAATGGTATTACTGATCCGGATGGTTCTTTTTGGTGGAATAATGCAGCTGTTTCAGATGTTTCTTTTGCTAACGGATCCCCTGTATTTCAAGAGGGAACAGTTTACAATATACTTATAAATAATTCAAGCACTTTTGGTTGGTATAACTGCGATAAATTCTACAGTGATCCAAGACCTAAAACAAATATGAGTATTAAGATACCAGCTGGTTTTAACCAATCGAATTCCAGTGTGTATGTTGCATTTGAGAATGAAAAAAATGCACTGATGCATTTGTACTCTTTTGATGCAGCATTCAATATGTTTGGAACCCCACAACCGGCTATACCGGACGGTATAAATGCACATATAATTTTTGTTGGCGAGCAGAACGGACAATATAGATATGAAATTATTTCTACTGTAATAACAGGAGGTAACCCTGTATTTAACGTTAATCCGGGTAACCTGATTACTACCAGTAATTTTCAACAAATAGAAAATCATATTCTTACACTTCCATAGGAAGTACGATCGTTAAAGGCGGGCATTTTGCCCGCTTTTTTATTGCCCGTTAAAAAGCCTGTTTTTTATTAGTGAATGCTCTCTATCACGACTCATTATCAGTTAGATGGAAATGAAGTGCTGATGGAAACTTTAGAGAAATAAATTTTTAATACAACTTTGAGTTTGTAAATTCTGTCAACACTTCTGATGCGTTAGCCAAAAAAAGAACAGGACAAACGAAAATATATTTCATTTGTCCTGTTTAGTAGCGAAGACGGGAGTTGAACCCGTGACCTCAGGGTTATGAATCCTGCGCTCTAACCAACTGAGCTACCTCGCCGTATTGTTGATTTTTCGAGTGCAAATATATGTATATTTAATCATACCAAACAAGTGTTTTTCGAGGAAATTATGAATAAAAATAAAAAAAACATGGGGTTGTATTTTAAGTTATTGTAAATGAATGGGCTATGTTGCGTAAAGAAAATTATTTTAATAAGTTTTTTTTAGTGACTATTTTTTTCTATATTTCCAAAAAAATTAACTATGAAAGTAAAGTTTGAACTGGAGTTTGCAATTAATTCTTCTCCTCAATTGCTTTATCAATACATCGCCACTCCTTCAGGCTTATCGGAGTGGTTTGCAGATAATGTAAACTCAAGAGGTGAATTCTATACCTTTATATGGGGTGATTCTGAAGAGAAAGCAAAATTAGCGACTAAAAAGACAGATGAAAAAATAAAATTCCGTTGGCTGGATGAAGACGACAGCGATACCGATTATTTCTTTGAGATTAAGATCGTAAGAGATGAACTTACTAAAGGAGTAACACTTTTAGTAACAGATTTTGCTGAAGAAGATGAAATCGAAGATCAGAAATTGTTGTGGGAAAATCAAATTACGGATTTAAAAAAAGTAATAGGTTCTGTTTAGAATTTTAAAAACCTTTATATTTGCTCTGTTTTACGACAGAGCATTTTTTTTATGGTAAATTTTAACGGAGAGCTTACAGCGTCCACTTCAGAACAATTAGAGCATAACAGAGCTTTTTTATACGGTGATGCCGTTTTCGAGACATGTAAGGTCTTAGATGATAAAGTTTTATTTTTAGAAGATCATTATTTTAGATTGATGGCTTCTATGCGTATTGTAAGAATGGAAATTCCAATGAATTTTACTATGGAATATCTGGAAGAGCAAATTCTCAACTTATTACAAGCGTTATCTGAAAAAAGTGCTGCCTACCGCGTAAGAATCACCTGTTACAGAGCGGGCGACGGTTTATACCTGCCTAAAGACAGAACAATTTCTTTTCTGATTACGGCTCAGGCGCATCATGAAACGGTTTATGTCAATAATCCTCAGCCGTATGAGGTAGAACTTTTTAAAGATTTCTATGTTACGAAACACCTGTTGTCTACTTTAAAAACAACAAATAAGCTGGTAAGCATTACGGCTGCTATTTTTGCTGAGGAAAACGGCTATGATAACTGTTTGCTTATCAATGATGAAAAAAACATCATAGAAGCGACAAATGCGAATGTCTTTATTGTAAACGGAAATACCATTTCAACGCCACCAATTGCCGATGGCTGTTTAAATGGTATCATGCGTAAACAAATAATTGAATTGATCAGAAAATCTACGGACTTAACAATTGAAGAACGTTCTGTTTCTCCGTTCGAATTACAAAAAGCAGAAGAAATATTTCTTACCAATACTATTATTGGCATTCAGTCTGTAACAAAATATCGCAAAAAAGAATTTACCCGTACAGTCGCAGATCAGTTATTGGTGAAACTAAATGCAAAAATACGTTTGGATTAATTCATAATTGGATCTTCAGGGGCATTTGCCCAGATAACATATTTTTCACCTAAATTCATCAATAAGTCTTTCCATATTGTGGCACCTGCTATATGAAACAATGGGAGTTTCTCGCTGTTTTCAGATACTACCCAAAAATCAATGTCTATTTCTTCTTCTAATTGGTAAGCTTCCCATCCGCTATATCCTAAGAAAAACTTGATGTTTGTTTTATTTATTTCATCATTTTTTAATAGATCAACGAGTATATTAAAATCACCACCCCAGAAAATACCATCAGATATTTCAATACTGTTTTTAATGATATGAGGGATATTATGAATAAAATAGAGATTTTCATTTTCTACAGGACCTCCGAGATAAATTGGGAAATCTTTCGTTATCTCCGGCAGTATATCACTGATTGTAAGATCTGAAGGTTTGTTGAGAATAAAACCTACAGACCCTTTTTCTGAGTGTTCGGTTAGTAATACTACGCTTCGGCTGAAATCAGCATCGTTTAAAGCGTTGGGTGCGGCAATGAGAAGGTTTCCTTTGTGAGGAGTTACATTCATAGTTTTTTATTAAAAATAATAAAAAAACCGTTCGTAAAGAACGGTTTTTAAATATTTTTTAAGCTAAATTATTTCTTTTTAGCTGGCGTGTTTACTGAACCATCCAATTCAGCACCCGCTTTAAATTTAACTACATTTTTAGCAGCAATTTTGATTGTCTTTCCAGTTTGTGGATTTCTACCATCTCTTGCAGCTCTTTGGCTTACTGACCAAGAACCAAATCCTACTAATGATACTTTATCTCCTTTTTTTAATGTACCTGCTACATTTGTTAAAAAAGATTCTAATGCTTTTTTTGCAGATGCTTTAGTGATTCCAGCATCTTCTGCGATTGCGTCGATTAAGTCTGTTTTGTTCATAATAATTTTTTTAAATAAAGGTTAATCTTTTAACTATTACAAATTTAAAAGTTAAATCCAATAAAACAAGTAAATTGGAAGAAAAAATGAGGAAAAAGTTGTTTTTTTCAAAAAAACAACTTTTGGTTTTCCAAATTTGCTTTCTAATTACAGAATGCCTTGTCTGATAACGAGATACCGTTTAGCAGATCTGCCGTTGCCATTCGTTTTTTTCCGGGAAATTGTAAACTGAGAATTTCTATAAAGCCATCTTTTGTAGCGATCTTCAGCTTCTTCTTTTCTGTAATAATGGAACCTGGGGCATGGTTATGTTTTTCTTTCGTATAGATAACATCGAATATTTTTACATTCCATTGGTGTGCTCCGTCATTAAAATAGGTCCATGCGGCAGGATAAGGGTGCAATCCTCTGATGTGATTGTATATGGCACTGCCATCCAGCTCCCAATTGATCTTACAGTTATCCTTATTCAGCTTATAGGCTGTTTTTGTTTCCTGTTCGGGCTGTATTTCAGTTGTTACTTTATTGTTTTCTATTAAATGCAATGTTTCTATTACGGCTTCGCTTCCTAAATGCATCAGCTTATCATGTAGAGTTCCTGCTGTTTCATCTGGAGTAATAGCAATTTCTTTTCTGAGGATAACAGCTCCGGTATCTATTTTTTCATCGATGAAAAATGTTGAAACACCTGTTTTTGTTTCACCATTCATAATGGCCCAGTTGATGGGAGCTGCTCCTCTGTAATCAGGTAAGAGGGAAGCGTGCAGGTTAAAGGTACCCAGTTCTGGCATTTTCCATACCAATTCCGGCAGCATACGGAAAGCCACCACAATCTGAAGATTGGCATTAAGAGAACGGAGTTCTTCTAAAAATTCAGGAGTCTTTAAGTTGACAGGTTGTAAAATTGGAAGGTCGTGTTCCAAAGCATAGGTTTTAACAGCAGACTGAGAAAGTTTTTGCCCGCGTCCTGCCGGTTTATCAGGTGCTGTAATGACACCAACTATTTCAAAATCATTTTTTAAAATGGTATCGAGAATTCCTACGGCAAAGTCCGGAGTTCCCATAAATAGGATGCGTAATTTTTTCATTGTATCTGTCTTGCTATGTATTTATGATGTTGTACTTCTAATTTATCCTCTTCCAGCAGTTCTCTGATAAAGCCAATAAGAAAAGCTGATTCCAGCGATAGCTGCTGTGCCAGTTCTTCAAGGTCAAGAGGTTTGGATTGTGTGAGATAAAGTATTTTGTTTTTTATTATCAATGGATTTTTGCTGATTTCTTTTTGTTGTAATTTGTTTCTGCAAGTCGAACATTGACCACAGGTTTCGGATACAAATTCGTCAAAGTATTTCAGAATGAGTTGGTTTTTACAGGTTTCTGTATCCGTTATATAATTCAGCATGGCTTCAAACTGCTGTGTTTTTATCTGATTTTGCTGTTTCAGATAACTGATAGAACGGTTGATAGTGATGGCATCTTCTCTAATTTCATTAAATTGTACGGTAGTGTCACTATTGCTGTTATTGAAAGTACAAAACCCTTTATTTTGCCATTTATAAATAATTTCCAGTAACTTGTCAGGAGATATATTTTCACTTGCAGCAATTTTTTGAAGATCTATTTTAGTTTCTATTTCGTCAGTACCTTTATAGTGATGGATGATGTTTAAAAAAATACGGCTTTCTCTGGGCTCATTTTTGAAATAATCGAGTATGGCTTCATTGGAAATAAGAAAATGTATTGTACTGATATAAGAGAATTCCGTTTGGAGATGAATGATAGCCTGTCTGTCAAGAAACTGAAATGCCTGAAAAGTTTTGTTTTGAGGCAGTTGATATTTAAGACAAAAGTCGTTGAAATTGAAGTGAAAGACCTCTGCATATCCTTCTCCGTAAGCGATTTGGTGGTAATTGACAAAATTTTTATAAACTTTTAAAAGAAATGTTTTATCAAGAAGTGAATTGTAAAACAGCTCTTTTGCTTTTTCAATATCTTGGGATTTTAGTAAAATTGTAGCAAATGATCGGGAACCGTTTCTTCCTGCCCTTCCTGCTTCCTGATAGTAACTATCTATATTTTCAGGAATCTGAATATGTATGACATTTTTTACATCGGGTTTATCAATTCCCATTCCAAAAGCATTGGTAGCCACCATAACCTGATTTTCATTGTTGAGCCAGCGTTGCAGTTTTTCTTTTTTTTCTTTAAAATTGAGTACTCCGTGAAAAAAATCAGCCTGAATGCCGTAACTGATCAGGTTCTGAGCCACCTGAAAAGTTTTGCGTCTGTTACGTACATAAATAATTGCTGATTCCGGATGTTTCTGTACAATACGGTGCATCAGATTTTCCGTGTCATCCGCTATGTAGACACTATATACAATTTCTTTTCTTTCAAAACTCTTTTTAAAGACAGCCGGATTATTGAGTTTTAGTTGTTGTATGATATCTTCCTGTACACGTTTGTTTGCTGATGCAGTAAGAGCAATAAATGGTGTATTAAAAAAATAATCTTTCAGTTTGTTTATTTCGAGATATGCCGGGCGAAAATCGTGTCCCCATTGTGAGATACAATGAGCCTCATCAATTGCAATAAGATGGATTGGTAAGGACAGAATCCTTTCAAAAATCCATTCCTGTTTTAGCCGTTCCGGAGAGAGGTATAAAAATTTGTAATTGCCATACAGGCAATTGTCCAAAATATCGGATATCTCTTCTTGTTTAAGTTGACCTGCAAGGGAAGTTGCTTTGATGTTTTTATTCTTAAGGCTTTCTACCTGATCCTGAATGAGGGCGATCAGAGGAGATATTACCAGACATATTCCTTCAGACATCATAGCAGGTACCTGAAAGCAGATGCTTTTTCCGGCTCCTGTAGGGAGCAGGGCAAAGGTGTCTTTTCCTTCCACAACCGACTCAATGATTTCCTCCTGAGGCGATCTGAAGTTTTCATAATTCCAATATTTACGAAGAATATGTGTAGCTTCTGACAACTTTAAATTTTTTATTTAAAAGTAGTGAAATATCGGGAATTATTAAAGATTACTAAGAATGAAGTTAATTCTGGTGTCTAAATCAGCTTTGGGAACCTCAATAAGGTCATAACCATAACTTTTATAGGTTTCTACTAAATGCGTATGGATGATTTGCGCCTGTTCAAAACTTTCATAACGTTCATTATCGCTTATATAAATTTCTTCCCAGGGTGGTAAAATAAATATTTTGGAATAGGTATGTTCTTTTCCTGCTGCTGAAAACAATTCAGGATAATCATTTCCAATATAATGCAGGTAAGCAACAACATCAGGAATTCCTCTGTCAATAAATACAATCTCATCGTTTTCAGTCAGAGCATTTTTGAATTGTTTGATACGACCTTTTAGCAGCAATTCACTAAAAAGTAAAGGTTCTTTGAGAAAGAGTTGATCGATTCCTGATTTTTGAGCTTCTGCTGTAACTTCTCTTGAAATTTCAGGGTAACAGGTATATCCAAGTTTTTCCAAACCGTTTAAAACCGTCGTTTTTCCTGATCCGGGACCCCCTATGAGTAAAACAATTTTTTTATCCACTTTTACTAATAAAGGTGCAAAAATAAGTATTTTATGCATACTAAAAAATTGATTTATTAATTACCTCATAAAAATGATTTTTCTAACGTATATTTGTATCTATTAAATAAGTTTTATGGATCAGAAGACAGAAGAATTTTATAAAAGATTAAAGCAGGAACTTGAAAATACAACTGATAAATGGCCTTTGGAATATCTCTATAAATTTATAGTTCCGTCTGGAGGTGAGCAGGTTAATGAGATTCAAAAAGTTTTTGACGGAATGGGAGCAGTTATTAAAACGACTTCTTCTAAAAACGGAAATTATATCAGTGTTTCAATAAATGTAGTGATGGAGAGTTCAGATGCTATTATTAAAAAGTATTTAGAAGTATCTACGATTAATGGCATAATTTCTTTCTAAAATGAATAAGAATTTTAATCCGACAGAAGCGGTAAAAGAATTAGAATATAATGCGGCAAGAAAGGATCTTATCATTCCTGAATACGGAAGACATTTGCATAAACTGATTGATGCAGTAAAGGAAATCAAAGATAAAGAGGAACTTAACAAGGCTGCAAATTACGTCATAAAAATTATGGGGAATATGAATCCGCATTTGAGGGACGTGCCTGATTTTCAGCATAAGCTGTGGGATCAGTTATTTCGCATGGCCGATTTTGATTTAGATGTAGATTCTCCCTATCCGATACCTGATGCAGCTTCTGCTCAGATACAACCCATTAAAATTGATTATCCTCAAAATTTTCCTAAATATCGTTTTTATGGAAATAATATCGGATTTATGATAGAAGAAGCAATTAAATGGGAAGAGAGCGAACTTAAAGACGCACTGATCATGGTTATTGCCAATCACATGAAAAAAAGTTACCTGAGTTGGAATAAAGAAACGGTTAAAGACGAAGTGATTTTTGAACATTTACTTGAAATGTCACATGGAAAAATCAATCTTCTGAAGAAAGATGAAGAACTGTCTAATACTTCTGATCTGATGCGGGTAAATAAAAAACAGTCAAACAAGGCTCATTACAACAATCAGGGAAATAACAACAACAATAATCAGGGACAAAAACGTTTTACAAAAAATAACCAAAATAAAAATAATAACAGAAAATCTTAAGTTTTAATGAGTGTTTTTAAAATAGAAGGCGGCATTTCTCTAAAAGGAGAAGTACATCCACAAGGAGCAAAAAATGAAGCTTTGCAGATATTGTGTGCTGTGTTGCTAACGGCTGAAAAAGTTACCATATCAAACATTCCTGACATTATTGATGTGAATAAACTCATAGAATTGTTAAGGAGTTTAAAAGTAAAAATTGAACAGTTAGATAAAAATACTTATACATTTCAGGCAGATGCGCTTGATTTGGATTACTTAGAATCAGAAGATTTCAGAAAAGACGGTAAATCACTAAGAGGCTCTATCATGATTGTGGGTCCTTTGCTGGCTCGTTTTGGAAAAGGATATATTCCAAAACCTGGTGGGGATAAAATCGGAAGAAGAAGACTGGATACACACTTCGAGGGATTTATTAATCTTGGAGCTACTTTCCGTTATAATAAAGAAGAATATTTTTATGGAGTTGAAGCTCCTGACGGATTAAAGGGTGCTTATATGCTACTGGATGAAGCTTCCGTAACCGGTACAGCAAACATAGTAATGGCAGCTGTGCTGGCAGAAGGTGAAACCACTATTTACAATGCAGCTTGTGAGCCTTATCTTCAGCAATTATGCAATATGTTGAATTTAATGGGGGCAAAGATAGATGGAGTTGGTTCTAATCTTTTACGCATACAGGGAGTCAAAGAACTTAAAGGTTGTGAACATAGACTGTTACCTGATATGATTGAGATTGGTTCATGGATTGGGTTGGCCGCTATGACTAAAAGTGAAATTACGATTAAAAATGTAGCCTGGGATTCATTGGGGATAATTCCGAATGCTTTTAGAAGACTCGGAATTCATATAGAAAAAAGAAACGATGATATTTTTATTCCGGCACATATTGACGGATATGAAATTCAAAGCTATATCGACGGTTCTATATTAACGCTTGCAGATGCTCCATGGCCGGGATTAACACCGGATTTATTAAGTGTATTGCTGGTAGTGGCAACTCAGGCTAAAGGCGAAGTACTAATTCACCAGAAAATGTTTGAAAGCCGTTTGTTTTTTGTCGATAAACTCATTGATATGGGGGCTAAGATTATTTTATGTGATCCGCACCGGGCTATTATTATAGGACATGATTTCAAATCACAACTAAAGGCTACACAAATGTCATCTCCGGATATCAGAGCAGGTATGTCATTATTAATCGCTGCTTTATCTGCAAAAGGAACCAGTGTCATTCAGAATATTGACCAGATCGATCGTGGATATGAAAATTTAGATAAACGTTTACAGGCACTTGGAGCCAGAATAGAACGATCAGAAAATTAAAAAGAGAAGCTTTAAGCTTCTCTTTTTGTTTGTTATAACATGCCGTCCAGAAATTTAATGCCGATGACGATTCCGTCTCTGCTAACACCAGACTCATAAGAGCGTACATAATCTATGCGAAACGGACGGAATTTTCCGAATCCGAAGTTCTCCAGTCCAATGCTGTATTCATAATAAGTACTATAACTTTTTGTCTGTAAGGAATGAAATCCAAGTACTAAATTCCATTGAAATTTATTGATAAGCGGAACTTTATTCAGTATAAATCCTTTAAAATTGTGTTCAAAATGGCTTTCTAAAAAGGTGTTGTTTGTACTGTGACTGTAATAGGGTAGTAAATTAAAGTTTTGAAGGTAATCTTTAGTTGTACCTACAAAGGTTTCATTTCCATAAAAATGCTTGTAATCCATAAAAGCGATGTTGCTGGCATTAATGAAAAAACCTCCGTTAATAAATCCGCCAAAATTACCGATATAGCCCAGAGAGGTATTATATTTAAGTGAGGCTCCCAACAATTCATAATTATAGCTTTTTTCTGACGAAGCAAAGCCTTTTTCATAATTCAGATTTAGTAAAGGATATTTAGTATTCTTGTAGTTTTCCTTTTTATAAGGATACATAATGTATTTCTGATCAAAACTGATGGTAGCATTCAATTTCAATTTTACAATATGGTTTTCGACAAATCCTGCATCGGTAAAGTTATCCGGATCGATAGGATTATTGGATGAAAAGGATTTGTTCTTTACAAACGGAGAGTTTTTTACCTGATTAAACAAAGGTGTACGATTTGCATATTCTATGTCAGCCTTGGTAAAAATACCATTATAAACTTCCTGTTCATACTGTACACGGATAAAATCTTTGTGGTAAAATTTTGCATAGTTTTTTCCAAACCAGGAAGAGCTGATGGAGTTGATGATTTTTTTTATGGGATAATCTTCTCCAAACTGATGTACAGTTGAACCTCCGGTAATATCAAGTTTTGAGTAATACACACGATCAAATAGCTGTGAGTAAAATCCGGAAAAACGAGGCTTGTTTTCTGCGATACCATAATTTATAAGTCCGCCTACTTCATAAAATGTTTTCTTGGTAGGGTTTTCTTTGAGATAAGACAGTCCGGTAGTGACATTAAAACCTTGAACGGCATTAAAGGCAAAAGTAGATAAAAGTCCGTTGTATTTATAGGTGCGGTTGTTGTAGCTGTTTCGGTATTTATAGCCCTGTACCAACTTAAACAGATTGAATTTATTATGTACCTTGTCTAAAGAATCCTGATAAGCTCTTGTACTGCTTTCCGCAAGTTTTTTATCATTTTCGTTATAATCTCTATATTCAAGATTTGTCAACGGTATGGGTCTGTTTTCTTGCCAAAATTCTTTAGAGCGATTGTTAGAACCCGGTTGAAAAGTAATGATTTCATTTGAAAATGTCTTAGCCGGGAAAGAAGGAATTTCTTCTAAATTATTATAGATATAATTAAAGTTTCCTTTGAATTTAAATACAAGTATCTTACCGTTGAAATCAATAATCTGGCTATTTTTAATCCATGCATTATGGTCTTTTATATAAGAGAACGTCTGTCTGATAAAGAAATCATCAATCTGGGGTACTTCTACTTGTTTTCCTTTCACAGTTGCATCGATAGCATATATTTCCCATGAACCATCAACTATGTATATATATCCATCAAGTACAGGTTCGCTGGTACGTTTTGGCTTTACTTCAATTTTGTATATAAGCTGTTCGGTCTGGTCGTCTGTAAAGGCTTCCATAAGCTTAAAATTATAATAACTCGGAGCAATCGGAGCTAATGGTGAAACAAGTTTCCAAGAATAATAAGCAATATTCTGATAAAAATCAAAATTAGCACTGAGACCGGAATTAAAGCTAAATCCGTTATCGTTACCGCTGATTTTTGAAGCTTTTATCTCTTCTTTATAATGATTCGGTTTTTCTACAGCTATTTTAGAGAAAGTTTCAGACAAGTAAATGAATTTATTCTTGAGCGAATCAATTTTGAGGTTAGGATCGAGTTCTTCAATATTATAGCCTAAAAACTTTTTGGGATAATCTATAACCTGAATGGACCCTTTTGAATAAAAATCAGAGGTATACTTTTTTATACGAGCATCATTCTTTTTTCGATGTTCACTGGCTTTTTTTATGATCCATGTTGCTTTATCTTTTCCCTTCGGAGTTTCGATCAGCATTTCATCCAAGACAGAAGCTTCTTCTTCCATTGATACATTAATTTCAAAAGGAAATTTGTCTGCTGTTACTTTTTTTATCAGTGTTTTATAACCTAATTGTTGAAAAACAAGCTGGTATTTCCCTTTTTTAGGAACATCAAGGTCAAATAAACCATTTTCATTGGCAATTGTAGAAAGAAAGGTGTTTTCAACCGAAACATTTACATACGATATTGGAGTACCATCTTTGGTAGTTACTTTTCCTGTTATTTGAGCATGAGACAAATATGGGAAAAAGAAGAGCACTATAAAAACCAATATTTTCATTCTATAAAAAAGATTGAATGGCCAATTTATAGGAATTTAACCCAAATCCGATAATGATTCCCTGGCAGACCGGTGCGATGAATGATTGATGTCTGTATATTTCTCTACTATACGTATTGGATATATGTACTTCTATCACAGGTGTGGTAATTGCCTTTATAGCATCTGCAATAGCAATGGATGTATGGGTATAGGCAGCAGCATTTAATACAATTCCGTCATAATCATAACCTGCTTCCTGAATTTTATTAATGAGTTCACCCTCTACATTACTTTGAAAATAATCGATTGCAACCTGAGGAAATTCTTCTTGTAAATGAGACAGGAACTCGTCAAAGGAATCCGAACCATAAATGGCTGGTTCTCTTTTTCCAAGAAGGTTGAGATTAGGACCGTTAATAATCAAAATTTTTTTCATCAAACAAATTTAAAGGTAAAAATAGTTTTAAATGTATATAGAACTCTTAAAAATTATGAAAATTTTAATAATAAGAGTTTTGTTAATGAAAATTACTTTAGTTGTTGCTTATTGTTTGATATTGATTATAATAATGTTGTTTTTTTTGAATATATTATTTTATAAATTTAAAATAGTTGACATTTTAATAAAAAAAACTGTTTTAACAAATGTTATTTTAGTATTAAATTTGCGGCAACAAAAAATAATTTGAAATGAAAAAATTAGTATTAAGTTTAGCAGTTGTTGCATTAGGTTATAGTGCACAGGCTCAGGATCAAGAATTTGGATTTAAAGAAGGAGATGTTATTTTAGAAGGAAATGTATCTTTTAACTCAACTAACGACAAGAATACAGATGTAAAAGAAAATTCTTTCAACTTCGCACCTAAAGCAGGATTATTTGTTTCTGATAAATTTGCAGTTGGAGTTCAACTTGGTATCGGTACTGATAAGACTAAAGCAGGATCTACAGTTACTTCTAAGCAAAACGATATGTTCATCGGAGCATTTGGTCGTTACTATTTCTTGGAATTAGGTAGAAGATTTAAAACGTATACAGAAGTTGGTTTAGGATATGCTTCTACTAAAACTGAAACTGCAGGAGTTAAAAATCCAGATGTAACTGGTTTTTCTGCTGGAGCTGGTTTAGGGATCAACTATTTTGTAACTCCTAAAATCGCTATTAACTTCGGATTGTCTGACGTATTGTCTTACAGATCAGGAAAAGTTAAAGGTGGTGAAAATGTATCTGAATTTAATGGAAACATCAATGTTTTCAATAATTTCTTTGATGCAGCTACATTTGGTTTGACTTACAAGTTCTAATTATTATAGAAGAATCTTTAAGCCTTTCGGAATTCCGAAAGGCTTTTTTTGTTTATATATTTATGTAGATTTCTAATTTTTTTGTATAATTGTTATATTATTCTATAAAATAAATCATTGTTTACATGAAAAAATTTATACTGTCACTCGGAGCCATAGCATTTCTGTCATTGACTGCAACAGCTCAGCGTAATCCCAATAACCCGGTTGAAACGGGAATGAAAATAGGAGGAAACATGTCAACGTTATCCGGTGAAAACGGACAGGATTATAAGCCTGGTGTTCATGTAGGTGCTTTTGTTGAGTATCCGTTATCCTACTACAAAAAGTTCGCATTACAGTTGGAATTAATGTACTCAATGCAAGGGTATAAAGGAATTGAATATGATCAGTATGATCTGACAACTTATAAAATCAATGGTACTGAGAGGCTGGAGGATGTAACACATCATTATCTGTATCTACCATTACAGGTAAAATATTATGTGAGTGATAATTTTTCTGTAGAATTGGGAGGTCAGGTTGGTTATATGGTAGCAGCAAGTGGTCAATATGATATGAACAGATATAATCCTGTGCGTAATTTGGTAAATCCTTCAAGCGGTTTGGAAGAGGCATTATTTGAAGCCGGATACCGAAGCAATAAGCCAAAAGATTTTTATGAAATGTTGGATTATGGAGTTACTGCGGGTTTTTCCGTTTATCTTAACAATGGTTTTTTTATCAGCGGAAGGTACTATTACGGACTTCAGGATGTTTACAAACTTGATAATGACGATAAGAAAGTGCCAATTCCGGCAAAAACTCCCGGTATGACAGACGAGATGTATCAACAGCTTATAGGTCAGGTAAATTTCATCAACAAACATATCAAAACAGATCCGTTAAATAATTCTGTTATTCAGGTTTCTGTAGGATACCGTTTTTAAAAAAAAATAAAAATCGTAAATTGAACCATCTTTATAGATGGTTTTTTTTATGAGACAAAATTCGATTTCCTGGAAAAATTACAGAAAACTTTTTAATGATTATCTAAAACTTGAAAGAGGTCTTTCTAAGAATACCATTTTGAGTTATGATTTTGACCTGACAAAATTTCAACAGTATATTAATAATTCCTATCCTGCAATAAAAATAGAAGATATTGATGAGGAAATCGTAAGGAGCTTTATTTATGAGATTTCAGAATTTATAGCTCCCAGTACCCAATCACGTATACTTTCTTCCTTAAAAAGCTTTTTTGACTTTTTACTACTGGAAAAATATATAGTGAAGCATCCGGTTATTTTTATCGAATTACCACGTCAGGGAAGAAAGCTTCCTGATGTATTGTCGATGGAAGAAATAGACGCTATGATTGCATGTATTGATTTGTCTAAGGACGGAGGAATGCGGAATAAAGCAATGCTGGAAACGCTATACAGCTGTGGCCTTCGGGTTTCAGAATTAATCAATCTTAAAATTTCTGATTTGTATTTTGAAGAAGGTTTTATTTTAATAACAGGTAAAGGAAACAAACAACGATTTGTACCAATATCAGAATCAGCGGTTAAATGGATTATCCTGTATAAAGATGAAATAAGAAAACATTTAAAAATAGATTCTTCTTATGAAGATGTTCTTTTTTTAAACAGAAGAGGTGCGCAGCTTTCAAGAGCTATGGTTTTTACAATAGTAAAAGAGCTGAGTATCTTGGCTAGAGTTCGCAAAAAGGTAAGTCCGCATACTTTCAGGCATTCCTTTGCTACTCATTTGTTGGAGAACGGCGCAGATCTTCGATCTATCCAACTCATGTTGGGGCATGAATCTATCACTACTACAGAAATATATATGCATATAGATCGTAAACGCCTTCGGGAGGTCGTAAATCAGTATCATCCTTGGGCTGTCAAGGATAAGGCATAAAAAAAGAGACGAAACGTCTCTTTTTTATTTCTGAATAGTATTTTGTTTTCTTATTTTGCAATATTTACCACTCTGGTTTCTCGGATTACAGTAACCTTAACTTGTCCGGGATAGGTCATTTCTGTCTGTATTTTTTGTGAAATTTCAAAAGAGAGGCTTGCTGCCATATCATCAGTTACTTTTTCACAATCAACAATTACCCGTAATTCTCTACCTGCCTGAATGGCATAAGCGTTTTTAACACCTGTAAATCCGTATGCAATACCTTCAAGATCTTTTAATCTTTGAATGTATGAATCAAGCACCTGTCTTCTTGCTCCCGGTCTTGCTCCGGATATAGCATCACATACCTGAATAATCGGAGAAATAAGAGAAGTCATTTCTATCTCATCATGGTGAGCTCCGATAGCATTGCATACTTCTGGTTTTTCACCATATTTTTCTGCCCATTGCATTCCCAGTAAAGCATGCGGAAGTTCACTTTCGGTTTCCGGTACTTTTCCTATATCGTGTAGTAATCCTGCTCTTTTTGCCAGTTTTACATTTAACCCTAACTCGGCTGCCATAATACCACATAGTTTAGCAACTTCTCTGGAGTGGTGTAAAAGATTTTGTCCATAAGAAGAACGGTATTTCATACGACCCACTGTTTTGATCAATTCAGGGTGTAGTCCGTGAATTCCTAAGTCAATTACTGTACGTTTTCCGGTTTCAATAATTTCTTCATCAATTTGTTTAGCTGTTTTGGCTACTACTTCTTCAATTCTTGCCGGGTGAATACGACCATCTGTTACCAATCGGTGCAATGCAAGGCGTGCAATTTCTCTTCTTACCGGGTCAAAACAAGAAAGGATAATAGCCTCCGGAGTATCATCAACGATGATTTCTACACCGGTAGCTGCTTCCAGAGCACGAATGTTTCTTCCTTCTCTACCAATAATTCTTCCTTTCACATCGTCAGATTCAATATTGAAAACAGAAACACAGTTTTCTACAGCTTCTTCGGTTCCAACACGTTGAATGGTGTTGATGATTATTTTTTTAGCTTCCTGCTGAGCAGTAAGTTTTGCTTCTTCAATAGTGTCCTGAATGTGAGACATTGCAGAGGTTTTTGCTTCTGCTTTTAAACTCTCTACCAATTGATTTTTAGCTTCATCAGCAGATAAACCAGCTATTGTTTCAAGTTTTTCTACCTGAATACGGTGCAGCTTTTCGATTTCCTCTGTCTTTCTTTCTAAAATTTCAGTTTTGGCATCATATTCCTGAATCTTTTTTTCACTTTCTTCTGCTGCTTTTTTAGCACGTGCAAGTTCATTAGAGATTTGTGACTCTTTGTCTCTTGTTCGTTTTTCAGCTTCCGCTATTTTTTTGTCTCGGGAAAGGATGATCTGTTCGTGTTCAGATTTAAGCTCAATGAACTTTTCTTTAGCCTGTAGAATTTTGTCTTTTTTGAGAGCTTCTCCTTCAGCTCTTGCATCTTTTAAGATGGTTTTAGATTCGCTTTTAGCGTTCTTGATAATTGAGGAAGCGTTGTTTTTTTCCAGGTATTTTGCAATACCAAAACCTAAACCGGCTCCTACAATTACTCCGCAAATAATAAATATTAATGTGTCCATTTTTAAATTGAATGATTATAAAAAGCCCACATTAGTTGAGTTGCATAAACTCTGAATAAACAAGTTTTGAACTATCTTGCTCTTCAAGGATCTACTATAAAAAGTAGCATGCTTTAGTAGCAACGCTTCGTTCATTTTAATTTGTTAGCGTTGAGTTTATCAAACGGTTTCTAATGTGGGCAGTCTTTATACTTCTTTAGCGTATCCTTGGATCGGTAAAAAAGTGCAAAATGCTAAATATTTTATTTTAAAAAACGATCTAATGAATCATTAATAGCGGTTAATCTGTCAATAGCTTCTTCATAATCTTCATTGGTCTGAATTTTTTTTTGCTCTGTCATTGCTGCAAATTGTAAAGCACACATGGCCAATACATCCTGTTTGTCTCTGACGGCATAGTTTTCTTCAAACTGTTTGATCATCACATCAATTTTTTTTGAAGCCGTTCTCAATCCCTCTTCCTGAGCGTACTCAACTGTTAAAGGGTAAACCCGATCGGCAATTGATATTTTTATTTTCAATTTCTCCTCCATAAATTATACTATTGGGATAGTTGAGAAATACAATGATCGATTTCGCGTACTAATGAATTTATTTTTAGTTTCGTTTCTTTTTTAAATTCTTCACTGCCCAGTAATGAATTGGTTATCTTTAATGATTCATATTGCTTTGTTAAGCGTTCTAATGATTCACTAAATTTATTTTTTTCTTGAATTTCCAGCTTAATTTTCTCTTCCAATGCTGCTTTTTCTGTTTCCAGAAATTCAATTTTCTGCATAAGCAATGCAAACTTTTTTTCAATGTTTTCTATTAAAATACTAAGTTCACTCATTGTGTATGCCATCTCATTACGCTATACAAAGTTAATATTAGTTATCCGAATATAAAAAAAAATGTTTGATTAAAACTAAAAAATCTTAATAATAATGTTCATTTGGTAAAAAATTGTATATTTAATTACGTATAATTTTTTGATTTTGAGAAAATTGTAAGCATGAAGAGATTTTTGATCTTATTTTTGTTACTTTCCAACCAAAGTTTTGCACAGGAATATCCGCAAAATTATTTTGGATCTCCGTTGCAGAATGATTTGCTTTTAAACGGAACTTTTGGTGAACTCAGAAGAAATCATTTCCATTCCGGACTTGATATAATGACTCAAAGAAAAACCGGATTGCCGGTATTGGCAGCTGCAGACGGAGTAGTAAACAGAATTAAAACGGGTACTTTCGGATATGGTAAAGCACTATATGTGCGACACGATAATGGTTTTACAACGGTTTATGCTCATTTGGAAAAATTTGCCTCTCCTATTGAAGAATATGTGAAAGTGGCACATTATGAACAGGAAAGTTTTGAGATGGAGCTTTATCCAACAATGGAAGTGCTCAGGGTAAAAAAAGGTGATGTTATAGCCTATTCAGGAAATACGGGGAGTTCCGGTGGGCCTCATCTTCATTTTGAAATTAGGGATACTGATACGGAAGAAGTCATTAATCCTCTTTTGTTCGGTTTTAATAACAGTATACGGGATACAGAAAGACCTGTTTTAAATGAAGTACTGGTGTATCCACTTAATGATACAACTGTTATTAATCAGAGACAGCAGGTGCTTCCCCTGCATCTGGTAAAACAAAAAGAAGGTTCTTATCGCTCCGATACAATATATGTAGATGGAACTGTTGGTTTTTCTGTGAATAGTTACGATACATCTGACAAGAGTTATGGTAAAAATGGTGTTTACAGAGTAGTGCAAAATGTAAACGGCACAAAAACATATGAAATGATTTTTGACCGATTTAGTTTTGATGACACGCGTATGGTTAATTATTATATAGATTATGCGCGATATCAGGAAATCAATAAACAATTTCAACGCTTATTTTCCGTGTCAGAAATTATTTTGCCCCTTTTGAAAAATCATAAAAATTTCGGAAAAGTAAAGGTGCTGCCTGAAAATTCGTATGATGTAAAAATTGATATAATAGATTTTCATGAGAATGTCACTTCAGTATACATACCTGTTGTTTATAAAGAACAGTCATCTGTTGTGAATCCTCAAAAAGAGGGTACTGTGAGAATTGACTGCCGTAGAGATTATATTTTTGAAGAAGGACCGGTTTCAGTGGAGTGGGATGCTCAAACCTTTTATGAAGATACAGCTTTAATAATCGAATTTCTCGATCATGGAATAAAACTACATAAGGATACAGCACCTCTCAATAAAAAAATAGCGTTGCGTATCGATGTTTCATCCATGTCTATCAATAAAGAAAAAGCGTTTATCGGATTAGAACAGGGAAATAAAGTACGCTATTTTTCAACATGGAAGAAGTCAGACGATTTCAGAATACGTACGAACCTATTGGGAACCTATAAAATTTTTGTAGATGAAGAAAATCCGATTATCAAGCATCCGAGTTTTAAAGAAAATCAGTTGTTGAAAACTCAGGACATGATCAGTTTTGAAATTGAAGATATGTTATCAGGTATTAAAGAATATACTGTAATGATAAATGACAAATGGGCTTTATTCGAATATGATTATAAAACAAAAAAAATTGTTCATCAATTATCAGATAATATTGTAGTAAAAGGTAATAATAAAGTATTGGTCAGCGTTATCGATAATGTTGGAAATAATGTTAAATTTGAAACATCATTTCATCTAAATTAAAATATATTCATTTTGAAATTCAACTATATCTATCTCATCCTGCTACTTCTTACTGGAATCACAGGGTTTTCCCAATCGGCGAAAGTTAAGGGAGTTATTCTCAATGCTTATGATCAGGCCGTTTCTGATGTAACGGTTTCGGCTGGAAATGTATCAACAACGAGCAACAGTAATGGGTTTTATATATTAGACGTAAAGGCAGATCAGGTAATTGTGATCAGTTATATGCATGTGGGATACCAAACCATTAAAGTACAGGAACGTTTGGAAGTAAATGAAGATAAAGAAATAAACATCCGTCTTACCGATACTTCTGAGCAGATGGCAGAATTGATTATTGATAATTCTGATAATGAGAGAGCATCAGGACAGGTAATGATATCACCAACAGTTATCAGAAGAATTCCGGGAGCTAATGCGGGAGTTGAAAATATTCTTAAAACACTTCCTGGAGTGTATTCTAATAATGAATTAAGTACCCAATATGCTGTTCGAGGAGGGAACTATGATGAAAATCTGGTGTATGTAAATGAGATAGAAGTGTACCGGCCTTTTTTAATTCGTTCGGGGCAACAGGAAGGATTGAGTTTTACAAATACCTCTATGTTACAAAGTGTAAACTTCTCAGCAGGAGGATTTCAAGCCAAATATGGCGATAAGTTATCATCTGTACTGGATATGCAATATAGAAACCCGACTAAATTTAAGGCTCAGCTTGAAGCGAGTATGTTGGGAGGCGGTGCTACTGTAGATTTGGTTTCTCCCAATCAGAAATGGAGTGCAATTGCAGGTATCCGTTATCGAAATAATGCTTTATTAGTAAAAACTCAGGATGTAGACATTGATTACCGACCTCAATATCTCGATTTTCAATCTATTATAAATTTCAATGCTTCTTCTAAATGGCAGTGGAGCTTTTTAGGTAGCGTATCCGGTAACATATACGATTATAAACCTGTTTTTGGCCGCACCGATTTCGGAACCGCAGCTAATCCATTGAGTATGGTTATTCAATATGATGGAAGAGAACTGGATAAATACCAAACGTATTTCGGTGCTCTAAAATCAACCTTTAAAGCAAGTGAAAACAACACATATAAGTTTATTGCTTCTGCTTATCATGCTAAAGAACAGGAATATTATGACATACTCGGGCAATACAGTATTGGAGAGGTAGATAATAATCTGGGATCTGATACATACGGACAGGTTTTGTATCCGAGAGGAGTAGCATCACAGTTGAATCACGGTAGAAATGATTATGATGCATTGATTGTAAGTGGTGAGATTAAAGCACAGCACAAAATAAAAGACAATGAAATAGAATGGGGAGTACGCTATGTGTCTGAAGATATCCGTGATCGGTTGGTTGAATGGGAAGTTGTGGATTCTGCAGGCTTTGCTATTACACCTCCGATTGGTGGCTCCAAGAACAACCAGCCTTATGATCCGTATTATGGACCTTTGGCACCCTATCAGAATGTTCGGGCTACCAATAATGCTACAATTAACCGCGCCAATGCTTATCTTCAATGGAGCAGAAGAACTAATATTGGTGAAAATGAAATCTGGCTTAATGCCGGATTGAGAGCACATCAATGGATTGTGACTGCGAATGATGAAAAAGGAAAAGCGCAGATGGTGGTTAGTCCGCGTTTTCAGGTAGCCATCAAACCGAATTGGGAAAAAGATATGATTTTCAGATTGTCAGGCGGTTGGTACCATCAGCCTCCGACGTATAGAGAAATCCGTGCTATGGATGGTACTCTGAACAAAGATGTAAAAGCACAGGAATCCATTCATTTGGTGCTGAGCAATGATTACAGCTTTAAAATAAAATCGACACCATTTAAGCTTACTACTGATGTATATTATAAAGATTTGAGTAATGTAAATGTTTATACATTGGAAAATGTACGCATTCGCTATATGGCTGATAACAATGCTGAAGCGTATGTTTATGGAGCCGATATACGGTTAAACGGTGAAATTGTACCCGGAACAGAATCCTGGCTTTCATTTGGTTACTTAAAAACGGAAGAGAATTATAATGATAGGGGGTATATTGCCCGGCCAACAGATCAACGACTCAAATTCGGATTAATGTTTCAGGATTATATGCCTGCTATACCGAATCTGAAAATGTATCTGAATCTGGTTTATAATACAGGTTTGCCCGGAGGTTCTCCTTCTTATGCAGATCCGTATGATTATCAGTTAAGATTGAATGATTACAAGAGAGCCGATGCGGGATTCTCTTATGTCTTTAAAGATGAAAGCATACAGACGGAAAGAAACTGGCTTAAAAATTTTGAGGAAGTCTCTTTAGGGTTTGAAATTTTTAACTTGTTTAACAATGCCAACGCTATTACAAATACATGGGTAAGAGATGTATACTCAAAATCAATGTATGGTATTCCTAACAGAATGACGATGCGTACTTTTAATGTTAAATTAAACTTTAGAATGTAATTAGATTGTGATACACTTATTTTATTTTTATATTTGATTAGAAAAAACAACGATATGACATCTCATAAATTAATAGCTTTTGCTTTGTTTTCCATGATTTTAGTTTCGTGTAACAAAGAGGAAAAGCCAAAAGTTATTTACGAAAATAAGGTGGATCAGCAGGAAGTAGAATATCAGAAGATTGATTCTACTGAAATTAAGATTGCAGATCTTCCTATTCATATTACCGGAACTAATTATATCGTACATCCGATAGGCGATGTGCGTGTGTATAATTCTTCTTCAGGAAAATCAGGAAGTTCAAAAACAAATCGTATTAGCTATACAATTTCAAATTACAGTTATCCTGAGATTACAGGTTATCTGAATAATCTTATGTTTCAGCATAAAGATTCCCTTTCTATGCATTCTCTCACAGATAACCGTATGCAGATTAATACTGTTACATATCTTGATAAACTGAGCAATCCTGATAAGAAAATTCTTGTCTATACTTTGGTAGATAAAGATACCAACAGAGATGGTAAATATGATAGCAATGATATTCAGTCCCTCTATATATCAAACATAGACGGTTCTAAATTTACTAAGCTTACAGAAGAATTACATGAACTGGTAGATTGGAATGTTATTGATGTTAAAAACAGACTATACTTCAGATCAATTGAGGATATCAATAAGAATGGTGCTTTTGACAGTGATGACAGCATCAATTATTTTTATGTAGATCTTTTATCGGATGATTGGAAACCACAACCATACAATCCAATGCAATAAAAAAAGGTTCCGATTATTAGAGTGCACCCAAAAGTTTAGACAAATTTATAATTAAATTTGATAATAATGAG
>DAMCXY010000027.1:0-29377 GCA_032096595.1 Flavobacterium sp. | reverse complement strand
GTTGTGAATTCCTTTCAAATTTTTGTAGATTTACAGTATAGAGTTACAACAATGAGACAAGTACTTTAGAAGTAGATGCAAGTTGTGAATTCCTTTCAAATTTTTGTAGATTTACAGTATAGAGTTACAACGAATACCGTTATCTATATGAGAAGAGAGTAGTTGTGAATTCCTTTCAAATTTTTGTAGATTTACAGTATAGAGTTACAACTGTAGAAATGAAGTCTAAAGGAGAGGGTAAGTTGTGAATTCCTTTCAAATTTTTGTAGATTTACAGTATAGAGTTACAACTATCCTCAGCCACTTCCTCTAAGAATTGATGTTGTGAATTCCTTTCAAATTTTTGTAGATTTACAGTATAGAGTTACAACTAACCAAAGTTCACAACCTGAGTACGTTGTGTTGTGAATTCCTTTCAAATTTTTGTAGATTTACAGTATAGAGTTACAACTAACCAAAGTTCACAACCTGAGTACGTTGTGTTGTGAATTCCTTTCAAATTTTTGTAGATTTACAGTATAGAGTTACAACTCTATTGGCAAATTTATCAAACTTGTATTTGTTGTGAATTCCTTTCAAATTTTTGTAGATTTACAGTATAGAGTTACAACTCAATCTTAATAACTCGTCCTAACGAGTATGTTGTGAATTCCTTTCAAATTTTTGTAGATTTACAGTATAGAGTTACAACGAACCCTGATAAATAAAGGGGTTCAGATAGGTTGTGAATTCCTTTCAAATTTTTGTAGATTTACAGTATAGAGTTACAACTTAGTGATGTAAGAAAGCATTATAAAGTTTGTTGTGAATTCCTTTCAAATTTTTGTAGATTTACAGTATAGAGTTACAACCAGCAGAAGCAAAAAAAGTAGCAGTGGTAGGTTGTGAATTCCTTTCAAATTTTTGTAGATTTACAGTATAGAGTTACAACTCATCGGTGCTGAAGTACCTGCTTATTTTTGTTGTGAATTCCTTTCAAATTTTTGTAGATTTACAGTATAGAGTTACAACTCAATCTTAATAACTCGTCCTAACGAGTATGTTGTGAATTCCTTTCAAATTTTTGTAGATTTACAGTATAGAGTTACAACCATACTCTAAAACAATTCCTGTTCTCTCTTGTTGTGAATTCCTTTCAAATTTTTGTAGATTTACAGTATAGAGTTACAACAAACAGATTATTTATCCGGAGCAAGTACAAGTTGTGAATTCCTTTCAAATTTTTGTAGATTTACAGTATAGAGTTACAACCTAAGTAGGTAAGAGTCAGTCCTTGACTTTGTTGTGAATTCCTTTCAAATTTTTGTAGATTTACAGTATAGAGTTACAACCTATTAACATGTGTGGTTACCGAACTTTTGGTTGTGAATTCCTTTCAAATTTTTGTAGATTTACAGTATAGAGTTACAACTTACAGTAGCTGAGAAGCTCGAGGCAATGAGTTGTGAATTCCTTTCAAATTTTTGTAGATTTACAGTATAGAGTTACAACATATGTATTATTCACAAACAAAGATTAAGAGTTGTGAATTCCTTTCAAATTTTTGTAGATTTACAGTATAGAGTTACAACTTAATGTGGAGGTTTATAACTATTGACGGTGTTGTGAATTCCTTTCAAATTTTTGTAGATTTACAGTATAGAGTTACAACTCTCAACCACTCGTTTCTATCCCAATCATTGTTGTGAATTCCTTTCAAATTTTTGTAGATTTACAGTATAGAGTTACAACAGTTATTATAAAGAATCTCGATTCAGAGTTGTTGTGAATTCCTTTCAAATTTTTGTAGATTTACAGTATAGAGTTACAACCGTCTGTAGGAGGAGGAGATTCGATAACATGTTGTGAATTCCTTTCAAATTTTTGTAGATTTACAGTATAGAGTTACAACTTGAATTGGATTTCCAATATCTTTGATTCTGTTGTGAATTCCTTTCAAATTTTTGTAGATTTACAGTATAGAGTTACAACGTCAACTTGAATGGTGCCGAACGGTAATTTGTTGTGAATTCCTTTCAAATTTTTGTAGATTTACAGTATAGAGTTACAACAAAAGCAATTGAATAGAATTGGGGAAAGTAGTTGTGAATTCCTTTCAAATTTTTGTAGATTTACAGTATAGAGTTACAACATTAAGGTGTTGGACCGACAAAAAGATTGTGTTGTGAATTCCTTTCAAATTTTTGTAGATTTACAGTATAGAGTTACAACCACCAGTATTAAATATGATATTCAAAGCATGTTGTGAATTCCTTTCAAATTTTTGTAGATTTACAGTATAGAGTTACAACCTCTATTAATGTCCCGAGTAATAAGGGATATTCAAAAAAATCTATAAATAAAAAATGTAAAAAATGCCTGATACTAATTATAGTATCGGGCATTTTTTTATTTCTATCAAAAAAGTTCTAATTGTTGTGGCATACTGGGTAAATCTGCTTCTTTTTTTGAAAAAAAGAGTTCCATTTGTCCGAATTGCTTATCCGTCACACATAGTATCCCTACTTTTCCTTCAGCAGGCAATCTTTTTTTAACTCTTTTGATGTGGACCTCAGCATTTTCTTTACTTGGACAATGCCGCAGATAAATAGAAAACTGAAACATATTAAAACCATCATCTAACAAGAACTTCCGGAAATTAGTTGCATAACTTCGCTGCTTCTTTGTTTCTGTCGGTAAATCAAAAAACACCAAAACCCACATAATTCTATAAGCATTATATCTACTAAAACTCATAACATAGGATAATGCACTATTCTGCTTTCTCCCATAAAACATTTACACAAAGAGCTGGTAGTAATACTTAAAGCGGTCATTAAAGGACGTTGCAATCCATTGATGTAAACATCCTGTGTAGCTAATCGTAGTAAATGTTTTTTTGCTTCCTTATCCAAAATAAGAGATGCAGGTGATTTATCCATCCAATTAACGACTAAAGCATCTACATAAGGGCGGTAGGGTTCCATAATATCATCCGCCAAACAATAGGCATTGTATTTATTTCTATGAAAAATACCAATTGTAGGATGCAGCCCACTACTTACCAATGCTCTGGCAACCATACTCCTCAAAACAGCATAGCCGAAATTTAAAAAATTATTTGGAGCATCACCTTTTCTTTCTCTTGTAAAATCCTCAAACAATTGTTTCCAATAATATTGTGCAGCAATGCCTTCCATGTTTGTAGTATCACCGGATTTAACAGCATTCATATAGTCAACCATAATATTATAAGGCAAATTTAACTTTCGTAGCAACTCTTTCTGTTGAAAAATTTTTGCTTCTACTGTTTGTTTCCACAGTTGTTTACGCAACGGCTCTGAGCAATTGATCTGGTGCTTTAAGCGCTCACTATGTTCTACATGCCCTGTAAGTGGCAACATTAAACCTAAGGGCAAATGGGAATCATCACAACTGATTATGGCTACATTTTGTTGCTGTAATGACAAAATAACCGGATGAGACAATGTAATCTGTGCATGATCTAAAATTAAAAAACCCATATCTTCAACGGCAACAGATCCTTTTATTTCTTTTGTTACCGGATCTTCAATTTTTAACTGCTGGTCTTTAAGCTTTAAATAAGCAGGATTACCAATATAGATACTCCGTTTTAACATATATTATACTGTTGCGATATTTCCTAAACGATCAATCTTGAGTTTATCACAAACATCTGCAATTTTCATTCTATCTTCAGTCATTGTAACTTGAAGCTTATTTTGGCTTTCCAATTCTCCCATTTTAGTTTTCGCATCATATTGCTTTATTAGATAAGCAATATCTTGACGAACAAAGTAACATTCAGAACCCGAAGTTTTTTCAACTTTATAAATTCTTTTAACTTGTTCTTTGTTTAAATCATTAAAATTAAAAATCCTCTCTGTAAATTCGCCTTCTTCAGGCACATAGACTAAATCATTTGGTGACAAATGAAATAATAATTTATACCCCTTTTTGTTTTCTAATGGCACTGGGTTTAATCCTTGTTTTTGTCTTTCAATAACCTCATTAAAAGGAATCGTTTCGTAGCTTCTTTTTCCATTTTTATCTTGATATACGGCAAAAAACAAATTGGTTCCTTTGGCTGCTTCTACATATTTATCCTTTTTGTTTCCGGATTGTCCAACCGGAAACCTTCCTGTCCCTTTTTCAAATACCCTTACTTTAAAAATTGGCTGATGAAATACTCCATCATTTAATTCAATAATGTTTCTATTCATCTCTTCGATAGCTTCAGGCGTGAATGCTAAAATTTCGGAAGGAATTATTTTTCCTTTTTCATCCAAAATACCTTTATATTTTTCTAAATGTGCTAAAAGTATTTTTTGTGTACCTCTATCTGTTATTGAACTTCTAATTTTTTTCTCATCAAAACTTATATCCAATGGTTTTCTGATTGCAGTTAATATCTCTTTCCCACCAACTTTCACCCATGGTAAATTCACTTTTGCATAAACAAATTCTTTATGCATCGGTTTTCTTATCGCCCAGTTTGTTCCGGTCTGCTCTACTCTTTCTTTTACTTTTGCACCGTCTTTCTCTACATATTTTTCATAGTAGTTGGTCGCTTTATTGATAACACGCAAATTCTGTTTAAAACTCACAATTATTGTTTCCAAACGACTCTTAGCATCGACCGTAAAAGTTTCCCAGGGTTTCAAAAACTGTTTTGGAACTTCACGCTCTATTTTTTCACCAGTATGCGGATTTTTGTAGACTACTTTTTCAAACTTCATCAGTTTCTTTTTCAAATCATATCGTTTTGTATCTGATTTAGCCGACTGATTGTTCAATAAATTGACGTGATCTTTTGTAGCACAAGCGATCACCAAAGCATCTAAGGCATGATGTCTGTGATCTATCCTTTTCTTTGAAAATCCTTTTGAAAATTCTACCGGAACTGTTGGCAAATATTTCTGATGGTTTTCATTCCAGGCAGTAAAATCTGTAGAATTGGTCAGTTGATTCATTCGTTCAAAACGTGGTAAAATCAAATCGTTCCAGATATCATTCAGTCCCCAGTCTTGTTTAAGCTGTGTGGTAATTTTTCCGTTCCCCGGCACTATATTTTTAGAATTCACACCTTCATCCGAACCATCTTCTACCCTTACAATGTTGGAAAGAACACCCGAAATGTACTTACTGATATAACGTGTATCATTAATTTGTCGGTCAATCATAGTTTCAGGAATATCTTCCAAAAGCAGTTTATTTCTTTTACTTCGGTTGTTAGCATAATGTTTCTTTACAAAATCTTCGTAAGCATCCTGTTTTAAAATGGAAACTGATTTTCCGTTTCCACACTCCACAATACTACCGCCCAGTTTTTTAATAAACTCTAAACCTATACAATTATCTTTCAATTTATTCACAGCCGATTCACAAATCACTTTATTACTAAAACTATCATCAAAATAACGGCTTTGCGGAATAATATGCTCAATTTCATATGCCGGCGTAAATAATTTATTTAATGGTATTATCTGTCCTGTATAGGGTGATTTGTATTTCTGCTCCAGCCAGAGTTTGTATCGTTTTAAATCGGATGAAGAAGGTTGCGCTGTTTTACTGATTTTAAGAATATCATCTTCAATTTCGATATCAGAATTTAAAACACCGTCTTCATAAATTTTCAAAATCTCTTGTTGCATAGGTGAAAAAGGACGAACGTTTTCAACAGAACTATCAGCCATCATTTCGGCTAATAAGCCCTTGATGCGGAGATTGGTATTTTCGTTCTCTGAGATTTTACGTGTCATCTTTTCTCTTTCTTTAGCAGGAAGTTTCATTTCTCTACCCAGTTCAATATGAATTTCATTAAAGAAATCTTTTGCACCCTTTCCATATTTCACCCAGATATCTTTTACCACACGAAGTGTTTCTGTAATTACCTGCTCTACAATTGGGTTGCGAAGTGAATGTTGTTTAAATTCTTTTAGAAACTCTTCCAGATCGTCAGAAGAGTTCCATTTGCCTGATAGTGCTGCTTCTGAATGCCTTCCATAAACAATATATTGCGCTAACCACAATTGCAATCCCTGAAAATCGGTTTCTGTAGTGAGATGAACAGCTTTTTCTCTTACTCTGTCTTTAATATTTTCATCGTACTCTCCGGTAATGATTTTTTGTATTCTGTCTTTTGAACACTTATCTATATCAGCATAATCCCAGTATTTCCCCAATCGCATTAAAGGCAACAATTTCTTTATGGCTTTTTCTGAAAAAGCACCGTATTCACTTTTAAAAGGTGGAAACTTTTTGAAAACTTCAAAGAAAGAACTTTCATCCAGATTATTTTTCTCAGCAAAAGATTTCAATGCCTTTTCATATTCAACTTTATCATTTACAGAATAGATGATATGCCAGATTTTCTGCTCCATTTCTCTTGTCAGGAAATCATTAGGCACATTTTCTACTTTTTTTAACCTTTCTGAAATCATTGTCTTCGTCTCGTTACATGGATATTTTTTATCTTCTACATAATTCCAGCGATGTATTTTATCATTGAGCTTAAAATGCTTCAGCAAAGCTTTTTGGTCAACTTCTTTTCTATCATTTAAAAATTCAAACAGACTTTCAAAATCGGCTTTGCTATTCAAAAACGCCTTAGTAACATTTTCATCATTGTCTTTTTTGTAAATATTCAGGTTGTACATCCATTGCCAGATACGGAATTCCTGATAATATGGATTGGATTTTGGAATGGCTTTCAGGTATTGCGTATGCTCTGTTCCATTTTCATCTTTATATTTTCTAAACTCCAGAGTACAGTTGGAAATGGATGATTTTTGGCTCCTTAATGGTCGCTGATAAAAAATAATGTCCTCCATAAAAAGATGTACAAAATCTTTTTTACTCAATGTCAGTTGATGGGCTTCATTATTTTTATAGAGTTCGCGAACGCAATCGCTGTATACATCATCTTGTCTCAGCTCTGTATGAAACTCCATTTGTTTTTCCAGAATTTGTTTTAATTCTGCTTTATAAAGTTTCCGCTCAATCGTACGAACCAGCTTTCCTTTGATTTTTTGTTTTGGATTTTGCAGAAGGGCTTCATAAATGTACGCTCCAACAGTTTTATCGGAGTTATCTATTTCCTGTTCGGTCTTTGTTTTTATTGCAATCCAATCTTTTTCAGAATCCACAGTTTTAAAGGTTCTCTTTGTATCACCATTTTTTAGAATAGATTCTGTAACGATGAACTCTTTTGTACGTCCTATCCAATCTTCAGTTTTTACAATCTGTTTTTCATATTTCCATCCATTTTCAAAATATACATCATAAAGAATCCTTCCTTTAACATTTTCTCCAGAATCTACAACTCTGTCTACTTTCAGTCTGACAAACACTTTATCTTTCTCTTCTTCAAAATCTTCTCCACGTAATTGATAATACCCACGCTTCTGATTAAAATTCAAAAGAATCCATGCCAGTTCTTCTTTTTCTATTTTTTGAGAAAGTGCCTTTTTGCGCAGGTAATAAATAGTCCAGTCGTAAGGAATTTTTTTGTTATTTTCTAATAGTTGTGGCTGATGAGTTTTAAAATCCAAAATCATTTCTTCAAAAGATTTTTTGAAAATAAAGCCATCATTGTTATAAGCTAATTTAGGTTCCGTTTCTTCTTTAAACTTTCCAAACTTCTTAGTAAAATCAATTTGTGAAGCATAATGTTCAGGCAGAAAATCTAAAACATTCAAAACCCGGTGAAGTCTTTCCCTTCGCAGCAGAAACCGCTCACGCAATCTCCTTACACCTCTGTATTTGGTACGTTCAGCAGTTTGGGAAACGGAATTTCCTTTTCCAAAATCCCCTAAAATATCCTGACTCATCGGAATGATCCTACTTCCCATTCCAAGGATTTCTCCCTGTTTATTTTCAAAGTCCTGCTTTATCAAAGCCCATCCTATAGAATTGGTGCCTAAGTCTAATCCAAGTATATTTTTAGTCATATTTATGCTTTTGATGGGAAATATAGGAATTTTTTTTTGTTAAATTTTACGGGTTTCAGTAATGCTGTTCTAAATTTTGTAATTATATTTGTCATGAAAGGAATTCACAATAAGGATTATTCCGTTGTGAAAACATTTAGCGCCTCGACTATCTTCGGGGCTTTTTTATTGCTGATAACCCCGATTAAGTATATACAAATTGAAGATATAAGTTGGAGATAATGAATTACTTCACAATCCGTCAATTGTATTTTGGTCTTAAAAAAATAAAGTAAATTCTTTGAAAAATAAATAAGAGGTTTTATAAAAACTTCTTTTTTATCTTATTAAAACCTTCTCTGTATCCCGCCATAATGCTTTTAAACAAATCAGCATTAGAAGGTGGCGTTAATACAATAGCATGTGCCCCGCTGTTGATTACCGATTCAATATTTACTAATGTTTTTCCTCCTGTGGCAATCATAGCATGGTTTGGATAGTGTGTCGTAATATGTTCGATAATAGCTCCTGTATTTGCACCTCCTGTAATATGAAAAATATCAACCCCTGCCTTGATGCGTTCCTCAAAATCAAAGTCCAGCGTAGAAATGCTCGAAACGATAGGAATACGAATGGCCTCCCGTATTTTAATAAGATCTCTGTTTTTAAACGGCTGGTTGACAATTACGGCTGCAGCTCCGAGTTTTTCAGCTTCTATCGCCATATCAAGCGCTACTTTGCCCTGGGTAAGACCTCCACCGATTCCACAGATAACGGGTTTTTCAGAGAAATCAATCAGTGCCTTCATTATTTTAGCTGAAGGAGGAAAAGGATATACTGCCAGAACGGCATCACAATCATTATTTTCAATCAGAGCAAGATCGGTAGAAAATAAAATAGACTTTACAGCGGTCTCTTTAAAGGAAACTCCACAACAAACTTTTCGGATGGTTTCCGGAGTACTCAATTTTTTTTTACTCTTGTCTTTTCGAAAAAACAAACGCTTAAAAAAATTTTCCCTTGGATCATTTTCTTCCCAAAACGATATTTTATTATGGTCAATCTCCATGGCTTTTTATTTTAAGATAATACAAATTTCTAAAAAAATCGAAAAACGATTACCTTACTTCTTACCTGTTTGCCAAAGAATGTAACCAAAACAAAAAAATATGCAATGAAATCCCCCTAAAGACCAAGATAAGAATATCACACCTAACAACACCTATTAGAAATCATATTTCAATAAATTAACTCCTAAAACAATCTTAATTTACAATTTTATATTTATTTTTACAAATAATTAAAATCAACAACTAATACCTTCTACTCAATGAAAAAAAGAATACTATTGCTGTATCTGTTCTTTGGAACTATATTATCACTCACCCTTAGCAGTTGTAATAGCAATGATGACGGGCAAGCTACTGTGGAGGAAAAACCTCGTTTTTTAGTAGATAAGATCTATAATTATGACCACGAGTTGATGGCGGACTATTTTTACAACTCCAATAATCAACTGATGAAACGAAGTACTTATGATCCTCAAAATTATCCCGGACAAAAAATTCAGGATTACGAATTTGAATATGAAAACAACAGGATAAGTCTCATTAAGAGTATCAACTATACCCATCCGCAATTCAGTCATGATATTAAAATCATCTATGATGCTGAGGGGAGAATAACCGCTGACGAAACCTATCAATATGGAAATCGTATCAACAGAAGGGATTATAAATATTACGATAACGGAAAAATAATGAGCATTGTATTTTTGAATGATATAGAAAACTATTTTATGGATTATCAAAATACAGACAATATCATGCAGGTAAAATTATTGATGAAGGGTGGTGATGAAATTGCAAATACAGAATACAGAGAGATATATCGCAATTTTGTATATGATAATCATCCTAAACCCTATTTTGGAACAGCAAGTGTGTTTCAGTTTGAACCTATGCCGGGATATGGAGAAGAAGCTTTACTCGAAAAGAATCTGTCAAAAAACAACCTCATCGAATTTGTAAACGGATCAAAATGGATCCATACCTATAATGAAAACGGATATCCTGAAACGATAGAAGTAAAATGGAAAGATGTAGAAACGGAAAAACCGATTATGTATAGAATTATCTACCGAGAAATAACAACCGATTGATATCATACGTAAGAAGCTACCTCTACAAAAAATGTAGAGGTATTTTTTTCGCTTTTATTACATTTTTTACTTTTCTCATAACAATTTTCCGCACGATTGCCGCAGAACGCCTGCAATCTAACTTATTCCATAGCATTTTTGCATTCTTATTTAATCAAGATTTGTAAAAATGACTATAAAAATGATCACTATAGCCAGTATACTACTTTTATGTTCTTTAGCAATTACGGCACAGGAAAAAGAAACAAGCACTCACACTAAATTATCATTAGACTTTTATGATGGAACTGTCGCAACCGGATATGTAGATCAGGGTGCTTTTTTAAATTTTACAGGACCGAATCTGAATTACACTTTTCACGATTCAAAAATACTTCTTGGAATGCTTCCTTCTTTGCGTTTTAAACAAGACCGCTCTGAAATCAAAAATGCTTTGGTAACCCCTACTTTAGGAATCGGATTAACCTATAGTTACAAAAAATTAGTAGTCCAAATTCCTTTTTACTACAACCCTAAAACCACAGTTACCAATGGGAACTGGAAAATGGGAGCTGGAATCGGATTTCGCTTTCGGTAGTATCTCTCCATTTTTAAGTTAAAATTATCTTCTCGTATTTTCTTGCATTTCGTTTATTTAGTAAATTGCAGTTAAATTGTTTCAGAAATTGCTTTTTATAAGCCTAAACATGTAATAAAATTTAATACGAAAAAGAATGAAAATCAGCGAAAAGTACGATGCTTATCTAAAATCCACCGACACAGAAAATGTATTATTCATTATTGAAAGCCTGACCCGTGACAATATTTCCGACCCTGAAAAATGGTTTGAGGGTCTGAGTCATTTTGAGTTTATTTTGCATCATTTTGATCTTACAGATGTCAATTATCTGAAAAGAGCCATAGAATTGTTTGAATTGCTAACGTATGACGGTGCCGATTTTAAAGCGAGCGTATATCTGGAAGAAGAAGATTATGCTTTTTTTATCCGAAAGGTAAGTGAATTGTCGGAACGGTTCGGAGTTTATTATCCGGAAGCCTATATAGAAAACGGTATTCAGCATGTAGTATGCCGAAGAGGATACCGCGATGCTGAAAAAACAAACGAACAGTTTTCAAAGGCAAAAATAGCTGGATTGGAGATAGCAGACGCTATCACTAATTATTATAACTATATTGATTTATTAAAAGATATTGATAAGGAGACTGCCAAGAAGAATTTAGAACAATTGGCTTCTCATGGCAACCACTGGGGACTTATTTACAGCTGTTATCTGAAAATCTGGACGGATGAATGGGAAACACTCTTAGATGATGCCGCCCCGCTACAAAATCATCCTGATGATAAAATCAGAAAGCACTATTTACAGATTGCTCAAGGCTATTACCGCAGAGCACAAAATACAGAAAAACAACGTGAAATACTGGAAGAAACAATTGAAAAGTACAATTCTTACTATGCCCGGTTTATTTTAGCAGACATTAAAATTGCTGAAGCTGGTCCGGACGCTTCCATTTCTGAAGAATTACAGGAACTTCAAAATGCTTTTGAATACGGCATCATAGACGCAGCAGTAAGTCTTGCATTGCATCAGCTACCTAAACATCAGGAACCTTCAAAAGAAGAATTCTCCACTTCGCTGAAATGGTTTGAATATGCGTGGAAATACGGCAGTGACTATGCAGGATACCGTTTGGCCTATTTGTATCTATACAACCCGCTATTGGAAGATATTCCAACCGGTTTGTCTCTTATGGAAGAAGCTGCAAAAGGAAACAGTGTTGATGCCAAAATAGAATTAGCAGAACTATATCTGGAAGGTAAAGTTACCGAACCAAACGAAATCAAAGCCTTGCAGTTATTTAATGAAATGCATGAAGACGGTATCGCCTATGCTACATACCGACTGGGTAATTTTGCAGAATATGGTGTTAATGCACAGGCTACCGAATTTGATTTGGATAAAGCTTTTGAATATTATAAAATAGCTGCTGACAAAAATCTTCCACAGGCATTATATCAGGTAGGACGTTATCTGAAATACGGCTATAATGAAATAGCTCCTGATGTAGAAGCTTCGCTACCCTATCTGCAGAAAGCTGCAGAATATGACAATGCACAGGCCCTAACCGAAATGGGACTTATAGAAGAAACTAAAGAAACGCCTGATTATGCCAAAGCATTTGAATATTTTGATAAAGCGGCTACTATTGGATATCCTTATGCCAACTATTTAAAAGGGCTTTATCTCGAAAATGATTACCATCAATCCGGTGAACGCGATGAGCAGGCGGCATTTGAATGTTATAATTATGCCGCACAATACAACGATGTGAATGCATTGTATGAAACCGGAAGATGTTATAAATATAGTATCGGCATTGATGAAAACCCAGATATGGCGATACACTATCTGCAACAGGCTGCGGATGCGAATCATGCCAAAGCCTTAACAGAACTGGCATTGTGTTACGAATCAGGATATGGAGTCGCTGAAGACCGACAGAAAGCAGTTGATCTCATGACTCAGGCAGCGGAAATGGGCTATTTCTATGCCGAGTATGTTGTAGGTCGATATTATCTGCACGGATTTGTAGAACAAGACTCTCAAAAAGGGCTGCAATGGCTAAACAAAGTTGCTGAAACAGGATATCCATACGCTTTATTAGAACTTGGAGATTATTATTTTTATGATTATGACCGTTTAGACACATATGATAAAGCATTTCCGTATTATGAACAGGCAGCACAACAAAACGTACTGACAGAAGGATATGGTATGTGTTTTGAATTTGGAATCGGTACAGAAGAAAATCTTTCACGTGCCTATACAGAATACTTAAAGGCAGCGGAGTACGGAAATGTAGCTGCAAAATTCCGTTTAGGAAGAGCCTATTATTTTGGGCTTGGGACTGAAAAAGATGAAGCAACTGCTTTCCGCTGGTTTAATGAAGCGGCACAACAAGGTAATATTTATGCGCAATATTATGCAGGTATACAATTGCTTGAAGGTCAGGGAACAGTTCCTAATCCGGAACAGGCAGTGAATTATTTTACAGAAGCATCAGAAGCAGGCTATGCAGATGCACAGTATAGCCTTGCCAATTGCTATCTCATGGGAGAAGGTGTGGATGAAAATGAAGCACAGGCTGTTTACTGGTTTGAAAAAGCAGCTGAAAATGGTCATGAAGAAGCAATAAAATTAACAAAGAAAAAAAGAAGATAATAAATGAATCCTTTAAACGAATCGTTTTCCTTTCAGGTCAACCTTCAGGGAATGATCTCTCTATTATCAGAACACTTGTACAGCAACCCGAATACGTATATTCGGGAATTGCTGCAAAATGCTGTAGACGCAATTACAGCTCTGCGCCATCTTGATAATGACCTTAAGGGAACCATACAAATTACATTACCGGATACTACGAATAAGCTATTTGTTTTTGAAGACAACGGTATCGGACTCAAAGAAAGTGAAATTCACCAGTTTCTCTCTGTTATCGGTGAAAGTTCTAAAAGAAAAGATGCCGATGATGCCCGTGACTTTATAGGTAAATTCGGAATAGGAATGCTTTCCTGTTTTGTAGTCAGTGAAAAAATAATTATTGAAACACGGTCTGCTTATGATGATAAAGGATTTCGCTGGACAGCATTCAGTGATGGAAATTATGAAATTGAGGCATTGACCTCGTCCATGCCTATTGGTACGAAAGTATATCTTACTCCTAAAGACAAATATGCGCATTTATTCAGTTATGCTCATTTTATTCCTCAGATAAAATATTACGGAGATGCTCTTTCTGAAAAAATTGTCATCTTACATGAAAGCAAACAGACCATACTCAATGAAGAGCAGCCACAGTGGTTACAGAAAGGCAGTGATAAAGAAGCTTTGCTGCAATCCGGAAGAGAGTTGTTTAATGTTCCTTTTTTAGATGCTGTTCCTTTTGAGACTGAAGCCGGAAAGTGTCAGGGTGTAATGTATATACTGCCTTATAAAACGCAATTTTCTGCTAAGCAAAATCATCGTCTTTATCTCAAAAGAATGTTCTTATCTGATACGGATAACAGTCTGTTGCCTCCCTGGGCATTTTTTGTAAGGATACTGATGAACAGTAATGAACTCAGTGCTACTGCATCGAGAGAATCTTTTATGCAGAATGATGAATTACGCGCTACACGAAAAGAAATCGGACAGATACTAAAAGAGTATTTAAAAAGCATCCGGAAAGTAGATCAGGGAATCTATTTCAAAATAATTCAGATTCATTTTCTACATCTGAAAGCTATTGCTATTGAAGATTCCGAATTTCTGGAATTACTGGCCGATGATCTCCCTTTTGAAACCAACAAAGGGTTCAGAAGTTTTAAGCATCTGACGGATGAAACCCAAACGCTGTATTATGCATCCGATTATGAAGATTTTAAACAGTTGCAACGCATTGCCCAATCTCAGGGAACTTTGCTTATCAATGCTTCTTATACATTTGACGAAGAGCTGTTAAAAAAAATAGCCCGTATGCGACCGCAATTGAAGCTGGAGGAAATGACGCCTTCCAGACTGTTGAATTCTTTTGTTTCACTGGATGTTGAAGAAGAGATAAAACACCTTCCCTTTCTAAACAGAGTTGAAGAAACTTTAAAAGATTTTAATTGTGAATGCCAGTTAAAACACTTTAAACCTACAGACACAACAGCCATCTATACACGTCCGGAAGAAAACAGTCATACCGCTACTATACGGCAAGTAAAGCAATCGTCGAATCCATTTGCAGGAGCTCTTTCTTCATTTGGAAATACAGCTTCTAAAAAAGCGACTTTTTGTCTTAACATTGACAATCAACTGGTAAAAAACATTACTTCTATTAACGATGATTTCTTATTTCAATCCGTTATTGAGGTTTTGTATGTGCAAGCTATCATTATGGGAAAATATACCGTAAGTGAAAAAGAAATGGCCTTATTTAATGAAGCTCTTAATAATCTGATGGTGATGGGACTCACCAATTTTGTAAATTTATAATAACAAGAAGTATGTACACGCTGAAAATACAGAAAATATTAAATGAAATCAACCGATTAAATATTCCTGCCGAAAAAGTAAAATTATTGAAAAAGGCTATTGCAATTGCAGACGAAAATGAAGATATTGAATGGGGATATGACTTACGCCTGATTCTTATTGATACGGAACGCGATCTGGCATTTTCAAACGAATCAATCCCTGCTTTTGCCTGGTTATTGCAAGCCTACGAACAACATCCGGATGTTTTTGACGAAAATGATTTCTTATGGCAATACAAATGGATGATGTCGGAATTATATGACAATCCTAAAGTCAGCAGAGAACAGATAGAAAATGCATTGGAAGACTTTAAAATGCGCCTTCAGAGAAACGGGTATGGCATAAGAGCTTATTACAACGAGTTATTTAATGATTGTATTGTGCAGAAAAACATAACAGCATTAGATCATGCAATGCAAGAAGTAAACAAGGTTCCACGTGATGGAATGAGTGATTGTGAAGCTTGTGAGATGGATGCTGAAGTAACTGCTTTCTTATATACAAGAGGGTTTGATGAAGCCTATAAAAAAGCATTGCCGTTGCTCGACAAACAATATACTTGTCTGCATGTACCAATGCGTACCCTGGTTAACCTGTGCTATGCCGCTTATAAGAATAACAGAGAAGAAGTTGCTGCCTCTCTGTATCCGAAATGTCAGGATGAAATTGCCAAACTGGCTAACGACACATCCGTTTTGTTATCAGCAATCAAACTAAGCGTTTATATGGCTGCAAAATATCCGCAAGAAGCTCATAAATGGATTGAAAAATATCTTCCTTTGGCTGACGGTCCTCAGAACAGACTACTGTTTTCTTTTTCAATGTATCTGATTGAAGCTTTACAGCTGCTTGAAGACGGGCTGATATTTGTGGTTGATCTTCCGGAACAGCATAGCTTGTACCAGTCTCATAAGAATCAGTTTACAAAAGAAGAATTGCTTGCCCATTATATGCCACTTGCAAAAAATATTGCGCAGCAATTTGATGAAAGAAACAGCAATAGCAATTTTATGCGGCAATATCAAGAACTTATTTCTTAGTTTATGTTTGCCTTGATTCGCCAGCTTTTCGGCAAAAAAGACAAAACGCCGGATTACATCATAAAAACGCATACAGATGAGTTTCCTTCAGAATCTATCAATGTTGAGAAAATTATAAGTGTTGAAAATGATCTGGATTTCTTAAAGAACAAACTATTCTTTGACTTTAAAAAGGATCAGAAAATAAGTACAGTAGAATTATATAAGCTTCTGAATCATTACAAAAAAGTATCAGACAGAGAGGCCAATGAAGTTGAAAACAAAAGAACTCTTGCTTTGGATAAAAAAGATACCCAACAATTAATTGATTTGGTAACAACATCACACAATGAGCAAGAAATCCTTTCATGTTTATTGCTTCTTGAGAAGAGGATATAAAAAAAGATTAGCTAAAGCTAATCTTTTTTTATTTTCAAATATCTTCTTCTGTTTCTTCTTCCTTATCAAACCAGAATGAATCGAGCATGGTTTTATCCACGAAAGCATCGAGACGTTCATAATAATCACCGGATACATAAAGCCTTTGCGTTTTTCCAATACTTTCAGACAAGCGGTATAATTTTGGTTCAAGCCGTAAACGCAGTAACTGATCTACATCATTAATCACAAACATTTTTAACTGATTAATGTCAAATCCTGCAGAGCCAAACATCAGATTCAGGCGCTCAGGGGTACCGATCAATACATCAAGCCCCAGAGAAATCATGTTTTTATCTTCGTCTAAATTGGTTTTTTCATGTACTCCATAGAAACGCAAATCGGTATATTTTCCGTATGCTCTGAATTTATCTAATAGCGACAGTACTTCAGGCTTATCTTTAACCATAATCAATGCTCTCGGAGATTCTAAAACGGCTTTTTCTAATCGTTGTATCGTTGTGATAACAATGATATCTTCTCTCTCAGCAACATCTTCTGAAACGATTACAACATCATTTCCACTTTTAATAGTTCCGAAACAGGCCTTTAATAAAGGTGTAGGCTCCAGTAATTGGCTGCTGATTAATCCTTCTTTTAAATTTTCGTTTATCTTTTTTAACTTCATATTATTTTGATGCAAACATTTGGACATCAGATTTAGTAATCTCCTGTCCTCCTAAAATTATCAGTCGCTCTACTACATTTCTCAGTTCCCGGATGTTCCCTGTCCAGTTATATTCCTGAAGCAACTCTAAAGCATCAGCAGAAATACGCTTAGGGGTATTACCGTTTTCTGTTGCAATTTTTTGAATAAAATGTTCAATAAGCATAGGAATGTCACTGCGTCTGTCATTTAGTGAAGGTACATTGATCAGAATTACAGCCAAACGGTGATAAAGGTCTTCTCTGAAACGCCCTTCTTCAATTTCTTTTCGCAAATCTTTATTTGTAGCAGCTATAACCCGCACATCAATCTTTATATCTTTATCCGCTCCAACCCGGGTAATGATATTTTCCTGTAAGGCGCGTAATACTTTTGCTTGGGCAGAAAGACTCATATCCCCTATCTCATCCAGAAAAATAGTTCCTTTGTCAGCTGCTTCGAATTTTCCTGCACGATCTTTTACAGCAGAGGTAAAAGCACCGCGTACGTGTCCGAATAATTCGCTTTCAATGAGTTCTGAAGGGATAGCCGCACAGTTTACTTCAATCAGAGGGTAAGCAGACCTGTTACTTTTTTCATGTAAATTATGCGCCACCAGTTCTTTTCCGGTTCCATTCGGACCTGTAATCAACACACGGGCATCGGTTTCAGCAACTTTATCAATCATTTGTTTGATATGCTGAATAGGTTCACTTTCTCCAATCATCTGATAATTTTTTCCGACTTTTTTCTTAAGCCTTTTGTTTTCTACCACAAGTGATTTTTTATCGAGTGCATTTCTCACTGTTGTCAGTAAACGATTCAAATCCGGCGGTTTAGAGATATAATCGAAAGCCCCTAACCGCATGGTGTTGACAGCTGTTTCCAGATCACCATGACCTGATATCATGATAAAAGGAATTTCCGGTTTTATTTTTTTGGCTTCCTGTATTACTTCTTCACCATCTTTTCTGGGCATTTTGATATCACAGATGATGAGATCATATTCTTCACTTTTAATTTTTTCGATTCCTTCTTCTCCATTCTCCGCTTCATCTACTACATAAGAATCGCTTTCTTCAGAGAGAATTTTAGATAAAACTCTTCTGATGGCTGCTTCATCTTCTATTATTAATATTCTCGACATTCTTATTTAATATTTTAACCATTTTAATAATTCTTTCCATGTAGGTTTCTTACCATACATTAAAATTCCTACACGGTATATTTTTGCTGCTACCCATACTATGCCAATAAAGGTAACAAATAATATAACTAACGAAATGATAATTTGTGAGGTAGGCACGCCAAACGGTATTCTCATCAGCATTACTATTGGTGAAGTGAGTGGTATCATTGAGAAAACAGTTGCTACTGTTCCGTGTGGTTCATTCATTACTGCGAAAAATCCCACATAAACGCCAAGCATCAGCGGCATGATGACCGGAAATAAAAATTGCTGAGAATCTGTTTCATTGTCAACAGCAGCCCCGATAGCAGCATATAATGAGCTGTAAAGAAAATAGCCTCCGATAAAATAAAAGATGAAGTAAAAAAACAGGCTTCCTAATGGCAACATCATTATTTCTTTATAATACATCTGTACTTTATCCAAAAGCTCACCTGAATTGAGGGCTGCCAATTCTGTATTGGTAGCTGTAGTACTCAAACCAAACATACTGTTTACTACAAATATCAATATTCCGCCAACAATTGCCCAAATTGCAAATTGGAGAATTCCGGCAAATGTGGTGCCTATGATTTTGCCCAACATTAATTGAAACGGTTTTACAGAAGAAACGATAATCTCTATAATTCGATTTGTTTTTTCTTCTATTACGCTACGCATCACAAGATTTCCATAGATGATGATAAACATCATGATCAGATATCCAAAAACGGTTCCTATGGCAATTTTTATTTCATTGAGTCCTTTAACAGTCTCTTCACCACTCGATTTTACCAGATTGATCGTAACATTCGTTTTAGCTTTATCAATAACCAGGGTATCAAACCCCTGATTGTTCAGATTGTATTTGGTCAGTTTACGGTTCATGGTATTTTCTACCTGTGAAACGAAACCTAAACTCGGACTTTCTTCAGAAATATACTGTATGCCGTTTTCGTATTTTCCGATACTGTCATATTTAGGAATATACAACACACCTTCATAAGCCTTACGGGAAATACTGTCTGTAAGAATTTCCTTTGGAACCAAAGAAACATCATAGTATTTATATTCTTTATTACTTTTGAATTCTTTTACAAAGAGCCCACTTTCATCATGAACACCTATATTTTTGACTTCTGAACGTATGCTGCCTAAATAACCGATAAGAACGGCAATACCGACAAATATAAGCGGACTCACAAAAGTCATTACAATAAAAGATTTGTTGCGCACTTTCGCAATAAATTCCCTTTTAATAATCAATGATAGTACTCCCATTATTTTTCACTTACTGTTTGAATAAAAATATCATTTACACTCGGAATGTGTTCTACAAAATGTGTGATTTCACCATGCTGTACCAAACGCTGCATAAGTTCATTTGTAGAGAAATTTCCTAAAGACACATTGAGCTGTACTTCATTGTCAAGACTCTTAAAACTCGTTTGTTTATAGTCAAAATCACGTAATGATGCTTGTAAAAGATCTGGCTGTGATGTTTTTATCCCAACCTGATAGGTGTTGCTACGATAAGCTCTCTTTACATCGAGTAATTTTCCATCGAGCAGTTTATTGGACTTATGAATTAATGCAATTTCATCACATAATTCTTCCACACTTTCCATACGATGGGTAGAAAAGATTATAGTGCTTCCTTTTTGCTTTAACTCCAGGATTTCATCTTTGATAATATTGGCGTTTACAGGATCAAAACCGGAAAACGGCTCATCAAATATGAGTAGTTTTGGTTGATGTAATACAGTAACGACAAATTGAATTTTTTGTGCCATTCCTTTTGATAATTCCTGTATTTTTTTATTCCACCAATCACTTATTTCGAGTTTATCGAACCAATACTGCAATTGCTTTTTTGCTTCCGCTTTGCTCAAACCTTTCAGCTGAGCAAGGTACATAGCCTGCTCACCTACCTTCATGGTTTTATACAATCCGCGCTCTTCCGGCATATATCCGATGTGTCTTACATGATGCGGAGATAATTTTTCTCCATCTAACAAAACCTGTCCGCTGTCCGGGTAAGTAATTTGATTGATGATGCGAATCAGAGAAGTTTTTCCGGCGCCGTTTGGTCCTAAAAGACCAAAGATACTTCCTTTAGCTATATTTAAAGAAACTCCGTTTAAAGCTACTTTTTCGCTGTATTTCTTTGTTACATTATGTACTTCAAGAATGTTTTCCATGAAAAGTATATTTTTTGTAAATGTAATAATAATGTCTTGTTATTAATTGCTAAATAACGGTATTTCATAAAAAAACCCATCCCTGTTTACACAGGGATGGGAAAAATTGCTATGAAAAAGAAAATCCACCGTTTTATAAGTGTGTTTCAAAATTATAAATTATTTTTTAATTAAGAAAACATTTCTTTTACTTTTTCAAAAAAAGATTTATCATTTTTCTGTGGATTTGGTTTAAAATTTTCCTCATCCTTCATTTTTTCGAAAAATTCTTTTTGTTCTTTTGTTAATTTTTTAGGTGTCCAGACGTTTACATGTATGAGAAAATCTCCCGTTCCATAACCATTTATGCTTGGTAAACCTTTTCCTTTTAATCTTAAAATTTTACCAGACTGTATACCTTCTTCGAGATTGATGCGTACTTTTCCATTTACAGTATCAATTTCTTTCGAACCGCCTAAAGCAGCTTCTGAGAAACTTATGTATAAATCGAAATGGATGTTTTCTCCTTCTCTTTTTAATGTATCATGTTCAATTTCTTCAATCACCACAATCAGATCTCCGGGAATGCTATTAGCACCAGGAGCATCATTACCTTTACCGGAAACTTTTAACTGAATACCTTCTGTTACTCCAGCCGGAATTTTGATCGAAACGGTTTCTTCTGCAAAAACCATCCCGTCACTGTCAGCGCCTGCCGGTCTTGAATCAATCATCTGTCCTGCACCACCACATGTCGGACATGGAGAAGATGTCTGCATTCTACCTAAAATAGTATTGGCAATCTTAGTTACCTGACCCGTACCATTACAGGTAGTACAACTTTTATAGGTAACTCCTGCAGCCTGTACCTTTCTTTTTACTTTGACTTTTTTCTCAACTCCTTTGGCAATGTCTTCAATGGTAAGTTTTACTTTGATACGCAAATTAGTTCCTTTGACTCTGCGAACACCTCCGCCACCGCCGAAGCCGCCAAAACCACCAAAACCTCCGCCACCGAAAATGTCTCCAAACTGACTGAAGATGTCTTCCATATTATTGAAACCACCTCCGCCAAAACCACCGGCACCATCAAATGCGGCATGACCATACTGATCATATTTGGCCTTTTTGTCAGGATCACTCAATATTTCATATGCCTCAGCAGCCAGCTTAAAGTTTTCTTCTGCTTCTTTATTTCCTGGATTTTTATCCGGATGGAATTCGATTGCTTTTTTTCTGTAAGCTTTCTTTATAGCAGCAGCATCAGCTCCTTTATCAATTCCTAATATTTCGTAATAATCTTTTTTCATCGTTGTAAGTAAGTACCTTATATATTATTGTCCGATAACTACCTTAGGGAAACGGATAATTTTATCACCCAATTTGTAACCTTTTTCAATAATATCTACTATTTTTCCTTTCATTTCATCACCCGCAGGAACCTGAGTTACCGCTTCAGCCAAATCAGCATTGAATACATCTCCTTTAGCAATATCCACTAACATAAGACCTTTTGAAGACAATGTGTCACGCAGCTTACTTGAAATCAGAGAAAAACCTTTAAGATCCGTTTCCAGGTCTCTGGCTTCTATTTGTTCCAACGCACGATCAAAATCATCTAAGACCGGTAATAAAGAGGTGATAACACCTTCACTGGCAGTAGACATTAACTCTAATCTTTCTTTAGCAGTACGTCTTCGGAAATTTTCAAATTCAGCAAAAAGTCTCAAAAATTTATCCTTTTCTTTTTCTAATTCCGCTTCAAAACTATTTTCTTCAACAGCCTCAGTATTTTGCTCCTGTGCCTCTACCGGATTGATATCCATTTCTTTATCATTAACATCCTGGATGTTTTCATTATTTTCAGTTGCCATAATTTTCAGTACATAATTATAATTACACACGTTATAACAAATTCATTGCCATTTAATGCTGTTCTGTCAAGATGTCACTTAATTAACATAGATTAAGAAATTTAAATTTTAACAGTAATTAGAAATATGTACTGGTTTTTGTTATAAATTTGCATTAAATAAAAAATGTAATATAATTATGAAAAAAAATGTATTAGCTGTATTTGCTATTGCAGCATTATCTTTAACTGCTTGTAAAAAAGAAAGTTCTGTAGAAACTGGTGATGCAGTTGAAACAACAACTCCATCTACTGAAGCAGTAAAATACACTGCACAGGCAGCAGATTCTAAAATCGAATGGGAAGGTGGTAAAGTATCTGGTGGTAAACACATGGGAACAATCAACCTTAAAGAAGGTGAAGTGTTTGTAAAAGACGGAAAAGTAACAAATGGTAAATTTGTTATTGATATGAACTCTATCAATGTTACAGATTTAACTGACGCTGAAGAGAAAGCAGGATTAGAAGGTCACTTAAAAGGTGCTACTGATGAGAATGCAGACCACTTCTTCAATACTAAAAAATATCCAAACGGAACTTTTGAAATTACTAATGTAACAGAAGAAAACGGAAAACAAATGGTTGAAGGGAATCTAACATTGAAAGAAGTTAGTCATTCAATTAAATTTCCTGCAACAATCACTGTTACGGATAATGATGTAACTGTTGTATCAGACGCATTCAACATCGACAGAACAAAATGGGGTGTGAACTTTAACTCAGGATCTGTTGTAAAAGACCTTGCTGGTGATAAAGTAATCAAAGATGAAATCACGATCAAATTAAGCGTAAAAGCTACTAAATAATAATCTAGATTATTATTTATAAAAAAGCCGGAGTTACACTCCGGCTTTTCTTTTTAAAACAGATATAAGATACAGATCAATAAAGCAGTATGAAGATCTGCTTTATAATTATTTTACTTCCCGTAACAAATATACATAACCCGTTAATTCTTCACTTACTGTAACTATACGATAGTAGTAAGTACCATCAGGTAATGATTTCCCGGCAGAATCCTGTCCTGTCCATTGATTGTTATATCCGTTAGCATGATGGTATACCTGTTTACCGTATCTGTTATAAATACTTACCTCCAAAGGATGGTAATTTGTCAGATCAAAAGCATCATTTAGTCCATCTCCGTTAGGAGAAATCCCTTTCTGTACAGAGCAATTGATCACCTCAACTCTTTGTTCTGTACTGGCAATACATCCCTCATTGTTTACAGAGTTGATATAATACAAGTGTGTACCATATTTCAAAATACTTCCTGTACTTAAAACGGTTCCTTTTCCGTATTGTTCCGTACTATAAAATTGATTTTCCGGTAAAGCTGGTAAAATATATTGTGTACAGATTACAACATCGCCAAAAGAAACAGGCAGCACTACTTCTGATTCGATTAATTGAAAACTTGTAATTGTTTTACAGCCTGTAGTTTCATCAATAATCAACACATAAATAGTAACCGGCAATGCCATTGGATAAAACTCTTTTGGATTATCTATAGAATTACTTTGAGTTTGAGCCTGCTGTTCTGATATGTAATAAGAGATATGAATATCTGATTCTGTTTGTGCCCGAAGTTCAGATTCAATAATTGTCAGATCTGTTCGATCCACAAGTCCATCATACACACAGAGTTTAATATTTTCAGGTCCTTTTACAAAATCTGTTGTCTTACTAATGATCATAAAAGTAATTAGTTCGACACAGCCGGTTGTTTTATTTAACAAACTTACATATATATTTTGTGGCAATTGAGCAGGCGTATAATTGGTTATATCCGTAATAGGGTCAACCCCATCAATCGCATCATTTTCTGATTCATAAAAATATAGTTCAGTCTGATCCACATCAATAAGGAGTTGTGATTCAATAAACTGTTTGTTTATGGTAATGTCTAAAGGTGTTACAGTTGTACCAAAAACACAAGTTTCGAGGGTTGGTATATCGGCACCGGAATATATACTCGGATACATTTCTATTGTTACTTCATCAGAAATAATACATGCAGAGCCATAACGGGCATCTAATCTGTAAATCCCTGGTGTTGATACTGTTAATGAAGGCTGGTTGGCTCCTGAAATGAGCAGATCATTTTTATACCATTGGAAAGTATATATCTGAGGATTCAAATCAGTATTCAATACAGCGCTGTCTCCGTTGCATAAAGCAGTATTTGATTCGATAAGATAATCAGGCCCGAGATCCAAGACATCAGGTATTGAACTTAAACCGTCAATAAATACAGCAGTATCATAACTATCATAATAAATAACACCTCCGGGTCCGGCGCTAAAGTTGTTTTTCTGTTCCGCAATGACAATTTTTAAATGATAAATCTGATTAGGCAATACAGTAGCTGTTGCCTTCATCGGTATCGTAGTTCCTCTGAAATTTACCGGTGCACTTTGAGATTCAAAACTGACTCCGTTGTAATAATTTCCAAAATATGCTGCATTCAGAGAAGTACAATTGATAGGAAATTGCTGGTATTGACCATCTTTAATCGTTACCGGAGAAACAATCGTATTTGTGTTCGGAACAGTAGCAAGATTTGTCGTTACTCCGGTATTTGGATCTGTCAGAAAGAAAGCAACCAGATCATAATTATCACAGCGATTGCCATATTCATCTGATGCCAATAAGTAGTCCAATCTTAAATAATCTGTAGAAGAAATGAAATCAAACTCTATACTTGACGCGTGTAAAGTTGCTCCGCCAATATTCTGAGCCGTTAATAAATTATTCAAATCATTGTCACCTGTCCAGAAAGTACTGCCTGATGACTGATCCTGAGTTGTTTTTGGTCCCGGGGCCGATAAAACATTACCCGTAGACAACACAACTCCTTTCTCGAAAGGAAACAAAGAGTTATTTTTTTCAAACAATCCTATTCCCTCAACAGCATTTGCAGGATATAGAATATATTCATCGTAATCTTTTCCTGATTTTGTCTGAATATTTGAGATTTCTATACATCCGGGATGTTTGATAAGATTTTCCGTTATCTGAGTATTAGTAGTTACAGTAGAAACTTTGATAGGCGGGCTTAGTGTTGCAATACATATATCAAAAGAGGATACCGTATTTATTTGAGACACCATAGAAAAAAGTCTTATACGGTATGTTTCTCCCATGATGAGATTATCTATCCGGTTTGCGCCCGTACCCGCTGATGATAAACAGCTAACCTGTGTCAAACTATTACAAGTTCCTGAATATAGCGTTCCGGAAACTATTGGCGCATTTCCTGTAACATTTGAAAGGGTAATAACCTGTACTGATGATACAGCAGTAAATTCAAACCAGATGTCATCATTTGGCACACCTGCACAAGTATTAGGCAATCCTGAAGGCGTTGCTCCCTGAAAATTGGAAGAAAAAGAAATAACACATTCATGAGAGGTATTCACAGTTAAGGTAACTGCTTCCGGGCAGTCATCATTTAATGGAGCATAAAAAGAGAAATCTCTTTCATTGTCCGATATATAAGGGTTTTCTTTTTCTCTCTCAATATTATGTGCGTCTACAATTATCGGATAGAACAAGAAAAAACAAAAGAAGAAATAGATTATTTTTTTCATATAAAACGAATTATTGATTTTGGAAGAAAATTTCTTTCCATACCGTTTTGATAGAAAACAGCATATAAATAGTGTACAGGCCGATTGATAAAATCAACATCAGTCTTCAATCATGTACTCCTTTATGGTAAACATAGAGATCAAGAAACAAAAGAGTTATTTCCTGATCTCATGCAAAGGTAAAATGTCTATTTCTTGGTTACCTTATAAATTCTGTTTTGATGGTTTTCGGATATCTCTTTAATGATATAGATACCGCTTGCATACGAAGCAAAATCAATTCGAGCAGATTTGCTATTGATCTCATAAGTACGTATCATTTTTCCTTCTAAATTATATACCGCTATTTGTGTAATCTGATCAATACTTTCAATATTCAGATAATCGATCACAGGATTTGGATATAATAAAGATTTTTCTTTTTCAATTTCTAAAGTTCCTAATGTTTCTTGCACTGTTATTGTAAAAGTACATGTATCTAATATTTCATCGCCTAAAACCAATTGATGAGTAACTGTTGTCTCTCCTACTGGAAAAGCATCTCCAGAATTGAATCCTTCAGTCATTACCAACATTGGTTCTTCACATTCATATTTCAATTTAAAAGCTCCGTCAGAGTTTTGCATTGATCCTGATGTATTCCAGCTGGTTCCACCATTACTTGATTTATATGCCCTCACTCCATTTTCAGCAATATTACCAACTCCGGTTGTTGCCCAGTAAACAGATGAATAAATAGAAGGCGGATTAAGCATTTCTGCATGGAGACCAACCCAATATTTTCCTTCTGTTAATATAACCTCAGTTGGCAACTCATATGTTGCTTCATAAACCGGACCTCCCAAAGAAGTTGTACCCAGTAAATTGATATTACTCATGTTTATATTTTGGAAAGAAGTAATCAGATTTCCGGGCTGCCCGTTATTATCTTCAAAAAAGTAAACATCTCCTTCCATTGCATACTGTAGCAAAGTTGGAATAAATGCTGTGAATTTCAGCGTTTCTCCTGCAGGTACATCAAAGTCATTTGCGACAATCCACTCAAGACCCGCCCAGTTGGTATTTATGGCATGGTTAACATCATCTTGAGCGTTAATGCTATCTATTGTATATTGAATCTGACAATCTGTGGTAAGATTGGCACAATCGAAATCAATAGCATAGTTGATCATCTTTGATGTAACCCCTGAATCTACTGTTTCACTGATATTTTCAGGACAGTTAATAGTACATGATAACTGATTTTCTTGTGATAATGCAACAGTACTTATCAGTAATGAAGCAATGAAAGGGTAAATTTTTGTCATAGTAAATTATAGTATTAATTAAACAACACTAAATTACCCTCCTCTTTATTAAATCATTATTTTTTTGAATAACAATACATATACAATCAAATAAAATAGTAGTAACATTTTATATACAATTATACATTAATCCAACAAGTATTAATATTTTAACATTTTTTTTATTGCATTATTTTTTATTACCTTTAAAAAATAATTATTTACCATAATGAAAACACCTATTTGCCTATTACTGTTAATACTTCTTTTTTCCCCTGCTCTTCTTATCGGTCAGACCAAAGAATCCCACAAACAGCTTATTGAGAAAAGTAAGAAACTGGTAAATACTAATCGTGCCGAATCTCTACATCTTTTGCAGGAAGCTGTAAAAACACAAAACTTATCTGACTCTGCCTATATGGATATTTATAATGCAACCGCTTTGTTTTATAAAGAAGGTGGTGCACATTATATGGCTTTGAATTATTATTATAAAGAATTAGAAATTCAGAAAAAAATAGATCCTAAGAAGACGTTCTTCATAGAGAACAATATAGGAGCATGTTATTTTTTTCTCGAAGATTATAAAAAGGCAAGGCTTTTTTGGGAAAAATCGCTTTCTGCATATGAGCTTTTTTTTAAAAACAACCCAAAAAACGACCAAAATCTTGAAGGTACATTAATCTATAATAATTTAGGAGTATTAGAAAAAACAGAAGGCAATTATCAAAAAGCCCTCGAAATTCTTAATAAATTTAAAACTAAGAATGAATTACTAAAAGACACCTTAAACATTATTATGGCAGAAGAAAACATCTCCGATGTATATTCTGAAATGGGAAACCATTCAAAAGCTCTAAAAAACATTCACAGGGGGTTGATGCTGGCAAAAAAACTGGATTCTGACTTTGATATAGCCAGTTTATCATTAAAATCGGGGTTGTTATATTTAAAACATCATCCCGTTTCAACAGATTCATCTTTACACTATTTAGTTAAAGCCTTTCAATTAAGTAAAGAAAAAGGATTTATAAAGATGAGCTTGGAAAGCTCTGAAGGAATAGCTCTGCTATATGAAAAGAATAAAGAATACCAAAAAGCTTATGAATACTTGCGTATTGCAAAAGGATTATCAGAAGAGATAACGCTGAATGAAAATAAGAAAAAAGTAAATATGCTCGAACTCGAGCAACAGGAAAAAATACATCAGTATGAATTGACAACACAACAGCAAAAAAGAGAAATGTATCTTACCGCCGGTATTCTTCTGCTTTTGCTTTTGTCATCTATCGTTTTTTTAATGTTTAAACTACAAAAAAGCAAAGCACAAAAAAGAAAGATAGAGAAAGAACTATTAGCCAGGGAAATTGAAAAGAAGAATAAGGAAATAAGAAGTAATACCTTACAGATTATTCAGAACACAGAGATTATCAAATCGGCACAAAAAAAATTAGAAGTTTTAAGAGACAATCCAGGTAAAACTTCAGATACTGATTTTTCAAAAATACTTAACGACCTGAAAAACGGAACACAGGCTTTCAATAAACAAGAGTTTGAAAAGCTTTTTCTGGAAATCGACAATGAGTTTTACAAAAATCTATTGAACAAACATCCTGATCTTACAAAGAATGAATTGAGACTCTCTGCATTTTTAAAATTAAATTTAACTTCAAAGGAAATCTCGGCCATAACTCAACAAACACCGCACAGTATTACTGTTGCGAGATCACGATTACGCAAGAAGTTAGGAATTAATAATGATGAAAATATTATTCACTATCTGATAAGGTTGGGAAAATAAGATTAAGAATTTAATCATTTTATCTGAAAGTGGTGACAGATAGCATACTCTTATTCTTTTGAGAAAAATTTCGTCAATACCACATAGATTAAAATAAAAAAACTCCTAAATTAGGAGTTTTTTTGAGCCGATGGAGGGACTCGAACCCACGACCTGCTGATTACAAATCAGCTGCTCTA
>DAMCXY010000026.1:0-29822 GCA_032096595.1 Flavobacterium sp. | reverse complement strand
CTGTATAAGTGATGGTATAGTTTTCAGCGTCTAATGTACCTTGAGATATAGCATATGTGCCTACCGCTTCGCCTGCAACTCGGGTTAACGCTCCTGTGATGATAGACTGGTCGTCTCCGTTTTCAAGTCCGGTTACGGTATACGTCAAGGCAGGATCAGTAGTTCCATATACTTTGGATTTTGTCTCTGCAATGATGTTTAGCGTTGCTTTAGTGATATTGAAATCCGCTGCGGTGTAGGTGATGTCGTAGTTGGCTGTTGTTGTCAAAGTTCCTTGTTCAATGCTGTACGTTCCTACCGCTTCTCCTGCAACTCGGGTTAACGCTCCTGTGATGATGCTTTGATCATCGCCATTAGCTAAACCGGTTACGGTATAGGTCAATACCGGATCTGCCGAACCGTATACTTTGGTTTTTGCCTCTGCAACAATGTTCAGGGTTGCTTTGGTGATGGTAAGATCTGCTCCTGTATAAGTGATGGTATAGTTTTCAGCGTCTAATGTACCTTGAGATATAGCATAGGTGCCTACGGCCTCGCCGGCAGCTCTGCTCAGTGTTCCTGTAAGGGCTGTATGGTCATCGTTGTTTACTAAACCGGTAGCGGTATAGGTCAGTGCCGGGTCTGCCGTACCGTATTCTTTGGACTGGGCATTGGCTGTTATGGTTAAAGGCGCTTTGTTGATGGTCAATCTAAAAACAACATCCGGTGCCGGATTGTAGGTTTCATTCCCGGGCTGTTGTGCCGTGATATTGACTTGTCCTGCTTTTTTGATTTTGAGTTTCCATTTGTTGCCGTCTGCTGTGTCCTGAAAAGCTTCTGCTATGCTGTTGTCCGCAGATGTATAGCTGACTTCCAGACCTGAACTTGCCGTTGCCGTAGGTACAAAAGCAGCATCGCCATAGATTTTGGTTATATCTGTAGCCGTAATGGTTTGGTCGAGTCCGCAGCTTTGTCCACTCGGGCTATCTCCTGTAATGGTCCAGCCTTTGGTGTTGATTAAAAAATCTCTTGCCGTTTCAGCATTAGTTCCGTATTGTTTATATGAAGCTCCAAAATTGCGTCCGGAAGGGATGTTGGGATTGTTTGCCCAGCCATTCAGCGTAAGCGAGTAGTTCTGGCAGTCCATTCCTGAAAGGTTCAACATATTAGTCATATCTGCATTTGGATTGAGTTGCCAGTTACCAATATTCTGATTAAAGGCAGTAGCATTTACAAACATGTATCCCATACGGAGTACTGAAGAAATGTCCCATTGGCTTAAATCCTGATTGAAGGAGCTTGCATAATTAAACATACCATGCATATCGGTTACTGCAGTAATATTCCAGCTACCTATGGGTTTATTGAATGCAGTTGCCGAATCAAACATACCGCTCATATTGGTTACTGCTGAAGTATTCCAGTTGCCAATATCCTGATTAAAATTTTTGGCACCGGCAAACATAATATACATATTGGTTACCGCAGCAGTATTCCAGTTGCCAATAGGCTGGTTAAATGCTTCGGCATTGGCAAACATCTCGCTCATGTCGGTTACGGCAGCGGTATTCCAGGTGCTGATGTTTTGGTTGAAGGCCTTGGCTCCTCCAAACATGTTGCTCATATTGGTTACATTTGCTGTGTTCCAGCTGCTGATATCTTTATTGAAGACTGGTGAAAAGCCAAACATTCCTTGCATGTTTGTTACATTTTGCGTGTTCCAGTTGCCAATGGGCTGGTTAAAAGCCTCCGCAGTATTGAGCATATAACTCATATCGGTTACGCTTGAGGTGTTCCACCCGTTAATGTTCTGATTGAAGGCCTTGGCTCCTGCGAGCATGAAGCTCATATTGGTTACGTTTGCTGTGTTCCAGTTGCTAATATCCTGGTTAAAAACAAAGGCACCTCCAAACATGTTGCTCATATTGGTTACATTTGCTGTATTCCAGGCACCTATATTGGCAGGGCCATTGAGTGAACGACATCCCTGAAACATACGGGACATATCGCCAACGTTGCTCAAATCGGGTACATCAGTGGCGGTTATGTTCAGGTTATGGCAATTCATGAAGGTATTTTCCATGGTACTCCATTGTGCCGTGCCCCATTGCGTAACGTCAATCAATTTTAATCGCTCTGGGTTCGGCTGCTGGTCTATGATTTTAATAGCTTTGAGATGCGTAGGTTTTAGGTTCAGGGTAATAATTTCGTTTGCAGGCAGTACGGAAATATTAACTTCGTAAGTACCTGCTGCAATTGTTCCGCTACCGCTGCTACCTCCCGAGGCCATCCAGAAATAATCTACTGATTGTCCCGGAGAAATGGTTGGATAAAACCTGATCGTATTGCCTGAACCATACTTGCTCATATCCCACACCGTTACAAAGTCTCCTGTTGCAGCAGTAATGGTAAAACTGGCTCCTGTGTAGGCAATAGTATAGTTTTCAGCGTCTAATGTTCCCTGTGTGATAGCATAGGTGCCTACCGCTTCGCCAGCAGCTCTGCTCAGTGTGCCTGTAAGGGCTGTCTGATCATCATTGTTGACAAAACCTGTAGCGGTATAGGTCAGTGCCGGGTCTGCCGTGCCGTATACTTTGGATAGGGCATTGGCGGTTACTGCCAGAGCGGCTTTGTTGATGATCAGTTTAAAGACAACATCCGGTGCCGGATTGTAGGTTTCATTCCCGGGCTGTTGTGCCGTGATATTGACTTGTCCTGCTTTTTTGATTTTGAGTTTCCATTTGTTGTCGTCGGCACTGTCTTGAAAGGCTTCTGCTATGCTGTTGTCTGTAGACACGTAGCTGACTTCCAGACCTGAACTTGCCGTTGCCGTTGGTACAAAAGGTGCTTCGCCGTAGGTTTTGGTTATATCAGCTGCTGTAATGGTTTGATCAAGTCCACAACTTTGTCCGCTTGGGCTATCTCCTGTAATGGTCCAGCCTTTGGTGTTGGTCAGTAGGGTTCTTGCCGGCACAGCATTGGTGCCGTATTGTCTGCCAACTGATCCCAGATTACGCCCCGAAGGTGTGTTCGCATTGTTGGCCCAGCCTTGTAATGTAAACGAATAGTTCTGGCAATCCATACCTGAATTGTCGAGCATTTTGGCCATGTTTACAACAGGATTGAGCTTCCAATTACCAATGTTTTGATTAAAGGCTTTAGCATGAGAAAACATATATGCCATATTTGTTACCTTTGCCATATCCCAACTATTGATATCCTGGTTAAAAGCTTTGGTATTGGAAAACATAAATGCCATGTCAGTTACATTAGCGGTATTCCAACTGTCAACAGGCTGATTAAAGGCCGTTGCTTCATAAAACATACCATTCATATTGGTTACCTGAGAGGTATTCCAATTACCAATGTTCTGATTAAATGAAACGGCACCATTAAACATCAAAGACATATCGGTTACCTTTTGCGTATTCCAGCTGCTGATATCCTGATTGAAGACCCTGGCATCTCTGAACATATTATTCATAGTGACTACCTTTTGTGTATCCCAATTGTTTATGTTTTGGTTAAAAGCTTTGGCATTTGAAAACAAACTATTCATATTGGTTACCTGAGAGGTATTCCAGTTACCAATGTTCTGATTAAAAACTAATGCATTATGAAACATAAAACTCATATTGGCTACTTTAACAGTATTCCAATTGCCGATAGGCTGATTAAAAGACGATGCACCATAGAACATATAACTCATGTCCGTTACATTCTGCGTATTCCAACTGCCAATGTCCTGATTAAAAGCCGAAGCTCCAAAAAAAATATAACCCATGTCTGTTACCTTTTCGGTATTCCAGTTGCCAACAGGCTGATTAAAGGCCGGTGCTTCATAAAACATACCTCTCATGCGCGTTACATTTGTGGTATTCCAGCTGTTAATATTGGCTGGTCCGTTAAGGATTGTACATTGACTAAACATAGAGAACATGTCTGTCACCCAACTCAGGTCAGGCACATCTGTAGCGGTAATGTTCAGGTTGCTACATCCGAGAAACATACTATCCATTGTAGTCCATTGTGCCGTACCCCATTGGAGAACGTCGGTCAATAGAAATGGCACAGAGATAGACTGCGCGTCTCTGATTTTAATTGCTTTGAGATGCGTAGGTTTTAGGTTCAGGGTAATAATTTCGTTTGCAGGCAGGCCTGAAATATTAACTTCGTAAGTACCTGCTGCAATCGTTCCGTTACCTGTACTGCCACCAGAGGCCATCCAGAAATAATCTACTGACTGACCCGGAGAAATGGTTGGATAAAACATGATCTTATTGCCGGAATTTGGCTTGCTCATGTCCCATACCGTGACAAAATCTCCTGTCGCCGCCGTAATGCTAAAGCTGGCTGCTGTATAGGCAATAGTGTAGTTTTCACCACCTAATGTACCTTGAGATATAGCATAGGTGCCTACTGCTTCGCCTGCTGCTCTGCTCAATGCTCCTGTCAGTGCCGTCTGGTCATCGTTGTTGACCAAACCGGTAGTGGTATAGGTAAGGGCAGGATCTGTGGTGCCGTATTCTTTGGAGAGGGTATTGGCGGTTACTGTCAATGCGGCTTTGTTTATGGTCAGTTTAAAAATGACATCTGCTGCCGGATTATAGGTTGCGTTACCGGGCTGTTTTACCGTAATATTGACTTGTCCAGCCTTTTTAATTTTGATTTTCCATTTGTTGCCGTCTGTGTTGTCCTGGAAAGCTTCGGCTATACTGTTGTCTGCTGATACGTAGCTTACTTCGAGACCTGAACTTGCGGTAGCCGTAGATACAAATGGAACATCACCATAAGTTTTGACCATGTCGGTCGCTGTAATGGTTTGATCGAACCCGCAGCTTTGCCCACTTGGGCTGTCTCCTGTAATGGTCCAGCCTTTGGTACCCGTTAATACTGTTCTTGCCGGCACGGCATTGGTACCGTATTGTCTGCCAACTGATCCCAAATTACGCCCTGATGGTGTATTTGGATTATTTGCCCATCCGTTAAGGGTAAACGAATAGTTCTGGCAATCCATGCTTGAGTAAGACAACATATTGGTCATGTTAACAGCAGGATTAAGCTGCCAGCCACCTATGTTTTGGTTGAATAATGACGCACCGTAAAACATAAATGCCATATTGGTTACGTTTGCTGTATTCCAGTTGCCAATGTCTTTATTAAATACACTATTATCTGCAAACATATAGGCCATACTGGTTACTTTAGCTGTATTCCAGCTGCTGATGTCCTGATTAAATGCCCGGGCATTCCAAAACATTCCTCCCATAAAGGTTACGTTTGAAGTATCCCAGTTACCTATGTTCTGATTGAAAGCTCCTGTGGAATAAAACATTCCCCACATGTTGGTTACATTTGCGGTATTCCAACTGCTGATATCGCCATTAAAAGCCCCGGTATATTGAAACATACCTTCCATGTTGGTTACCTTTGACGTATTCCAGTTGCCAATATTCTGATTGAAAACCAGAGCAGATGAAAACATTTTTGACATATTGGTCACGTTTGCTGTGTTCCAGTTGCCAATATTCTGATTAAAGGCACGTGCTTCTCTGAACATATACGCCATGGTGGTTACATTTTGTGTGTCCCAGTTGCTGATGTCCTGATTGAAACGGGTTGCCCTGCCAAAGAGCTGAATCATATTGGTGACATTTGATGTATTCCAGCTTCCTATGTTGGCCGGACCGTTGAGTGAGGAACAGTCAGCAAACATGTTTCTCATATCGGTTACCCTACTCAGGTCCGGTATGTCTGTAGCCGTAATATTGAGGTTAGGACACACTAAGAAGGCACTTTGCATAGTGCGCCATTCGGCGGTTCCCCATTGGGCGACATCGATAATACGAGGGTCATTAAAAATGACAACTGATGCCAGATTCTCCGGTTTTATGTGGAGTGTGATCCTTGGCTTGTTAGCCGGTATGGTGGTAATCACGTGGTTGCCCGATGTAGTTACGGTGCCACTGTTGTAACTGCCATCGGGTGCTGTCCAGAAGTATCTCACCTTATTATTTGGCGATGGCAATGTAGTAATATTGATACTTATATTTGTACCTGTACTTACTTTGGTCATGTCCCATACAGTAATAAAATCTCCGGGAGCATTGGTGATGGTAAAATCTGCTCCGGTATAGCTGATGGTATAGTTAGCCGCTACCAGAGTTCCCTGTGTGATGGGATAGGTGCCTGCGGCTTCACCAATGGTTCTTTGCAAAGTGCCGAAAAATATGGTCTGGGGGGTGTCGCCATTTAGCAATCCGTTAGTTGTATAGGTCAGTACGGGGTCTGCTGCGCCGGATTCTTTTGATTTGGCATGGGCAGTGATGGTTAAGGGTGCTTTTTCTATGGTGAGTGTAAAGAATACATCAGGTGCGGGATTGTAGGTTGCGTCACCCGCTTGCTTTGCTCTTACGTTTACCTGTCCGGCTCTTTTTATTTTTAGTTTCCATTTGTTGCCGTCTGCAGTGTCCTGAAAGGGTTCGGCTATGCTGTTGTCTGAGGTTAAATAGCTGACTTCGAGACCGGAGCTTGCTGTTGCGGTTGGTACAAAGGGTGTGTCGCCGTAGGTTTTGGTCATGTCTGTCGCTGTTATGGTTTGGGGCAACAGGGTCATTTCAAATGCGCCGATGTCTATTTTTGTTCCCTGAAAACGTGCATTGCCTGCAAGATCTTTGTCTGTACTGAGGTTGCCTCCTATACTGGTATATAGGGTATTATCACCTTTTTCGATAAGGGGACTACCTGCTATTAAATTGAAATTGTCATCTGCTGTACCGAGGATGCCGTCTGCGCCATTCGGATTGTTGAAAAGCTCTGCTACATTGATGTTGGTAGCATCCAGATTGCCGTCTGCTGTACTGCTAAACCCTTGTACCAAACTGTTTTTTGTAGCGACGGAACCGGTGAGTTGCCCGCCCTGGTTACCCCAAACCACTGAATTGTAAATATTGCAACCTAATGTACTATGTATGCCCCCCGCCCAGCTTGTAGTACCTCCTGTATTGCCATAGACGATGCAGTTGGCGAGTGTAAAACCGTTTCCGGGACCGTTGTTGTTATGGTAGATAGCACCTCCTCCAGAAGTAAGTGCATTGTTTTTTGCAAAGAGGGTGTTGTATATTTTTGGTCCCGAGTCGCTGTTGAATATGGCTCCTGCACGATTGGCCATGTTGGCTCTAAAGATGCTGTTGGCAATTTTGGGATGCGATTGGTTGTTGTATATCGCACCTCCGTTTGTAGCGGTATTACCGGCAAATGTGCAATCGGCAATAACGGGAGAAGACGATTGGAAATTATATATGGCACCGCCTGATGTATTTGCTTTGTTAGCAGAAAAGGTACTTTTAGTAATATTAGAAGAGGATTGGATGTTGTATATGGCACCGCCATAATCAGCCGCCAGGTTACCTGTGAAACTGCAATTGCTGATCTGTATGAATGATGATCTGTTGTAAATTCCTGCACCGCTATCCTGTTCAATAGTTAGTCCGTCAACGGTGATGGAGCTGGTGGTGTTGCTGGCATTTCCTCCGGTAATGGTAAAGCCATTGAGTTCATCTGTACTGGTGTTTCTTACGCTGATGAGTACATGGCAGGCATCGTTGCTGCTGGCTGTGCCGTCATGATCCAGATCGCCGCTTAATATACTTTTGTTGGCTGCTATGCTCAGGTCACGCTGGCCCAGGCTGGTTTCAGTACCGGCAAAACCGCCGTAAAGTTTTACATCTTTTACCAGTAGAAAGGCGTTGTTTTGTGCATCCGGGGTTCCAAAATTGTTGTCGGCAGGGCTGTACATGGGGGTGTAGGTTCCGCCTGCCACCCAGATTTGTTTGACCTGTGGGTTGGTGGATACTGCATTGTTGATTTTTGCAAATCTAAGCGCGTCTGCCAGTTCGCCCATAGCATTGTTCCAGCTGTCGCCTGTACCGGTTGCTCCTTTTTTGACGTAGAGTATGCCGTTAGCATCTGTTGTGTAGTTGTACACTGCTTTTGCGGTAATACTGCTGCTGGCTATAGAGATGCCTGCCGGAACAGCAACTACCCTGACAGGCATGCTGTTTTTTCCGGCTATACTTTTGCAGGTATTGGCTGAAATATTTGCTAATGAGCGTGTTGTGGCTTTTGACGGATCTGGAAGATCTACCGGCTCTTTATTAGTTTTAAGCGCGGTGTTTTCAATGCTTTTATGAGTAGCATGTTTGTTTTCGCTGATCAATGTTCGGGTTGCCCCAAAACTATTGATGCTGAACAGAAGCAAAAGGAGAAGAAGTGTTTTTATTATATTGGTAGAATTTGTTTTTTTCATTTTAAAGCAATTTTTATTTTCCTGACCTTCAATTTTTTAGATTTAAAATTTGGATTAGAAGCAAAATATGTTGTATTTGGGAAACTAATAAGAGTTGTCTCGAATGAGTACTTTGATGGAATTCTATCTTTAAAACAAGACAGTGAATATGGGATAAATTGTGAAATTTTTATCTAAACCAATGACAACAAAAAGTCAAGGAATTATATTGTTTTTAGTTAATGAAAACAGTTTTAATGATAAAAACTTTGTTTTTAATATGACTATAAAATTTTAATAGAAAGCTCAATAAATGAACTGTACCTTACTCTATTGAGTATATTAACATTTGTAATCGTGCGAAAAATTAGGGGAGAGTACCTTTATATCGCTTTATACATTGTATTACTGAGATATCATCAATATAATTTTACGAAATAAATAAAATTCCCGAATAAATAAATTATGTCATTCTTACGATGGTTTAAACCATTTTTCAATATATATATTGCTGTTTGAAAATCTGTCCAAACGCAATCTGAAAAAATGGTAGCGGGCAAGCTTATTCTTTATAAATAAAAAAAACTTTTTTATACAAAGTAATAATGCCACAAAATCAAAAGATGGCTTCTTTTCTACAGGAGATTTTAAAGATCGTTTGAATCTTAAATCATAGTACTTATCAATCTCACTTTCTATATTTTTTTCAAACACACGTATCCACAGAGGTATGAAAATAATAAATATCTTATTTTGTTTCATTTGCAGATGTAGCATATAGACCTGTTCCTAAAGCAAATAGACACTTATGACATTTTTCCTATTGGATGGAAGAAAACAAAAAAGCCTATGCCTCTCAGAAGTATTTCAGATAAAATATTTATACATAAAAACATTTTATCAATTTAAAGACATTCAGATCTGATTTTAATTAATATCTATTGGAAAAAACACTTTTCTTTATATCGTATATGTGGTAGATGAATGATATAAAAAGTATTTTTATAATTGGTATAGAATCCAAATCGAATGTCAAAGTTAACACATTTTTTTTTCAAAAGACATTAAATGATGTTAAAAAAATTAAAATCTACTATCCTCTTTTTGATTTATGTTCCTTTGTTGTAACGGGTTCCGGGCATTTTTAGTGAAATATAAGTTAGTTCTATTCGTCTTATATTTTTTTCCCGATCAATAAAAATATATGTTTTTTTTGGATTTTAAACCTGAATAATTTACGTGGAAAAGTTCTAAAAAAAAAGCACACCTAAATTTTAGGTGTGCTCATAATAATGCTTGTTTATTAAGGATGTTTATTTTTTAACTACCTTAATAAAGGATTCTTTGTTTCCTGATTTAATAAATACAACGTAAGTTGCACTTGGTAAATCTGCGAAGAATAATTCTACTTCATTAGATTGGTAGTCTTGTTTTTTTACTACCCTTCCTAATAAGTTATAAACTTCAACTTTGGTCACAATACCCGAACTCTTGATGCGAAGGTAATCTTCTACAGGATTCGGATAGTATTCAATTGTATCTTTCTGGAAGTTTTCTATTCCGGCAGTTACATTTACCGTAACAGCAAATGGTAAACTTGAACACTCATCAGTTGCTACAACAACAGCATAATAGGTTGCTCCATTTACCAGTACTTCCGAAGTTGATAACGCGTCAACATTATCCACTGCATTTTCATAAGTCGCATACCATGTTACTGTAACAGGCTCTACTACTAAATCTGCAATAGTTGCCCCTTCCTCAAACTGTTGATTTGGTGCACCAACAGGAGTTGGTAAAATATCATTTATAATTACCTCAACAGAAGCTCTTTCCTGACTTTCACATCCGTCAATTGTCTGGGAAGCAAAATAAGTGCCGTTTGCCAGCACAGTATCTGTTGGAAGCTCTGTTACTGCATCTGCTGTTGCATACCATTTTATTTGAACTCCTTCTATTTCAAGATTATCTATTGTTGCATCAGCAGCTATACAAAATTCCTGAGGAGAAATTATTGCTGGCGGTAGAACTACAGCTGGCTCAGTAATTGTTACTTCCTGTGTAGTAGTACATCCGTTGTCATCTGTAATGATAACCTCATAAATTCCGGCTGCTAAGTCTGTAGCCGATGCTTGAGTACCACCAGAAGGTGACCATAAATAGGTGTAAGCACCTGTACCTCCCATGACTTCAATTGTAGCCGAACCATTTGAATTTCCATTACATACGACGTTTGTTTGAGCAACAATGGATGTTGTCATAACAGCAGGCTCTGTAAGGGTAAAAGACTGTGTTGTAGTACAGCCATTAGCATCCATAACTGTACAAATGTATGTACCTGCTGTAAGATCAGTAGCTGTTGTAGCAGTACCACCCGAAGGTGACCATAAATAGGTGTAAGCACCCGTACCTCCTGTTACCTCAACGGTAGCTGATCCGTTAGAAGCTCCGTTACAACTAATATTAGTCTGTGACAAAGCTGTTGCCGTCAACACTGGAGGTTCTGTAATGGTAAAAGACTGTGTAGTCATACATCCGTTTGCATCAGTAACAGTACATACGTAAGTACCTGCTGAAAGACCATCAGCAGTAGCTGAAGTACCTCCTGATGGAGACCATGAATAGGTATAAAGACCAGTTCCTCCGATTATATCTACTGTAGCGGAACCATCTGAGGCTCCATAACAGGACACATTTGTTTGTACTGAAGCTAAAGTAGAAGCTAAAACAGCAGGTTGTTCAATTTCTACGGTTTGTATTGCGGTACATCCATTTGCATCTGTAACAGTTACTGTATAAATACCTGCTGCTAATCCCGTAGCTGTTGCTGCATTACCTCCCGATGGTGACCATGAATAGGTGTAAGATCCTGTTCCTCCAACACCTATAACAGTTGCAGAACCATTAGTTCCTCCATTACAGGATACATTTATTTTAGTTGGTGACAAAACAGCTGATAAAGCAGCTGGTTCTGTTATTGTAAAAGATTGTGTTGCCGTACATCCGTTGGCATCAGTAACCGTAACATTATAAACACCCGCAGAAAGACCTGTCGCTGTTGCTGCAGTACCTCCTGATGGTGACCATGAATAGGTATACGTTCCGGTACCACCCGACACGCTTACTGTAGCGCTACCATTTGATCCACCATTACAAGAAAGATTTGTTTGTGAAGGTATAATATTTATATTGGTTGGTTGTGTGATCGTAAATGTTTTAGTTAAAATACATCCGTTGGCATCTGTTATCGTACAGGTGTACACACCCGCTGCAAGACCAGTTGCCGTAGCAGCAGTACCTCCAGAAGGAGACCATAAATAGGTATACTGACCTGCTCCGCCTGATGGTATTACAGAAGCTGTAGCGTTTGCACTTCCGTTACATAAAACATTTGTTTGTGATGTAGTTGCTACCATCGCAGTTGGTTGTGTAATGGTAACACTTCTCGTTAAAGTACATCCGTTGGCATCTGTTATAGTACAAGTGTAAACACCTGCAACAAGACCGGTAGCTGTAGCTGCTGTCCCGCCTGACGGAGACCATGAATACGTATAGGTACCTGTACCACCGGATGGTGTTACAGAAGCAGTACCATTTGCCCCTCCATTACAGGATACATTTGTTTGTGCTATTGTAGCTGTTATAGGAGATGGTTGCGTAATCGTAAATGTACGGGTTATCTGACAAAGATTGGCATCAGTAATCGTACAGGTATAAATACCTGCCATAAGACCTGTTGCCGTTGCCGCTGTACCTCCTGATGGAGACCACAAATAGGTATAAGTACCAATACCACCGGATACAGACACTGTAGCAGTACCATTTGAACCTCCGTTACATGAAACATTGTTTTGAGAAGTTGTAGCTACAATTGGTGATGGCTGTGTAATTGTAAATGATTGTGTTTTTGTACAGTTATTTGCATCTGTTACCGTTACTGTGTATGTCCCTGCCGATAAGCCAGTAGCTGTAGCCGCTGTACCGCCTGAAGGTGACCATGAATACGTATAGGTACCTGCACCACCCACAACGCTTACAGTTGCTGAACCGTTAGTTGCTCCGTTACACGTAACATTTACTTGTGATGGAGTGATGATCATAGCTGTTGGCTGAGTAATGGTAAAACTTTTGGTCAAAGTACATCCGTTAGCGTCTGTAATGATACAATTGTAAACACCTACCGATAATCCTGTAGCTGATGCTGCTGTGCCTCCTGATGGAATCCATAAGTAAGTATAACCTGCTGCACCCCCCGATACATTTACAGTAGCTGAACCATTAGAACCACCATTACAAGACACATTTGTCATGGATGTGGTTGCTGTCAGGGCTGTAGGCTGTGTAACGGTTACTGTACGTGTTGCCTGACAGCCATTAGCATCAGTTACGGTACAGGTATACGTGCCGGCAGTAAGTCCTGTTGCCGTTGCATTGATTCCTCCTGACGGAGCCCATGAATAGGTATAAGTACCAATACCACCGGATGCAGTCACTGAAGCGGTACCATTTGACCCCCCATTACAGGATACATGTGTCACAGAAGCAGTTGTCGTTATAGGAGCCGGCTGTGTAATGGTAACGGTACGCGTTATCTGACAAAGATTAGCATCTGTAATTGTACAGATATAAGTTCCTGCGGTAAGACCTGTTGCTGTCGCTCCTGTTCCACCAGATGGTGACCAAGAATAAGTATATCCTCCTGCCCCTCCTGATGCTACGACAGAAGCTGCCCCATTGTTCCCGCCATTACACGATACATTTGTCGACGAAGTTGTAGCTGTTATTGAAGATGGCTGAGTAATGGTAAAGTTTCTCGTCAATATACACCCATTATTAGCATCCGTTACTGTTACAGTGTATGCTCCCGCAGTTAGTCCTGTAGCCGTAGCAGCAGTACCTCCTGAAGGTGACCATAAATACGTATACTGACCTGTCCCGCCTGTTACATTTACAGTAAGAGAACCTGTCGGCTGACCGTTACACGCAATATTTGTCTGTACTGTTGTAGCATTCATAGCAATTGGCTGGGTAATTGTAACATTTCTTGTCACAGAACATCCGTTAGCATCTGTAATGAGGCAAGTATAAACCCCTACCGATAAGCCAGTCGCTGATGCTGCTGTACCTCCTGATGGTGACCATAAATAGGTATACCCGGGAGTTCCACCGGATGCCGATACAGTTGCAGTTCCGTTTGAACCGCCATTACAAGACACATTAGTAGAGGATATGCTTGCTGATAAAGCTGTTGCCGGCTGACTGATTGTAACGGTACGTGTTATCTGACAAAGATTAGCATCTGTAATTGTACAGATATAAGTTCCTGCGGTAAGACCTGTTGCTGTGGCTCCTGTACCTCCAGACGGCGCCCAGGAATAGCTATATCCTCCTGACCCACCAGATGCAACTACAGAAGCTACACCATTACCTCCTCCATTACACGATACGTTTATTAATGAAGTAGTAGCTGTTAAAGCAGCAGGCTGGGTAATAGTAACCGGTAGCGATTTTGTTTTATTGGTAGCATCTGTCACAGTAACTGTGTAAGTTCCGGCAACCAATCCGGTTGCTGTTGCTGCTGTGCCACCAGAAGGAGACCATGAATAGGTATAGGGTGCAGTTCCTCCCGAAACACTTACTGTGGCAGCTCCCGTAGCACTACCATTACAGGCTACATTGGTCTGACTGCTCAAAGTAACTGTTGGAGTATCAAGATCTATCACTAAATTAGAATCTTTAACCCAGGTAAAAGCATCAAGAGCGGCATAAGTGTATCCTCCACCCAGTGTAATTTGCAATTGATCAATAATAATATTGCTGTAATTCTGTCCGTTCAGATTGGTCAGGTCAATCAAGGTATAGCCATTGGCTGTTGCCACGGAAGTATTAAAACCAGTGGTTTTGGTTTGGGTAAATTTTGTTACGCCACTGAGTTTTCCTGTTATTGTTAGAGTTCCTGCAGTGCTCAAATTTAAATTAGCATCTGACAAATACACCCAAAATCTGTTTACTTTAAACAGATTAGAAGTTGTTTTAATACTAAATGAAGCTCCGTTTTGAGGTGTAAGGCTATTGTCAATGTACCGATTATCTATATTAGTTCCGCTCCAACCAGTAGCTGGATAATTAGCCTGAATATCAAATGTACTCGCGTGAGAAATAATATTAAATATGACACCGTTATCAGTAAAGCTAGTACTACCATTTGATTCAGTTTCAAATTGTTCAGTACTTGTCTGTGCATACATGGTATTAGAGAGAATCAGTACGATTATCAATAATAATGAATAAATGTTTTTCATACTTTCTCTCATTAATGATTATTTACGATTCGCACACTCTGATTTTTGAAAATATAAGTGTTGATATTGTTCTTTGTCATCGTAGAATTATTGCTATCAGTGACATTGCCGGGGACAAAACCGGAGTTCAAAAGACCGCTGTTACAGACGGTCGTCTTTGCTGCAGATTCACTTGCGAAAAACGACAGCAGATACATCAGGAAAAAGAGTCCTGAATACTGAGAATAGAATTTCCTCATTTTGAATAGTGTTAAATGGTTAATGAAGTTTTTGTATAGTTCAATACCAAACGTACCTTTTTTTGTTAAAAAATACACTATACCAAAGTATAGTTGTAAAACAAATAAAATGCTGAAAATAAATAAGTTACAAACCACTACCCAGATGGATAGATGCAAATACCAACTTGTGAATATCAGAATTTGTGTTTTTTGTACCGGAATAAAGCATAAAAAAACATCTTATTTTTCCATATTAAAATAGTGTGTTTGCCTTATATAAAACTCTATTTTCTTTGTATAAAATTTATGTAAATACACAAAAAAACAGCACTAAAGCGCTGTTTATGGAGTAAAAAAATGGGATCAATTCTGTTATTAAATAACCGGACAGTTTCTCTTTTTCTATTTTCTATGTAGTAATTTAATTGCCTGAGTTCTATTCTTAATATCCAGTTTCGAATACAGATTACCGATATGAAATTTAACGGTACTTAATGATAAAAACAATTGAGCCGCTATTTCCTGATTAGATAATCCGTTATTGATTCCTTCCAGCACCTGTAATTCTCTTTCTGTAAGATTGAATTTTTTTACCAGATCCGCAAGACTAATCTCTGTATCAGATGGAACAGAGCTTATGGGTTGTACTTTGTTTTTTTCTGTTTCGAGCTCCTGAATATATCTTTTGATTTCTGTCTTAAAATGAGTATTCTCTGCCCTTACCTTTCTAATTTTGTAAATGATGGCAAAACTAATGGTTATGATCTCAAAAGAACTGGCCAGTTTAAAGGTATTTCTCCCAAACATAGCTGCTTCTAAAACCCCGTATTGATGCAGATTATAGAGCAGTCCGAAAAGCAGTACCATACCCAAAGTGAAGATAAGAAAACGAGCCAGTATTTCTTTTCTAAAAAGTTTTATAGCGGCATGGCAGCATAATAAGGCGGCAATGAAATTAAAAATATTGCAGACCGATAAAAGAATGTTATTGTGAAAAATAAAGAAAAGTAAGGCAAATAAAAAAGACAAAGAAAGCACCGGGCACACTCTCCTGATAAAAGCCGCATCATATTTTTTTAACTCTAAGAAGTAATAAGTAAATATACAGGCAATAAGAGCAGTAACCGGTGAAGTAATCATCGTAAAATTATTCAACAGCCACGGATTGGTCGTTAAAAAGCTAAACAGGCCATCTTCATATAAAAACATCATTGCTACTGAAAAAAGTAGTAAAGAATAAGTAATAAATCGCTTGTCTTTAAATACAAAATAAAAAACGATGTTGAAAATTAAGGACATGATCACAATCCCATAATACAATCCTAAATATAAAAATGATTTGCTTTCTTTTTTATAGAATTCATCTACCGTCGCCACTTCCAAATCAATAAGACTAAAGTTGTTTATTTTGGCTCTCAGATAAATTTCTGAAGCAGTTGTGGTAATTTTAAACTGATTAAAACGCGTAGTTTCTTCTTTTAATGACCGGAAATTGTTTCCTGTTCGTTCAACAAATAAGAGACTATCTCCGTATTTTTCAAACAAAGACAATTCCTGAAAATTCATATTTGAAACGGTAAGTATTATCGGAATGTTTTGCTGCTCAGGCGACAGTTTATATTTAAACCAATGTGTATCATCATGTTTGTCATAATAATGAAACAGAGAAGTCTGATTGGTTTGCTCAAACTGCAAGGGAACTATTTCTTGCAAAGCGATATCGGTATCTTTTTGAAGACTCCCATAAGAAAAAGAGCTCCACGAAAAAATGAAGAAAATAAGTGATAAAAAATGTTTCAAAGGATGTGTTTTTTGATTGCAAAAATATCATTTTTAAAACACCACCAATATTTTATTTTCATTTTGTTTATGTTATATTTTTAAAATAAAAATACAGAATGGATAAATAAGCTACCAATATGATCATAAATAAACAAAACATTCTAAAATCAAAAATGAACTTTTACTAAAAAAGCCCGCTTAAAAGCAGGCTTCTAACTAATTCAGTTGTTTCAACATCTTTGAGAAATCTTCTAATTCTATATTAACACGCGATTGTATCAGACTTATTTCTCCGTCTTCTATTGTCTTTATTACAATGTGTGTGATTTTATCCTTCCTTTCTATTGCCATGATAGCGAATTGTTCTTCTGAAGTGTTTATGTTGATGTATTCTTCATATCCGTCTTTTTTAAGTGCAGTATTCAAATCTGTTATCACTTGCGATCCCACATTTTCAATCACTACAGTACGGGTAGTTTTTATATATTTAAGAAATGGCTTTAATTCTTTTTCTTTACTGACCATTTTTAGCAATAACTTAGGAATTCTTACACTTGTAGATTGATCGTCATATTTTTTATAAAACTGATCCATTTCTTTATTTCTGAATGAAGCACATGACAAAAGACTCATCATCAGAATAATAAGGACTAAAAATTTATGGTGTCTCATTTTTTTCTGTTTTTAAGTTTCTGAACCTTGTCCATTCCTCCTAAATTGATATTTCCGGTAATATCAGTAAGCTCTTCTAATAAAAAATTACCACTGATGATCATAAGCACCGTATCTTCACCAACAATACTCATTACCAATTCTGAAATACGGTTGTTTTTTTCCAATGCTTTGAATGAAATGACATTTCCTTCTTCATTGACAGACATAAGTTCTTCGTATCCATTGTTGAGTAATGATTTAGACAAGGCAGAGAGATCATTCTTGAACGTATTGCCTTTTGCATCTTCCTGTATCACGATTTTTATGCCTTCGAGATGCGTAGCAAATTTCTGTATCTCCTTATATTCAGGATCAGTCGTTTTTATACGGGATAACATTTTAAACATGCTTTTGGAAATGTTTACTGTAGTAAATCCTTTTTTACCTTCATAATTACCTGCTATTTTTTGAGCAGCTGACAACTGACAATATCCTGTAAAGGGAATTACTATCAATATCAGTATGATAAAATACTTAAATGGTTTCATGTGTATCTATTTTACTTGGTTTAACTTATTGAGATGTTCCATATTTTTTGTTCCTGTACTCATTTTTGAACTGACAAATTCCAGCGCTTTCTTTGCCTGTTTAAGCGCAAGTTCAGGGTCTTCTATTTCTCCGTTTATATGTTGTTCTATAACAATTGATCTGGTGATATCTGATATATTGTCATTCTTATGCCGCTCCTGATCCGGTAACTGAAACCATAATAGCAGAGCTACGCATGCAGCACTTATTACAGCCATGACAGGTATTATAATTTGTCTTATGCTTTTAGGTTTTTCTGACATTGAGGGCTGCATTGCTTTTAAATCGCTCATAAAAATACCATCTGCAGATCCTACTTCTTTAGACAATAGATTTCTTAGTTGTTTTTCCTCTTCTAATGTTGTTGTACCTTCATAATACTTCTCTAATAGCTTTTCCTTATCTTTCATCATCTCTATATTTTTGGTATGCTTCCCTTATTTGTTTTCTTGCCCTTGACAGATTGGCACGTACAGCTTCATTTGTGATTTCTAATACTTCTGCGATTTTTTCCAGTTCATACCCTTCAATATCTCTCAAATGAAAAACGGTTCGTTGCTTCTCACTTAAACCTGCTAAAATCTTATCCAATAAGCGATATCCTTCAGATACTTCTAATAATTGTTGCGGATCTGCTTCCAGTTGTAAGGGTTCATTACTGTCTGAAACTATTGTCAGTTGCTTTTTGCGCAGAAAGTCTAAACAGGCATTTCTAACCATTTTCATTGCAAAGGCTTCCTTGTTTTTCACTTCTGCCAACAGATCTTTTCTCCAGATTTTTTCATAGAAATCCTGAACAACATCTTCTGCATCATTTTTATCTGACAGCATCCGCATAGCAAATCGGATAAACTTTTCACGTATTAAACTCAGTTCTTTCAAAAATCTATTTTTAGGCTTGTTTATAAGTAAGACGATAGAGAAGTATTTTTGTGACATTGGAAATAAAAAAAACCATAACAGTAAGATTGTTATGGTTTTTTTTTGCAAAAAAGCAGATTTTATAAGTTTTGAAAGAAATCATTTCCTTTATCATCTGTAATGATGAATGCCGGAAAATCTTTTACCGTTATTTTTCGTACTGCTTCCATTCCTAATTCAGGAAAATCAACTACTTCTACTTTTAAGATATTTTCTTTTGCTAAAATAGCAGCCGGCCCTCCGATAGATCCCAGATAGAAACCACCGTATTTTGCGCAGGCATCCGTTACCTGTTGCGATCGGTTTCCTTTAGCAAGCATGATCATACTGCCTCCGTTTTTCTGAAACTCATCTACATAAACATCCATTCTTCCGGCTGTTGTAGGTCCAAATGATCCGGAAGCCATTCCTTCCGGAGTTTTTGCTGGTCCTGCATAATACACGGGATGGTTTTTAAAATATTCAGGCATTTCTTCGCCTCTGTCAAGCATCTCTTTAATTTTTGCATGAGCAATATCACGGGCAACAATTACTGTTCCGTTTAACATCAACCGGGTTTTTACAGGATGTTTGCTCAGTTCTGCAAGGATTTCCTGCATCGGCCGTTCTAAATCTATAATTACCGGTGCTTCCAGATGTGGTGCCGTATCAGGCAACAGTCTTGCCGGATTGGTTTCCAACTGCTCTACAAAAAGTCCGCCTTTATTTATTTTTGCTTTTATATTTCTGTCAGCTGAACAGGAAACTCCCAATCCTACAGGACAGGAAGCAGCATGTCTTGGCAGACGGATAACGCGAACATCATGCACTAAATATTTACCGCCAAACTGTGCTCCTACTCCCGAATCCTGACACATTTTTCGGATGCGTTCTTCCCATTCCAAATCACGAAAAGCCTGACCAGACATATTACCAGACGTTGGAAGATGGTCATAATAACCCGCTGAAGCTTTTTTTACAGCTGCTAAGGTTGCCTCTGCAGATGTACCGCCTATTACAAGAGCTAAATGATAGGGAGGACATGCAGCTGTGCCCAGATCCATTATCTTGTTTTTTACAAATGCCTCCAGTGATTTTTCGTTTAACAAAGATTTGGTCTGCTGATACAAGAAAGTTTTGTTTGCAGATCCGCCTCCTTTTGCTAAAAATAAGAATTCGTATGAATTTCCTTTTTTAGTATACAGATCAATTTGTGCCGGTAGATTGGAACCGGAATTTTTTTCTTCAAACATGCTGATCGGAACAATCTGAGAATAACGCAGATTGCGCTTTGCATAGGTATTGAATATTCCTTTTGAAAGACTTTCAGCATCATCAGCACCTGTAAAAACGTTCTCTCCTTTCTTTCCCATCACAATAGCGGTACCGGTATCCTGGCATGAAGGCAGTTCACCACTCACTGCAACCGCAGCATTTTGCAAAAGATTGTAGGCAACGAAACGATCATTATCAGTAGCTTCCGGATCATCAATTATTGCCCGTAGCTTTTCAAGATGTGCTGTTCTGAGCATAAAAGAAACGTCGGTCATAGCCGTTTCTGCCAATAACTCCAATGCCTTCGGATCAACTACCAAAATCTCTCGTTCCCCTATCTTCTCAACGCTTACATAATCAGAAGTGATTTTACGGTACTGCGTATCATCTTTCAAGATCGGATACGGATCCTGATATAAAAAATCAATCATTATTCTTGTACTTTTTGTTGTTTTGTTAGGAGGTAAATTTACAAAATAATGATCTGAGATTCTTTTAGACTATTTCTAAATTAAAACAAAAAGCCCCTCTTTACAGAGGGGCTTTTTATGTTTATTTATTTACTTTAGCCAGATATTTTTCCAATGCCATAGTCATGGATGGAGCTTCGGGGGTCGGAGCCATTATATCTACCCGTATTCCGTGTTCAACAGCTTCCTTTTGAGTAGTACTTCCAAATACCGCAATACGCGTATTATTTTGCTCAAAATCCGGAAAGTTATGAAAAAGTGAGTTGATTCCGGTTGGACTGAAAAAAGCAAGAATGTCATATTTCACATCTCTCAGATCAGACAAATCACTCATTGCTGTTCTGAAAAAGACACCTTGTTTCCAATCGATACCAAGTTCATTAAGCGTTTGAGGTACATCATCATTTAATTTATCCGATGCAGGAAGTAAAAACTTCTCATCCTTAAATTTCTTGATAAGGGGTGCCATATCAGAAAACTCTTTCTGACCTACATAAATCTTACGCTTTCTATACACCACATATTTTTGCAGATAATAAGCAATAGCTTCAGACTGACAGAAATACTTCATGGTTTCCGGAACTTTAAAACGCATTTCTTCTGCTACTCTAAAATAATGATCTACAGAATTTTTACTGGTTAAAATAACGGAAGTATAGTTGTTTAAGTCTATTTTTTGCTGACGCACTTCTTTGGCACTCACGCCTTCAACGTGAATAAAAGGTCTGAAGTCTATTTTAACTTTGTACTTTTGCTGAATGTCAAAGTACGGTGAGTTCTCTACTTTCGGTTCTGGCTGGGAAACCAAAATTGTTTTCACTTTCATGGTAAAATTGTTATGACTTATAAATATCAACCCATTTAAACAAGATTAAATAAGGAGCTATTTCGAGAGTGCAAAGATACAAAATAAAATAAAAGATATTCGACAATATTAACTTTTCATAATTTTTAAGGATTACAAAATACAATCCGATATTAATGGCAATAATGATGAATATCAATCCATAAGCAAAATACTGTGAATTTACGGGATAATAAAACCACACAATGGAAACCGGCAATAATAGTAATCCCAGATAGGTGCGGTAATTGACTTTCAACAAATTATAATGTTCTGCAAAATCTTCCAGATTAAAACAGACGGCTATTATTTTTTCGATAAGATATTTTGCGAGAATAAAAAACGCAATAAAATTAAACACTTTTATAAAGTCTAAAAAGGAATGAAAATCAATAATCGAAAAGGTTGAAAGTATTATGTGTACAATAAATGAAAAAGAAATAAGCTGTACAATAAACATAGAAATAGTAAACCAACTCTTTAGGTTAGAAGTATCTCTATATATTTTAATGTACTTGTCTGAATAGATCAGTTTTATGTATTCACTAAAACGAACAGAAAAAACATTTTTATTTACAGCGAGTAAAATAAAAGTCGCTAAAAAAATAAGCGTTGCCCAATCGGTTGACTGTGTAAGTCTTGGTATAAATTCAAGTTCTTTCATGCTCCAAAATTAATGATTTTTAGCATTCGATTTATTCTAATTTTATTAAGAATTTCTTGTTCTAAAAAGTTTACATTTGCAATTAAACCGGTTTTAAATGAATAAAAGAGTCGTCGTAATACCAACGTATAACGAAATAGAGAACATTTCTGATATCATATCCTCTGTTTTGAGCTTACCTTACGATTACGATATTTTAGTAGTTGATGACAATTCTCCTGACGGAACCTCAAAAGCTGTAGAACGTTTGATGACGCAGTATCCTGACAGGGTTTTTATACAAAAAAGAACTCAAAAAACAGGATTGGGTACAGCATACGTACATGGTTTTAAATGGGCGTTGAAACACAATTATGACTATATTTTTGAAATGGATGCCGATTTTTCTCACAATCCCAAAGACCTGGATTTGCTTTTAGAGGCCTGTATGCAAGGAAACGATATGACTATCGGATCGAGATACGTAAAAGGGGTAAATGTTGTAAACTGGCCTTTGAACAGAGTTTTACTTTCTTATTTTGCTTCTGTATATGTCCGTTTTATCACGGGAATGAAAATTCACGATACAACAGCAGGTTTTATATGTTACCACCGATCTGTGTTAGAAAGTATTCCGCTGGATAAAATAAAATTTGTGGGATATGCTTTCCAGATAGAGATGAAATACAGAGCATTTGCTAAAGGCTTTAAAATAAAAGAAATACCTATCATTTTTACAGACCGTACAAAAGGAGCTTCCAAAATGACCAACGGAATCATTCAGGAAGCAGTGTTTGGTGTATTGAGATTACGAATTAAAAAATTATTTAACAGATTATAATGGCAACGATATTAATAAAAAACGGCACTATCGTTAATGAAGGAGTTTCTTTAAAAAAAGATTTATTTCTGAAAGACGGATATATAGCAGCAATAGAAGACAGAATTGAAATGGAAGCAGATAAGGTTATTGATGCTACTGATCTGCATATTTTTCCGGGTGTTATTGATGATCAGGTACATTTCAGAGAACCAGGACTTACAAGAAAGGGTTCTATTGCTACAGAATCGAAAGCAGCCATAGCAGGCGGCACTACCTCTTTTATTGAACAGCCCAATACAGTACCGAATGCTGTTACACAGGAACTGCTGGAAGATAAATATGAAATTGCATCCAAAAGTTCTTTTGCCAACTATTCTTTCATGATGGGAGGTACTAACGATAATCTGGAAGAGGTATTAAAAACAAATCCAAGAAATGTTGCCGGTATTAAATTATTTTTAGGATCATCAACAGGAAATATGCTGGTAGACAATGAAGAAGTTTTAGAAAAGATTTTTTCATCTACCAAAATGCTGATTGCCGTACACTGCGAAGACGAACAAACAATCCAATCCAATCTGGAAAAGTATAAAGCGGAATTCGGAGAAGATATTCCTGTTTCTTGCCATCCGAAAATCAGAAGTGCCTCAGCCTGTTATAAATCATCTTCAAAAGCGATTGAACTTGCGAAGAAAACCGGAGCACGCCTCCATATTTTCCACATCAGCACGGGTATTGAAACTGAGTTATTCCGCAATGACATTCCTTTAGAGAAAAAGATGATTACTGCAGAGGTGTGTATTCATCATCTTTACTTTTCTGACGAGGACTATGCTGCAAAAGGGAATTTCATTAAATGGAACCCTGCAGTAAAAACAGCTGACGATCGGGACAAGATATGGAAAGCTCTTTTAGATGACCGCATTGATGTTATTGCAACTGATCATGCCCCTCATACTCTCGAAGAAAAAAGCCAAAAATATTTACAGGCACCATCAGGTGGTCCGCTTGTACAACATTCTCTTGTAGCGATGCTGGAATTTGTGAAAGAAGGTAAAATTTCTATGGAAAAGATGGTTGAAAAAATGGTACACAATCCGGCAAAATTATTCAAAATAGAAAAAAGAGGATTTATTCGCCCAGGTTATTTTGCCGATCTTGCCATTGTTGATACTGATAGTCCGTGGACTGTAACAAAAGAAAATCTCTTATACAAATGCGGATGGTCTCCGTTTGAAGGAAAAACTTTTTCTTCTAAGGTTATTCACACCATTGTAAACGGACATCTTGCTATGGAAAATGGCATTATATCAGAAAAATTAGCAGGTTCTCGTTTATTATTCAACAGATAACAGTATGAAAAAAACAGCTTTTATAGCCTTTGCAGGAGCCATAATGCTTTTGTTTCAGGCGTGTAAGGAGGATAAAAAACCGGAGCATTTGCTGTCTAAAGAAAAAATGACAGATCTTATGTATGAACTGACCTTACTGAACAGTGCCAAATCAATGGTAAATGTACAGGATTCGATCACGGTGATACAAAACTCTGCAACTATTTTAAAGAAATACGGGTTAGACAGTCTTCATTTTGTAGAACAACATCGTTATTACGCCTCTCAGGAAAATGTATATGCCGAAATTTTTGATTCGGTACATAAAAGGCTCGAAAGAGAGATTAAGGTTTTAGAAGCTTTGCCAGAAGACCCTAAAGATGAGATAAAAATAGATAAACTTCCTAATGTAAAATTATCAAAGGCAATAGAAAACAGCGGATTACCCGTTATTAAAAAGAAACAATCTTCGAAATAAAATTCCGTGTAGTCTGAAATTCAAAATCCAGTTCCCGGCGTATTTTTGAAGTGTCATAAAAATCTTTAGAAAAAGAAGCTTTGATCAAATCACGGGTAAGGCTTCTTTTTTTATTTGGTAACAAAGCCGTCATCAACCAATCAAACGGAACCGCAAGATTCAGCATCCATTTTTTTACTTCCAGATAAGGCGCCTTTTTATGCAATGCCATAGCAATTTCTTTAAACAAACGTTCAAAAGGAATGTTTTCAGATACCAGTATATAACGCTGTCCAAACGATTCTTTATCCATTAAAGCCGTCATACTGCGTACCACATCTTTTACATAAACAACGCCTGTATGTCCGTCAGTAAAAAAAGGAAAACCTTTATCTATTTTACTGATGAGCTGTCCTGCACCCTGTTTATGAAAACCCTCACCGAAAATAACTCCCGGATTGACAATTAATACATTTAATCCCTCCTGAGCAGCCCGCCAGACTTCTGTTTCTCCGCCAAACTTTGTAATTGCATAATCACTGTGATTTTTGCCTGAATTCCAGTCAGAGGTTTCATCAAAGTACCCTGTCTCTTTGTTGGGTTCATCAAGAGTAGCAATAGAGCTTACATAACAAAACTTTTTGATGTTAAATGCTAATGACAGATTGACCATATTGGCCGTTCCCTCAATATTGATTTTTTCCATTGCCTCAAAATCTGAAGCTGTAAACGAAACAAATGCAGCACAGTGATATACTTCTGAAATATCCTGAAAAGCGTTCTCAAGAGCAGGTACATCATTTATATCCGCTTTTACCCAATCTATTTTTTGAAACAAATCGTCCTGTCCGCTTTTTTTAAATAATGCTTCCGTTTTAGAAATGGATTTTTCATTTCTAAAAACAGCTCTTACGCTCCTACCCTGCATGAGAAGATGCAATAATAAGTGAGCTCCTACCAATCCGGTTCCTCCTGTTATTAGTATCATAGTAACAAATTTAATAAAACGGCTTGATTGCAACGCTCTAAATTACAGGAAATATTCTTTGAATAATAATGAGGCTGGAGCATGAAATCTTTATATTTGCACAAAATACATATTAAATGAAGAATTTTATTGAAGAAGTGACTTGGAGAGGTATGCTCCACGACGTAATGCCAGGCACAGAAGAACATTTGATGGAGCAAATGCGTGTTGCGTATGTGGGTATAGACCCAACTGCAGATTCATTGCATATAGGACATTTAGTAGGTGTAATGTTGTTGAAACATTTCCAGTTATCCGGTCATAAACCATTGGCTCTTGTTGGTGGCGCAACCGGAATGATCGGAGATCCGTCGGGAAAATCAAATGAGCGTAATCTATTGGATGAAGCGACTTTACAACACAATCAGGATTCCATTAAAGCACAATTATCGCGTTTCTTAGATTTTACATCTGATGCTCCTAATGCTGCAGAAATGGTAAACAATTATGACTGGATGAAATCATTCTCTTTTCTCGATTTCATCAGAGATGTAGGAAAACATATTACAGTAAACTACATGATGGCAAAAGATTCTGTAAAAAAACGATTAAACGGTGAAGCTGCCGATGGAATGTCGTTTACAGAATTTACCTATCAGCTGGTACAAGGATATGATTTTTTACATTTATACAAAGCTAAAAACTGTACACTTCAGATGGGAGGTTCGGATCAATGGGGTAATATTACTACAGGAACTGAACTGGTAAGAAGAATTGAAGCAGGAAAAGCATATGCACTTACCTGTCCATTAATTACAAAAGCTGACGGAACCAAATTCGGAAAATCAGAAGGTGGAAATATATGGCTGGACAGCGACCGTACTTCTCCATATAAATTTTACCAATACTGGTTAAACACTTCGGATACAGACGCGGAAAAATATATTAAAATCTTTACTTTTTTATCAAAAGAAGAAATAGAAAAACTTATTGCACAGCATTATGAAGCACCACATCTGCGTGTTTTACAGAAAAAACTGGCTGAAGAAATCACTGTAATGGTACACTCAAGAGAAGATCTTGAAAATGCCATCAAAGCTTCCGGAATTTTGTTCGGACAATCTACAGCTGATGATCTGAAAGAATTAGACAGTAAAACTTTTTTAGATGTTTTTGACGGAGTTCCTCAGGCAGATATTGCTTTAGCGGATCTGGAAGAAGGTATTGATATCGTCACTATTCTGAATGAAAAATCAGGTTTTATGAAATCAAACGGTGAAGCCCGAAGATCTTTAAATGAAAATGCTATTTCTGTAAACAGAGAAAAAGTTCAGGAAGGTTTTATTGTAACAAAAAAAGATTTGATTAATAATCAGTTTGTATTGTTGCAAAAAGGTAAAAAGAATTATTTTGTATTGAATTTTCAATAAACGATTTAAAAAAATGAAGTGCCGGTTTATAAAAACCGGCACTTTTATTTAATAATCATTTAAATTTAGTTATAAGATCATGAGATTGCATCCTCTGACGTCCGAATGATCAAAACGCCCAAGTACTTCAAAAGAATAATCAGGATATTTTTTACCCAAATCCTGTGTTGCAATAAAGGAACATGAATTATAATTCGCCAGATCAATCACATTCATCCCTCCTATTTTACCATCTTTCAATAACGTAAGCGGATCTTCTGTATCACGGATTAGGATATCCATCCAAGGCGGACATTCAAAAATACCATCTCCCATAGAATAGGCCTGAGATAAGAGCTCTGTCATTCCATACTCGGAATGAATTTTTTGTACCCCAAAACCTTCTGATAGTATGTGGTGCAGTTCTTCACGAATCATTTCCCTTCTGCGCCCTTTCATGCCACCTGTTTCCATCACAATGGTATTCTTTAGCTGAAAAGGATATTGCTCAATCATATCTAACAAAGCATAAGTAACTCCTATCAGCAATACATTTTGACCTTGCTGATCCAATGTAGTAAGTTTCTGTGCCAATGCCTCATAATCATCTAAATAAAATCCGGAATCAGGATGTTGAGAATTTTCAATCATATCATTTACCATATAGATAAGTGAAGACCCATCCCTTTCAAGATACGAAGGCAAAAGGGCTAAAACTGCATAGTCTTCAATATTTCCATAAAACTTTGAAAAAGCAGTTCTAAAGCTCATCTCATAATATGACAGATCTGTTACCCGGTGTTTACTGGTTATTTGTCCAGTAGTGCCACTACTGGTAAAAGTAGCTTGTAAAGGCTGAATGCTACTGACAATTTCTTTGCTTTTAAAAAACTCAATCGGTAAAAAAGGAATCTCTGTCAAATGCTTGACATTTGCCGGTGTTTTCTCCAGTAACAGACAGAATTTCTGATATACTTCGTTATGCTCAAACTGGAAACGAAATATTTTCATTGCTGTACGATGGAATTCTTTAGTAGAATTAATTGAAATAATATCTTCGGCTGTAAACACTTTTTTACTTTTTTATACAAAATTACAAATAAAAAAAGCACCAATCGAAATTGGTGCTTTTGAAATTTAGAATGTATAAGAAATTACTTGATAACCAGTTTTTGAATATTTCCGTTAGCTGTTTTTACCAAATAAACTCCTGCCTCTAAATGTGAGACATCTACTCTATTGGTGTTTCTTTCAGAAATAATTTTTTTACCGTTTAATGTGTAAATTTCTACATCGATGTTTTTATTGAACATCACTACGTCTGTAGCCGGGTTCGGGTACATGGTGAATGCATCTTTTTCAAATTCCGGATTGGTTGCAGTAGGCGATACAATTCCGGTTAAAGAAACTATAACTTCCGTAGCTCCGCCTCCAGAAACAGTCAATGTTCCTTCATAGGTATTCTCTACTAATCCGGTCATTAATCTTACATAGATTGTCTGCGGCGTTGTTACTACATTTTCCAAAATGATTGTTGTTGTAAAGACTTGATTATCCAATGAAACTTCAAAATTTTCAGATGCTGTGATTACTATAGCTGTTGCATCCAGATCAGTTCCGGAAACCTCAATAGCCTGAGCTTCTGATGGTCCTTGATTAACGTCATAATCCAAATCAACAATTGTTATTTCAGATACTGTGATTACAGGAACTACCTCAACTGCTACCGTTCCTGACAATGCTACCTCAACAGCCGTTGGAATTCCACCTCCGGTGATAGATAAAGTACCGTTATAATTACCTGCGCTCAATTCACCTTTTAATCGTGTATAAAGTGTTGTAGCGGTACCGTCAAAAGTAACCAAACCTACCATTTCAGTAAATGTTGTTCCGTCCGCAGATACTTCATAATCTGAAGATGCCGTTACCAAAACATCCGATCCGTTTAAATCTGTTCCGGATACAACTACAGTCTGTACAGCAGAAGGTCCGTTGTTTTCAACATAAGCAAAGCCGTTTAATGAAGAAGAGGAAACTACAATCTCAGGATTTTGAATAATCATTTCTTCTGATACCGTCCCGGATAAAGCTACCTCAACTGCCACTGGAATTCCACCTCCGGTGATAGATAAAGTACCGTTATATATATTCGCAGTCAATCCACTTTTTAATCGTGTATAAAGCGTTGTTGCCGTTCCGTCAAAAGTAACCAAACCTACCATTTCAGTAAATGTTGTTCCATCTTCAGACACTTCATAATCTGAAGATGCCGTTACCAAAACATCCGATCCGTTTAAATCCGTTCCGGATACAACTACAGTCTGTACAGCAGAAGGTCCGTTGTTTTCAACATAAGCAAAGCCGTTTAATGAAGAAGAGGAAACTACAATCTCAGGATTTTGAATAATCATTTCTTCTGATACCGTCCCGGATAAAGCTACCTCAACTGCCACTGGAATTCCACCTCCGGTGATAGATAAAGTACCGTTATATATATTCGCAGTCAATCCACTTTTTAATCGTGTATAAAGTGTTGTTGCCGTTCCGTCATAAGTAACCAAACCTACCATTTCAGTAAATGTTGTTCCGTCTGCAGATACTTCATAATCTGAAGATGCCGTTACCAAAACATCCGATCCGTTTAGATCCGTTCCGGATACCGTTACGGTCTGTACAGCAGATGGTCCGTTGTTTTCAACATAAGCAAATCCGGTTAATGAAGTTGAGGAAACCACAATTTCAGGATTTAGAATGATGATCTCTTCTGTTACTGTTCCTGATAAGGCTACTTCAACAGCTGCTGAAATACCTCCGCCGGTGATAGATAAAGTACCATTATATATATTCGCAGTCAATCCACTTTTTAATCGTGTATAAAGTGTTGTTGCCG
>DAMCXY010000025.1:0-30589 GCA_032096595.1 Flavobacterium sp. | reverse complement strand
AATACATAGAACCAAACACCGGATTACAAAAAGAAGCAACAGGTCACTTCTCGCTCAAACGATAAGAGCTGATGCTTAACCATAGAAAAAGGGAATCAAGTAATTGATTCCCTTTTTTGCATATATGGCATCTTATTTAAAAATCGCAGCACGTATTTTTAATAATTATTAAAAGTCGTATCTTGTGAGCGAAAAAACAATAATTAAAATCAAGTTATGGAGCATACACCGTATCATCCAAAAAATAAAGTCAGAATTGTAACTGCAGCAGCCTTATTTGACGGGCATGATGCTGCCATTAACATCATGCGCCGTATTATTCAGGCAACAGGGTGTGAAGTCATTCATTTAGGTCATGACAAGAGTGTAGAAGATGTAGTGAATACCGCTATTCAGGAAGATGCAAATGCTATTGCAATGACTTCTTATCAGGGAGGACACAATGAATATTTCAAATATATGTATGATCTGCTTCAGGAAAAAGGAGCAGGACATATCCGTATCGTAGGCGGCGGTGGAGGTGTTATACTTCCTACTGAAATTGAAGATTTAATGAATTATGGGATTACCCGTATCTATTCTCCGGATGATGGAAGAGAATTGGGGTTACAGGGTATGATCAATGATATGGTGGAAAAAGCTGACTTTCCTACGGGAGACTTAGTACTACCTGACGGAAAAGATGTATATCAGTCTTTGGCAGACAAAGATGTTACTACCATTTCCCGTCTTATTTCACTGGCAGAAAACAGAGAAGAAGATTTTTTAAAGGTATTTGATTTCGAAAAAGTAGCAGATAAATCAACTCCTGTATTGGGAATTACAGGAACAGGTGGTTCCGGTAAGTCTTCTATGGTTGATGAATTGGTGCGCCGTTTTCTTATCGATTTCCCGGAAAAAACAATCGCTCTAATTTCTGTAGATCCTTCTAAAAGAAAAACAGGAGGAGCTTTACTTGGGGATCGTATCCGTATGAACTCCATCAACAATTCCAGAGTTTATATGCGTTCACTCGCAACGCGTCAGTCCAATCTGGCTTTGTCTAAATATGTAGAGGAAGCAGTACAGATATTAAAAGCAGCAAAATATGATTTAATTATTTTAGAAACGTCAGGAATCGGACAATCTGATACGGAAATTCTGGAACATTCAGATGCTTCTTTATATATCATGACGCCGGAATTTGGAGCAGCAACGCAGTTAGAAAAAATTGATATGCTTGATTTTGCGGATCTGGTAGCCATTAATAAATTTGACAAACGCGGAGCATTGGATGCATTACGTGATGTAAAAAAACAATATCAGCGCAACCATAATCTTTGGGATTCAAATGTAGATGAAATGCCTATTTTTGGTACCATTGCTTCACAATTCAACGATCCGGGAACCAACTCTTTGTACAAGGCTGTAATTGATAAAGTAAAAGAAAAAACAGGAGCTGATTTGCAATCTACTTTTGAGATTACCCGGGAAATGAGTGAAAAAATATTTGTCATTCCACCTAACAGAACCCGTTACTTATCTGAAATCTCTGAAAACAACAGAAAATATGATGAAACGGCAATGACTCAAAAAGAAGTGGCTCAAAAGCTCTTTGGAATTTTTAAAACCATTGAAACTGTTGCTGGAAAAAAAGTATCTATTGACAAGGCAGGGATTACAGAAGATTCAATAGTTACAAATGACGCAGCTACCAAAGACTTTTTGAGTTTACTGGTAAAAGAATTTGACAAAGTAAAAATGAACCTTGATCCTTATAACTGGGAAGTAATTCTTACCTGGGATGAAAAGGTAAACAAGTATAAAAATCCGGTATATTCTTTTAAAGTACGTGACAAAGAAATCAAAATAGCGACACATACCGAAAGCTTATCGCATTTACAGATACCAAAAATAGCCCTTCCGAAATACGAAGCATGGGGAGATATCCTGCGCTGGGTATTACAGGAAAATGTACCGGGAGAATTCCCGTTTACTTCAGGACTTTATCCATTTAAACGCGAGGGAGAAGATCCAACCCGTATGTTTGCCGGAGAAGGAGGACCTGAACGTACCAACAGACGTTTTCACTACGTTTCATTAGGGATGCCTGCCAAGCGACTTTCTACAGCGTTTGATTCTGTAACTTTGTATGGAAACGACCCGGGACACCGTCCGGATATATATGGTAAAATCGGAAATGCAGGAGTTTCTATCTGTTGTTTGGATGATGCTAAAAAATTATATTCAGGATTCAATCTGGCTCATCCGCTTACATCCGTTTCCATGACCATCAACGGACCGGCACCGATGCTATTAGGCTTTTTTATGAATGCTGCAATTGATCAGCAATGCGAGCTGTATATCAAAGAAAACGGATTGGAGCAAGAGATAGAAGAGAAAATTAACCAGATATACAAAGAAAAAGGAGTAGAGCGTCCGCGATACAACGGAGCACTTCCTGAAGGTAATGACGGACTTGGACTGATGTTGTTAGGGGTAACCGGAGATCAGGTATTGCCTGCAGAGGTATATCAGGAAATAAAAATTAAAACACTGGCTCAGGTTAGGGGAACTGTTCAGGCAGATATTCTAAAAGAAGATCAGGCACAGAATACCTGTATTTTTTCAACAGAATTTGCTTTGCGACTTATGGGCGATGTACAGGAATATTTCATACAGAAAAACGTGCGTAACTTCTATTCAGTTTCTATCTCAGGTTATCATATCGCTGAGGCAGGAGCCAATCCTATTACACAGCTGGCTTTCACATTAGCTAATGGGTTTACGTATGTAGAATATTACCTGAGCCGCGGAATGGATATCAATGCCTTTGGGCCTAATTTATCGTTTTTCTTTTCCAATGGAATTGATCCCGAATATTCTGTTATCGGTAGGGTAGCACGTCGTATCTGGGCAAAGGCATTAAAAAATAAATACGGAGCAAATGAACGCGCACAAATGCTGAAGTATCATATTCAGACATCCGGTCGCTCCTTACATGCTCAGGAAATTGACTTTAATGATATCCGCACCACTCTTCAGGCGTTATATGCGATCTATGATAACTGTAATTCTTTGCATACGAATGCTTATGATGAAGCTATTACCACTCCTACAGAAGAATCTGTACGCAGAGCAATGGCAATACAGCTCATCATCAATAAAGAGTTAGGATTGGCTAAAAATGAAAATCCGATTCAGGGATCATTTATAATAGAAGAATTAACCGATCTGGTAGAAGATGCCGTATTACAGGAGTTTGATAAAATTACCGAAAGAGGAGGTGTTCTTGGAGCAATGGAAACCATGTATCAGCGTTCTAAAATACAGGAAGAATCTCTATATTATGAAACCTTGAAACACAATGGTGAATACCCTATCATCGGAGTGAATACATTTTTGAGTTCTAAAGGTTCTCCAACTGTGGTTCCATTGGAAGTAATCCGTGCAACAGAAGAAGAAAAGCAATTCCAGATTCAGACAAAAGAAAACCTTAACAAAGCGAATGAGAAGCTGGTTGAACAGGAACTGGCAAAAATTCAGGACATCGCTATTAATAACGGTAATATCTTTGATGCTTTAATGGAAGCGTCTAAAGTATGTACTTTAGGACAAATTACAGCTGCGCTTTTTGAAGTAGGAGGGCAGTACCGTAGAAACATGTAGTATCATAATCTTTTATAATAAAAAAACCATCTTTAATGATGGTTTTTTTATTTTTTTTCAATGGATAAAACAACCTTGCCAGACCATGGATCTCCCGCCATACTGTTTTCATTTATGCGAATGTAGTAAACACCTTTTTCTTTAAAATCATAATCCAGAGCAGCGCCAAAAGGACCGTCAGAAATATTTGAAGGAGTGGTGATCTGACTGAAACGGATATTGGCAAGTGTATCTTGGGTTTTTAAATGCAAAAGCGCTGTTGTGGGAACGGTATTGGTAACCTGAAGAATATAGCTTGCCCTTGCTTCCTTGTTAAACGTAATCGTGTGTAAGGCGGAATTTAAATCAATTTTAAGCGTGTCATTATCATGTAACGTCAACATCGTGTCTTTATGTATTTCAGACAATTCCTGTTCTTCTGAACGCGGTTTTAAGACTTCATTCTCCTTTTTGGTACATGACCAAAGAGAAATAAGGGCAGCGGAAATAAAAAAAATCTTCTTCATAAGCATATTTGTAAAAAAAAGCCAATAGAAAAAAGTTCTATTGGCTTTGTATCATTTATTCTAACGGATTTACATCATCTGCTACAGGAAATTCCTGCGGTGTATTTCCGATGAGTTTATTAAACTCAAAACGTCCTGTGTCTGTCATATTGTGACCTCCGGCAAGTTTTACTTTGTCAAGCAGATCAAGAGCCAATTTCTCTTCTTCGCGTTGCTCGTTAACCAGCCATTGTAGGAAATTCCATGTTGCCCAATCACCCTCCTGCATACTCATATTCACAATCTTATAAATGGCTTCTGTATTGGCTATTTCCTGTTGTAGTACCATCTCAAAGCACTCCAGTACATTTTTTGGTTCAGGTCCCGGTTTGGCGATAGCCTCTATGGTTACTTTGCCTCCTCGTTCCTGGATATACTCCATTATTTTAGCCATATGCACTCTTTCTTCCTGAGAATGTTTCATCATAAAATTCTTGACACCATCCAAAAGATTGTCGTCTGCCCAGCAAGCCAGCATGAGATATATTTGAGCTGAATGAGCTTCCATAGTTACCTGATCATTTAACGCCTTTGACAAGCTCTTTGATAATCTTTCTGTTTTCATATCTATTTTATTTAATTAAGTACTCTTAAAGTTACATAATTTAATGCTATAAAAACGTCAAAGAAGGGTTAATTATGGGTAATATTAAATGGATTTAAATAAACAAAACAACTACTTTTTCTCTAAAAGCACTACGTTTTCTACGTGGTGCGTTTGCGGAAACATATCTACCGGACGTACTCTTACTACTTTATATACTTCGTCCATCAAGGCAAGGTCTCTGGCCTGAGTAGCAGAATTGCAACTTACATACACCACACGTTGAGGAGCAATTTTCAGGATTTGCTCTACTACATCTTTGTGCATTCCGTCTCTTGGCGGATCAGTAATAATCACATCTGGCTGTCCGTGTGTACTGATAAATTCATCGTTGAATACATTTTTCATATCTCCGACAAAGAATTCGCAGTTGGTAATCTGGTTGCGCTCTGCATTTAATTTTGCATCCGCAATAGCTTCGGGAACTGCTTCTACGCCGATTACCTTTTTCGCTTTTTTAGAGACAAACTGTGCAATAGTTCCGGTACCGGTATAGAGATCATACACAAGTTCCTCTCCGGTAAGTCCTGCAAAATCTCTTGTAATAGCATATAACTCGTAAGCCTGCTCTGAATTGGTCTGGTAAAATGATTTGGCATTGATACTGAATTTCAACCCTTCCATTTCTTCCAGAATATAGTCTCTGCCATGATAACAGATAACCTCCTGATCGTAAATGGTATCATTGGCCTTTGAATTGATTACATACTGTAAAGAGGTAATTTCCGGAAAACGTTCTTTTAGAAAATCCAGTAATAATTCACGGTTTTTTTTGTCTTCCTTGAAAAATTGAATCAACACCATTATCTCTCCGGTTGATGCTGTACGAATCATCAGAGTACGCAAAAAGCCGCTGTTTTCTCTTGGATTGTAAAACTCCATTGCGTGATTATTGGCAAAATCGCGGATTTCGTTTCGCAAAGCATTAGACGGGTCCTGTTGTAAATGACATTTTTTAATATCAAGAATTTTATCCCACATTTTAGGAATGTGAAAGCCTAATGCATTTTCACGTCCCAGTTCTTCTCCCGATTTGATTTCTTCTTCTGTCAGCCAGCGTGCATTAGAAAAAGAAAACTCCATTTTATTTCTGTAAAAGAATTGCTTTTCAGACCCCAATATCGGTTCAAATTCCGGTAATTCAATTTTGCCGATTCTCTTTAAATTGTTATACACCTCCTGATTCTTGTAAAATAATTGTTGCGGGTAGGCCATATTTTGCCATTTACAACCGCCACAAGCGCCAAAGTGCTGGCAAACAGGGTCTATTCTGTGAGTGGAGTAGCTGTGTATTTTGATGGCTTTACCTTCGTAGTACGCTTTGCGTTTTTTTACGGTTTGTACATCAACTACATCTCCCGGAACTACATTTGGTAAAAAAATTACCTTTCCATCCGGAGCTTTTGCTACTGAAACGCCTTTTGCACCTGCATCAAGGACTTCTACGTTTTCGAATACGATTCTTTCTGTTCTTTTTCTTCCCATGCGACAAAAATACTAATTGTTTTAATGGAAGAATCTGATTTATGTAATTTAGAATGTTTATAAGAATTATAAAAAAAGTAGGATAGATTTTAAACAATTTGTACCTTGCATCAAGGATGATTTCTCTCCTCTGAAGAAGGAATATTTAAGGAAAAATTTAAAAATCTGAAGACAAATGTCAAATAGTCAGTTAACTTCAAAAGAATTAATCGGTTTAGAAGAAAAGCACGGAGCGCACAACTATCATCCGCTTCCGGTGGTTTTATCAAAAGGAGAAGGAGTCTATGTATGGGATGTGGAAGGAAAAAAATATTATGATTTTTTATCGGCTTATTCTGCAGTAAATCAAGGACACTGTCACCCTCAAATAGTTAAAGCAATTACGGAGCAGGCGAGTACTTTAGCGCTTACCTCGCGTGCTTTTTATAATGATAAATTAGGTTTATACGAGAAAAAGATAACAGAACTTTTTGGCTTTGATAAAGTATTGCCTATGAATTCCGGAGCTGAAGCCGTAGAAACCGCTATTAAGCTTACCAGAAAATGGGCGTATGAAGTAAAAGGAATTGAAGAAGATGAAGCAGTAATTATTGTATGTGAAAACAATTTTCACGGACGTACTACTACCATTATTTCATTTTCCAATGATCAGGAGGCAAGAAAAAATTACGGACCTTATACAGATGGTTTTGTGAGAATTCCTTATGATAATATCGCTGCATTGGAAGATGTCATTACCAATAAAAATGTAGCGGGCTTTTTAGTAGAGCCTATTCAGGGAGAGGCAGGAGTGTATGTTCCTGCTGAAGGATATCTGGCAAAAGCAAAAGCTTTATGTGAAGCGAATAATGTATTGTTTATTGCTGATGAAGTACAGACAGGAATTGCCCGTACAGGAAAAATGCTGGCAGTTGACCATGAAAATGTGCAGCCAGATGTTTTGGTATTAGGAAAAGCACTGTCAGGCGGTATGTATCCGGTTTCGGCTGTATTGGCTAATGATGCAGTTATGAATGTGATAAAACCGGGACAACATGGTTCTACTTTTGGAGGTAATCCGATTGCGGCAAATGTAGCTATCGCTGCTCTTGATGTAGTATTGAATGAGAAATTAGCAGAAAATGCGGAGGCATTAGGAACTCTTTTTCGTTCAGAATTAAATAAATACATTCAAAATTCTACAATTTGTAATCTTGTAAGAGGAAAAGGATTGTTAAATGCTATTCTGATTAACGATACGGAAGAAAGTGATACCGCATGGAATATATGCCTTAAACTGAGAGATAACGGTTTACTGGCAAAACCTACTCATGGAAACATCATCCGTTTCGCGCCGCCTTTAGTAATGAACAGAGAGCAAATTTTAGATTGTGTAAGCATCATTGTTAAGACACTCAAAGAATTTGAAAAATAAAAGTAACACATAAAAAAAATCCCGAACAGCTGTTCGGGATTTTTTATGTTATTTAACCAGTAATTTCTTTACGGCTTTTTTATCATTGCCTTTTACTTCTACCAGGTAAACACCGCTGGATAGATTGTTGAAAGTAATAGCAGTATTGGGTGCAATTGTTTCGTTTTTTGATGTAATCAGGCGTCCGTCAATAGCATAAACAGCTAATGAAAGCATTTCTTCTTCAGAACTGATTGTAAACGATCCGTTGTTTGATGGATTGGGATAAATACTAAAGTCCAATTTTTCTATGTTTTCATTAGAAAGTGTCCCCCAACGATCTTCTGCCGGTTGCCCGCCCCAGATTTTTGTTGCTAAATACGGATTATCAATAAAAGGATTTCTGTTTCCCTGACCATAACTGTTAGCAGCATTTCCTAAATAGGCATTTCTTTGATCTTCTACTTCAGATACCGGATCTTCAGCATTCCACTGAAGAAACAGAGCAATCATATCATCGTTGATGGCGTTGCTTGCCGGACCCGGACCAATATTGGTTGGTTTACAGCGGTCTCCGTAGCGTAGATACATATACATCATCATACGCGCAATATCTCCTTTCCATTCATCACCCGGATACCAGCCACCCGATACATTTCCTGAGTTTCCGGAACCTGCTGCATATTTCTGATTTCCGCGGCTGTTATTCCATTGTACATCTGAAGCTCTTAAATGGTGAGCATCAGCACCCGGACCGGATTGTCCCAAATCAGGAGTTCCCAGAGATTTTGCATACGTATGTTCTCTGTTCCACTGTCCATTGTTACCCCCATTACTGTTTTTAGCTCTTGTTCGGGAATATTGTCCGGTTGTAACACCCGGATGTCCGTAGATAAGTAGTACCTGACTTGAATTTTCCGGATTTTCATCTACCACTTTTAAAGCACTCCATATTTGTTCGTACGATAGATTTTTCGTGTGCGTATTAGTGATTTTGGTTGCCAATGCCTGTTTTAGTGCAGCACCGTTTTGGGTAAAATCAATATTGTTGTAATAAGGTTGCTGTGCAAAAGTTAGGGATGAAACCAATAACAGCAAAGCTGAAGTATAGAAATTTTTCATCTTCTATGATTTTAATGTTTGTTTATTTTATTCTTTCCATTAAGGCCATATAAAATCCGTCAAATCCGGATTCGCTTGCCAATACTTTGTGATCTTTTATCAGCTGGAAGTTTTTCCCTGTTTCTGTCGTTAAGAAATGGTTTACCTGTTCCTGATTTTCAGATGGCAGTACAGAGCAGGTAGCATATACCAACTTTCCGCCTACTTTTACCATTTTGGAATAATCCTGTAAAACCTCGCGTTGCGTTTGCTTGATCTGGTCGATAAATTCAGGCTGAAGTTTCCATTTACTGTCCGGATTTCTTTTTAGTACGCCTAAACCTGAACAAGGAGCATCGATGAGAACACGATCTGCTTTATCATGTAGTTTCTTGATTACTTTAGTAGAATCAATAATGCGGTATTCAATATTAAAGGCACCGTTTCTTCTGGCGCGTAGTTTTAATTGTTTCTGTTTGCTCTCATACAGATCCATTGCAATGATCTGCCCTTTGTTTTCCATGATAGAAGCAATATGAAGTGTTTTACCGCCTGCACCTGCACAGGCATCCACAACACGCATTCCCGGTTTCACATCCAGAAACGGAGCTACCAGCTGTGAAGAACCGTCCTGTACTTCAAAAAGACCTTCTTTAAATAGATCTGTCATGAATACATTAGCTCTTTCTTTCAGAATCAGTGCGTCATCATATCCGTCATGAAATTCCGTTTCAATTTCCAGATCCATGAGCTGTGCTCTGAGTTTTTCTTTAGTAGTTTTAAGAGTGTTTACCCGTAAAACAACTTTTGCCTGTTGGTTTTGGGCTGCCAGTTCTTTGGTCCAGAGTTCTTCTCCCAATTCTTTTACTCCAAGCTCATCCATCCAGTCCGGAATAGATTCTCTGTATTTACGCGTTTTAGATAACTCGTCAAAACGGCCTTTTATTTTTCGTGCCGGTGTATTTTCAAAATATTTCCAATCGGGTAAAGTGATGCCTCTCAATACCGCCCAAACGGCAAATATGCGCCATATATCATCTCGTGTAAAAGGTTCTTTAACCTCTGCAATTTCGGTATATAAACGTTTCCAGCGTACCACTTCATAGATGGTTTCTGCAACGAACTTGCGATCACTGCTTCCCCAGCGTTTGTCCTTTTTCAAAGCTCTGGCTACAACCTTATCAGCGTATTCACCTTCATTAAAGATCGCTAATAAAGAATCAATAACCGTAAAAACTAAATTTCTGTGTAATCTCATTATTTTTTAAATAAGCCTACAAAGATACGTAATTTTGAAAAGGAAAAATTTAAATAGTGTTAATAATCCAATAGATTTTCTCAGGCATTTTTTTATTGGGCTTTGTGTCGTAAATTTGCATAAAACAACAACAACATGGTTAAAACGGTTATATTTGATATGGATGGCGTAATAGTAGACACTGAGCCTGTTCATAAATACGCCTATTTCAGACATTTTGAGGAATTGAATATCGATGTATCAGAGGCAATGTATGCCACTTTTACCGGAAATTCTACCAGAAATGTATTTCAAAAATTAAAAAATACGTTTGATCTTCAGGAAGAAGTAGAAAATCTTATTCTAAGAAAACGCAGTCTTTTCAATGATGCATTTGATACAAAACCTGATTTAGAGCTCATTCCTGGGGTTTTTGATCTGATTAAAGATTTACACGCCCATGATATTGAATTGATACTGGCTTCATCGGCATCCAAAGGAACTATTGAAAGGGTATTTAACCGTTTTGGATTACATCCTTATTTTTCTCATAAAATAAGTGGAGAAGATTTTCCAAAGTCAAAACCGGATCCTGCGATTTTTTTACATGCTGCTTCTTTGGCTACCTGTATAAAAGACGAGTGTGTTATCATTGAAGACAGCACCAACGGTGTAAAAGCGGCTGTAGCCGCTGATATTTTCTGTATTGGGTATAACAGTGAAAATTCCAAGCTTCAAAGTCTTGATGGAGCGGGATATTTTGTCCATGATTTCAAACATATAAATGCCGGAATCATTAAAACACTGAAATAAAAAAAGAACCTTTAAGGTTCTTTTTTTATTATAGTTTAGACATATTGTTAGCCAGTGTTTCAATAAATTTACTGATAGGACCTTTAATCATCATGGCCATCATGGCATTGAAGGTGCCTTCAAATAAGAGCTGAATCTCCGTTGATTCTGTTCCTTTTTCCTCTATGTTAGCTGTAAGTGTAAAAGGAATTTTATCACTTGCTGCGCCTAAAACGATTTGAGTATTTGGAGTCTGCTGTTTTTTTACCAGTTTGATTTCCGGCATCCCTTTTAATCCGAAGATAAAGCAGTTTTCATCTACTACTTCAAATTTAGAAGTATTCTCCGGCATCAATTTTTCAAAATTTTTGATATCATTCAGCGCATTAAAAATATAAGCTGCTGATTTCTCTACACTAACTTTTGGACTTTCTAAATTCATATCTTCTTGTTTAATTATTCCACCCTGCAGGATCAGAACTCCATACTTTGAGTGTTTCGTGTTCTTCTTCGGAAATATAATTTTTTAATACGGCTGTTTTTAGTAAAGTAGGATAGTTGCTCAACGTGGTAAGTGCCACTTCTGCCTTTTTGAAATTTTCTGCAGCTACGTCAAATCCATACGTAAAAATAGCTACCATTCCCAGAATTTCAGCTCCGTTTTCTTTTAAAGCTTCTACAGCCTGTAAGCTGCTCTTTCCGGTGCTGATCAGATCCTCTATAACCACTACGGATTGCCCTTTTGTGAAAGCGCCTTCAATCTGGTTTTGTCTTCCGTGTTTTTTCGGTTCCGGACGTACATAAACAAAAGGTAAATTTAGGGCTTCTGCAACGAGTAAACCAATACCGATAGCTCCGGTTGCTACTCCGGCAATCACATCCGGTTTACCATACTTTTGCTCTATATTGGCGGCAAATTCATTTTTTAAAAAAGTTCTTATCTCTGGAAATGAAAGAGTTATGCGGTTGTCGCAATAAATTGGCGATTTCCATCCTGAAGCCCATGTAAAAGGATTTTTAGGATTTAATTTAATTGCGTTAATTTGTAAAAGCAATTCGGCCGTTTTCTGTGCTGTGTTGTCATTAAAAATCATACTACAAATGTATAAAGTTTTTATCAACGACAAACCTCTTTTACTGACAAATAAATTAGAAAAAGAAACCGATTTTCAGCTTTTTTTACTTGAAAGTGCCGATATAAATAAAATCATTGTAAAATTTTATCAGAATAAAATTCAGAAAGCCATTTTATACCATCCTGATGAAGAAAAGATTCTTAAAAAGCTCAAAGAAAAGATCACGGTAAACAAAGCCGGAGGCGGACTGGTTCGCAACTCGGAAGGTAAAGTCCTATTTATCCTCAGAAATGGAAAGTGGGATTTGCCAAAGGGAGGAACTGAGAAAGGGGAAACGATTGAGCAAACCGCTATTCGGGAAGTAGAAGAAGAAACAGGAGTACAGGGATTATCTATAGTTGAAAAATTGCAGAAAACCTATCACGTATTTAAACGAAACGGGGAATACAGACTTAAAATCACCCGTTGGTTTGAAATGAAAACCGATTATACAGGTCCACTCACTGGGCAGGCCGAAGAGGGGATTGAAAAAGTTGTATGGCTGGATAAAGAAGAAATAAAAGAAGCACTGAAAAATTCATATGAAAATATCAAGCTGCTTTTTGAAGAAGAAGCATAATGCCTCTTTGGATTAACAAACGATAATAAAAAAGGTATCATATCGCAATTTTATGATACCTTTTTTAATTTATCTATTGTTTGAAATGGATAGGAGTTGGTTTCTTATTTTCGTCGATTGCCACGAAAGTAAACTGTCCTGTAATTGCTTTTTCACGTTTTTCAGAATACATTTCTTCAATGTATATCTCTACATAAACTACGAGACTGGTATTACCTACTCTTGTAACACGACCAATAAGTTCTACAAAGGTTCCTGCGGGAATCGGTTTGGTGAAATCGATTTTCTCACTGCTGATTGTTACCATTTTTTGTCTTGAAAATCGGGTAGCAGTAATAAAAGCTACTTCGTCCATCATGTGCATGGCTGTACCTCCGAAAAGAGTATCATAATGATTGGTAGTGTTAGGGAATACCGCTTTGAAAATGTGGGTTTCTGAATTCTGAATGCGTTCTTCTAAAGTCATTTTGTAAGATATAGTTTATAAAATTAATTACAGCAATATCCGAAACAGAACGCATACTGAGAACATACCTTTTTATAAAGGTATTTCAGGCTCTCAGACAGCTACTTCAATCGCGAAAGTATTGCCTTTATGTTTTTTAAGGATAGTAATCTGACTTATATTTAAAAAAATATTTACAGTTGCGCGACAGTTCATGATTCTCACATGATTCCCTAATTAAAAAACCGAAGTTTTTCCTTAAAAATTTCAGCAAATATAGACCTTATTAACCGATTTTAATCGATTAATGGTTTATAAAATTTCTAAAAATAAAAGACGTACTGTTTAGAGTACGTCCTGAAGATCTTGATTCTTATCAAAGGTAGCTTTGGCAAACGGGCACAGCGGAATGATTTTCAGATTGTTTTTTCTCGCATAGTCAACTGCTGCAAGAACCATTTTCTTTCCAACTCCCTGTCCGTTAAATTCCGGGTTTACTTCCGTATGATCAATGATAAATTTAGTGTCACCTACCCAGGTATAGGTCATACGACCTGCTTCAGCGTCATTTTCTGAAGCCTTGAAATACCCCTTATGTCCTTCGTTGATCTGTTCAATGTTCATGATATATTTTTTATATCTTTAAAGATACTAATTTATTTCAGATTAAAATCTAATCGCATTCTAATCTCGAAAAACATGATAATTTGTGTAACTCTTGGTATTTTTGTAAAATGCCTAATGCTGATTTTATGAATACGATATTACTTGTTGAAGACGAACCTCATGTAGCCGACCTAATCAAGCAGAGTCTTGAAGAAGAAGGATACCAGGTCATCCATGCTTTTGACGGAATTGACGGAATGAATATTCTTAAAAAACAAACGGTTCATCTGTTGATTTTAGATATTTTATTGCCCAAAATGAACGGTCTTGAAGTATGCCGGCAGATACGGAGTGAAGGCTATCTTGATCTGCCTATTCTGATTCTAACGGCTTTGGGTAGTGCTGAGAACATTGTATTGGGGTTAGACACCGGGGCAGATGATTATCTGGCAAAACCTTTCAAGCTTATTGAACTCAAGGCTCGTATCCGGACTTTGTTGCGAAGAAGTGAGCTGTTTGAAAACAGTTCTGCAAAGGGACACGATCTTTATAAATTTGCCGATCTCGAATTAAACGATTATACTAAAAAACTTACCAGAGGCGGGCAGGAAATATCCCTTACCTCTACAGAATACAGGCTGTTGCTGAAATTTATGAAAAATCCGACCAAAGTATTGAGCCGTACGGATCTTTTGGATGATGTATGGGGCATTAATTTCGATATCGGAACCAATGTAGTAGATGTATATGTAAACTATCTGCGAAAAAAACTGGACAAACACGGCAATCAAAAACTCATACATACCATTACCGGTATGGGATATGTATTAAAAGAAAACTAATGAAAACGTATAGTAAAACCGTTTTAGTCATCATTACCGTATTTGTGGTATATACCTTGCTTTTCAGCGGTTATATTTATTATTCCTTTTCTAATTTTGCTTTTACAGACTTCTACAAAAGACTGGAATTAAGGGTTTCAACAACCGCTGTAATGCAATTGGGGGATGCACAGGAATCCGTAAATGTGGAGGAAGTTTATAAAGATTATCTGGAGAAATTACCCCATCAAAAAGAGTATATCATTCCTTTGACTAAAGCCGGAAAGGATACAGTGCGCACAAAAGGTATTCCAAAACAACTCCTTCAGGATGCGCTGAACAACGGCAAAGCAAAGTTTAATCAAGGTAAACTTTTTTATTCGGCATTGCTGTATAAAGACAAACAGCAGCAGGAATATATGGTAGTAGTTTCTGCAGAAAATTATTTTTACAATCATCATATTACGTATCTGCGCAATCTGCTTATTACTTCACTCGCATTTTCAGTATTACTGATTGTGATTGTTTCTCATTTTGTATTCCGAACCCTGATTCGCCCAGTTAGAAATATTATCAATGAAGTAAATAAAATAGGTTCCGAAAATTTACATTTGCGTTTGGTTTCTCCTACCACTAATAATGGAGATCCCATCAGTGAGCTTACAAATACCTTCAATGATATGCTCAACCGTTTGGAAACTTCTTTTGAAACGCAGAAAAATTTCATCAGCAATGCTTCTCACGAGCTAAATACGCCCTTAACCTCTATTATGGCAGAGGCGGAACTCGCCTTGTCAAAAAAGAGAACTTCTGAAGAATATGAAACTGCTTTGGCAAAAATCCTTGAAGAAGCAGACAAGTTGGAACAGAAAACCAAAGCATTACTATATCTTGCGAGAACAGGCTTTGATGGTAAATCTCAAAAGTTTTCAAAAGTACGTGTAGATGAAATCCTGTTGGAGGTAAAAGACAATCTTCAAAGCGTCAATTCTAATTTCAAAATAAAGATGGATTTCAGTCTGTTGCCGGAAAACCCTGAAAAGCTTAAGATAAAAGGAAACGGACCTTTGCTGCATCTGGCAATATCCAATATCGTTTCCAATGCCTGTAAATACTCCAATCATCAGCAGGTATATCTGGCATTAGGAGCTTCAGACAATTCGGTTGTTATAATCATTAAAGACCATGGAATCGGAATCCCTGAGCGCGAAATACAATATATTTATGATCCGTATTTCAGAGCATCCAATACATCCAACTATGAAGGTTACGGTATCGGATTGCCTTTGAGCCGTAACATTATACTCATGCATAAAGGTGAACTTATTGTACGTTCAATAGAAGGCGTAGGCACGACCGTGCAAATAAACCTACCAATCGGAGATTATAAATTATAATTCTAATCACTTTCTAATAATTCTGCTATTTTCTAATCACTTTATAATTTCATTCTAAAAAGTTTCTAATGGCTGCGGTAGTAGCTTTGTAATAAATAATTACAGATATGGAAACAGTAAAGAAAATAGTAATTCCAACGGATTTTTCCGTTAAATCTCTGAATCTGGTAGTAGATGTGATCAAAAAATATCCGTCATCTGTGTTAGACATTGTTTTGGTACACGGGTATGAAACATCTAATTCCATTTCCGATCTGCTTTTTTTTTCAAAAGGAAAAGTATTGGAAAAGCTACAGACTTCAGAATTTAAAAAATCCTGTAAACTTATTCAGAATACCTACCAGTCGCGTATCAACAGTTTTAAGGTAGATCTTATCACCGGAGATTGCAGACGCTACTTTAATAATTATATAGAAATCAATGCTGTTGATGAGGTGGTACTGCCTGTAGGAAATAAAATGAGGCTTAAAGGAAGTCAGAGTTTTCATTTAAACCATCTGATTTCTCATTCGAAATGTTCAGTCTTATCGCTGGATTATGCACACAAACTGGTGTTAGAATTAGAAAATACAGAACAACTGGCTAATTTATTTTTATCTAAAGCAGAATAATTAAATTATGAAACTATCTTTTGCATATGGTGTGATCGCATTTTTGCTTTTTTGCTCTTGCGTAATTCTGATTCGGGAAGAAAGTCCTGAACAGATGCTTGTGGGCAAATGGCAGGAAGTATCATGGGAATTAGAGCGGGTGAATTCAGAAGATGTAAAAACAAATGCTGAATCTATAGGATGGCAAAAACAGGAAATCTGTGGTGATATGATCATCCATGACGCAGAAATATGGGAGTTTGATGCAAAAAAGCAGCTGACCCTTATCAAACAGGATGATTCTGTAGAAAAGTTGAAATGGAATGTAAAAGGCCGTGGACATATTCTTGAATTAAAACATTCCGATAAGAAAATAGAAGATTTTCAGGTACATGAACTTACCAAAGATAGATTGGTTATTTATTTCAATTTTGATCTGCAGATTCGCGGAATCGTAAAAATGACGTTTAAAAAAGTAGAAGACAATACGTATGCTCAGAAAATACAGTAATCACAGAACCCATTCCGACAATTTAAAGTTGGGAGCTTTGACAGCCTTTTCGGCAGGTATGGTCAATGTAATTTCCTTGGTGATCTTCTTTTCCTTTACCTCAAACGTAACCGGTTTTTTTGCTATTTTTTCTCAGGAAATGTCCAAAGGAAACTGGTTTCAGGCTGCCGTAGTATTATTATGGATTATGTTGTTCTTTTTTGGAAGCTTTACTTCCAATATGCTCATCATTCATGGAAACCGTTATATTGGCAGATACCTGTCACACGCAGTACCCTTAATACTGGAAACACTGTGTCTGCTATTTGTGGGTATCTATCTGCAGAATTTTTATGGAGAATCGTTACAGGAAACAGAATTTCTGGTTGGATTATTGCTTTTTGCGATGGGATTGCAAAACGGTCTTACCGCCAGCATCTCCAATTCAGCAATCAAGACTACCCACCTTACCGGTCTCACAACGGATCTGGCAATATTACTCTCTATGTTTACCAAAAAGAGATATAGAAGGGATGTTACGTTACAGAAAAAAGCCCAGCTTTTAGGATCCATTATGTTTTTCTATGTAGCCGGAGGTATTATAACAGGTTTGTTTTATTACAGCATACATTATTATACATTCTATGTAGTGTGTGCAGTGTTAGGAGTCATTATCTTATATGATTACTACAAATTAAGCATGATGAAATATGTATACAAACGACAGTTAATTGTTACCAACTATTATAAAAAAAATAAAGTAAAAAGTAAAAAAGAACAACAGCTCAAAGAAGCGTTGTGTCCCGAAAAATAGAGAAGAGTAAGTTTAGGACGGATTAGTCACTTCTGCTACGGCAGGGTGGCTAATTTTTTTATTTCAGGATACTGTTGTACATTTCCGTTAAAAATAAACCGATGGAAAAAAAGGTCCACCAACTATTGATGATAATGAGTTTGATAGTACTAAATATTACAATGAATGCACAGAAGCCGCAGAGCTTTTCCAAAGAAGAACTGGGTTTGATTAAGGATGCTTCTGCGACGGTTCCTATGCGGGTATTGCTCACCACTTCTGAGCAGGATGAGGTGATTTTAAGAACAAAATCTATTGAAATCAATCCACAGGATAAAGCCATAAAGCTTCTGAAAGAGCGGTTGTTGGCAACCGTAAATGATGAAGCAACCAAAGGAGTAGGTATTGCTGCTCCTCAGGTCGGTATCAATAAAAGACTGTTTCTTGTGCAGCGTCTGGATAAAGAAGACAAGGCTTTTCAATTATTTATAAATCCACAGATTACCTGGTATTCTGAAATTCTCAGAAAAGGTAGAGAAGGATGCTTGTCCATACCCGACCGTTATGGCGAGGTCTTGCGAAGTCTCGTAATCGAAGTCAGTTATATCGATGAAAAAGGTAGAAGTCAGAAAGAGCTGATAGAAGGTTTTACGGCTGTTATTTTTCAGCATGAATATGATCATCTGGATGGAGTGCTGTACATAGACCGTATAGAAGAAGAAGCTGCACATGTGTATCAAAGGGCAGAAGAACAGCAACAGTTGTTTTACAAAAAGAAATAATACTGCTGCTCGGTACAGTTGTTTCTTCTTTGTAAAATAGTATTGAAGTGATGGAGATTCCAAAAAAAAAGCCACCTCGCAGGTGGCTTTTTTTATGGTTGTTTTAAAGCATTTTCAATAGCATCGTCAAATCCGTTAGAATCCGGGAATGGCATATCCGCATTGAGCAGATTTCCCTGTGGATCAATAAGGATGAACTTTGGTATACTTGAGAGGTAGTAATCTTCAGAAAAAGCATTAATCTGGTTGGCATGAACTTGCAGCACAGATGATTTTTTATCTTTTACTGCAATAGACCAGTTTTCTTTTTTCTGATCCATGCTTACCGCCATAAATACAATATTCTTATTGTTCATATACCTATTGGCCACTTTTTCAAATTTAGGCGACTGGTAGCGGCACGGACCACACCATGTAGCCCATACATCAATCACAACGAACTTTCCTTTATAATCTTCTAAAGAAATTGTTTTTCCGTCAGCGGTTGATGCCGTAAATACCGGAGCAGGTGCTCCCTTGCTCAGACGAACAATATTTCGGTAGGTATGTGTTACCAGTTGTGCATATTTAGTGTTAGAAATTTTACTGTGGTACATTGCATACAATTCGTCGGCTTCCTGTTTACTTTTGCTTTCTGACAGGGACTGCAGTAAAGTGGCTGTAAGCAATTTTTGTTTAAACAGATCATCCGGTAATTGAGCTGCGGCATTCAAAAATTTTGTGTTTTCATCCAAACCGGAGTTGTCCTTTTTAATAAGGGTGTTTTTGACATACTGTATATAATTCGGATCAAACAGCAGGCTTGCATCATTAAGTGCTACTTCTTTTTCCAACAGCGTAACAATTGAAAAAGAAGTATTGCTGATGGCCGGGTTTTCATTTAATGCTTTTTGATAATAGCGGTACCAGGTATTTAAAAAATACACTCCTACCTGTTTTTTAAGAATAGTTGTAGCATCCTCTCTGAGAATATAATTGTCTTTTGTGTAGCTTTTGTTTATTTTTTTAAGCTCTTTGTGATATTCTTTTACCATCTGGTCAGAAATAAAATCAGGTTTATTCAGCATCATATCCGAATTGATATAGTATTCGGTATCACTATAAAGCCTGTTCAGCTCCATTACTGAATTTTCTGCCAGACGGGTGCCCGTTATTTTTGTGGTATTTTCATCAGGTGTCAGTTTAAGTTCTATGTTTACAATGTCATCCGAACTCATATACACTTCTGTATTGTAACTATTGTCAAGTACCAGAATGTATTTGCCAAAAGGCAGAGGCTGTGTAATGGTCTTCTCAAAAGTATTGTTTTGTAGGGTAATAGTTTCGAGTGTGTCTTTGATCACCGGATCGAGTAAATAGACTTTGCTTAAAGGCTGTTCTGTAATAACAGAACCTTTGATCAGAGTAGTGTTGGAACGCTGCATCTGATTCGGAACACAGATCCAGTAGGCCAGAGCAGAACCGATGCCGATAACGAAAATACTAACGAGTACTCTTTTTACATCTTTTAGAAACGCAAACCGGAAACTTTTTCCTGCATACCATTGATAGCCGATAAAAAGCAACAGCAGCCCAATTACCACACTGAGCCCTTCAGAATACACAAACCAGTAACCGAGGTCGCTGTCTCCGAGTAGTACATTGCTTGTCAATTTAAAAGGATACCATTTAGGTAATAACTGAAGATAGGTCAGGATGGGTTGGGCAATCAAAAGTCCGAAACCTACAAGTATGGTTAAAAAGAAATTAGAAAAACGCACGCTTATGACATACATAAGTGCCAGGGGTAAGAAACTCGCTACAAGCACTCGTGAAGAAAATTTCAGCATATTCATAAGCTCCCAGCTGAAAATGTAGTGGTCTTTATCCAGATAAAACAAATGTTGTAAGTAAGAGAATAAATATACAGAAGCAACAAAACACACAATAGAGAGCAGGCAGATAACATACAGCTTCGTAAATTTTGCAAAATAGATAGAGGTTTTGTATAAAGGCTGTGTTTCAATCAGTTGCCAGGTATTGTTTTTGAATTCTATCTGAGAGATTCTGCTGGCAGAAAGGATCATAATGATACAGTAAAAAAACTGTATAAAAGATTTTTTCAGATTCGAAAAATTTTCCGTTACAATATTGACTTCTTTTGCAGTAGTTTGGTACACGTCTTCTGAAAAAATACCTGTAATAAACAAAATCAAAGGCAAAAAGACAGATAAGATTAAGGCAGTGGTAAGAATATTCGTATTCTTTAACTTAATACCTTCTGTGCGATACGCATTAAAAAAATTAGATATTCTATTCATTTGTCTTTTGTGTTATATTCATAAACCAGTCTTCAAGACCTCCTTTTTTGATCAACGCGTAAATGGGGATGTTGTTTTCTGTAAAATTCTTCACCAATAGTGGAATTTCTTCAGTGTTGTTCAACGCTATTTCCAGCGTTTTAGCATCTGCCATACGTACTTGTGGATACAGCTGCGAAACGACTGATAAGTAGGCTGACGCATCTTTTACCGAAATGTGTAAAAGTATTTGCGAATTGACGCTTGAAAGTTCCTGTATGGCACCTTCAAAACGAAGTTTACCCTGATGAATAATACCAACATGTGTACAGGTTTTTTCTACTTCTGCGAGCAAATGACTGGAAATAAAAATAGTTATGCCTTTGGTTGTATTAATACGCTTCAGCAATTCCCGAATCTCAACAATTCCTTGCGGATCCAGACCATTTACCGGTTCATCCAGAATCAGCAATTCAGGTTCGTTAAGCAGTGCCATTCCAATCGCCAGACGCTGTTTCATTCCCAGCGAATATTGCTTTGCTTTTTGCTTCTGAAATTTTTTGAGATCTACTAATTCCAAAATTTCCTGAATTTTAGCTTCATCGATTTTTTGAATGGCCGCTATGATTCTCAGATTATCTACTCCGGACAGGTGTAGGTAAAGGGTAGGGGTTTCAATAATAGAACCTATTTTGGAAAAAACAGAAGGCAATTGCTGGTGCAGCGGTTTTCCAAACAACTCAATAGATGGCTGCTGTTCATTGATAAGTCCTGTGATGAGGCGCATGGTAGTGGATTTTCCGGCACCATTGGGACCTAAAAAGCCGTATATACTGCCTTTGGGTACGTTTAGGGAAAGGTTTTCAATAATCTTTCTTTGCCTGTTGAATTGAAAATTAAGATTATTGGTTCTGATAATGTACTCTGACATAATGTTTTTGCCTAAAAATAGGAAAAAATAGGCACATTTAAAAATAGAGCAAAAAAAAAAGCAATCTTTTCAGATTGCTTTTGTGGGAAGAGCAGGATTCGAACCTGCGAAGGTTTCCCAACGGATTTACAGTCCGTCCTCGTTGGCCGCTTGAGTATCTTCCCTTACCGTGCGGTGGCGGAGAAAGAGGGATTCGAACCCCCGGACCTGTTACAGTCAACAGTTTTCAAGACTGCCGCATTCGACCACTCTGCCATTTCTCCAATTGGTCTCGCAATCGTTGTGTTTACTTCCGTATTGCGAGTGCAAATATAGAACGTTTTTCCGTATCTGCAAATACTTTTTTTAAATCGTATGCTAATATTTTACCGTTGATTTTATAACTTGTTTTAGAACAATTATTTAAAGTCTTAAAAAAAATAAAAAAAAAATTAAAATTTATTTTCCACTTCGGCTGCCTGAAGCATAAAATAGTGCAGATCGGTATTTTTTATAAAGGGTTTATGCATCTCCTGTCCCGGACCGTACATGGCTATTTCCACATAATCGGCAGAGTGATCCATAGAGATCCATCCGATAGAATTATATTTTTTCTGAATCTCTGCAAATGTATGGTAAGGCAGTTTTTTATAATTATACAACCCGTTTTCCTCTTTTTCTATACTGCTGTAATACGATTGTATCTTTTGGGCTTCAACAGCATCAATAGTGATTCCGATACTGGCTTTAATATAATCTATAACCTCCTTTTCAGAAGTTTGGCTGCTGAAGGCATTCAGGAGCTTCTCGTTGGTTTGCGAATAGTGAGCCAAACTGTCAAAATGATCATTGGCATATTTGCCATAAATAAGTCCCGGATTGGCATTTCCGTGGTCTGTAGTAATGATAACGAGCGTTTCTTTATCTTGCTTGGCAAATTCGATAGCCGTTTTGATAGCGTCGTCAAACTGCAGCTGTTCGTGAATCAGTCCGGCTACATCATTGGCATGAGCGGCCCAGTCTACCTTTCCGGATTCTACCTGTAAAACAAAACCCTGCGGATGTTTTTTCATTTGTTCAATAGCTACAGCGGTCATTTCTGCCAGTGTAGGAATTGTTTCTGATAAAACTGCATCGTTTTTGCGGTCAATAGCATACGGTAGCGCATCATCATAAAAAACACCCAATAAAGGCTTATTGTCTTTTTGTTGTAATAATTCCTTTTTCGTCTTGGCGATACGGTATCCTTTTTGCGCAAATTTTCCGTACATATCTGCTCCGTCTTTGCGAAGCGATGCATCAAAGTACTGATTGCCGCCTCCGAGTAATACATCATATCCGATACGCAGATACTCTTCTGCAATTTTTGCCTGATCGTTTCTGCTTTTCAGGCTTACTGTAAATCCAGCTGGAGTCGCATGTGTAATAGGGACCGTAGTAACACATCCGGCTTTCTTGCCTGCTTTTTTAAATTTTTGCCATATCGGCATATATTCCTCTCCGTTTTCTCCTATATTAATAGAACCGTTTTTTACACGGTGACCGCCACCCCATGAAGAGCTCGCAGCAGAAGAATCCGTTACTATAGAGGAGGCAGAAGCCATATCCATAAGTCCTCTTGAGACACTATTGTCAAGATATAACTGCAGCCAGTTAGAAGTTTTTCCGAGAATACGGTCACTGTAGAGGTTCGCTAAATTGAGCGTACCGCTGCTCATACCGTCACTCACCATCATGATAATGTTTTTGGCTTTTTTACCCTTAAACTCCTCTGCAGAAGTTAAAGGAGCTGCAATACCATTCAAAGGATGTATCAGAGCACCTCCGATAGTGGCCAAGGTACCCGCTCTAAAAAATTTACGTCTGTCCATTCCAATAAAATTTATCAAACTTACGGGTTATGATCCGAAAATTCTCTTTTTTCAAAATTAACTCATTGTTAAAAAAATAGTGGAATTATACTTCCACTATTTTTTGGTTATGCAGAATGTCTTTAAACGTTTCGCGTTTTCGGATCAGATGCGTTTCATTATTGTACACCAGAACTTCAGCGGGCTTGTATCTGGAATTATAATTAGAAGCCATGGAGAAGCAATAGGCTCCCGCATTTTTAAAACATAAAATATCACCTTCTTTGATTTCGGCAATTTTACGGTTATTGGCAAAGGTATCCGTTTCGCAGATATAGCCCACAACAGAGTAAAACCGTTCTTTACCGCTGCTGTTGGAAAGGTTGATGATATGGTGATAGGAATTGTAGAGCATCGGGCGGATCAGGTGGTTAAATCCTGAATCGATCTGTGCAAATACCGTTGAGGTAGTTTGTTTGACAACATTTACCTTAGTCAGAAAATACCCGGCTTCACTGACCAAAAACTTTCCGGGTTCAAAAACCAGTGTCAGATCTTTTCCGTACTCTTCACAAAAAGCATTGAATCTTACGGTGAGTTTTTCACCGAGTTCATCGATATCCGTTTCAAGGTCACCAGCTTTATACGGTACTTTAAAACCGCTTCCGAAATCAATAAAATCAAGGTTTTTGAATTGTTTTGCAGTCTCAAAAAGGATTTCTGAAGCATATAAAAACACTTCGATATCCAGAATATCTGAGCCCGTGTGCATGTGAATACCGTTTACATGCATTTTTGTGTTTTCAATAATGCGCAGAATGTGTGGGGTCTGGTGAATTGAAATACCGAATTTACTGTCGATATGTCCCACTGAAATATTACTGTTTCCGCCTGCCATTACATGCGGATTAATGCGGATACACACGGGTGTATTCGGATGTTTTGCTCCGAATTGTTCCAGAATGGATAAATTGTCAATATTAATATGTACACCAAGACGTGCAGCTTCTTCAATTTCTTCCATAGAAACACCGTTAGGGGTGTACATAATTTCCGAAGGTTCAAAACCGGCTTCCAGTCCCAGTAATACTTCTTGTATGGAAACGGTGTCCAGGCCGCTTCCCTTCTTCTTCAGTAACTTTAAAATAGAAATATTAGACAAAGCCTTCACCGCATAATTAATCTTAAGCTGTTTGACTCCTGAAAAAGCATTTGACAGTTTCGCAAATTGTGCTTCAATTTTATTTCCGTCATACACATAGGTCGGACAACCGTATTGTTCGGAAATCTGTAATAAAATAGTCTGTTCCATTTTTTTGTTAAAAAGAAAATTAAGAGGTAAAGTTATCATTATTTCAGTAAAATATCGAAACGATTCTTGATTTTTGAGTAATTAATTTCCATTTTATTGAAAAAAAAGAAATCATGGTTTCCTGTTGAGAACGCATCCTGATAAATAATAGTGGCAGTGAGAGCAAAACGGTTCAAAAGCGGGTAAATACTTTTTTTGTTAGTTATTTAAAAACATTTTTCTATTTTTGTGTGACTATATTTAAAAGCAAAAGATAAACATCATGAATTTACACGAATATCAAGGTAAACAAATATTAGCGAGCTATGGCGTACGTATTCAACGCGGTCATGTGGCTAATACTGCCGATGAAGCTGTAGAAGCTGCAAAAAAATTAACTGAAGAAACCGGAACCGGCTGGCATGTGATCAAAGCTCAGATTCACGCAGGTGGAAGAGGTAAAGGTGGAGGTGTTAAGTTGGCTAAAAACTTAGATCAGGTAAAAGAAATTGCAGGACAAATCATCGGTATGGATTTGATTACCCCTCAGACTCCTCCTCAGGGAAAAAGAGTTCATAAAGTTTTAGTTGCTGAAGATGTATATTATCCTGGTGACAGTGAAACTTCAGAATTTTATATGTCTGTATTATTAGACCGTTCAAAAGGTAGAAACATGATCATGTATTCTACTGAAGGAGGTATGGACATTGAAGAAGTAGCAGAAAAAACGCCTCATCTTATCTTTACAGAAGAAATAGATCCTGCTGTAGGGTTACAAGGTTTCCAGGCAAGAGCAATTGCTTTCAACTTAGGATTGTCAGGAAATGCTTTTAAAGAAATGGTGAAATTTGTAGATGCATTATACAAAGCGTATGTTGGATCAGATTCTTCAATGTTTGAAATCAACCCGGTATTAAAAACATCTGATGATAAAATCATTGCAGTAGATGCAAAAGTAACTTTAGATGAGAATGCCTTATACCGTCATGCAGATTATCTTGAAATGAGAGATATCTCTGAAGAAAATCCGATTGAAGTAGAAGCAAAAGCAGTAGGTCTAAACTATGTAGATTTAGACGGAACGGTAGGATGTATGGTAAACGGTGCCGGATTGGCAATGGCTACTATGGATTTGATTAAGTATGCTGGTTTTGAGCCTGCGAACTTCCTTGACGTAGGAGGTACAGCAGATGCAAAACGTGTAGAAACGGCTTTCCGTATCATCTTAAAAGATCCAAACGTAAAAGCGATTCTAATCAATATTTTCGGAGGAATCGTTCGTTGTGACCGTGTTGCTCAGGGAATCGTTGACGCGTACAAAAATATGGGTGATGAAATTAAAGTGCCTATCATTGTTCGTTTACAGGGAACCAATGCAGAAATTGCAAAAGAATTAATCGATGCATCAGGTATGCCTATATTGTCAGCTGTTCAATTCCAGGAAGCTGCTGATCAGGTAAAAGCTGCCTTGTCATAAGTATCGTATTTAATCTTATTTATATATAATTAAAACCTGGGCGGAAACGTTCAGGTTTTTTTATGGATATACGTTTTCTTTTATACCAAGAAACAGAGTGTTTTACAACTCTTACTGCACACTGCTCATTAATTTTAGCAAAAAAATAACGTAATAACCTCAGGTTGGTTTAATGTATAAGCTGTAAATTTACTATTCATTTGTCCTGATACTTACTATGAACCATTCCGCATATCCGGGTATTTTGTCAGCTGCTGCTGTTTTGTACACTATTGCCGTACAGCAAAGCCTTCCTGTACATTCGTTTTACGGAGTCGATTGCTGGCAGTTATTTTTCTTCGGATTATTTCATTACCAATAGAGGCATCGTTTAGAAAAAAGATTCACAGATAATACCTGTTTTAAACAGATAGGTAACGACATTTTTTTAACGATAAATCAACTACTTTGCAAACACAGGAATTAAATAAAAAATTACTTTTTTTGATGGCTTTGACAACGGGACTCGTTGTGGCCAATAATTATTACAATCAGCCCTTATTGGGTATTATGGCACGTTCACTTCAGGTATCTGAAATGGAAATCAGCAGCATTCCCATGCTTACACAAATCGGATATGCTGTAGGTTTATTTTTAATTGTGCCATTGGGAGATATGCTGCGCAGAAAAAAGATGATCCTGATCGACTTTGTTTTCATCATAGCGGCCTTGATAGCGGTAGCTTCAGCTACTTCTCCAGTGCAACTCAAAATCGCAAGTTTTTTTGTAGGTCTTACTTCTGTGGTTCCCCAGATTATGGTACCTATGGCAGCACAGCTTGCCTCCGATGAAAAACGCGGAGCGGCTATAGGTACGGTAATGACCGGAATGTTTATCGGTATTCTGGGATCCCGTACTGTCAGCGGTCTTGTAGGGGCTCATTTCAGCTGGCAGACCATGTATTGGGCAGCTGCGGCAATCATGCTGCTGCTCGCATTATTACTGCTGGCATTTTTACCGGAAATAAAACCGGATTTCAAAGGAACCTATAACCAGCTCATCCGGTCTATTGTAGAACAGTTCAGAACCCGTCCGTCACTGAGATGGGCAAGTCTGCGCGGTGCTTTTGATTTTGCGAGTTTCAGCGTTTTCTGGACTACTCTGGTCTTTCTGTTAGAATCTCCTGCTTTTAATCTCGGGAGCGATGTAGCGGGTTCTTTCGGGCTGGTGGGTATTGCCGGAGCTTTAATGGCTACTGTAGTAGGTAAACTCAGCGACCGTATGGATAAAAATAAAATCATCATCGGAAGTATTGCAGTCATCATGCTGTCCTGGGTACTCATCGGTTTTGCACACAGCAGCCTTATCGGACTCATCATCGGAGCTCTGTTTCTTGATTTAGGAATACAGTCTGTTCATATTACCAATCAGACCGTTATTTTTGAGGGCAATCCTTCTGCCAGAAACAGAATCAATACCGTATATATGGTGTTTTATTTCATCGGTGGCTCATTCGGAACATTTGTAGGCGGTATATTCTGGGAGCATTTCAGATGGACAGGCGTGTGCATTGCCGGAATATTTTTCTCCGTCTGCATTTTGCTTATACAGTGGCTGTCAACCCGAAAAAGGATATAATAGAATAAAACAACAACTATAAAACCAACGAATCATGAAAAAAAAGAAAATAGGTACAACTGAGCTTGAAGTTGCTCCTTTGAATTTTGGAGGAAACGTCTTTGGGTGGACCCTTGATGAAAAGCAATCTTTTGATATACTGGACGCCTTTACTGCAGCCGGATACAATTTTATTGATACGGCAGATACATATTCCTGGTGGGTAAACGGAAAAGGAGGACAGTCGGAAGAAATAATCGGCAACTGGCTCAAAGCGCGTAACAACCGCCATGAAATTGTTTTGGCGACCAAAGTAGGATCTGAAACCAAAGAACACGGATTTGATATCAGTAAAAAGCATATTTTAAAATCCGTTGACGAATCCCTGCAGCGTTTAAAAACGGATCATATCGATTTGTATTATACGCATTTTGACGATGAAAAAACGCCGGTAGAGGAAACCCTTGAAGCCTATGATCAAATCATCAAGGCTGGTAAAGTACGCTATATTGCGGCTTCCAATGTTGCTCCGCAGCGCCTGATAGCATCATTTGAGGCGGCAGAACAATACGGACTTCCAAAATATCAGGCATTACAGCCGCATTACAATCTGGTAGAACGTACAAAATTTGAAACGCAGTATGCTGCGCTTGCAGAACAATACGGACTCAGTGTGTTTACATACTGGTCACTGGCCTCTGGTTTTTTAACCGGAAAATACCGCTCGGAAGATGATTTTGGCAAAAGTCCGAGAGGAGCAGGAGCTCAGCAGTATTTAAATGAAAAAGGCAGAGCCGTACTGGCAGCATTAGATCGGGTTGCCGCCAAACATATGAGCAATCCGGCAACGGTATCTTTGGCGTGGTTGCTGGCACAGCCGCTTGTAACCGCTCCTATTGTAAGTGCTACAAATAAACAGCAGCTCGCGGCACTTTTTGAAGCTCCTTTACTCACTCTTGATGCCGAAGATCTTTCGCTTTTAGATCGCGCAAGTAAGTAATCTGACAGAGGCAGCCACTGGCTGTCTCTTGTATTTTATAAACAAAAAAAAGCAGCTTTAAATTTTTTTTGTATCTTAATAAATCAGAAAAACGGCTTATTTTTCGTCTTAAATACCTTAAAAAATATGAAAATAAATTTTTTAATACTTATAGCATCCCTATTTATGAATTCAGCAATGCACGCACAATCGTTACAAAAAGTAGTCTATACAGACGGTTCTCAGCAGCTCAATGGCTGGGTTACCGCCAATAAGGGAATGGCAAAACCCGGAGTACTCATTCTTCCCGCATGGATGGGAGCAGATGATGAAGCCAGACAGGCAGCTTCCGATTTGGAAAAACAGGGATATATCGCTTTTATCGCAGATATTTACGGAGAAGGCAACGTACCTCAAAACAGTGAGCAGGCTTCTAAAATAGCCACGCACTACAAAACGGATTTTAAGGCATATCAACACCGTATTGCACTGGCATTGGAACAATTGAAAAAAGCAGGTGCGCAGACAGATCGTCTGGCAGTAATCGGTTATTGTTTCGGTGGAACAGGAGCGCTTGAAGCTGCGCGTGCCCAATTGCCGGTTCAGGGAGTGGTTTCGATACATGGAGGGCTTTCGAAAGGCACTCGACCGGATGAAAAACTCAGTACGCGTATTCTGGTACTGCACGGAGCTGATGATGCTTCGGTTTCGGAAACGGACATTCGTAATTTTACTCAGGAAGTCAACCATTCTAAAGCCGACTGGCAAATGATATACTATGCCAACAGCAAACATACCTTTACCAATCCTGCTTCGGCAGATTATAATAAAGTCATGTCACAAAGGTCATGGCAACATACCCTGCTGTTTCTCGAAGAAATTCTAAAATAAAAAAACCGTTACTCAGTAACGGTTTTTTTTTATCTCCTTCCACGCCTTTAAAACCTTGCGTTTTTGTCATAAAAAGCCGTTACAATGCTGTAACAATTTAAAAAAATAGTGTTTTATATTTTGTTTTTTAATATAAATTAATCATTTTTACAAAATATTAACGTAAAGGCAGTTTCCTTCTACCGCTGCCTTAGTTTTTTACGAAACACGATGAAAAAAACACTGCTATGCCTGTTTACAGGCTTTGCGCTGCTCTCTGCTCATGCGCAAAAAGTCGTATGGGAAAAAACCCTTGGCGGCAAACACTCCGAGTATTTATTTGACATGGTGCCTACCGTAGATTATGGTTTTCTCTTAGCGGGGAGTTCCTTTTCAGACAAAACGGGCTCTAAAACCAGCGAAGGCCAGGGCAACCTGGACTACTGGCTCTGGAAGATGGACAAAGACGGAGAAGAAGAATGGCAAAAAAGCTTTGGTGCTTCTAGTATGGACCTGCTGCAATGCCTGATTCCTACGGGAGATGCGGGTTATCTGCTTGGCGGTACTTCCAACTCCCCAAAAGACGGCCATAAAACAGAAGCTTCCCGTGGTAAAAACGACCTGTGGCTCATAAAGATTAATGCAGCCGGAGCAGAAGAATGGCAAAAGACCCTTGGAGGCTCGGGAGATGACCGACTGGTCACGATCAAACGCCTGTCAGACGGTGGTTATATCATCGGAGCCAACACCAACTCCCCGGTATCCGGAGAAAAAAGCCAGCACCACCTCGGCGGACTCGATTTATGGATACTGCGACTGGACAAAAAAGGCAAGCTGCTTTGGGAAAAAACCTTTGGCGGTATCTATAATGATGAAGTCAAAACCATAGTACCGACAAAAGACGGTTTTATCA
>DAMCXY010000024.1:0-37171 GCA_032096595.1 Flavobacterium sp. | reverse complement strand
GATGTATCAGGTTTTTTATCTTCATACGCTACAAAGGCTAAAAGATGAGTCAATACGTAAATAGAATATCATGAAAAAAATTAAACAGTTCATAAATCTTATCATACTATGTTGTATGTTACAGGCATATAGCCAGCAGTATCCTGTACTGTCTGTTACAAATCAGGTTTTATCAGATACAGATAAAAACTATGGGGTTAAAAAAGGTAATTATGCCAAAGACGTAGGAAATATTCGGAATCAGATAGTTGGCAGCTGGCGATACCAGACTCCGGATATCCTATTGGAATTAAAAATTGAAAAAAGAGATAAAGAACTCTATAGAATGGGGGAAACTTTTTATGATTTTGACGATATTATTATTATAAAATAAATTTTCAGTAAAAATACATCAAAGATTAATAACAGGGAAAACGATTGTAAATAAAGGCTTTACAATCGTTTTTTGATTTTTTGGTAATGATGTAAAAAGCAGAAAAAAGCGAGGTTAGGCAAAAGGAAGGTTACTAAAACGTTACTTTTAAATATTAGAAACAATCGTTTTAAAATACTGTATTTCAGCTTTTTGCATAGTTTTTCATATTGTTCCGTGGCTCACATAAGTTTAATTTTATCATCAAGAATTGTGAGTATGGAAACGACAAAAAAATCAACATTTAAGGTATTGTTCTACCTTAAAAAGAATGCCCCAAAGAAAAACGGAATGGTTACGATTATGTGTAGAATTACTGTAAATGGTACACAGTCTGCATTCAGTACCAAATTGGATATTTCCGCAACAAATTGGGATTTGAAGTACGGAAGGATTTTAGGTAAAAGCCGAGAAGCCCAAGAAACAAACAGCAAACTTGACAAAATCCGTTCGGGTATTGAGGAATGCTATTCCAAAATTCTGAAGAACGATGGGGCTGTAAACAGTACTAAACTTAAAAATGCCTTCCTCGGTATGGAAAGCGGAGAAATTACCTTTTTCAAGTTTTATAAACAGTTCTTATCCGACTATGAGAAAAAGGTCAATAGCGGACTTCGGGTAAATGGAACACGAAGTAAGTATAAAACACTATTAAGACATCTTCGAAATTTTGTACTTACAAAATACGGTTACTCCGATTTGAATTTTAACGACCTTACTCCTGATTTTGTACAGGAGTTTGATTACTACCTGCGTGACTATAAAAGCTTGACACACAATACGATTTGACTGTATATGATTGGCTTTACCACGCTTTGCCGATTGGCAATGAGTAGAAAGCATCTTGCTTTCAATCCGTTTAGCGAGTATAAGAACACCAAAAAGGACAAAGACAGAGGTTATCTGCTACGGAATGAATTAGAACAACTTGTAACGTTCAACTGCGATAAAAAGAAAGACGAATTGGTTAAAGACCTGTTTGTTTTCAGTTGCTTTACTGGTCTTTCCTATTCAGATATGAAAGGGCTTAGAAACAGCAATATTCAGGATTTCTTTGACGGTAACCAGTGGATTATCATACGTAGGAAAAAAACAGCCACATCGTCAAACGTGATGCTGTTGGATATTCCAAAAATGATTATCGAAAAATATGCAGGATTTTCAAAAGATGGAAAGGTATTTCCCTTACCCTCAAATACAGTCTGTAATGACAGCCTAAAGAGAATATCACAACTGATTGACTGCCTGAAAGAAAAGAAAGTAACCTTTCACTTGGCACGCCATACGTTTGCCACGCTGTTTTTGAGCGAAGGCGTTCCGCTCGAAAGTTTGAGCAAGATGTTAGGGCATAAAAACATTGCTACTACACAGATTTACGCTAAGATACTCAACGAGAAAGTTGGAAAGGATATGCAAAAGGTATCGCATAAGTTTAAAAGTATGGAAAGCTCTTTTGTGGTTCAACTTTAAAACTAATAATACCATTGACGAAAGCCAATGCAGTTTTTGTATTGGCTTTTTTGTAATTTAGCTGTTGATAAACAAGACCTTGAATGAGTAAAATTGTAATTGCAGGGAGTTCGAGAAATGACGGAGATACAGCAACTTTGACAAAAGAATTGATTAAGCAATCAAAGTGGGATTTGCTTGATTTGAACGATTACAATTTTAGCTATTTTGACTATAAGCACGAAAACCGAAATGATGATTATTTGCCATTAATAAAGGAATTAATTCAAAAATATGATACATTGATTTTTGCAACTCCGATTTATTGGTATTCAATGAGTGGAATTATGAAAGTGTTTTTCGACCGATTTACTGATTTGCTGACCATTGAAAAGGAACTTGGACGAAAATTACGTGGTAAGAAAATGGCTGTCATTAGTTGTTCGATTGGGGATAATCTTGGGGAAAATTTTTGGTTTCCTTTTTCAGAAACGGCAAAGTATTTAGGAATGGAGTATATCGGAAATATTCACACAGTTACAGGAGAAAACAACAGGCAAAAAATAACAGAATTTATAAACTTAATTGAAGAATAGCCCGTATATGACATATAAAACACCACAGCCCACAGCTTAAAGCAGTGGGCTGTTTCTTTAAATCAACAATATGGATAACAGTTTCAAAACATTCATTTAATCAGCTAACGCTGATAGTTATCTTCCAATACTTTCACAATATCGCTTTCACGAAACAAGATTTTCCGTTTGAGCTTGATAAAAGGAATATTTAAAATATGTTCCTCTGTTTCCAAAACCAATACAATAGACAATTTGAAAACGAAAAATCTTTTAGAGTTTCTTTCAAATGAGCATTCGTCTAATTACGATTTAGGATTATTCAGCTTGTTGCCCGATGCACAGGGTGACGATTACGAAGAAGAACAGTTTGCCAATCGAATGAAGAAAAAGAAAAAAGGGAGAAAACTGTGAAAAACCATAATTGACTTAAATTAAATTTCATATCTGCTTATATGAATTAGAAAGTATATTCTTCCACCTAGAAATCTGAGCATATTATTTTCTTATCTTTACCCAATACGACTAAAACGGTTATACATCAAGAAAATGGATAAACTTATACATACTTTCTCAATAAAAATATTAGCAGATTTTTTCAAAAAAGCTATTTCTTCTTTTAAAATTGAAACAGAAGATATTAACCATTATATAGAAGATAAAGATTTTAGTCAATTCTCAGAACTGACTAGAATAGGAAATGTATCGTTCAAAAATTCTGACGAATTAATTGTTTTTGCCTGTAAGTATAATGGAATATTGTCAGAGCGTTCTTCTAAGAAAAAACAATTTGAGATTGCGAAGTTAGTCCTTAAAGAAGATTTTAAGGATGGAGCTATTTTCGTTTTTTATGATGACTTGGGAAAATTTAGGTTTTCATTTATCAGAAGAAACTGGGACGGGAAAGCAGATAAAAAATATTCTCCTTGGAAACGTTTTACTTACTTTATAACTCCAGAAGACACTAATAAAACTTTTAGACAAAGAATTGGAAATTGTACGTTTAAAGATCTTGATAGTATTCAGGAAGCATTTTCGGTTGAAAAACTTACTAAGGAATTCTACAATGATTTGTTTAAATGGTATCAATGGACACTTACAGCCGAAGTAGGTATCACATTTCCGAATGATATTGCTACTTCAGACGATGACCGTGTAAAGCTGGAAGAGCAAATGATTCGTTTAATTACACGATTGTTATTTGTTTGGTTTATCAAACAAAAACATTTGGTTCCAGATGAATTATTTAAAACGGACAAGTTATCAGAAATCCTAAAAAACTTTGATCCTAATAACACTTCTGATGGAAGTTATTACAGCGCTATTTTACAAAACCTGTTCTTTGCTACTTTAAACAAGGCGGTAATTGAAAGAGAATTTGCAAAATTGGTTGATAAAAGGGATATTAAAACCCGATACCGTTATGCGGAAATGTTTACTATCTCCGAAGAAGAAGTTCTGAATTTATTTCGTCCTATCCCGTTTTTGAACGGCGGACTTTTTGAATGTTTGGATAAAGAAGAAAGTACAGATGGAATTAAATATCATTTGGACGGCTTCAGCAGAAATTCAGAGAAGGCTAAAAATGGAAATTTCAAACATCGCGCATTTATCCCCAATTGCGTTTTCTTTGGTAATGATCAACATGAAGGCTTAATCCCTTTATTGGAACGATATAATTTTACGGTGGAGGAAAATGTGCCGAATGAGGTTCAGGTAGCTTTAGACCCTGAATTATTAGGAAACGTTTTTGAAAACCTGTTAGGAGCCTTTAATCCTGAGACACAAGAATCTGCTCGTAAACAATCCGGTAGTTTTTATACACCAAAAGAGATTGTAGCGTATATGGTGGATGAATCCTTAATAGCTTATTTGAATAATGCATTACCTGATTTGGATGAAGAATTAATCCATCAACTATTTGAACAAGATACATTACCCGAATTTTTAAAAAATAATCACCCTTTTTGTGAGAAAATAGCCAAAGAACTACGAGCTGTGAAAATCCTTGACCCGGCTTGTGGTTCTGGAGCATTTCCTATGGGAATACTAAATCGAATGGTAGAGGTTTTAGAGAAATTAGATGCTAAGAATAAAGCTTCACATCACGACTTGAAATTACATTTGATTGAGGAGTGTATTTACGGAGTGGATATACAAACGATTGCTTCACAAATCAGTAAGTTACGTTTCTTTATTTCGCTGATTGTAGAGCAGGAAACAATGGATTTATCTAAGCCTGAGGAAAATTATGGTGTATTAACCTTGCCAAATTTAGAAACTAAATTTGTGGCGGCGAATACTCTGATTGGAATGAAAAAGAAAAAAGAAGGCGACTTTGTCAATAGCCTTTTTACTGACCCTCGTATAGACGAAACCAAACAGGAGTTAATGGAAGTGCGAAAAGAACATTTCTATGCTAAATCTGCTTACAAGAAAAAGGAATTGAGAGATAAAGATGCAAAGCTAAGGACAGAACTTTCAAAGCTCTTACAGGACAATAACGAATTTGCTCCTGAAGATGCTATACAGTTTTCTCAGTGGAACCCCTACGACCAAAATGCAAGTTCGCCTTTCTTTGACCCGGAATGGATGTTTGGATTGGAAGAGGGTTTCGATTTAGTAATTGGAAATCCACCATATGTACAACTACAAAAAGAAAGTGGCAGGTTGGCTAAATTGTATCAACATTGCGAATATAAAACCTTCGCTAAAACGGGAGATATCTATTCACTGTTTTATGAACGTGGTTGGCAATTATTAAAAAACAATGGATTCCTATGCTATATCACATCTAATAAATGGATGCGTGCAGGATACGGAGAAAGCACTCGTGAGTTCTTTGCAACCCATACAAATCCTATTTTGCTAATTGATTTTGCAGGACAAAAGATATTTGAGTCCGCTACGGTGGATACCAATATTCTCTTGTTTTCTAAGGATAAAAATAGACAACAGACAAGAGCCTGTGTGATTAAAGAAAAGGTGTTAAATAATTTGAGCGTTTATTTTAGACAAAATGCTAATCTTTCAGAGTTTAAAAATGCAGGAAGTTGGGTCATATTAACCGACATTGAAAAACAAATTAAAGAGAAAATAGAGCGATTAGGTGTTCCTCTAAAAGAATGGGATATTCGTATAAATTATGGTATAAAAACAGGCTTAAATGAAGCCTTTATAATAGATGGTTCTAAACGGCAACAACTGATAGACGAGGATCCCAAAAGTGAAGAAATAATACGACCTATTTTACGCGGCAGGGACATAAAAAAATATGGTTATGATTTTGCAGATTTATGGTTAATTAATACTCATAATGGTGTCAAAGAAAAAGATGTAAAACGCATAGAAATAGATGATTATCCATCTATTAAGAAACACTTAGACCAATATTACCCACAATTAGAAAAACGGGCGGATAAAGGAGATACTCTATACAATTTACGTAACTGTGCTTATATGGAGGATTTTTCTAAACAAAAAATAATGTATTCTGACATAGCAGAAAGGTTGAGTTTTTGTCTTGTAAATGACGGCTCTTTTTGTAATAATACTGTATATTTTATAGTTTCAGAAACAGAGAATTTAGAATATTTGTTAAATTTTTTGAATTCAGATATTATTGATTGGTACTATCGAACTCTCTCAGTACAACTTGGCGAAGCTGCTGTTAGAATGTTCTCAATATATGTTCTTAATATTCCTATTCCTAAAAATGTAACTCAAAACGTTTATGAAGCATATAATCTAAGTGAGGAAGAAATCAATTTTATTAAATCTATATCTTGTAATTAAGGATATATTCTTCATATTCTTGTAAACCTAAAGCCAATAGGAGTGCTCTTTCCAATCTTAAATCAGCAAAATCTTTACCGTCTTGCACATCTTTTACCATAATGTCAAAATCTTCTGAAATTAAGTTTTCTATATTAGGTATTTTAAGTTTTTCGAAAAAGATTTTTGACAACTCTCGTGTTCCGCCTTGCAGTTCAGGAAAACTATCTCTATAACAAATTTTAAAAACATTTGAATTAAAGAATGCAGTCAAATAAGCCAATTTTTCTCCTGTAATAATAAAGCATTTTTGATTTGTAATAAACCCTTTATTATCTAGAAAGAAAGGCATATACTTCGTCATATTGGGATATACAATTTTTTGTTTAGAAAAATCCTCCCAATAATTTGCTCCCCAACGTTGCAAAGCATACCATTCATAGCGTATTCCTGTTTCTGCTTTATTTCTATTCGAAAGTTCTTCCTTGTATTTTAAAAGATGTCCATATATTGCAGGGTATTGATTTTCAAACTCTTTCTCAGCTTCCAAAGAAGCCCCTTTTATATTGGGATCGTTATGTAATGGAAAATGCCAAGGAATAAACAATAAATATAAATCGGCAAATTCGTGAGAATATCGCTTAATATCACGTCCTCTTAATAACGGTCGTATTATTTCGGCAGATTTTGGATCTTCTGCGATTAACTCTTCTTTCTTATTTCCGTCAATAATAAAAGCCTCATTATAGCCAGTCAATATCCCACGATAAATATTAATATCCCAGTCTTTTAGTGGCACCCCAACGGCTTCAATTTTAGCTTTTATTCTCTGTTCAATTTCACTTAAAACTACCCAACTTTCGCTCTTTGAAAAATTACAAACTGTAGCATTTTGTCTAAAATAAACGCTGATCTTACTGCTACATTTATTGGATAGGTTTAATTTAGACAACTTACGTTTAATTTAAACCAAAACTGAATAATAATTTAAACAATTTAAAATGATTTACGGATACATTAGAGTAAGTACAGACAAGCAAACGGTAGAGAATCAACGTTATGAGATTAATAATTTTTGTGAAAGACAAGAAATCTTGGTGAATAAATGGATCGAAGAAACCATTTCAGGTTCAAAAAATGTAGATGATCGAAAACTTGGAAAATTACTTAAAAAAATGAAAAAAGGCGATATTCTTATTTGCTCTGAACTCTCTCGCTTGGGAAGAAATCTACTCATGATTATGGGCGTACTAAATGAATGTATGAACCGGGATATCCAGGTATGGACAATAAAAGATAACTACCGTCTGGGAAGTGATATCAACTCCAAAGTATTGGCTTTTGCCTTTGGTTTATCAGCTGAGATAGAACGAAACTTAATTTCACAGCGTACTAAAGAGGCGTTGGCAAGAAAACGTGCAGAGGGTGTAGTGCTTGGTCGTCCCGTGGGAAGTAAATCATCTAAAACAAAGTTAACTGGTCAAGAAAAGAGAATACAAGAGCTACTCGACAAAAAAGTGTCTTATTCTGCTATCGGCAGAATTCTGGGGGTACATCGTCTTACCGTATCGTCATTTGTTCTGAATCAAAAATTAAAATCATAACCCTATTTTTGTCGCAAATTTTGACTATTTTTACGACAAAATAATCAATTTAAATTTTGGAAAGTATTGATAATAAAATAATTGCAAAAATCAAAAAAGCCAAGAGGGGTTCGCTATTCTTTATCGAGGATTTTCTTAATTTGGGTACTTCTAAAGCCGTATCCAAAGCATTGGAACGATTGGTAGAAAAAGAAGATTTGTCGCGGGTGTCTCGTGGTATCTACTCCCGGTTAAGAATAGATCCTATATTAGGGCCTATTTCTCCGACTACAGAAGAAATAGCCGAAGCGGTTCGTCGAAGAGATAAAGCAAGGATTATTCCTACCGGTATATTAGCACTAAATGCATTGGGTCTATCTACACAGGTTCCTATGAATTTGGTCTACCTTACAGATGGAGCTGCACGTACTATACAAATAGGAAAGCGTAAAATTATATTCAAGAAAACAAGTCCCCGAAATCTGGCTGCAATTGGATCGATAAGCAGTTTAGCAATTCAGGCACTTCGTGAAACAGGTAAAGACAAAGTAACAGAAGATGAAATAAATAGTATCCTTCGACAATTAGAAAAAGAAGACCCTTACCGCTTACAACACGATATAAAATTAGCCCCGGAATGGATTAGAATTATCATGCGTCAGGCGTTAAAAAAACATCAGGAAAATGGCTAGGCAAAAGAATGTACCAAAACCGAAGATTATGGTGGGATCTACGGTCTATGGTTTTGAAGACCAACTGTCACAGATTGTTGCACAATTGAACACCTTAGGTTACGATGTACTAAACTCCTATTACGGAAGCATTAAAGTAAATCCAAAATTGTCTAATATGGACAATTGTCTGAAAGCCGTGGAAGAATGTGATTTATTTTTAGGTATCATCCGTCCTTACTATGGAACCGGGAATATTGGAGAACGCAACATCACATTTGAAGAAATTAAGAAAGTTATTGAGTTGAAAAAACCTTATTGGTTCCTCGTACACCGTGATGTTGTTTTTTCCCGTAACTTATTCAAAAAACTAAAGGTGAAGTGTGGTGACAAAGAAGAAGTCCTGAAGTTTGACACGAATATGCTGCTTGAGAAAAACACAATTTTTGATCACAGATGTATTGATGTATATGAATATGTAATTCAAAATCACGTGGAAGTAACCTTAAGAAATGGCAACTGGGCACAGGAGTTTTATCGTTTGGATGAAATGATGGCCTATATTATTGCGCAATTTTCAGACAAGGAGTTTATTCAAAATATACTAACCCATAATACGAATAAAAATGGATAATGCTTTTATCATAGATAACCTGCTGGAGCAGGAAGAAGATATTCGTATCGCGTTCAAAGCAAATCCGAATATCGATACTATTGGCAAAACCATTACGGCTTTTATCAATACACAGGGAGGTGATTTGCTTTTAGGTGTGGATGAGCATAGGAAGATTGTCGGGGTAAAAAATGCTCAGCAATGGATATCCAGAATTAATGAAATGATCTCCACTGGCATTAAACCATTAGCTCCTGTTTCTACACAAATTGTGTCTTATAAAAAGAAAGAGATAATACTCATTAGTATCTGGGAGGGCTCCAAAAAACCGTACCAATATAAAGGTAATATATACCTGCAAGAAGGAGATAGCGTAAAAACGGCAGATGTTTCGGGGTTAAATCAATTGATTGCACAGCGAAAATCAGCTGATTTTGAATGGGAAAGGCGTACTGTTTTAGGTGCAGGTCTTAACGATCTGGATGAAGATGAGCTTTTTAAAACAATTGAAGCATATAAGCAATACAAACAGGACAGTTCAATTACAGATGCGGAGGATTTTCTCTTTCAGACAGGATTGATGCAAGGCGGAAGCCTTACCAATGCCTGTATCGTTTTATTTGGAAAAAAACCTATCCGATACATTCCGCAATCAAGAATACGCCTGACAGTATATCCTGGAGAAAAATCTTCGGACGTTTTTGTCAACGATTTTATAATGGAAGATAACTTATTCAAAAACATCACTACAATTTTCAATTTTCTGGACACTAATTTTGGTAAACAAATGATTGTGGATGGTACGGTTCGCACAGAACGATACCATTATCCCCGATTGGCACTACGCGAAGGTATTTTGAACGCGATGGTACACCGGGATTACAATTCAGTAAACGGTTTTTTGCAGATAAGTATATTTAGTAATCGCACCGAGATTTCTAATTATGGTGGGTTGCCGGAAGGTATTGCTGTAAAAGACTTAAAAATTGAACACCATTCTATCCTGCGAAATCCGGACATAGCACATATGTGCTTTATCCGAAAATATATAGAAATGCTGGGCAGTGGCACCTTGCGGATGATAAAAGATTGTAAAGTCAACGGCTTCAAAAGCCCTAAATGGTTGGATGAAAAAAATGTCACAACTGTAATATTTCCAGATTTGAATTTACCTAATTCAAAAAATGAGGGAGTAAGTGAGGGAGTAAGTGAGGGAGTAAATTTATACGGCTTTAGTGAACATAGTGAGGGAGTAATTTCGGAATTAAAGGCACTGCTGAACTACATTAAAAACAATCCCGGATTACGTATTCCTCAATTAGCCGAAGCTATGGATAAAGGTCGTTCAACAGTAGAACGTTACCTTAAACAATTAAGAGAAAAAAACTATATAGAATTTAAAGGTTCACCCAAAACGGGAGGCTATTTTATAAAATAAACGCAATGCCAAATAATTTTATCACCAATAATAAACAGCAAAAGACACTAAAAAGAAGGTTAAATACTTTAATATCTATTAGTAATGAGCTGAAATTTTTAGTAGGATTTTTTTACTTCAACGGCTGGGCGGAGATTTATCAAAGTTTACAGAAACAACCTAAACAAAAATTAAAAATACTGGTCGGTTTACAAGTATTTCAACACGCGGGAAGCATTATCGAATATGCTGAAAACTTGGAAGAAGGGTTCTCAAATGATGAGGTATTCCAAAATTATCTCGTCTCATTGGGATTTGCATTGAATAATGAAGAAATGGATACCGAGGAATTCTACAATCAGGTAGGATTCTTTGTTCAGATGATCGAAGAAGGCAAGCTGGAAATACGAAAAACGGAAAATCCAAATCACGCAAAATTATATCTTTTCCATTTAAACGAAGATCAGGCAGAAAAACAAGGTATGCCCGGACAATTTATAACCGGAAGTAGTAACTTGACTCGTTCAGGTTTACATAATCAGGAAGAGTTTAATGTAGAGATTAAAGATTACGGTTATGCTGATGCCGTTCAATATTTTGACGAATTGTGGGAACGGGCAACCTCTATCACTGATCATTTGGAAAACCGTAAGATACTAATTGACTTTATCAAAAATAAAACACAAGTTGCTACGATAACTCCTTTTGAAGCCTATTGTCTGGTTATAAAAACCTACCTCGATCTGCAAAATCAGGAAAATGAAAAAGTGGATTTAGATGCGCTATTGGATAAGATAGAGCTTAAAAAATTCAGCTACCAGTCAGATGCTGTGAATCAGGCAATACAAATGATTAAAGAACATAATGGGTGCATTATAGCTGATGTGGTAGGTTTAGGGAAATCGGTCATAGCATCAATGATTGCCCGACAGATGAACAAACGAGGTATTATTATTTGTCCTCCCGGATTAATGGGGGATGCCGAAAAAAAAGACAGCGGTTGGTGGGAATATTTAGAAAAGTTCGGATTGCATAACTGGCAGGTTTACAGTCGTGGAAAAATAGATCAAATTGCTGACAGTATTGAAGGAAGAGACTTTGAAGTAATTATCGTAGATGAAGCACACTATTTTCGCAATCAGGATACAGCTGACTACGAAGCATTATCAATGATTTGCCGTGGCAAAAAAGTGATTCTTCTGTCGGCTACGCCATTCAATAATTCGCCAGCAGATATTTTTTCTTTACTAAAACTATTTATTGTGCCGGGGAAATCTACTATTTCTTTGGAGGACAATCTGGCAGGAAAGTTCAGTCGCCTGAACTACGAGTATAAGCAGTTGTCTTTTATATTTAAACATTGGAATTCTGCTGACGATAAGAAAAGAAAGATGGCAGAGAATTATTACACAACAATGGTTGATGAAAATTTACCAATAGATATTAAAAAAGTAAAAGCCCAAACGCAACGTCTTTCAAACGATATCAAACGTATCATAAGCCCTGTAGTAATACGAAGAAACCGTCTGGATCTGAAGCAGGATTATGTTTATGCTAAAGAAGTCGGGGATTTATCTGTTGTAAAAGATCCGAAAGAAGTTTTTTACTATCTGGACGCAGAACAAGATGAATTCTATGACAATATTATAAGTCGAGATTTTGCTGAAGGAGGAAAATTTACTGGAGCTATTTATCAACCATTTAGGTACGAAAAAATAGTTGAAGAGGATAAGCTAGATGAGTTTGGGAACCGACAATACAACCAGCAGAAAAACTTATACGATTTTATGCGTCGTATTTTGGTGAAACGATTCGAATCTTCGTTTGGTTCTTTTGAAAAATCCATTGAGCGGTTCTTACAGGTACATAGATTGGTAAAAGGTTTCATTGATAAAACTGGAAAATTTATTCTAGATCGTTCTTTTATTGATCGAATTAAAGATTTTGAAATTGAAGATATTGAAGCCAATTTAGAGAAATATGCTGCTGGCGATCTCAAACGAAAAACTCCGAAAAACAATGAAGTTTATGACATTGACATCTTTCAAAGAAGACAGGAATTTTTAGATGATATAGATTCGGATATTCAATTGTTTGAAACTATTCAAAAACGATTAAAAGACTTGAAGTTAGTCGAGAAAGATCCTAAACAGGAAGAAATTATCAAAAAAATAAAAAATCTTTTAGTAAACGAACCGGACAGAAAGATTATTCTATTCTCAGAATATGTAGACACCATTCATCATCTCGAAAAACGGTTTAGAAAAGAATTTGGGAATGATGTTTTGATATGTGATGGTAAAGTATCAAAAGAATTAGCCAAAAATCTAAACAGCGATTTCAATGCACAGTATAAAGGTTCAAAAACAAATCATTTTAAAATATTGCTAACCTCAGATAAGCTGTCCGAAGGATTTAATTTAAACAGAGCAGGTGCTATTATCAATTATGATATTCCCTGGAATCCCACACGTGTTATTCAGCGTGTAGGTCGTATTAATCGTATTGGGTCTAAAGTGTATGATGAATTATTTATTCTGAATTTCTTTCCTTCACTAAAGGGGGCTGATATTGTAAAATCAAGGGAAATTGCACAGCAAAAAATGTTCCTGATTCATAATGCTTTGGGAGAAGATGCCAAAATTTTTGATGAAGATGAAGAGCCTACAGCTGCTGCTTTAGGGTCAAAAATCAATAGTAATCCGCAAGAAGAAGGAGAAGTAAACACGATTACCAAAATCAGAAATCTCTATGCAGACCTACAAAAGAAACATCCTGAGATCATCGATAAAATTAGTCAGCTTCCACCTCGCGTGAAAACTGCTAAAAAACATTCCGAATACGAATTAAATGTACTACGACGTAAAGGATTGAGTTTGTTTGCTCAGACTGTAGGAAAAGAAGAAAGCAGAGCAATTAGAGAAATTGATTTTGAAGATCTTCTACAAAAAATAGCTTGTGCAATTGACGAACCGACTTTAAAGCTTTCATCCGTTTTCTGGAGCTTGTATGAAGAGGTAAAAGAATTCAAACCAAAATATAAAATGGGTAGAAGCGAGATATCTCTGGAACAAAAAGCAGAGGCAAACCTCAAGAAATCACTAAGAATTTTAAAAGATTTGAATTTTGAAAATCTGAACTTCATACAAATGTTGATAAAGGATTTACGTCATTATCACACGCTTTCCACTAAAAGTATCAGACGCATTGGTGCTCAGGAATTATCCGATGATAAAAAATCTATTCGGTACTTCTTAGAAGAAATTACATATCTAAAACAGCATCTTGGCGAAAGCTATTTGGATGATATTGAGTCCAGAACAAAAGGCAGAAATAAAGAAGTAATCATAGCTATTGAGAATAATGATTTGAAAGAATTAATGTAAAAGAGAGGAATAGTACTAATCTGTCCTAAAAGAAGATGTTATATATGAGTTTGGAAATCTTAAATAACAGAACAAATAACACTCACGAAAACGAACAGTTCCGTAGAGTTGTTGAAATAATTGAAATAGCTTTTAATAAGTTGGGATATAATGGTGTGCTAATTGGTAATCCTTTTAATGAATCTTATTCTCGTTTTCGTGCCGATGCTATATTATACTACAATAATGGTCTAATACTTATTGATTTTAAAGATTACCAGGGAATAATCAAATTACCACCCAATGAAAATGAATTTCATTCAGCAAAGTGGCATAACGAAAGTCTAAAAGACAGAAGTAGATTGGAAATAAAAGCAGGTGCAAATTTTATCAATCCATTTAGGCAACTAGTTTCCTATCGCAATGCTTTTAGAGAACTGGTAGAGAAAAATAAATATTTGGACGGAATAAATCCAGCAAGAATTTGTATTGCAAATATTTTTTCGGGACCAATTGAAGTTCATAATGAGGTTCCAAGAAACTTACCCTATTACAAACTTATCCAAGAATCAAGTTTAAGTAATTTCATTTATGATTTTGCGAGTGAGAATACATATAAGGAAGACATTGCAAAAGTTTTGAAAAGCATTTTCCCTGCTGAAAGATGGGTTAAAAACATAGAAATTTCCATACCTGAAACAACGATTAAAAAAGAAATAATTGAAATTGATAATGATATAGAGAAAAATATAGTTGATTTTCTTAATGAAGAGGAAGGTGGAATTCTTGTTTTAGAATCTATGAATTCTGATGATAGAGATGTGTGGTTACGATTTATAGCTAACGAAGCAGTAAATCACAATATTCCTCAAATTGAAAAATGGTCACACTCTGCAAGAATTAGTAAAAAAATCCAAACACGGAGCAACATAGAAACAGAAGGAATTTTCAGTGTTATTTATGGCGGTTCTGAAATTGAAGGACAGAAAGAAGATTCAGAAAATGAGGAACAAGAAGAAGAATTGCAGGAAATTATTCCTTTGAAATCAAGCAAGGATATTGATGAAAAAGCTTTGGTTATTATTGCAGAAGCTCATTTGATTAGTCGTAGCCTTAGTCAATCAGAATTATTGCGCTTTGGTTCTGGTCGATTATTAGAAGATATTATAAAATATCTAAATCCAGAAAGTAAACGTAAAATTGTATTTATTGGCGACCCATACTCATTGACATTTGGAAAAGATGAAGATTCTGCATTGAACTTTGAAACCTTGTCCGAATTATACGACAAAGAAAAAATAAAACACTATCGTAAATCGATAGATGATGATTATTCTGATGGAAAAGATAATTTGAGAACTGATTTAGCAACCAGTATTGAAAATTCACTTTTTAATAATTTGAACTATAGTTTTGACCAAACTACTCTAATTGATTTAAAAGACGATAATCAAAGAATCCAAAACTTACATTCGTGGTTTACTAAACCATTTTTGAATGAACCTGATAAAGCGGTTTTATTCTACTCAAAAAAAGATTGTTTGAAAACAAACAAGTGGATTAAAAAACAATGCTTGAAAAACGGAGAAAAATTAGCAACAGATGATTTACTCATTGTAAATAATAATGTTTCTATTCCCGATGAAAGCGGTTTTCAAATTCCAAGACGAATCGTAAATGGAATGTTCTTTACAGTTCTTCAAATCAAAGAAACCTTGCAAGAATCCATAAAAATTCACCAGTCTCAAAATCCGATAATATTGTCGTTTACAAAAGTTTGTGTTAAATGTTTGAGCATATCAGGTTTGCCTGAAACTGATATTTGGATTTTGGACAATTATTTTAATAGTGAAGACGATTTGACAAAAGAAGAACAAATTGCTTTCAGAGTTTTTGTAAATCGAAAAATTGATGATGAAAAAAGGAAACTAAAATTTGAAGACAGCTTAGAATACAATCGATTATTACAGGACAAGCAATATAATGAGCTTTCAAATGAAGAAAAAGAAGCAATAAAAACACTTGTCAAGAACTACAATTTACCAAAAGAGAAGAAAGAAAAAGTTGAAACAAGCAGAAATGCAAGAAACTTACTTTCAACTTACTACAAAAAATATTCAAAGAATTTGTTTTTTCAAGTAAAAGATTCCGACCCATTTGTAAATGCGGTATTTGTAAAATACGGTTGGGCGATTACCGTACATAAAGCAATCGGTTCAAACTATAATGAAATTATTATAAAAGGACATCGCAAAGAAAATGACGGAATCACAAATGATAGCTACTTCCGCTGGTTGTATAGTGGTGTTACAGCAGGGAAAACTGTCAATATTACTTCGCCTAAAACAATAAATCCTTTTATGGATTGTGTTTTTGAAGACAATTCTATAAATGGAGTTTCAACAAAATCAAAACAATTTTTAATTTTTGAAAACTACGAAATTGAAGCAAGGTTTATAGACAAAGTAAAATCACTTGAAAACAAAAATGTGGTTGGTACAATTTGCGAAATTTCAAAACTATTGGAACAAAATGGATATTTGCTCGAAAGCACAAAAAAGATTTCCGAATACTTGACAAAGGCTTTTTATTCTATTCCTCAAAACGAAAACCAACAATTTATTCTTAATATTGATAACAAAGGAGAAAAGGATAATTTCGCTGTTAGTAATATTCGCGTTGATAAGCTTAACGGTGCAGATGAAATCATTGTAAGCACTTGTATTGCAGATTGTTTAAACCAAAAACAGAACATCGTTTCAATAACAGATGATAAACCAGAATTTCCGACAGACTTTAAAGAAAAAATTTATTCTGATTGGATTCAAAATTGCGAGAACAGAAACATTACACTAAAAATTATACAAAGCCATAATAATCAAGATGTTTTTCGTGCCACTTGGGAAAAAGACAGTTTAACTTTTAGAGTTTGGTATGGCACAAGTGAACAAAACCAAACAAAAGGATTTTTTTCAAAAATTGAAGTTTTAGAAAAATCTTCTGAAACAATTTTGGAAAAGTTAAAAGATTTAGTCTATGGATTCTAAAACTGTTTTTGAACTACGAAAAGAAGCACAAAATTTATCAGGAATTGAAAAACTGAATAAATTAAACGATGCTTTAAATATTTCACGAAAACTATACACAGAAGATAATTCAAATGAATGGATTCAAAAAGCATTTGCTTGGGTTCTAATAGATTTGTGTAAATACTACATAGCAGATAAAAACTTAAATCAAGCAGGGATTTGTTTTAAAGAACTATACACAATAGATCTTCAAGGTTATGAAGACGAAATAATTGAAAATCAAAAAAGCTTTCTTCGCCCAAAGATTGACACAAATTATTCTGAAATTCAAAAAGCAGAAGAACTAAGCAAAAACGGAAATAATAAGGAGGCATTAGCTATTTTTAAAAACTTAATTTCTCAAAACAGACTTACAGAACTACATCACGAATCTTACGGTTGGATAATTTACAGATATATTAAAGCCGAAGAAAGTAATCTTTCATCTGTTGATGTGAGAACATTTTTGAGAGATTATATGAATTTAAAGAATGAAAGACCATCAATGCTTCATTCTATGATTTTAAATTTTGCTTTAAACTATTCAAAAACTCATAGCGACTTTAAGTTTTACAACTTTTTCCTTTTATGGAATCCCGACAATCTTCGTCACGAAGATTTGCACGATGGACATAAAGACGGAAAAAGTATTCCCTCACTTATTTCACGCATTTGTAGAGAGTTTGCAAACTCAAACATCGGAATAAACATTGAAGATCTTTTAAGTAAAATTAATCTTAGACAAGAAACCGTTTTAGACTTTTTCAGAGAAACCATTTTTTGGAATATTTTCAATGCTCACAAGGAAAACAGGTTTTCCGATTTGTGGAATTTATTTGAGCAATACAACGCCAATTATTCAAAACATGGACAATCAAAATGGCATTCCGAAATTCTAAATCTTGCTGAAAGATTTATGAAAGAAAATGACGAATGGCGTTTTCTCAATTTTTTCAAAAATTGGAATCCCGAAAATTTAAGAAATGATGATTGGAAAGAAACCACGAAAGACGAAAACACATACAAACCATTAGCAACAAAGGCAATAAAAAAGACTTTTGAAGTTTTAAAAACTCAAACATCTGAACATAATTCATCTTGGCTTATTCAGCCCTATGAAAAAGCAATCCAAATATTCCCTGATGATGAATGGTTGTTGAGAGAAAAAGCGTTGATACATTTCAAAAACAACGAATTAGAATCCGCAGTTAAAATATACAAACAGCTTGTTTTAGAACTTGCTAATAAACATTACGTTTGGCAAGAGTTTTCAGATTGTATTATTTCCGATAATTCTTTAAAAATTGGAATGTTATCAAAAGCATTGAGTTTAGAAAAAAATGAAGATTTTTTAGGCGACATTCATTTAGATTTAGCAAAGGTTTTGATTGACGAAAATATGTTAGAAAATGCACTTGTAGAACTTGAAGCATACAAAAAACATAGAGACGTAAAAGGTTGGAAATTGTCATCAGTTTTTGACGAATTATACATAAAAGCAAGTTCAGTTAAGCAAAGTTTAAAAGACAATCAGGAATTATACAAAAAATACATCCCTTTTGCGGAAAACTTCGCTTATGCTGATTTTGATTGGACAGAACTTGTTTTGGTTGATAAATGGAAAGATGATAAAGGAAAAGATCGTCTGACTTTTACAGACGGAAAAACAATAGAGTTTGTAATAGGAAAGAACCGATTTGAGGTTTTTAAGCAATGTGAATTAGGTCATATTTTTAAATTTAAACTCCATAAACAAGAAATTAAGAAGGAAGTTGAAAATACATACTCATGGATGAGTAGAAATATTGTTACAGAATACAAATACTTTCCTCTAATTACAGAAAAATCAGAAAAGAAAAATTGGACGATTTTAGATGATACGTTTGCTGTTGTTGATTACATCAACAACGAAAAAAATATAATTCACGTAATTACGTCAGACAATAAAGAAGTTTTTTTCCCTCAGATTAAAGGTGAATTACAAATTGGGGATTTCATAACAGCAAAAAGTTATATTAAAAAAGTAAAAGATGAGAACAGAACCGAATTGAAAGACATTCAAAAAATTGACAAAGATTCTGTTATTTCAAAATACCAAACTCAAATTGCTATTGTTGACGGAGTGAATGAACAAAAGCAATTATTCCATTTCGTTCTCAATCCAAAATTGCAAGGAGTTATTAAGTATTCAGAAACAAGACTTAGACCAAATGAAGGAGATTTTATCAAACTTTCATTTGCTACAAAAACAGACAAAGATAAAAAGCTAAGGGTGAAAGTTCTGAATATTGAACAAACAGAAGAAACAAATACCAATTTACGAAAGGACATTACAGGGTTATTGGAAGTAAAGTACAAAGATTACAATTATGACGAAAATATACCCGATTTTGCATTTATTGGAGATTATTATGTACCAAAATATCTTTTAGAAAGACACGATATAATTACTGATTGTAAAGTAAATGCAAGAGCTATTTATGGAGATGATAAAATGAAACGCCCAAGATGGAAAGTAATAGGAATTGAAAAATTGAATTAAGAGTTGTGAATTTGGAATAGCGTATGTAGGTTAACACGTTATTTTCAAAGTTGATAAGAGGCTATTCTCTAATAAAATAATAATTGAAGTATTGTTCTCAATAACTAATTATTTATTATAATTCGTATATTTGCTATTGAGCTAGCGGAAACACGTTGAAAAGCAAAGCAATGAGCACCGTTACCAAATCGTTACCTGACTTTTTTGATAATCTTTATAAAAGCTTAGTATTCAACCGATACAGCTTTTTCCTGAAAACTTTAAAATAAAATTGGTTAAAAAACGGAGTGGTATTGCATGATAATTTAAATTCAATTATTCCTGAAAACAATACCGGTTATCATAACTACGATCTTAATTTCATCTCAGAGGGTATATATTATGATGCTACTTATACTTTTAGAGGATTTATAAATGATTATTACCGTCAAGTTTTATGCAGTTATGAAATGCAGAAAACAAATTTAAATGGTCAGGAAAAGTTACTATTAAACATCAGCAATGGTAACTATCGGATATATGGAGATGCTTCGATGTACACCCCTTCTCAGAAACTTTTTAGTTTACCGTTAGGACCTATTCTTTTAGACAGAATACCTTAAATTTTATTTTGAAGTTAACGGAAACAGACATAAAAAAAACCTGATAGAACTATCAGGTTTTTTTGTGACCTCGACTGGATTCAAACCAGTAACCTTCTGAGCCGTAATCAGATGCGCTATTCAGTTGCGCCACGAGGCCGGTAATTATTTTATTTTAGTATAGTGACCTCGACTGGATTCAAACCAGTAACCTTCTGAGCCGTAATCAGATGCGCTATTCAGTTGCGCCACGAGGCCGTTTTGTTTTTAAACGAGTGCAAATATAGAATGTTTTTATCTTTCAGACAAGCCTTTTGCCTGTAAAAAATGTCTTTTTTTTAAAGTTCCTAAATGCACGTATATTAATTGCTTGTCATTGAATGTATTGTAAAAAAAGAAAAAATAGTTTTTTAGTTGTCATCCGGTATGCGTTTATTATTTTTGCAGATATACTCAAAACAACGATGAATTATTTTCGTTTTTTACTAAAATCTACGAATCAGCATGGAGTGCATTCTCCTTTTGTATTTAATTACCTTACTAAAGGTATTTATCAACGGAAGAAGTACCTAAACAAAAGGTTGGGCAAAACCGATCTTTTTTTATTAAAAACGCTGGACTATTTTCAACCGTCTTCTATTTGTTTTTTAGAAAATACGGATGCTGTAAAAAAACTTGTCAGGGATTCGGATTTTAATAAGGTCATTGATAAGCAGCAGCATTTATATGATCTGGTCGTTGCAGATGCGAAATCCGTTACACCCGAAAAACTGGAGTCTCTTCTGCGTTTTTTTCATAATGATTCTATAGGCATTATTGATAAAAGGAATAAGAATTTTTGTTCTACGTCTTTAGATACGCTATTGGAAAATCATACGGGCATCACTTTGGTACTCAACTTTTACTGGTTCAGTCTTATTTGTATACGGAAAGAGCAACTCAAAGAAAACTTTTTTTTAAGGATGTAACATTGTCTATATTTGTTCTACCTATAACTAAACGTAGATTATGAGCGAAACGATTATCGAAATAAAAGAAATCAAGCGAAATTTTGCTTTAGGAGCGGAAACGGTATATGTATTAAAGGGTGTGGATCTTGAAATTGCCAAAGGAGATTATGTAGCCTTAATGGGGCCTTCAGGTTCCGGAAAATCGACCCTGATGAATATTTTAGGCTGTTTAGATACTCCGTCTTCCGGTTCGTATGTGTTAAATGGTAAAGACGTGAGCAAGATGGATGATGGTGAACTGGCAGAAATTCGAAATAAAGAAATAGGATTTGTTTTTCAGACGTTTAATCTATTGCCTCGTACTACCGCTTTGGATAACGTTGCTCTGCCAATGATATACTCCGGAAAATCAAAATCAGAACGCAATAAGCGTGCTGAAGAGGTGCTGACACAGGTAGGGTTGAGCGATCGTATGGATCATCAGCCTAATCAATTGTCAGGAGGTCAGCGGCAACGTGTGGCAATTGCCCGTGCCTTGGTCAATCATCCGTCTATTATTTTAGCAGATGAACCTACAGGGAATCTGGATACCAAAACATCAGTAGAAATCATGGCGTTGTTTGATGAAATACACCGTAAAGGAAATACCGTTATTTTAGTAACACACGAAGAAGATATTGCAGAACATGCTCACCGGATCATTCGATTACGGGATGGAGTGGTGGAAAGCGATGTCCGACAAAAATAAAATTTTATGAAAGTATATACAAAAACAGGAGATAAAGGAACAACAGCCTTATTTGGCGGTACCCGTGTACCTAAATTTCATATCCGAATTGAAAGCTATGGTACTGTTGATGAATTGAATTCCTATATAGGACTTATTCGTGATCAGGAAATGAATACGCATTATAAAGATGTGTTGATAGAGATACAGGATCGGTTGTTTACAGTAGGTGCTATTCTGGCAACTGATCCGGAAAAAGCCATTTTAAAAAACGGAAAAGAACGGTTGAATATTCCTAAAATTTCTGAAAAGGATCTTGATTATTTAGAAAAAGAGATTGATAGTATGGAGACGGAACTGCCACCCATGACGCACTTTGTTTTGCCGGGCGGTCATACAACGGTGTCATATTGTCATATTGCACGTTGTGTATGCAGAAGGGCAGAGCGTCTGGCAGCTCATTTAAATGACATTGAACCGACAGATGAGATGGTTTTAAAGTATTTAAACCGACTTTCTGACTACCTTTTTGTATTGGCACGGAAGTTGACTTTCGATCTGAAAGCAAATGAGGTTAAATGGATTCCTAAAAAGGAAGATTCTCATCTGTAAAATAGTCGTTCTTAAAAAATATTAGAATAATAAACAAAAAAACACTTGGTTTTTTAAGTTTAAAATTTATTTTTGCAATTAAATTAAAATCAGAATTAAAGATGTATTGGACCCTAGAATTAGCATCCTATTTAAGCGATGCCCCATGGCCGGCTACAAAAGATGAGCTTATCGATTATGCCATCAGAACTGGTGCACCTTTAGAAGTAGTAGAAAACCTTCAGTCTATTGAAGATGAGGGTGAAATCTACGAATCTATGGAGGAAATTTGGCCAGATTATCCATCAGACGAAGATTACCTTTGGAACGAGGATGAGTATTAAAAAATAGAAACTGCAAAAAGTCTCAAATGTTAGAGGCTTTTTTTGTTGAAATATAACGGATTTATTAATAAAAAAAATGTATTTATGAGTGTCATAAATAGTTTACTGAAGGCGTTTGTCGGAGACAAATCTCAAAAAGATGTAAAAGCACTGCGCCCGATAGTAGAAAAAATTAATAGCCATCAATTATCATATGAAACTTTGTCAAATGATGAATTGAGAGCTAAAACCATTTACTTCAAAGAAAAAATCAAACAGGCGCGTTCTAATCAGGATGTAAAAATTGCTTCTTATCGAGATGAGTTGGAAAAAACTACTGATATCGACAAAAGAGAAACAATTTATTCTTCTATTGATACCTTAGAGAAAGAAGCGTATGATTTATCAGAAAAAACTCTGCTTGAAATTTTACCGGAAGCATTTGCAGTAGTAAAAGAAACAGCACGTCGTTTTACAAACCATTCTCAAATTGAAGTAACAGCTACAGAAGAGGATCGTATGTTTGCTCAGACAAAACCTTATGTAACGATCGAAGGCGACAAAGCCATCTGGTCTAATACATGGGAGGTTGCAGGTAAGCAATTGTCATGGGCGATGATTCATTATGATGTACAGATGATCGGTGGTATTGTACTGCATCAGGGTAAAATTGCAGAAATGCAGACTGGAGAAGGTAAAACATTGGTTTCTACTTCGCCATTGTATCTTAATGCTTTGACAGGAAACGGTGTACATTTGGTAACGGTGAATGATTATCTGGCACGACGTGACAGCGCATGGAAAGCTCCTCTTTTTGAGTTTCATGGGTTAACGGTAGATTGTATTGACAACCACCAACCTAACTCACCTGAGCGTAGAAAAGCATATCAGGCAGATATTACGTATGGTACCAACAACGAATTTGGTTTTGATTACCTGCGTGACAACATGGTACATACACCTGAGGAATTGGTACAACGCAAACATAATTATGCGATTGTCGATGAGGTGGATTCTGTTTTGGTAGATGATGCCCGTACTCCATTGATCATTTCAGGACCTGTTCCACAGGGAGACCGTCATGAATTTTTAGAATTGAAACCTAAAGTAGATAATCTGGTAAATTTACAACGTCAGTTGTCAAATAACTTTTTAACGGAAGCTAAAAAGTTAATCAAAGCCGGAGATACTAAAAAAGGTGGTTTTAGTTTGTTGAGAGCTTATAGAGCTTTACCTAAAAATAAAGCACTGATTAAATTCCTTTCAGAAGAAGGAATCAAACAATTGCTTCAAAAAACAGAAAACCATTTTATGCAGGACAACAACCGTGAAATGCCTAAGGTAGATGAAGCGTTGTATTTTGTTATAAATGAAAAAAATAATCAGGTAGAATTAACGGATAACGGAGTAAAATATCTTTCTCAGGGAGTAGATGATAATTTCTTTATATTACCGGATATAGGAACTGAGATTGCTGCAATTGAAAAACAAAATCTTTCAAGTGAAGAGACCACTTTGAAAAAAGAAGCTCTTTTTCAGGATTTTGGAATAAAAAGTGAGCGTATCCATACGCTAACTCAATTATTAAAAGCTTATACATTATTTGAAAAAGATTCAGAATATGTAGTGGTTGACAATAAAGTACTGATTGTTGATGAGCAAACAGGGCGTATCATGGACGGACGCCGTTATTCTGACGGACTGCACCAGGCAATTGAGGCGAAAGAAAATGTAAAAATTGAAGCAGCCACTCAAACATTTGCAACGATTACATTACAAAACTACTTCAGAATGTATAGCAAACTGTCAGGTATGACAGGTACTGCGATCACTGAAGCAGGAGAGCTTTGGGAAATTTATAAACTGGATGTCGTTGAAATTCCAACCAACCGTCCGATTGCACGTGAAGACAGAGAAGACTTAATTTTCCGTTCGATCCGTGAAAAATTCAATGCTGTTATTGAAGATGTTACTGAGTTATCAAAAGCAGGAAGACCGGTATTGATCGGTACAACCTCTGTAGAAAATTCGGAATTGTTGAGCCGTATGTTAAAAATGCGTGGTGTAAACCATAACGTATTGAATGCGAAATTGCATAAACAAGAGGCACAAATTGTTGAAGAGGCAGGGAAACCAGGTGTTGTAACCATTGCTACCAATATGGCAGGTCGTGGTACGGATATCAAATTAACTGATGAAGTTAAAAAAGCAGGTGGTTTAGCCATTATTGGTACTGAACGTCATGATTCACGTCGTGTAGACCGTCAGTTGAGAGGTCGTGCAGGACGTCAGGGAGATGTGGGAAGTTCACAGTTTTATGTTTCTCTTGAAGATCCGTTGATGCGTTTATTCGGTTCAGAACGGGTAGCGAAAATCATGGATACGATGGGCTTGAAAGAAGGAGAAGTCATTCAGCACAAATGGATGACCAAATCGATAGAAAAAGCACAAAAAAGAGTAGAGGAAAACAACTTTGGTACCCGTAAGCGTCTTTTGGAATATGATGATGTAATGAATGCTCAGCGTGAAGTAGTTTACAAACGCCGTCGTCATGCTCTTCACGGAGATCGTCTGAAAGTGGATATCGCTAATATGATGTTTGATGTATGCGATAATCTTGTAGAAACAAATAAAGCGAATGCTGATTATAAAAATTTTGAGTTTGATATCATTCGTCTGTTGGGAATTGAAGTACCTTTTACAGAAGATGAATTCTCAAGAGGGACGGCAAATGAACTGGTAGATAAATTGTATGAGTACGTTTATAAAAAATATCAGGAAAAAATAGAATTCAGTTCTATGGAAGCTTTTAAAGTGATCAAAAATGTATATGAAAACAATTCAGGTCAATTTGAGCGTATCGTAGTTCCGTTTTCAGATGGTATCAAAAGCGTAAATGTAGTTACGAACTTAGAAAAAGCATATACTTCTGAAGGGAAAACCCTCATTAATGATTTTGAAAAGAACATTACGCTGTCTATTTTGGATGAAGCCTGGAAAAAGCATTTACGCAAAATGGATGAACTGAAACAATCTGTACAGTTAGCGGTTCACGAACAGAAAGATCCTTTGCTGATTTATAAGTTTGAAGCCTTTAATTTGTTTAAAGCGACTATGGAGGCCATCAATAAAGATGTTATTTCCTTCTTAATGAAAGGAGATCTGCCAATACAGGAAGAAAATAAACAAGCATAAATTTAAAAGCGATAGAATATTCTATCGCTTTTTTTTATACTCATAAACAGAAGTTTTATATGTCTGTTTAATAATGCTATAGTAGGTTCTTAATGTGCTTTCAGAACAGATCTTGTTTGCTGTGTTGAGTTTTAGAAAAACAATTATTTAAAAATATTTCTGACATTAATAAATGGTAAGAAAGTAGCAGTAAAAGATATAGTAATCTATTGATATAAAAAAAGCTCTTGAATTTTCAAGAGCTTTTTTATGTTAACGGATTTTAGTTGAATCATTTTCAACTTCGAGTTCCGGAACTACATATTTTTCAAATACCGGAGTGAGTATTTCTGTTTCCCATTCAGATGGTTTGTTGGTATCCAAAATTGATTTTTTGTAGATGGCTACCGGTTTGATGGTTTTGTTCTCTGTAAGTTTATATTTAGTGATAGCATTTCTGTTTTCCTGCCATGCTTTATCACTATGGGAGTAATCACCTCTCAATACTGTTTTAAAAGCAAAAAAGCTATCCGATTTTCCACTGATGATATCACTGCCTTCAGAAGTATGTATCTCTGTAGTAATCGGTAAGCAAACCGCATAATTTACATATCCTAAATTGACATTTATGTCTTCAAAAACAGTAAATGGAGCCCCATTTGCTACCAGGTTATTTTCTTTTACAAAAACCTGCATTGACTCCATAGATTGAAAAATTTTACTGCCCAGTTCATCAATGCGTGAACGCACATTTTGCTTGATGTAATATACCTGAGGAATTTCAATAATTCCTATGCTTTGAACATTATAGTCTGACAATTCTTTTACCAGATAATGATTGATATTATTCAGCCCTTTTTCATAGTTGCCACCCAATATTTTTTCAGCTCCACCAAAGAAAAATACTTTTACTTTTTCCAGAAAATTCATTTTGCCTTTTACTTTCCAGGTGATTTGAGTACCGGTTTCCGTTTTTTTCAGGTAAAAGGTAGAAGTAGTCATCTCTTTATTGATCATGGCAGTTTGCGACAAGCTGTCGTTAGGGTAGAACCCTGTATTTTTGTAATAATTATGGTTCCATTTCAATCCGGCATTTTTGCCTTTAGAAATAGAATCATAAATAATATTGTTTTTATTTTCTAATTCTGGATTCCAGGTATTCCAGTTTTTATAATCACTGAGGTAATTGAAAATAGTAGATCGGTTCAGTTCAATCTCTCTTGATTTACTGAACTCATATTCTCCGTTGGATGTTGCTATAAATACGGTAAGAGAGATGATTCCGAGCACCAACAGCAGAATAACATATTTAAAAATTTTCATAAGTGTTTTTTTTAAAATTATCCAAATGTATAAAATTTATTCTTTCCATAAATACTTAATAAGATAGAGAAATCCTACAAATGCAAAAAAGGAAACCAGTATCCATATACTGCCTTTGTAATACATTCTGTGCATTTTCAAGTCTTTTCTATAAACATAAATCATTGCAATGGTAAAGACAATGATAAATAAAGCGGCAAATAGTAGCTGACCGTTTGAAAACATAATTTTATAAACCGTATTAAATGATTATTTTATTTTTTTTGCTTTAAGCTTTTTTGAGCTTTTCAGAATCTGTTTTGATAAATTGACCATCCAGATGAGCTGGTCAATAATGAGCTGGGATTCTTCTAATTTCTGTATTTTTTCATCAAATGGCAGTAATTCATTTTCAATTTCATTACGGCGCATCTGCTTTAATTTTGTGAAACTGATTTCTACTTCAGTGTTTTCGGTATCGTCCACATCGGAATCTGTATTTTCAGAGTCTGTTTTTTTATTTTCATAAATTGCCAGACTGTGATCCAGATTTTCGATGATATTGTTCATTACAATGTTAAAAGCTTCTGAAGCTTCTGTTGTAGGATGCCATTGAATATATGTTCCTATTCCGGCTGCTGCGGATATCAGTGTTTGGTTCAGTACTGTAAGTTCATACAATTCTGCTTTATTGCGCTGTTTTGACTTAGGCTCCTGTATCATGCGTTGAAAGGATGCCATCAGATTACCTACTTCTATATATGCATACTTACGCGCTATTTTGTAAGTAGTGGTAAGCTCACCTTTTGTATTATAGTATTGCTGAATTTCTTTGACATATTCTTTATTGGCTTCCAAAGACTTTTTCAAATGGGTTTTTATCTTTAAAAATTCCCATGATGGCCATAACAGATGCGTAGTGGCAAAAGCAAGAAAAGCACCTATAGCGGTATCAATAATTCTGTATTTGAGAAGATCAGCATAGTTAGGAGTCAGCATACCATATATAAACACTACATAAATGGTTACAAATGTCACTCCGATTTTATAGTCGGAGTAAGACAGCCAGTAACCCAATATCATAGTAAGTATGGTCAGACATACGAGTAAAGCTGTGTTGTGTATAAAAAATAAAAAGCTAAAAGCGATCAACCCGCCGAGAATGGTACCAATAACCCTTTCTTTTGAACGTTGCTTGGTAAGACCATAACCGGGACGCATAATTACGACTACCGTCATCAATATCCAGTATTCCTTTTGTAAAGGCAATATTTGCCCTAAAATAAAGCCCAGCACAATAGTAATTGTAAGACGTAAGGAATGTCTGAAAATCATAGAATCAAAAGTGAGATTTTCAATCAATGTAGAAAATCGGTAATGCTGGGGAGTCAAAAACTTTTCCAGATCTTTATATTTCCCTCTGAGTTGATCTGCATTTACACGTCCTTTGAAAACGCGTTCAAGTCCTTTTATTTTTTCTAACTGTTTATTTGCGTATTGCATGACGTTAGAAAAAACAACCATTTCTTCCTGTGTATTCAACCAGTTTTTTTCTTTCTGAAAAGAATCTAAAGCTGTTTTAATTGCTTTTATTTCTGTAGTAAGAGATACAGGCGAATGATACTTTTTATTGGCTTTGATATGATAAGATAAGGAATGAAGGGTTAGGGCAAAGTTTTCTGCGAGTCGTTGATATGCTTTAACAATCTCCATACGATCCTTAAACATGTCTCTTATCAGAGCATGATCAAATGCATTGGAACTTGACAGTTCCATGATTTCCAAAAGAAGCGAGTGGGAAACAAGTAATTTGCGATTACTGCTTGAATTGCTTGTATTGGCTTTATTTCTTATCAGATATTCGCGAATGCTTTCATGCAGTTCATTTAATTTGATTTGAAGTGTAAGCTGATCCTGAATAATTTTATTTTTGTCAACTCCTTCACTCCATAATTGTGCTCTTAAGTCTAAATATTCCGCTGTTTTTTCAATACAATTCGCTACTTCAAGCGTTATATATCTGCTCGGTTTTATAAAATAAAAAATAAGAGAAATAAGCGTATATATAATACCACCACCTAATAAATACAAACAATTGATAAGTAATTCCTGACCTTGATAGTCATGTATAAATGCAAGGCTTATACATAAAAGACCTGTAAAAGAGAGCAGATTCGCACGATGACCATATACTGCTATCATACTGATAAAAAACAGGATAAAGATAAAAATAGGGTAAAAAAGCCAGGGAATATGGTAGGTAGAACCCAGCAAAAGGGTTATTGCAGCAATCATAAAACTACCTGAAGTCAGACCTACTATTTTATGTTTAAGACTACTGGGAATATCAACCGGAGCCGTCAACAATGCTCCCATAGCAAAGGTAAAGGCTATACTGAAAGTGTCTTCAGTGTGAAAAAAAAGAAAAGGTATGGAAGCGGCAAAAGTAGTTTTGACGGCATCATACAAATGGTTGTCTCCAATTTTCTTGATTATTTTTCTATACATAGCCTGAAAATATAACTACAAAGCTACTAATAATAGTGATTGGTTTATCTTATTTTAAAGACATATTTAAGATGGATTTTCTATGAGGCAATTCGCTGAAATTGTTTAATTTTGCAGCGTTATATCCTAACAAATTAAATTCAAAAGAATGATATTACCTATAGTGGGCTATGGAGACCCTGTTTTACGAAAAAAGGGAGAAGAGGTTAGCAAAGATTATCCTGATTTACAAAAATTAATTGAAAATATGAACGAAACTATGGAAAACTCCTATGGTGTAGGATTGGCTGCACCTCAGATAGGACTTCCAATTCGTTTGTTTGTTGTAGACTGTTCAGCTTTTAGTGATGATGAAGATCTGACAAAAGAAGAACAAGATTACCTAAGAGATTTTCAAAAGGTTTTCATCAATGCAAAAATCATAAAAGAAGAAGGAGAGGAATGGGCTTTTAATGAAGGTTGTTTAAGTATTCCGGGAGTAAGAGAAGATGTTTACAGAAAACCGGTTATTACCATTGAATACCACGATGAGAATTTCAATAAACATACAGATGTATTTGACGGATATGCAGCACGTGTTATTCAACATGAGTATGATCATATAGAAGGCATTCTGTTTACGGATAAAATATCATCATTAAAAAAGAAATTAAATGCCAAACGTTTGCAGAATATTATGGACGGAAAAGTAAATGCAGACTATAAAATGAAATTTATAAATAAAAGAGGACGATAATTTTTTGGATATTAGTTTCAAATTATGATATTTGTGTCCTTGAAAAAATAAGTAACAATGAGTGTAGAAAAAGTTTTATCAATTTCTGGAAAACCAGGATTATATGAGCTAAAAATCCAAACGAGATCTGGGTTTATTGCAGAATCTTTAGTAGACGGTAAAAAACTAACCGTAGGATTAAAAAGCAATGTAAGTTTATTATCAGAAATATCTATTTATACCCAAACCGGAGAGATCAAATTGTTTGAAGTTTTCGCTAACATAGCAAAAAAAGAAAACAAAGGAGAAGCTATATCTCATAAATCGGATAACAGTACATTAGAAAATTATTTTGCAGAAATAGTTCCGGATTATGATACTGAAAGAGTATATGCTTCTGATATTAAAAAAGTATTAAACTGGTATAACATTTTACATAAAGCAGGTTTTATTGAGCAATTTAATGCAGTTGTTGAAGAGCCTGTTGCAGAAGAGAAACCAAAAGCTAAAAAAACGGCTGAGCCAAAAGCTGAGGGAGAAGAAAAACCAAAAGCTAAAAAAGCTGCTCCGAAAACAAAAGCTGAAGGAGAAGAAAAGCCAAAAGCTAAGAAAGCTAAAAAAGAAGAATAGTTTCTATATAAATCCTGTCAATTGGCAGGATTTATTTTTTAGAACTCATATACTGCTCAAAATTTAATCTACTTATTTTTATCCCTTAAAAGATGTTTCATTAGATTTGAACAATTATAAGTACAAACAAGATCACTTTTTAAAATGAATACAAGAGAATCACAACTATCCGCTTTCAATAGACTATTAGAGATTATGGATGATCTGAGAGAAAAATGTCCGTGGGACAAAAAACAGACATTTGAAACGTTGCGACATCTGACTATTGAAGAAACGTATGAACTTACAGATGCCATCTTTGATAGGGATTTGGAAGAAATTAAAAAAGAGCTCGGAGATGTATTGTTGCATATCGTATTTTATGCAAAATTAGGAAGTGAGGAAAATGCTTTTGATATAGCAGATGTATGTAATGCCATTAGTGACAAGTTGGTAATGAGGCATCCACACATCTATGCAGATGTACACGTAGATAATGAAGAAGATGTCAAAAAAAACTGGGAGAAATTAAAACTTAAAGAAGGCAACACATCGGTTTTAAGTGGCGTTCCTAAAAGCCTTCCGGCAATGATAAAAGCCATGCGAATACAGGAAAAAGCAAAAGGAGTAGGTTTTGATTGGGATAACGCTGATCAGGTATGGGATAAGGTAGAAGAGGAGATGAATGAATTTCAGGCTGAAGTTCAGAAAGATGATGTGCAAAAAATGGAAGAGGAATTTGGAGATGTGTTATTTTCTATGATTAATTACGCCCGTTTTAAAAACATCAATCCGGAAGATGCATTAGAAAAAACCAATAAAAAGTTCATTTATAGATTTCAATATTTGGAACAGGAAGTACAAAAAGACGGAAAACAACTGTCTGATCTCACACTGGAAGAAATGGATGTGTACTGGAACAGAGCAAAGATAGAAAAACAGAAAAAGTAAAAAATAGAGATAAAAAAAGAGTCCGATTATTACAATCGGACTTTTTTTTATAATATAACTATCATTTTTTAATGAAGTGAATTTATACTTTCATGATTTCAGCTTCTTTTACAGCTAAAATATCATCAATTCTTTTGATATAGGCATCTGTTAATTTTTGAATATCATCTTCTGCGCCTTTACAGATATCCTCAGAAGTACCTTCTTTTTCCTGTTTTTTAATATCGTTGTTGGCATCTTTTCGGGCATTTCTAACTCCTATTTTTGCATCTTCAGCTTCTCCTTTCGATTGTTTTACCAGATCACGTCGGCGCTCCTCTGTTAATGCAGGAATATTGATGATGATCATATCTCCGTTGTTCATCGGATTTAAACCAAGATTAGCAATCATAATGGCTTTTTCGATAGGCTGCAACATGTTTTTTTCCCAAGGTGTAACCGTTAATGTTCTCGGATCAGGAACATTGATGTTCGCTACTTGCGAAAGTGCAGTTTGTGAACCGTAATAATCAACAAATACACTGCCAAGCATTTGTGGTGAAGCCTTACCGGCTCTGATATTTAGCAAGGATTTTTCTAAATGAGCAATTGCTCCTTCCATTGCTTCTTTTGCTTCGTCTATGATGAAATTAATTTCTTCTGTCATGACTTTAGTTTTTTATTTTTGTTATTAGTATACTGTTGTTCCAATAGATTCTCCTTTACAAACTTTCAGAAGATTATCTTCTTTATTCATATCAAACACTACAATCGGAAGTTTGTTTTCATGGCTTAAAGTAAAAGCAGTGGTATCCATCACATTTAAATTTTTCTGTAAAACATCAGAAAAAGTAATGGTTTCAAATTTTACAGCTGAAGGATCTTTTTCCGGATCAGCAGTATAAACACCGTCTACTCTTGTACCTTTTAAAATCACATCTGCATTTATCTCTACCCCTCTCAATACTGCTGCTGTATCGGTTGTGAAATAGGGATTACCAGTACCGGCACCAAAAATTACAATTCTGTTTTTTTCAAGATGGCGTACTGCGCGTCTTTTGATGTAAGGCTCAGCAATAGCTTCAATTTTTAAAGCAGTTTGCAGTCTTGTTAAAAGACCAATATCTTCCAGAGCACCTTGCAGTGCCATTCCGTTGATTACTGTCGCAAGCATTCCCATATAATCTCCCTGTACGCGATCCATACCGTTGCTGGCTCCCGAAACACCTCTGAAAATATTTCCTCCTCCAATTACGATAGCTACTTCAACACCTAATTCATGCACTTTTTTTATCTCTGCAGCATATTCAGCCAAACGTTTTGGATCAATACCATATTGATTATCTCCCATTAAAGCTTCTCCGCTTAGTTTTAAAAGTATTCTTTTGTATTTCATCGAATCAGGATTTTTATGCAAATATAATCATATTATGATTGTATAAAATAGCTTATCTTATTTTATCCTTTAAATTTTTGTAGGTTTTCTTAGCTTCCTGATAGCCAATATTAAAAATCTCTTCCATTCTTTTTTTATTGGTTTCAAACGTATTGTACGCTGCCAGTGCCTGAGGTTCTATGTACCAGTCACAAAGTTCATTTGAAGCATTAGAATTATGCATTGTCATAATTTCGTAAGCGCGTATTGCTACAGACTTGATGCTGGTAAATTTTGAAACTTCTGTATCAACCATCGGACAAACATTAACTCCTATAATAAAGTCACATCGGCCCTGAATCGTATTTACAGGAAAATTGTTTAAAATACCACCATCACTATACAACTTTCCATTTACAATGACAGGAGAGAATACTCCGGGAAAAGCGCTCGATGCTAAAACGGCATCCGTAATCTTCGTTTGCTGGTTAAATATTTTTAATTTTCCTCTGCTGATGTCTGTGGCAGTAATAAAAAGATCCTTTTCTAATTCGCCTAAAGTCTTTTCTTCGAAAATTTCTTTCAGATAAGTTCCAAAGGAATTGGCATCCAGAAAACCAGCTTTTTTAAAAGTTATATGACTCCAGCTAAAAAAACTGACCGACTGAAAAAAAGCAAGAATCTGATCAGGATTTAAACCTTGTGCGTATAAACTACCCACAATCGATCCGGCACTCGTACCTGCGATTACCTGAGGATGAATTCCTACTTCATTTAGAAACTTTAGAACCCCAGCATGTGCTAATCCTTTGTGTCCGCCACCAGAAAGTACAATACCGAATTCTAATGTGTGTTTTTCCATATACTAATTTTTGAAATTTAAGATTTGGGTTTATCTTTGAATCTATAAAATTAATATAATGAAACAACTTTACGAACAAAGCATAACAAAATCTTATACATACAAAGCTTATAGAGATTTAGTTGATAGCTTAATTACACAAAGTAAATCAACGGGTGACACTCAATCAGATGAAATTCTTGCTTATAGTAAGTTAAACGCACAGCGGATGAATCGATTGGATAAGACAGTCGTTGTCACAGATGAAGTTAAGGAGGGCTTAAAAAATATTTCTAAAAAATACATTTGGTTAGTATTATCGGAAGGATGGTGTGGTGATGCAGCTCAAATATTACCTGTGATGAATAAAATGGCTGAAGTAACTCCATTCGTAGAACTTAAAATTGTATTGAGAGATGAAAATAAAGAACTGATGGATCATTATCTTACTAATGGAGGTCGGTCAATACCTAAAATGATAATTCTTGAAGCTGATACGATGGAAGAAGTTTCAAACTGGGGACCCAGACCATCAGGTGCAGTGGCTTTAGTAGAAGATTTAAAGAACAAATATGGCGGTATTAATGAAGAATTAAAAACAGCTCTTCAAAAGTGGTATAATGATGATAAAGGGGTTTCTATTCAGAAAGAGATTCTTGAATTACACCCATAAAAAAAAGCAAATCATAGATTTGCTTTTTTGTTTATTTAATATTGTATACCAGTTTTATAGTAATAGTTGCTGTCTTATTTTTGGAAGAGGTATTAAAAGAGCCTCCCCATGAATAGTCTTCTGAAGAATTTTGAGCAATAATCTGAAAAATACCCATATCTGATTTTTTAAGATGCCCTAATTTAGCGCCTGCATTATCCGCAATCTGCTCTGCTCTGGATCTTGCGTCTTTTGTTGCTTCAGCAATCATCTTTAATTTAAGTTCCGATAATTTAGTGTAATAATATTCCGGTGGATTAGAATAAAGCTCAACACCCGAATTAATCAGTTCCGTAACCTCTCTGGATACATTTTCTACTTTTGTAATTTCTTTGCTTTCTACATTTACATTTTGAGTTAGTGTATATCCGGCAAATGTTTGTGAATGTACATTGTTATTTGAATCAAAAGTGGTGGTAAATTCTTTGTTAATATTTACAGAAGAAAAAATAATGTCACTCTCTTTGATTCCTTTTGATAATAAATAGGTTTTAATAGTGTTGCGGTCAGTATCTAAACCTGCATACGCTTCTTTTAAATCAAAACTTCTTTTTGAGAAAGAACTGTTCCATACAATTAAATCGGAAACAAAATCCTGAGAACCAAGACCTGTAACACTAATTGTGTCGTTGCTGTTATTTCTGTTTTTAAAAGCATTTGTCAGCATAAAAGCTCCTATTAATATAGAAGCAGCAATAATAAGGGTCACTGCATAATTTTTCATAAAGGCAATTTTTACTGTAAATATAAATAAGTATTTACGATTAAGAAAATTTCTCTCTAAAGTTCTGCAAATCTATATATGTATTATTGCATTTGTGCTATTATAGATAATAAATTTGTGATAACTGAAAGTAATATTTTTACCTATGTGTTAAAAAAATATAATAGTTGTATATTTTAGTTGTTTTTTTTATGCTAAATGTTATTTTTGTTGCAACAACTTAATTGATTACTATGAATAAAATTACTTTAAAAGCATTTTTTATAGCATTAATGCTTTCTCCTTTATTAATGAGTGCTCAGGAGTATAGTGTCACTTTATTTAATAACATTGTTTTTTACGATGGATATGCTACACCTTCTACATTACCCACACCTGAAGGAATTGTAAGAATCGATAATTCAAGATATGCAAAAAAATTATCTGATCAGGAAATGGATGGGTTGCTTAAAACTTTTGAAGTTCAGGTGAAGATAGGCGCCTTATGTGATAATTATGACCGTATTGGAGGTGTTTTTGTTTCTTTGGTACCAAAAGGACAACCAGTTACATCTGCTGATAAGCAAACTATTGAAGTGGGGAGGTTCATCACACCTTTTATGAATAAAAATAAAATGCCTGATGAGGTACCGTATCAATTTGAGTTACATCATTTATTAGGTTTATTTAAAGACCAGGCTATAAGACAGGAGTATGATATATGGTTTGAATTGTATGTATTCGGAGTTCCTTATGCTGCTAATACACAAGTTGCAGGTTGTGCAGGTAGAAATGATGTTTTTGAAGGGACTTTAATTCTTAATTCTTCCAATACCGGATATGATCGCGGACAATTTTTTATCAAACCTTTAGCGAATAATATCAATTTTAATAATTATAATGCTACAGATGTACCTGGGACAACAACCAGAATTATTAATTTTGAACTGGATAATCCTATAAGTGAAGGTGCACTTCATTTGATTACTTCCAATCACGGAGCAAATGCCGGAGGAGAAGAGTATGTAAGAAGACAGCATTATGTGTATTTTGATGATCAGGAAGTGTTGACCTATAAACCGGGTGGTAAAAGTTGTGAGCCGTACCGTTATTATAATACACAAGGAAATATGATTTATGGAACTTCACCAAAAACAGAAGCGCAATGGACTTCATGGAATAACTGGTGTCCGGGTGATGTAATTCCAAACAGAATTATTGATTTGGGAGATGTTGATGCGGGATCCCATACCTTTAAAATAAATGTTCCGGCAGCAGTTTTTACTGGTGGCGAAGGTAATTTTCCTTTATCGCTTTTCTTCTTCTCGCAAGACGTTGAAGGTACAGTTTCTATAGAAGACATAAAATATGTTGATTACAGTCTTTATCCAAATCCATCATCAGATTTTATAACGGTGAATGCTTCTGAAAAATTACGTGAGATTGTTTTGTATGATTTATCTGGAAAACAGGTTTTACAGAGTACTGCGAATACTTTAGATATCTCAATATTGGCATCGGGGATGTATGTAGCTAAGATAAAATTCGAAAATGGGGTTGAGACCACAGAAAAGATTGTCAAAAAATAATACAGACTTATTTTAATAACCAAAAACAGCATACTATATAGTGTGCTGTTTTTGGTTTGTATGGTTTATATT
>DAMCXY010000023.1:0-39286 GCA_032096595.1 Flavobacterium sp. | reverse complement strand
TTTGTTAAATCAAACGTATCATTAAGACCATCACCATTCGGAGAAATTCCTTTTGGAATCGAGCAATCTATTACTTCTATTGTATAACTGCTGCTAAACACACAGTTATTTATATTTTGTACATTGAGATAGACAATATAATAACCCGGACCATAAACGGTACCGCTTTTTATCAGTTCTCCTTTACCAAATGCTTCTGTACTGTAAAAATAACCTTCCGGCGCTTTTGGCAACGTATATTTGGTACAAATGATAATATCCTCTACTTTCACAGGTATGATTTCAGGGGATGCCACAATATCAACTGAGGTCATTAACTCACAACCCGTAGCTCTATCTGTAAAACGGATATAAATTGTTGCTGGCAAAGTATCTGGCTGATAATTTTGAGGAGAAGCGATAGCTCCAATTCCATCAATAGCATTTTCGTATGTTTCATAATAGTACAGCGTTACATTTGGATTTGTCAACTGACTCACAATACCTGATCTTACACTTGTAAGATCTAAGGAAACCGGAACTCCATCATATACACATACCACTATTTTTTCCGGATCTTTAAGGTCAACAACTTCTTTTGCGACCAATTTAAAGGACACAATACGGTGACAACCGGTTTTGTTATCGTCAATACGAACAAAAATTTCTTCCGGTAATCCTGAAGCCACGTAGTTTTCAGGATCGGTTATGACTTCATCTTCGAGCTCTGCCGCTGGTTCTGTTTTATAATATGCAACTTCTATATCAGAAAGATCCGGTATCAAAGACAGCATTTCATTTTCGTTTATGGTAAGATCAACTATAGGTATAAGCTGATTGAAAACACAGATTTCTATATTTTTAGGAAAAACAACTTTAATCTCCGGATAGATTTCTACCTTTATAGTGTCTGTTAGAGGACAAATGCTGTTTACAGGTATTGCCTCTATTTTATATTCTCCACTTTGAGTTATTTCTAAAGTAGGACCATTAGCTCCGCTAATCAAGACATTATCTTTATACCATTTAATAGTATAATCTTCAGAACTTAACTCTGAATCAATAATATAAGACTCTCCGGGACACAAAGCATTACCATTTTGAACTAATAAATCGCCCCCCAATTCAACGCTACCCAGATCAAAACTGCCTCCTTCCAGAAAAATGGCAGAATCCCGATAAGGGTCTACTCTATCCTGAATCACCATCTTTATGTGATAAGTAGCTCCGGGTACTAAAACACTTTGTACAGTCATAGGTACCGTTAGTCCATAAAAATTGATTGGAGAGCTCATAGGGTTCTGACCATTGAAAGCCGGATCATAACAAGCCTGAAAATATTCCGGATTATTATCTCCACATAGGGGTTCACCTGTAATTGAATCATATCCGGAATGAATCGCCTTTCTTATAGTGGATATTGAAATCAGATCCGTTGTACCTGGAACCACTGCCAGATTAGTGGTTACCCCGGTTGTTGTATTGGTCAGAAAGAAAGCAAATGAATCTTTAAAACTACATTGAAAACTTCCGTATTCGTTGGAAGCAAATATAAAATTGAATTTGAGCTGATCGGTAATTGCTACAAAATCAAATTCTAACACACTCGCATTATAAGTATCTATATCCGTTTCATCCAGATAATTGTTCATTAAGGTGGTCAACTGGGTATCACCAGGCCAGTAACCTTCTCCTGTACTTGTTGCTTGGTCTGCAGGTCCACGAGCCCATAACATTTTTCCTGTAGAGAGAATAATCCCGTCTTTAAAGGAAAAACTTGTATTGTTTTTATTAAAATAACCTATCCCGTTGACATCATTAAAATTAGTACCTGTACTCCATGTAATATTTGATACAGTTGCACACTCATTGTCTATGAATATATCTGTCACCAGTTCAGGAACAGTATATTGTGTATCACTGGTTTTAATAGGAAAAAAGGTTAGTATACATATACTAAAATTAACTGCAGTGTCGAAACTCGATGTATATACACGTATTTTGTATGTATTCCCGACTGTAAGATCAATCATACTCAAGATACTCGTCGGAGCACATATTATCGGGGTAAGTGTCTCTCCATTGCAAATACCCTGTTCATATACAGCAATATAAGTAGTTGCAGGATTTTCTGTTTGTAGCTTGATTAAATGATTTTCAGAAGTCGCTGTAAATTCATACCATACATCATTATAAGGATCACCCTCACATACCTCACCTATATTTGACGGCGAAGCTGCTTTTACTGTACCGTTTACAGTTTCAACACATTCAGGTCCCTGATTTACAGGCAATATGATCGCTTTATTGCATTCATCATTAGAAGGACGTGTTGTTATCTCCAACATAGAAGACCAGTTGCTCTGCTGTGCCGAATTACAAACTGCTCTGACATATACATCATAGGCTGTCATATCTTCAAGATCATTAATAGTTATTGAAGATGTATTGGTCTGATATACCGTAATGGTACTCAGGTCAACGGGAATACTTTGCCCATGTGGTAGTATAATGACTTCCCAAGAATTAACTGTACCGTATTGCTGCCAGGCAATAGTTAATGTTTCATCTGTTATCTGTGTGCTGAGCACTTCATAAGGTTCAGGGCAGGCAGGTACTGGCTCAATTACTACTTTATCAATATATATTTGTCTTTTACTGCTACTGCCCACATACCATGCAAGAGCTCCTTGTCCTGTAAAAGCAGGCAGATATACAATTTTTTCGATATATTGTGTATTACTATAAGCTTGTTCGGCTACCACGGTTTGAGTAAAGTCTGATACCCCAATACCTCCGTTTTGTGACATTTTTACACTGAAAGTCTGGGGTGCCATCCCCCATCCCATCTTGTAATAATATTTTAAGCGATACGATCCATTGAAGTTAAAAAGCGGACTTATTAGATAATCATCATTTAGTGCCATTGAAAGCATATCTATAGGTATGTTGGCGGATTTATCTCCTTCAAAAGGTCCTGTAGCCACATTTGTATTCCATTTAATGTTATCGTTATTATTATTAAGAACCGACCAACAATTTACAGTTGTTGAATCAGAGTTAAATGTTTCGGTAAAAGGCAAATTGAGTATGGAGCAATTCGTAAAAAAAGAAAATGGTCCTGTCCATAAGCTTTGCCCATCTACAGTGCCACAATTACTGCGTACCCAAAAATAGTATGAAGTACCTGCTGTTAAATTTCCAACACTAACGGAAGTAGTTGTTACATTTCCAGTAGGAAGAGTTGTTGGGGCAATTGTATTGGTCTGGCTCAGGTAGTAGTCATACGAAGCGACATTAGCAGTGGTTGGTGCTGTCCACGAAATCTGTGCGTTTGTAGTAGTAATATTCTGAGCATTTATGTTGGAGGGAGAGGAACAGGTAACTGATTTTAATAAAATATTATCTATAGCAGCTGGTGTTTGCATCCCTTCCCATCCTATATTAACCCATTGAAATACCAACCGAACGTTTTGACCTGCATAAGCCGAAAGATTCACTATCGTACTGTAATTATTCCAGATTGACTGTCCGCCAAAAGCCCCTCCTACCTGAATTCTATCTGCACCGGCAAATATCTGAAAACCAGGTAATGGAGTAAATGAAGAAGGTACAATCCATACATTAAAAATATCTGATTGGACATTTCCCATACTTTTCCAATCAAATGAGAATGCTACATCAGAAGTGTTTGCAGGAAGAGCTATATCTTTATAGGCATGGCTAATACTGGCTGCTGCAATATTATACTGATTAGCCACTCCGTTATTATCAGAAATATACAATGCTTTTGTACCACCGTTATTTACTGCCGTCCCTACATACCATTTGTTGGCATTAAGTCCATTTGAAAATAGCCAACCATGCGCTCCTTCAAAATCTTCTGTATAGATATCATTTGCTGCCCAGTACTGTATAGATCTATTTCTATCTTTATTCAGTTCTGAAATTTTCTTAGTGTTTTTATTTACCGTTATCACTTCTTTATAAATATCTGTGACAAGAGCAAAAGACGATAATGTAAAAAGTAAAAAAAGAAATAGGTTTTTTTTCATGGGTAAACTTTTTAAGAAATTCTGTCAATAAATCTTTTATAATTATTTGGTCAATCTGCATCAGAAATTTTATATCCTTACATCAGATCCCACTTGTATTATCCAAAAAAAGGTGAAGTCTGCTTTTTATGAAGAAATCCAATCAGATGATACTCTTAATTATTTATCCGTTTTATTAAAATCTATCGTCTCAAAAGACTATATCTCTCGTTTGGAATGAATATATAACAATATGCAAGAACCATGGCTGTCAGCAGATTTTCCTGTTGTTCAATTAAAGAAATTGATTTTTGAAGTTTTAATACAGGATGATATACAGATGGGTAGATGTACCGTATATCTATTTTAAAACATCCATATTAATATGGATTTCATACAAATATAAAATTAAATTTTAAACTTATTAAAACATTCTCATAATTAAACGTTAAAAATCACATAGAATCTTCAATAAAATAAACATTGACAACGTATAAATAACCAACACAAAATTATTTCAAAAAATAAACCCTCTGATCGAGATAGATGAGAGGGTTTTTAAAGATTGAGTTCTTATTTAATTTCACGTACAAGTTGTACATAACCTGTAAATACTTCAGTTGCAGTGGTAATCTTATAGAAGTAAGTACCATCTGGTAAGTCTTTTCCGTTTTTATTTTGTCCATGCCATTGATTGCTGTAGCCTACTCCATAGGCATACACTTCCCGCCCGTCTCTATTGTATATTACAACCTGTAAAGGATGGTAATACGTAAGGTCGAAACGATCATTTAATCCATCTCCATTCGGAGAGATAGCTTTGGGAATACTACAATCAATTACTTCTATTGCACAGCTGCTACTGAAAATACAACCATCTGCATTCGGTATATTCAGATAAATTTTATAGGAACCTAAATTATAGATGGTTCCCCATTTTACCACCTCTCCCTGTCCGAATTCTTCGGTACTGTAAAAATAACCCTCCGGTAGTTTCGGCAATACATAATGGGTACAGCTGATAATATCTTCTACCCGTATTGGTTGTATTTCCGGTGATTCTATAATCTCAAGAGAGGTAAGTAACTCACAACCTGTAGAAGAATCTGTAAAACGGATATAAATTGTTGTTGGCAAAGCATCCGGTTGATAGTTTTGTGGTGTAGTTATGGCTCCTGTTTTATTAATAGCATTTTCATATGTTTCATAATAGTACAGCATCACATTCGGATTCTCCAGTTGGTTCACAATATCTGATCTTATACTTGTAAGATCTACTGCTACCGGTACTTCATTGTACACACACGTAACAATATTATCCGGTTTTTTCAGATTAACTATAGTCTTTCTAATAAGTTTAAAAGGAATAATCAGATGACAACCGGTTTTGGTATCATCAATACGTACAAAGATTTCCTTTGGCAATGTAATAGCCTGATAATTACCAGGTGTATCTATTGCTCCTGTTTCATCATCTGCATTTTGCTGTGTTTCATAATAATGTATTACAATATCAGAAGTATCGGGTATTAAAGACAACATTTCATTCTCATTTACCGTTAGGTCTACCGAAGGTATTTCCTGATTAAAAACACAAACTTCTATATTTTTAGGTGGTACAATTTTTATTTCCGGATATATTTCTACTTTTAAAGTATCCTTTATGACACAAGTACTTCCTGCAAAAGTAGCTTCAATTTTGTACTCTCCGCTTTCGGTTACTTCTAAAGATGTTCCCTCTTCACTTTCTATCAAAACATTGTCTTTGTACCACTTGATTTCGAAATTATCAGCGTTAAGCCCTGAATCCAGAACATAAGTATCACCATAACACAGCGCATTTCCAGTATCAATCAACAAATCTTCACCAAAATCAACATTTCCTAAATCGAAACTACCTCCTTCAAGAAATACCGCAGAATCCATTGATGAATCTCCCCGATCCTGAATTACTAGTTTAATATGATAGGTAGTTCCCGGAACTACTTCGCTTTGTGCTGTCATCGGTATAGTCAATCCATAAAAATTAATCGGTGAAGTCAATGGATCCAGACCGTTAAAAAATGGATCATAACATGCTGCAAAATAATCCGGATTGGCATCTCCACATTCAGGCAGTCCAGGTATCCAAGAAGGTGAATGAATTCCTTTTCTAATTGTTACCACCGAGACCGGATCAGTGGCGCCAGGTACAATTGCCAGATTGGAGGTAATACCTGTTGTGGTATCCGTCAAAAAGAATGCAAAGGCATCAGAATAACTGCATTGATAAGCCCCATATTCATTCGAAGCAAATATAAAGTTAAATTTAAAGTCGTTAGTTAGCGGTATAAAATCAAATTCTAAAACAGACGCATTATAGTATTCATCAGATTCTCCCAAATAATCATTCATATAAGTCGTTAACTGCGTATCGCCTAACCAGCCATACATTTGTCCGGAACTTGTCGATCCTCCTACTGGTCCAGGAGCTAAATGGATATTTCCTGCAGAAAGAATGATACCCTCTTCAAAGGGAAATTCTGAACTGTTTTTATTGAAATAACCAATCCCGTTTACGTCATTAAAATTCGTTCCTGTGCTCCAGGTAATGTTTGAAATGGTTGCACAAGGGTTGTCAATAAGCACCTCAGTTACCAGTTCTGGAATCGTATATTGGGTATCACTTACCGATATAGGCGGGTTCAGTGTAATCACACAGATATTAAAGGTTACCTCTGGGTTCCAATAAGAAGTATAAACACGTACTTTATAAGTAGTTCCAATAGTTAATCCATCCAAACTCAGTAATTGGGTTGCAGCACAGGCAATTGGTGTCTCAACATCTTCACTACAGATACCTTCTTCATATACGGCTATATAAGTAGTTGCCCAACCATCCACTTCTAATTTTACTGAATGATTAGCGGATTCTGCAGTAAATTCATACCATACATCATTGTAAGGTGTCCCTTCGCAGACTTCTCCAATATTAGATTGAGTTGCTCCTGTAACCGATCCCGGCACGCTTTCAATACATTCAGGTCCTGAATTTACAGGTAATACTACTGATTCATGACATTCATCATTGGAAGGTGATGTTGTAATTTCTAAAGCCGATGACCACTCACTTAGCTCTGTAGGGCTACATAACGCACGTACATATACATCATACGCTGTAATATCTTCTAAATCATCGATTGTAATGGATGCCGTATTGGTTGGATAGACCGTTATTGTTGTCAACTCATTCGGGATACTTTGTCCATGTGGCAATATAATTACCTCCCATGACGCAACAGTACCATATTGCTGCCAGGTAAGACTTACCGACTCATCGGTAATCTGTGTCGCAAATAGTTCATAAGGCTCCGGACATGTAGGAACAGGTTCAATAACTACTTTATCAATATATATTTCCCGATTATTACTATTTCCTACATACCACGCAAAAGCGACTTGTCCCGTAAAAGACGGAAGATATACTATTTTTTCTACATAATCTTCATTACTATATCCCTGTTCTGCTACTACAGTCTGTGTAAAGTCTGCTACTCCGGTTCCGCCGTTTTGAGACATTTTTACACTGAAAGATTGCGGATCTGACCCCCATCCTATTCTATAATAATATTTTAAACGGTACACACCATTGGAGTTAAACACAGGACTTACCAGATAGTCATCATTTACTGTCGGATTCCAGTTAAAGATTGGTATATTAGCTGATTGATCGCCTTCAAAAGGACTCCAGGTAGTATTTGTATTCCATTGAACACTGTCATTGTTATTGTTGATGACTGTCCAGCAGTTTACCGTTGAGGAGTCTGAATTAAACGTCTCGGTATAAGGCAGATTGATCGCCACACATTGTGTAAAAAAAGTAAAAGGTCCCGTCCATAAACTATTCCCATCCAGAATACCACAATTACTGCGTACCCAAAAATAGTACTGCGTTGCAGGTGTAAGATTATCTAAATTTACTGTGGTCGTAGTAACATTTCCCGTAGGAATTGTTGTACCCGTAATATTATTGGTTTCATTAATATAGTAATCATAAGATGCCACATTGGTTGTTATTGGTGCTGTCCATGTTAACGCTGCTTCTGTAGTTGTGACATTCTGTACATTGATACCAGAAGGAGCAGAACAGGTGATTGTATTTAACAGAACATTATCAATGGCTGCTGGCGTCTGAACTCCATCCCAGCCAGTGTTTGTCCATTGAAATACCAAACGCATGGTTTGTCCTGCATAGGCAGATATATTCAGTACTGTACTGTAATTGCCCCAGAAAGGCGGACCATTAAAAGCGCCTCCTACTTGAATTCTGTCTCCACCCGGAAAAATCTGAGCTCCTGGCCCAGGTAAAAAGCTCGTTGGAACAATCCAGACATTGAAATAATCTCCCCATCCAGTCCCTACACTTCGCCAATCAAAAGACAATTCTACATCTGCCGTACCGGTCGGAATAACAATATCTTTGTAGGCATGCGTTGTGCTCATTCCGGTAGTATCGTACTGATTGTCAACCCCATTGTTATCAGATATATATAAAGACTTTGTACCACCATTGTTTACCGCTGAACCTACAAACCATTTGTTGGTTTGGGCTCCGTTTACAAATACCCAATTGTGTGTTCCTTCAAAATCTTCTGTGTAAATTGGCGTTGTTACCAAATAAGTAAAAGTATTACTCTTTTTTATAATTCCCTCTTTTTTATAAATGTTTGAGATAACAGTAAAAGATGACAGAGCAAAAAGTAAAATTAAAAGTAGTTTTTTTTTCATACGTGTATTCTTTAATAAAATTAGTTCCTATTCTGTTTTGTTATTTTTATATATACTACGGTAAAAAAGCATTTAAACTAATTCATATACTCTATACAAATCAAGCTGGAATATTCTAAAGAAATTAAAAACGGACATCCATCTATAGCACTACTACCGGATTTAAGCAAGTATTTCTATTATAAAGAGGCTATTTAATATTCATTTGAAATCAAACGACTCTTTTTATCTTTCAAAACTTTTTTCTGTAATTACATCTCATTGAAACTTTTTATTTACAGTAAGTATCATCGAATATTTTGTCTTTAGACAAGAGTACATTATTTACTATTTTACATACAGCACCTCTTTTTTGTCCATTAACAAAAATTGTTACAGTCATCAGTCTTTGTTTTTTCTATTTGTAATACATGATAACTGATTTAATATTTCCTTAGATTTAATTTTAAGTAATTAAATTTTCTTGTACTATTATGATCTGATGTCAAACCACCCTATAGTATTGGAAATTTCACACAAATTGGTAGAATTGTTGTGTGGTATTTAGAAAAAAGTGTTACTGTTTTTGTATATAAAACAGCAAACAACCTGTAATACAAACACAAATATAACATAATATTTAAATCATCAGCAATAATTTCATATTATAAGCAATTCTAAAAGCCTATTTATAAAAAATATTTTGATAGCTATCAAAATATTAATTACATATCAATATTAACTTGTTTATGAGTGAAGGAGTATCCGTTTTGTATTCAAAAATGGAATTATACAAAAAAAGCCTCTGATCTATATAGATCAGAGGCTTTTTTAAACATAGTACTTATTTACTTTATTTCTCTCAATAGTTGTACATATCCGGTAAGTACTTCTGTAGTGGTAGTTATTTTATAATAATAAGTACCGTCAGGTAATTCTTTCCCTTCTTTATTTTGCCCGTACCACTGGTTGCTGTAACCGGGTCCGTGAACATATACTTCACGTCCGTCTCTGTTGTATATTACAACTTCTAAAGGATGATAATAAGTAAGATCAAATGCATCATTTAATCCATCACCATTTGGAGAAATCCCTTTAGGAATACTACAATCAATTACTTCAATTTCATAACTGCTGCTGAAAACACAACCATCTGTGTTTTCTATGTTCAGATAGATTTTATAGGATCCTAAATTATAAATAGTACCACTTTTTACAACCTCTCCCTGTCCAAATTCTTCTGTACTGTAGTAATACCCTTCCGGTAATTTTGGTAATACATAATGCGTACAACTGGTAATATCCTCAACCTGTATTGGTTGTATTTCCGGTGATTCTACAATCTCCACAGAGGTAAGTAGCTGACATCCCGTATCTGCATCTGTGAAACTTATATAAATTGTTCTCGGCAGTATACCCGGCTGATAATTTTCCGGAGATGTTATCGCTCCTGTTTCATCAATGGCATTTTGCTGTGTTTCATAATAATATAATGTCACATTCGGATTCTCCAGCTGGCTTACAAGACCTGCTCTTACACTTGTCAGATCTACTAAAACCGGTACCTCATTGTATATACAGGTAACTATATTATCTGGTTTTTTCAAATTAACTACTGTCTTTCTAATAACTCTAAAAGAAACGATGAGATGACAACCGGTTTTAGTGTCGTCAATGCGTACAAAAATCTCTTTTGGTAATGTAGTAGCCTGATAGTTTTCAGGTGTATCTATAGCTCCTGTTTCATCGACAGCATTTTGCTGTGTTTCATAATAATGTATTACAATATCAGAAGTATCCGGGATTAAGGACAGCATTTCATTCTCATTTACCGTAAGATCCACTGGAGGTATTTCCTGATTAAAAACACAAACTTCTATATTTTTAGGTGTAACAATTTTTATTTCCGGATAGATTTCCACTTTTATAGTATCACTTATTACACAAGTACTTCCAACAAAAGTAGCTTCTATTTTGTACTCCCCGCTTTCAGTCACTTCTAAAGTAGTTCCCTCTGCACCTTCTATCAATACATTGTCTTTGTACCACTGAATTTCGAAATTATCAACATTTAGTCCCGAATCCAGAACATAAGTATCACCATAACACAGTGCATTTCCGGTATCAATTAACAAATCATCTCCAAAATCAACACTTCCTAAATCAAAGCTTCCTCCTTCCAGAAATACCGCTGAGTCCATACCGGCATCTCCGCGATCCTGAATTACTAATTTTATATGGTAGGTTGTCCCTGGTACTACATCGCTTTGTGCTACCATCGGCACGGTTAATCCATAAAAATTGATTGGGGAAATCAAAGGATCCTGACCGTTATAATCCGGATCATAGCACGCCTCAAAATAATCGGGGTTAACATCTCCGCAGTCCGGTTCTCCCGTTTCCCAGTTTAATGGTGAATGAATCGCTTTTCTAATTGTTACCACCGAAACCGGATCTGTAGTGTTAGGTACAATAGCCAGATTCGTTGTAACTCCTGTAGCAGTATTAGTCAGGAAAAATGCAAACGAATCGGAAAAACTACATTGAAAAGTACCATATTCATTGGAAGCAAATATAAAGTTGAATTTAAGCTCATTGGTCAGTGCCACAAAATCGAATTCTAAAACAGACGCATTATGATATTCCTGCTCTGGTTGATTCAGATAGTTATTCATATAAGTAGTCAACTGAGCATCGTCCGGCCAGTCATACATTAGTCCAGAACTTATTGTACCGCCTGCAGGTCCGGGTGCAAGATGTATGTTTCCGGAAGAAAGAATAATCCCTTCTTCAAAAGAAAAAGTCGAATTATTTTTATTAAAATAACCGATACCATTTACATCACCAAAATTCGTTCCTGTGCTCCAGGTCACGTTAGAAACTGTCGCACAAGGGTTGTCAATAAGTACTTCCGTTACCAGCTCAGGAACCGTATATTGTGTATCACTTACCGATATTGGTGGATTCAGTGTTATTACACATACATCAAAAGTTACATTCGTATCCCACTGAGAAGTATAAATACGTACTTTATAGGTATTACCGATAGTAAGTCCGTCAAGATTTAATAATTGTGTTGACTCACACGCAATAGGTGTAAGCACATCTTCATTACAGATACCTTCTTCATATACGGCAATATAAGTCGTTGCCCAACCATCAATTTCTAATTTTACAGAATGGTTTGCAGATTCCGCAGTAAATTCATACCATACATCGTTGTAAGGTGTGCCTTCGCAGACCTCTCCAATATTAGATTGAGTAGCTCCTACAACTGAGCCCGGTACACTTTCAATACATTCCGGACCCGGATTTACAGGTAATACTACCGCTTCACCACATTCATCATTGGAAGGTGCTGTCGTGATTTCTAAAACCGATGACCACTCACTTTGCTCTGTAGGGCTACATACTGCACGTACATATACATCATACGCTGTAATATCTTCCAAACCGTCAATCGTTATTGAGGCAGTGTTGGTTTCATAAATGGTAATTGTGGTTAGATCATCGGGAATTGTTTCTCCCTGAGGCAATATAATAACTTCCCATGAAGTAACTGTTCCGTATTGTTGCCAGGTAAGACTTACCGACTCATCTGTAACCTGCGTTGTGGTTAACTCATAAGGTTCCGGACATGTTGGTATTGGCTCAATAACCACCTTGTCAATGTATATTTCACGATTATTGCTATCCCCAACATACCAGGCAAATGCTCCCTGCCCAGTAAATGCCGGAAGATATACTATTTTTTCTACATAATCTTCATTACTATATCCCTGCTCTGCTACTACTGTCTGTGTAAAGTCTGCTACTCCGGTTCCGCCGTTTTGAGACATTTTTACACTGAAAGATTGTGGGTCAGATCCCCAGCCCATTTTATAATAATACCGTAAGCGGTATGCCCCGTTAAAATTAAACACCGGACTTACCAGATAATCGTCATTTACTGTCGGATTCCAGTTAACAACAGGGAAGTTGGAAGATTGATCACCTTCAAAAGGATTCCATGTTGTATTGGTATTCCACTGAACATCGTCATTATTATTATTGATTACAGACCAACAATTTACTGTAGAAGAATCAGAATTGAAGGTTTCTGTATAAGGCAGATTGATGGCCACACATTGCGTAAAAAAAGCAAAAGGACCTGTCCATAAACTGTGTCCGTCAGTAGTACCGCAATTACTTCGTACCCAAAAATAGTATTGGGTTGCCGGTGTAAGATTTTCTAAATCAACAGAGGCTGTAGTAACGTTTCCGGTAGGAGTCGTTGTACCCGTGATGCTATTGGTTTCACTAATATAGTAATCATAGGATGCCACATTGGTTGTTCCCGGCGCTGTCCATGAAACTTCCGCCTCCTCAGTAGTAATATTCTGGGCTTCAATATCTGAAGGTGAAGAACAGGTTACTGGTGCCAATACAATATTATCTATAGCTGCCGGAGTTTGTGCTCCAGACCATCCTCCATTAGTCCATTGAAAAACCAAACGCATGGTTTGTCCAGCATAAGCAGAAATATCTACCACCGTGCTGTAGTTCGTCCAGGTTGACTGACCATTAAAAGAACCTCCAATCTGGATTCTGTCTCCACCTGCAAAAATCTGAGCTCCGGGTCCGGGAATGAAACTGGTTGGGATAAGCCAAACGTTAAGATAATCTGACCATTCATCCCCTACACTACGCCAGTCAAAAGAAAGCTCTACATCAGCAGTATTAGCCGGTATCACAATATCTTTGTACGCATGAGTAACACTCGCTCCAGTAGTATCATATTGATTGGCGGCTCCGTTATTATCGGATATATAAAGCGATTTAGTACCCCCATTGTTTACAGCAGTACCGACAAACCATTTATTGGTCTACGCTCCATTTACAAATACCCAGTTATGTACCCCTTCAAAGTCTTCAGCGTACAGATCATTTGCATCAAAGTATTCTAAAGAATTATTTTTCTCTAAATCAGTATTTTTTGTATTGAGTACCCGATACATACTTGGGATTACTGCAAATGCAGAAATCGTAAAAAGCAGAAAAAGTAGAGTATTTTTTTTCATTTTGTAAATTTTAAATTGACGAACAAACAAATATATAAATATATCGTTAAGTTTTTAATAAAAAAAAGGTCTATGAGCAGAAAAAAACACTCATAGACCATAAAAGAAATATCTTTTCTTAAGGATTACTTAATCTCTCTAAGAACCTGAACGTATCCTGAGAGCACTTCAGTAGCTGTAGTGATCTTGTAAAAGTAGGTTCCGTCAGGCAATTCTTTACCATTTTTATCCTGTCCATACCATTGGTTTGTATAGCCAGGGCCATGTGTATAAACTTCTCTTCCATCTCTGTTATAGATCACAACCTGTAAAGGATGATATAACGTCAGATCAAAATTGTCGTTCAAACCATCGCCATTTGGAGAAATTCCTTTGGTTACTGTACATGGTACTACTTCAAAATTAAACTGCGTACTGGTAACACAACCATTTTCACTATCAATATTGATATATAGGGTATGTTGTCCTAATCCATATACTGTTCCGGCTGCAATAACAGTACCTTTTCCGGTCTGTTCTGTACTATAATAATAATTATTTGGCAAAGCCGGTAACACATAGTTGGTACATATCAGTACATCATCTATCGAATAAGGATCTAAGAAATTACCCGCTATGATTCGGAAATTGGTCACGGCCTCACATTGTGTAGAAATATTAGAAACTCTTACATAAATAGTTTTTGGCAGTCCATCAGCCTGATAATTATTGGCATTCAAGATAGGATTTTGATTTAAAACCGCTTCACTCTGTGAATTATGATAAGTAATAACATGATTGTTCAGATCAGGAATCTGAGACATCAATTTTGTTTCTGCCTGGTGCAGATCTACATTTGGAATAATTCCATCGTACACACATACAATAATATCATCCGGTTTGGTTATTTTTATTGCTTCTTTAGGGACAATATTAAATGAAGTGGTGGCATAACATTCTGTATCTGTATTTTCTACTCTTACATAAATGGTTTTTGGCAACATATCTGGCTGATAATTTTCAGGTGTTGGTATTCTGCCCGTATCGGTATCTGCTCCATTAAAAGTTTCATAATAATTGACTTCAAAATTGGTAGTATTCTCAATCTGAGCCAAAACTTCAGCATCTTTATCCCGTAAATTAACTTCCGGTATTTCTCCCTGGAATACACATAATTCAATATCTTCGGCTTTGGTTGCAATTACCTCTTCACTTACTTTAACAGTAAAATCTTTTACAATTTCAAAATCTTCATCCCCACATCCAGGGTAACTGATGCGTGCCTCAAAATGAGTTGTCTCACTGATGGTAATCGCATGTTGAGGATCTGTAGAAATCAATTCTCCGTTTGCATACCAGCCAAAAGTCACAGAAGTTTCACCATTTGGTCTGAATCTCCATGCTTCCTGCTGTGCAGTCCATGTACCTATATTTCTATTTGGAGGAAAAGTTCCTGCTGTATGATCTTCATTAATCAATCCGATAACACCTTTTCCATCGTTGAATGCTGCACAGGAATTTCTGTTACCAACATATACTTCGATGATGTTTGTAATCTCATAAATCACAATTTGATAATACTGCCCCGGATTGGAAGTAGCACAACCATTAAAATTACTGTATAAATCAACATCATTAAAATTTACCACCAATGCTCTACATGGATACGTTCCCAATACCTGATAGTTAATATTCGGAGTAGATCCTGAATTAGTTATACTTGGATCAATATCCTGATAAACTCCCAGTATACAATTCTTTAATCTTGCCCCATTCCCCAAGGCCAAATATTGAGGATCAGGAAAAGAGGTGTACCCTGTCATACTATAAGGTGCTGAACCACCTACGTTTGGAGTATAATTGGTGCCAAATACCACCATTCCGTTAGATCCTACCTGTGCTTTTGTAAAATGATTATCATAAAAACAAACACTGAACGGAAGATTGATAACCGGTGACCAGGTATCGTCAATCGAGACATTCATCGGTGTACCTCCCGTAAATGGAAATGGTGGATCATAATCTATAGATTCAACCGTATATTCAGTAGTAGATTTAAAAAAACTTGTATCAAACTGAGCATCTAAATTAATTGTAACCTCTCCTTCAGCTTCACAAAAGATATATTCTCCGTTTTCATTAACATTTAAGTCTAACGGTGACACGTCCAAATCTGCACAAGCCGGTGGATTAAAGTCTGAGAATTGCACCGGATCTGTCCATAAACTCTTATCAGCATCACCACACACAGCTCTGATATACACATTATAGATAACTCCTTGCTGACCTTGAGTATATATATATTGAGGCGTTCCGTTAACAATAATACCGGTAGTGGCATCTGTTGGCGGCGGATCAGTAGCAGGCTGAATGATAATTTCCCACTGTGTCTCTGTTCCCGTCGGCTGCCAGGTAATCACCATATTTCCCTGATTGTTTTTCTGTACCTGAATGTTAATAGGTCGCGGACATGTAATCAACTTCATTTCTACATTATCGATTGCTGCTGGTGGTTGTGTACCTCCGCTTGAGTCATTACGCCATTCAAATATCAGCCTTCTTGACTGTCCTGCATAAGCATTTACATCTAAAAGCTGACTATAACTCTGCCAGGTTCCCTGCTGATTGAATGTACCTCCTATCTGAACCGCTCCCTCTACGTCATCAGCTATAAGGGTTCCCGGAACCGGATTATAAGTAACCGGAACCAGCCATACTTTAAAGTAATCATATACAAATGAAGTACCCTCTCCAACAGCTCTCCAGTCAAAAGAAAGTGTCGCTTCAGAGGCATTTACCGGAAATGCCAGATCGCGGATTGCATGGGTTGTTGTTGATGAAGAAGTTGTATAGGCATTTGAGGTGCCGTTGTTATTTGTAATATATAATGATTTAGTCCCGCCATTGGCAACTGCAGTTCCAATAATCCATTTATTAGTCTGATTACCGTTTGTAAAAGTCCAACCGCTGGTGTCACCTTCAAATCCTTCAGTAAAATCTACCGGAGCCGGATTCTGAGTAGTAGTTATTTGTAAAGGACCGGTCCAGAAACTTGATCCGTCTGTGGTACCGCAATTAGTACGAACCCAGAAATAATATTGAGTATAAACGTTCAGCCCTTCTATGGTAACTGTAGTTGCTGTAGTATTACCCGAAGGTGTTGTCGGTGCTGTTGGTGAAGTACTGTAATAATAATCATAAGAAGCTACATTGGCCGTTATAGGTGCCGACCAAGATAATTGTGCACTCGTAGCGTCAATTGCTGTAAGCACTAAATTACTCGGTGATGAACATGTTACTCCTTTTACTACAACATTATCAATAGCTACAGGCGGCTGTGTTCCCGCAGAACCGTCATTTCTCCATTCAAATACCAATCTTACATTCTGTCCGGCAAAAGCTGATAAATTTACAACCCCATTATAGGTTGTCCATGACGGATTCAGGTTAAAACTTCCTCCAACCTGAACTCTGCCACCTCCTGCTGCGATTTGTGTTCCAGGAGTCGGAGTAAAAGTTTCAGGAACGACCCAAACCCTGAAATAATCGTAAAGAATAGAACTACCTTCACCATCTGCTCTCCAGTCAAATCCAATCTGAACATCTGATGTATTGACTGGTATAGCGATTTGCTTGTAAGCCTGTGTCACAGAAGTCGTTGTTATTGTATAAGTATTGGCAGTACCATTGTTATTGGAAATATACAATGATTTAGTTCCGCCATTGTTTACCGCGGTACCTACATACCATTTATTTACCTGAGTACCATTGGTGAACTCCCATCCATGGGTTCCTTCAAAATCTTCTATGTAGTTTAAATCTGCCGGATTTAAATAAAACATGGAAGTATTATTCCTTTGAGATAGAGATTTCCCTTCTTCCGGAGACATATCTACAATAGAATCTTTAAAATCTCTTAAAGCATTTTTCTGGAATATAAATCCATATCCCAAAACGGCTGAAAGAAATAACACTAAAAGTATTTTTTTCTTCATAAAGCAACTAAATAATTAATAGACAAAACAAATATATAAATATATTGTTAAGTTTTTATCAAAAAAAAACCTCAAACACAAATGTTTGAGGTTTTCCTTAACAACAATTATAATATTATTTAATTTCTCTTACTACCTGAACATAGCCAGAAAGTACTTCGGTAGCCGTTGTTATCTTATAAAAATAGGTTCCGTCCGGTAATTCTTTACCGCTTTTATCCTGTCCATACCATTGATTGGTATAGCCTTGACCATAACTGAAAACTTCTCTTCCATCCCGGTTATAGATCACAACTTGTAATGCATGGTATAATGTGAGATCAAAATTGTCATTTAATCCATCTCCATTTGGTGATATCCCTTTTGGAATACTACAATCAACGACTTCAAAATTCAACTCGCTTGTTGCTACACATCCGTCTTTGCTATCAATGTTGATATATACCTTATGCTGCCCTAATCCGTATACTTCTCCTGGCTTGAGCACATCTCCTTTACCAATATCCTGTGTACTATAATAATAACCTTGCGGCAATTCAGGCAATACATAGTTTGTACAAATCAGTACATCATCAATAACAAAGGTATCTAAAACTTCTCCCTGAATGATTCTAAAACTGGTTGTTGCTTCACATTGTGTTTCATTATTGGAAAGTCTGACATATATGGTTTCTGGCAGAGTTCCTGCCTGATAGTTTCCGATATTAGTAATCGGATTTGCATTTAATATAGCTTCATTCTGTGTATGGTGATAACTAACTGTATGCACCTGCGGATCTGCAATCTGTGACATTAATTTTTGTTCTACCTGCTGAAGATTTACTTCAGGAATGATACCATCATACACACATACTATGATATCATCCGGCTTTGTAATTTTGATAGCCTCCTTTGGAACAATTCGGAACGATGTAGTAGCATAACATTCCGTATCTGTGTTTTCCACTCTTACATAAATTACTTTAGGCAGCATATCTGGCTGATAATTTTCCGGATTTGCCAATCTTGCTGTATCAGCTTCAGCATCTTCTGCAGTCTCGTAATAATTTACCTCAAAATTAGTTGTGTTTTCAATCTGAGCTAATACTTCAGAATCTTTATCGCGTAAATTCACTTCAGGGATTTCTCCCTGGAAAACACATAGTTCAATATTCTCTGCTTGAGTTGCAATTACTTCTTCACTTACTTTTACTGTAAATGCTTTTACGATTTCAAAATCTTCATCTCCACAGCCCGGATAACTGATACGTGCTTCAAAGTTTGTTGTTTCACTGATAGTAATTTGATGTTGAGGATCAGTCGAAATTAATGCTCCATTTGCATACCAGCCAAAAGTTACATTCGTTTCTCCGTTAGGTTTAAAACGCCATGCTTCTTCAGTAGTCGACCAGGATCCGGTATTTCTTCCGGGAGGAGTATAAGCCAAAGTACCTGCAGCATTCTGAATTCCCAGTACACCTTGTCCAGCATTTGCGCCTGTTGGCCAGTTCAAACAAGCGGTTCTTTTCTTTACATACACCTCAATAATATTTGTAATTTCATACAATACAATCTGAGTAGTAGTTCTGTATTGCGGATCCGTACAATCGTTGGATCCGGTTCCAAAGGCAGGAACTTCATTAAAATTCACTACTAAAGCTCTACAAGGATAGGTTCCTAAAATTTGATAATTGATCTGAGAATTAGGTCCTGGATTATTAGTAGTATGCATATCCTGAAAAACACCATATATAGCATTCTTAATAGCAAAATTTGTATTCGGTATCTGAACACCCTGTAAATTCCATGGACAAAATTCGCCATAGGTAGTTGTAAAAGGCAATCCAAAAGTAATAACCCCATTATCCCCGATTCTACAAAATGAATAACTATTCTCAAAGAAACAGAAATTAAAAGGAAGATTAAAACTGGCTGTATAATCATCATCTGATGTGATAGGCATTACTGTACCTCCCAAGAAAGGAAATGGTGGTTCATAATCAATAGACTCTACCACATATTCACTGGTTGACTTGAAAGACTCTGCATCAAAACTCGCATCTAAATCAATAGTTACCTCTCCTTCAGCTTCACAGAAGATATATTCTCCATTTTCATTAACATTTAAATCTAATGGCAACACATTCAAATCTGCACATGCCGGTGGATTAAAATCAGAAAATTCTATAGGATTTGTCCAAAGACTTTTATCCGAATCACTACAAACAGCTCTGATATATACTTTATATATCACACCTTCTTGCGCTTGTGTATAGATATATTGTGGAGTACCATTAACGATAATTCCTGTAGTAGCATCTGTCGGCGGCGGATCTGCTGCCGGCTGAATGATAATTTCCCATTGAGTTTCTGATCCTGTCGGTTGCCAGGAAATCACCATATTTCCCAGATTATTTTTCTGTACATGTATATCAATCGGTCGCGGACATGTAATAAGGTTTATATTAACATTATCAACTGCTGCCGGTGGCTGATTACCGCCTGAACCGTCATTTCTCCATTCAAAAATTAATCGGCGGGTTTGCCCTGCATAAGCGTTTACATCTATTATCTGGTTATAGTTTTGCCAGTTTGCCTGCTGAAAAAAGTTCCCTCCGATCTGCACTCCTCCACTATTTGCCTCAGTAATAAGTGTTCCTGAAACGGGTGTAAAAGTAACCGGAACTAACCATACTCTCATATAATCATATATGCCGGTTTCTCCTAAAGCACGCCAGTCAAAGGAAATGGTTGCTTCCGATGCACCTATTGGAAATGCCAAATCACGAATAGCGTGTGTTGTTGTTGATGAAGAATTTGTATAGGCATTTGATGTACCGTTGTCATTGGTGATGTATAAAGATTTAGTTCCTCCATTGGCAACAGCAGATCCAATAATCCATTTATTTGTCTGTGTACCATTTGTAAAAGTCCATCCGCTACTGTCACCTTCAAATCCTTCATTGAAATTTACAGGTGCCGGAATCTGAGTTGTTGTTGCCTGTAAAGGACCTATCCAGAAGCTACTACCATCAGTTGCTCCACAGTTGCTTCTCACCCAAAAATAATATTGTGTTGAAGGCGTTAAATTCTCTATTGTAACCGTTGTACCAGTTACATTTCCTGAAGGTGTTACAGGAGGTGTTGCTGTGGTTGCGTAGTAATAATCGTATGATGCAACATTAGTAGTCGCAGGTCCTGTCCATGATATCTGCGCCATATTTGCTTCTAAGGTAGTAATAACCAAATTGGAAGGAGCTGAACATGTTACTCCTTTCACCAATATATTATCTATTGCAGCCGGTGGTTGAGTGCCTGCAGAAGCGTCGTTTCTCCATTCAAATACTAATCTGACATCCTGCCCCGCAAAAGAAGATAAATTTGCAACAGCATTGAACGTTGTCCATGAAGATTGCTGATACAGATCACCACCAATTCGTATTCTGCCACCACCAGTAGCGATTTGATTGCCAGCTGTAGGTGTAAAAGTTACAGGTACAATCCACACTCTTAAGTAATCATACACACCTGTTTCTCCTAAAGCACGCCAATCGAACTTAATCTGCACATCTGCAATATTAGCTGGAATAGAGATTTGCTTGTATGCCTGAGTTACAGAAGATGTAGAGGTTGTATAGTTATTACTTGTTCCGTTATTATCCGATATATACAGAGATTGCGTACCACCATTATTCACAGCAGTACCAATATACCATTTATTCGGTTGAGTTCCGTTAGAAAAATCCCATGTCGGACTTCCTTCAAAATCTTCGGAAAAATTTAAGTCAGCAGGATTCAGATAGAAGATTGAAGCATCTTGTGCTTGTGTTCTAGAGTGCCCGTTAACATAAAAAACATTTTTCACAAAACCTTTAATATCCTCATAAATATTTTGCTCAAAAGCAAAGCTATAAGCAAAAAATCCACAAAGAAACAAGGCAAAGAGTGATAATTTTTTCATTTTTTATCAATTTTATATGTATAAAATATACTTACATTAAAAAACAAATATACTCTTTTTGAAATCGAGGTTAAGAAATTCTTATTAAAAAGTTCCTTTTTTAACAGTTAAAATAATTATCAAATTCAGAATTGTCTGAATAGAATTTGTAATTAGAAGGAAAAGACAGTCCATTTTTTATTTAAAAGCGTTATTTTTGTTATTACACAAATTTTAAATATGCTCGAAAAAGAAACTATTAAATACGAAAAAGCAATTATTGTAGGTCTTATTACCCAGCAACAGAATGAAGAAAAGTTAAATGAGTATTTAGATGAGCTTGCTTTTTTAACCTATACTGCAGGAGGAGAAGTTATTAAACGATTTACCCAAAAAGTAGATAAACCAAATCCGAAAACTTTTGTTGGAACGGGTAAACTTGAGGAGATTGAACTCTATGTTAAAGAGAATGCTGTAGATACAGTTATTTTTGATGATGAATTATCTCCTGCCCAACAAAAAAACTTATCCAAATTACTGGACTGCAAAGTGCTTGACCGCACCAATCTTATTTTAGATATTTTTGCTCAACGGGCACAAACTTCTTATGCACGTACACAGGTAGAACTGGCTCAGTTTCAATACTTACTGCCTCGCCTGACGGGTATGTGGACTCACCTTGAGCGCCAGCGAGGAGGAATTGGTATGCGAGGTCCCGGGGAAACAGAAATTGAAACAGACAGACGGATCGTTCGGGACAGGATTTCCCTGCTCAAGGAAAAACTACAGACTATTGATAAACAAATGGCAGTTCAACGAAGTAACAGAGGTGCTTTGGTTCGTGTGGCGCTGGTTGGCTACACTAATGTAGGAAAATCAACGCTTATGAACGCTATTGGAAAAAGTGAAGTTTTTGTAGAAAATAAACTTTTTGCTACTTTGGATACTACAGTAAGAAAAGTAGTAATTAAAAATCTTCCTTTTCTTTTATCCGATACAGTAGGTTTTATACGAAAATTACCAACACAGCTGGTTGAATCTTTTAAGAGTACTTTAGATGAAGTAAGAGAAGCTGATTTACTATTGCATGTGGTAGATATATCTCATCATGATTTTGAAGAACATATTGCTTCGGTAAATCAGATATTAAAAGATATCAAAAGCGACGATAAGCCTACTATTATGGTTTTTAACAAAATTGATGCTTACAAGCCTGAAAATTTTGATGCTGAAGATCTGACAACAGAACGAACCACCAAACATTACTCTATTGAGGAATGGAAAAAAACATGGATGAGTAAAGTAGGAGAAAACAATACCATTTTTATATCTGCTACTGAAAAAGAAAATTTTGAGGAATTCAGACAAAAAGTTTATGAAGCTGTACGTCAGATTCATATCATGCGTTTTCCTTACAACAATTTTCTATATCCTGAATACACTGAGAATGAAGCTGAAGAGAACGAAGAATAAAAAAAGCCTGAGAAATATCTCAGGCTTTTTTTATTCTAATTTTTTTAGAAGGCATAGTTAAGACCTACTCCTAATGTATGACGAGTTTGAAATCCGCGATACGCATTATCATCATAAATAGTCTGGAAAGTAAAATTCGTAGAAATGTATCTGTTAACTTTTAAAACAGCATTTAACTGATAGTCAATATCGACATTTTGAGGATCTTCTCTATAATTCGAATAAAGATTTAAAATGTTTTCTACAGTAAAATTCTCCATTACCGTAAACTTATAATACGCATTTACAGCAGCTCCGAATTCAAAACGCATTGTTTTCCCCTGTTCTACACCAAAGGAAGTACCCAGTTCAGTAAAATGTCTGTGCACAAAAATGAAACGGGAAGTAGCAGGAGCAATGTTGACCTTCAGGTTATCATTTTTCTTCCAAAGCATACCCGGTCCTATCTGTAAATAAGCCGGTGACATAAAGTGTGAAATACGTTCGTCCGGATTATCAGGATTCATCCCGGTATCAAATTGCGTTTTAAAATTCACAAAAGCAGAGTAGTACCAATCACCGCTGGCTTTTTTACCTAATAACGAGTTCAGCTCAAGACGGTCATCTGTTTTTTGCTGTTCAGAACCTTTAATCTTATTGATTCCATAAGAAGCTATGATTTTATTATCCCAGGTCCAGTCTTCTTTTTTATAATTAAAGTCATAATTCAACGCAGCATTGGCTGCAAAGTTATTGGAACCTCCGGCCTGCCACTGACTGAAACTGGATTGGCTACCCAATAACGAAATGGTACCTTTTTTTGTCCACGGGCTCACAGGTCCCAATGTGTCATTTTCTACTTGTGCCTGTGCATACGAAGCGCTAACTGCCAAAAGAGAAAAACTTAAAAATAATTTTCTTTTCATAAATACTTGTTTTACAACAAAGTTAGCATTTTATGTTTTTATTACAATTTTTTCTTTTTAAAAATGGGAACTGCTGAACAAGCTTCTCCAAACATAATAGACCGGGCGTACAGCATCATTTTCTGTGTTGCCATAACATAAGCCTCTTCCGGTATGCTTTTTTTTGAACATCCTTTTATTATCGTAGGTTTGTCTGTATAGACAGAAAAATCAATCTCTTCCATTATTTTCTGATAAAAAGCAATATCCAGATCGTGTAATGTACCCTGAACTACCATCTTTGCGTAAGGCTGTAGATAAGAAGACGTAAGCATCAATGCCCAAGCCGGCAAAATAGCATCGGTTGAACAATGCAGTGCTACCAGTTTACCTCTGTACTGCTCCCAGTCGTGATTTTTTAACGCTTCCCGAAAATCTTTCTCTTTTAAAAGAAAACCTTCATACAACCACGGAGAAATATCTAACGGAAGCCTTTCTTCCTCAGGAAAATAATCTTCAAGATCAAATACTTCCAAAGCGCTTTTGGCAACTTTATTTATAATTTCTTCTGACATCAAAAACAGTTTTAATATTTACTCTATTTTATCACACCTTTTACAGCATTCCCAATTCTAATTTAGCTTCTTCGCTCATTAGGTCTTTATTCCATGGCGGATCAAAAGTAAGCTCAAGTTCCACATCTTTTACCATATTGATGGAAGATACTTTCTCTTTAACTTCCATAGGCAGTGTTTCAGCCACCGGACAATTAGGAGATGTCAGTGTCATCAATATTTTCACTTCTCTGTTTTCGTTTACAAACACATCATAGATTAATCCTAATTCATAGATATCTACGGGAATTTCAGGATCAAAGATGGTTTTTAATACTTTTACGATGCTCTCACCAAGAGCGTTCATATCTATTTCGTTTTCCATATTTATTTAGCTTGAAACGCTAATGCGTACATTTTTATTTGTTTGATCATAGACACCAGTCCATTGGCACGGGTTGGCGACAAATGTTCTTTTAATCCTATTTCATCAATAAATGATGTATCTGCTTCTAAAATCGCCTGAGCATTTTGATTCGAGAAAACACGTATAAGAATCGCAATAATGCCTTTGGTCAGGATAGCATCACTATCTGCTGTGAATACAACTAAATCATTTTGCTTTTCCGCATGCAACCATACTTTAGACTGGCATCCTTTTATTGTATTTTCCTCTGTTTTATACACATCTTCAATAATAGGCAGGCTTTTTCCGAGTTCTATAATATATTCATATCGCTGCATCCAGTCATCAAACATGGAAAACTCGTCTATTATTTCTTCCTGAATTTCTTTTATGGTCATTTGTCTCAATTTATGAAAGCATACTTTGCGCTTTTTTTAACGCATCCATCATGCGGTCTATTTCTTCTTTCGTGTTATAAAATGAAAAAGAGGCTCTTATGGTACCCGGAATTCTATAGTAGTCCATAATCGGCTGGGCACAATGATGACCTGTTCTTACCGCAATTCCTAACTTATCTATAATAGCCCCAACATCATAAGGATGTAATCCTTCAAAATTAAAAGAGATCACAGAAGCTTTTTCTGTAGAAGTTCCGTAGAAAATAATACCGGGCATCTCTTGCAACTTTTCCGTAGCATACTTCAAAAGTTCTTTTTCATAGGCTTCAATATTCTCAAAACCTATGGAATTTAAATAATTAATAGCAACTCCAAGTACAATACCCGCTTCTATATTAGGTGTTCCTGCTTCAAACTTATGAGGAAGGCATGCGTACGTCGTTTTCTCAAAAGTTACTTCCTTGATCATTTCTCCTCCACCCTGATAAGGAGGCAATTTGTTTAACCAAGCTTCTTTTCCGTATAATATTCCTGATCCTGTAGGAGCACACATTTTATGCCCTGAAAAAACATAAAAATCACAATCCAATTCCTGAACATCAGGTTTTATATGAGGTACAGCCTGGGCTCCATCAATCAAAACGGCAGCGCCGACTTTATGTGCTTTATCAATTATTTCTCTGATCGGATTAATAGTACCCAAAGCATTTGAAATGTGGTTGACAGCCACCAGTTTGGTTCTGTCTGTCAGAAGTTGATCATATGCTTCCATAACAAGTTCTCCCTTTTCGTTCATAGGAATCACTTTAAGTGTAGCACCGCTTCTTTCACACGCAAACTGCCACGGTACAATATTCGAATGATGTTCCAGATGAGAAACAATCACCTCATCCCCTTCTTTAAGCATCTGACTAAAACCATTAGCCACCAGATTAATTCCGAAAGTAGTACCTGACGTAAAGATTACTTCATGCAACTGAGCTGCATTTATATGATTTTTAACAATCAAACGCGCTTCTTCATAAGCATCTGTTGCCACCTGGCTCAGATGATGTACTCCCCTATGAATATTAGCGTTGATCTCCTTATAATATTTTTCGATAGCTTCAATGACCACAACAGGTTTCTGGCTTGTTGCTCCATTATCGAAATAAACCAAAGGCTTACCGTTTATTTCCTGATGGAGAATGGGAAAATCAGCTCTTATAGATTGAATGTCTAACATTTTTCACTTTGTTTAGTGCAAAGGTACTAACTTGAATTACTTAATACCCAAATTTTAATACAAAGATAACGATTCTGATTATTAGTAACCCGTGAAAAAAATATTATTTAAATTAATTCTAAATAGCGTTTGGTAACTACAAAAAAAATAGTATTTTTGCTCCAACAATTAAGTTTTTAAACGATAAACGATGAAAAAAATTTTCTCAATTTTATTACTTACAGTTGCTTTTGCATCATGCAAAAAAGAAGGGCAAAATACTGTAGAAACCGACAAGAAAGACACCCTTTCTACTGCTAAAATTGTTTCGCTAAACGGCGCTATCACAGAAACTTTAGCACAGTTAGGAGAAGAAAACAATATCATAGGAGTTGATGTTACAAGTAATTATCCTGAAGGATTGAAAGCTCAGAATTTAGGGCATGTAAGATCTATTACTGCCGAATCTATATTAGCACTACAACCAACTGTGGTATATGCTTCCAATAAGGATATGAATCCTGATTTATTGGAAAAACTGAAAGCTTCTAAAGTTAAATTAGAGTTAATTGATCAGGAGTTTTCTGCTCAGGGAACAGCGAATTTAATCACTACAGTTGCCAAATCTCTTAATAAAGAAAATTACCAGCCAATTATTGACAATATTAATGCAAAACTTGCTACTGTAAAAACGCTGGAAAAGAAACCAAAAGTTTTGTTTATCTACGCACGTGGAGCAGGTAACCTTATGGTGGCTGGAAAAGATACACCACTTGAAAGAATCATTACTATTGCAGGTGGTGAAAACGCTGCAAATGATTTTTCCGATTTTAAACCTTTGACTCCTGAAGCATTGGTATCGTCAAACCCTGACGTTATTTTAATGTTTGATTCAGGATTGGCGAGCATCGGAGGTGTAGACGGTCTTTTAAAAATTGAAGGTATATCAGCAACCAATGCAGGAAAAAATAAAAAGGTAATTGCTATGGAAGGACAATATCTTTCAGGATTTGGTCCACGTCTTGGTGATGCAGCAGTTGATTTAAACAAATTATTACAATAATCAACTGACCTGAAAAAATGCAAAAAAAAGTTCAGCTTTATAGGCTTCTATTAATCTTGTTATTAATCACTTTAGTCGTAATTTCATTATTTGTAGGAGCCTATAACTTTGAAAACAGTGTACTTAATACGTTCTTAAATTTATTTACCGGATCAGAAAGGATTTCTGCCTCAGACCATTTTGTACTTTTCCAGTTGAGAATGCCGCGTATCATAATGGCTATTCTGATTGGTAGTGCTTTGGCAGTTGCCGGAACCTGTCTTCAGGGGATGTTCAAAAATCCGCTGGCTTCACCCGATCTTATCGGTATTACATCAGGAGCTGTTCTTTTTGCTGCTGTAACCATTGTCTTGGGAGCAAGCATTCGTCCCTTTATACCGGAAGCGCTCCACTACTCTCTCATCAGTATCATGGCCTTTGTAGGTGCGATACTGACCATGAGCTTTGTTTACAAAATGTCTACCACCAATGGAAGAACAAATATTGTTATTCTTCTTTTATCTGGCGTAGCAATAACTGCTCTCACGGGGGCAGCAACCGGAATGCTAACCTATCTTTCTACCGATGAAGAACTCAGAAATCTTACTTTCTGGACGTTGGGAAGTCTGGCAGGAGCTAACTGGACAAAGAATTTAGTACTCGCTATCGTTGTTATAACGGGTCTTTTGTTTTTAGTAGGAAAAGGGAAAGCACTGAATGCAATGATGCTTGGAGAAAGAGATGCTCAACATTTGGGAATTGACGTAGAAAAAACAAAAAAACAAATTGTTATTTTCTCTGCCCTGATGGTAGGAACAGCTGTTTCTTTTGCAGGAACAATTGGATTTGTAGGACTTATTGTTCCCTATATTCTGAGACTGCTCTTCAAATCAAACTATACTGTTATTTTGCCTTTATCCATTATTTTAGGAAGTATCATTATGGTACTCGCAGATACAATAAGCAGAGTGATCGTTCAGCCGGCAGAATTACCAATCGGTATTTTAACAGCTATTATGGGTGCTCCGGTTTTCATTGCCATACTAATTCGATTTAAAAAAACATTGTAATGTTAAAGGCAAAAAATGTACGATTCGCTGTAAAAAACCATCTTCTTTTAGATGAAATAAGCTTTGCTGCTGAAAAAGGCGAATTCATTGCCATATTAGGTCCCAATGGAGCAGGAAAATCTACTCTATTGAGCTATATAAGCAATGAACTTGAACAGAAAAACAAAACCGTTCTTTTTAAAGAGAAGCTTATTAGTCAATGGGATAAAAGAGAATTACCATTGCACAAGGCAAAGTTTTCACAGCATCAGGCAGGAGACATCACTCTTGAAATAAAAGATGTAGTTATGATGGGACGCTATCCTTATTTCGACAATACACCATCTGAAAAAGACGGACAAGCAGTGGAAAAATGGATGGAAGCAACAGATACCACACATCTGAAAAACCGCTCATACGAACATTTATCTGGCGGCGAAAGACAACGCGTACATTTAGCACGCGTACTGACACAGCTGGAAAACAATATAGAAAATAAAATCATATTGTTAGATGAGCCACTCAACAATCTGGATGTTTCACATCAGTTTAAGACGCTGGAAATCATAAAAAATCTGACAGAGAAAAACAATACGGCAATTGTAGTGCTTCATGACATCAATTTAGCATCTCAGTTTGCCGATAAAATTTTATTATTAAAAAAAGGTAAGCTGGTCGCTTATGACACTCCTGCAAATGTTCTGACCGAAGAAATGATCTCTGAGGTTTATAACTTTCCCTGCTATGTAAGTGTAAATCCGATCAACCAACAGCCTTTAATATTATTCGGACAAAATAAGAAATAATGCATACAACCTCATCATCATTAAAAGAACAGTGGAATGCTCTGAAGCAAGAGCGTCCCCAGTTAAGAATTCGAAACGCAGCGCAGGAATTAGGCGTGAGCGAAGCAGAATTGTTGGCAACACAAACAGGAGAGACGGTAACCCGATTACGTCCAGATTTTCAGGCGATACTTTCAGAGGTAGAATCTCTGGGGAAAGTAATGGCCCTGACCAGAAATGAAGAATGCGTACATGAGCGTAAGGGAATTTATTTAAACGCTGATTTCTCTTCACCACATGCCGGTCTTTTTGTAGGAGAGGATATCGATTTACGTATTTTCTGGAGTCATTGGAACAAAGCGTATGCGGTTGTTGATGAAACCGCTCACGGAATCAAAAAAAGCATTCAGTTTTTTGGGAAAGACGGTGAGGCGATTCACAAAATTTATCTTACAAAAGATAGCAATGACGAAGCTTTTGACATTTTAGTATCAAAATACAAAGCGGAAGATCAATCAACAAATGAAACATCCGAAAAAATGCCACTTAATCTGGATGAGAAACCAGACGGAGAAATTGATATAAAAGGGTTTCAACAAGCATGGTTAGATTTAAAAGATACGCATGATTTCTTTATGATGATGCGTAAATTTGGTGTGACCAGAACACAGGCTTTACGATTGGCTCCTGATCATTATCACGCAAAAGAAGTAAGTAAAGATGTTATCGTTTCTATGCTTGAAGAAGCATCTGCTGCAAAATTACCTATTATGGTATTTGTAGGAAATAAAGGAAACATACAAATCCATACAGGAAAAGTAAATAAAACATTATGGCATGGAGACTGGTTCAATGTAATGGATCCGGATTTCAACATGCATTTAGATATGAGCAAAATTGCTCAGACCTGGATTGTCCGTAAACCAACTGAAGACGGGATTGTTACTTCAATCGAAGTATTTAATGAAATGGGAGATATCATCATTCAGTTTTTTGGTAAACGCAAACCGGGGATCCCTGAATTAGAAGATTGGAGAACACTTATCAATAAGTTGTCTTAATTTTTTTGTTGTTTTTGTTATGAAGCGCCGGTCTCAGACCGGCGTTTCTTTTTACTCTTTAAAAGCATTCCATCCTTTCGCTTTTAAAGGGATTTTTGTGTTTTCTCTGGTCACGATATGCAACCCTTCATTTTCAGGTACAATGTGTCCAATTACACTCAAATGAGGGTTTCCTTTGATCTTGTCGTAATCTTCCATTTTAATGCTAAACAGCAACTCGTAATCTTCTCCTCCATTAATGGCAATAGTAGTGCTGTCAATATTAAATTCTTCACAAACATTTATAAACTGAGGATCAAGCGGAAGTTTATCTTCGTATACATTACATCCGACGCCAGACTGTTTACAGATATGAAAAAGCTCTGAAGAAAGTCCATCCGAAATGTCAATCATTGAAGTAGGTTTTACATCAAGATCATACAATAATGCTTTGATATCTTTGCGGGCTTCCGGTTTTAACTGCCTTTCAATTAAATAAGAATAATGCTCTAAATCCGGTTGGTTATTCGGGTTGACCAGAAAAACCTGTTTTTCTCTTTCTAAAATTTGTAATCCCATATAGGCTGCTCCCAAATCTCCTGTAACGACAAGCAGATCGGTATCCTTAGCTCCGGAACGATATGTAATATCTTTTTCTTCAGCCTCTCCTATCGCTGTAACACTAATGATAAGCCCTGTCTGAGAAGAAGTGGTATCGCCTCCGATTACGTCCACATTGTAGTAATTTGAAGCCAATTGTATTCCGGCATAGAATTCTTCCAATGCCTCTAATGGAAAACGGTTAGAAACAGCAATGGAGACTGTAATTTGAGTGGGTACGGCATTCATAGCACAGATATCAGAAATATTTACCACAACAGCTTTATATCCAAGATGTTTCAATGGCATATAACTTAAATCAAAATGTACACCTTCTACCAGTAAATCAGTAGAAACAACGACTTTATTCGATTTAAAGTCAAGTACGGCTCCATCATCACCTATTCCTTTTTCCGTACTCTGCTGCTCACTGACAAAATGTTTTGTCAGATGTTCTATCAGTCCGAATTCTCCCAGCTGCTCTAAGGAGGTTCTTTTATTTTCTTTGTTGTCTAACATGAATCTGCCTTTATGATTTAATATTTAATGCGTTTGCATACAACATCTGATAATGTCTGAATAACAAAACTCAACTGAAGCTTTTTTTAAGAAAACCTCTTTAGGAATCCTTATACAGCAAAAGGTTTTGTGATCTTGAATCCGATTATAAAATTTCTATTTTCAGATTTTTTATTTTATTGATCGGATACAATATGTATTTATTTTCTGATTTAAGTTTTAAATTTATGCTGTCTATATACACAACAATACCGGAAACATCATCTTCTATCTTAATGACATCACCTACCTGAATTGATTTCTTCAAATAATAACTATACAGCACTTCAGTAACAATATCCTTGGATCCCAAAGCGAAAGAAAGTGATATGGAAGCGACAATCAACCCGAGAATAATACTTAGATTATTTGTGATAAGACTCAGGTCAAACCCCATCTGATTTAAGGCGATCAAAAGGAAAAAAAGAAAAACTCCACCGAGTATAAATGACTTAATAATCTTTAATCCGGCATTGAGCTGTAAAATCTGAAGAAATAAGTTTAATTTGCTTTTGAGCAAATTCGTCACATAAACCCCTATCGATAAAATAATCAGTCCACCTATAATACGCGGCAGATAACTGATGATTTCATTAATCACCAGAGTAACTCCCGGCATATTGAAAATATCGGCTCCGATTACAACAATGATCAGTACATAAACCAGTTTTATAAAACCGATTATAATTTTCCGGATGTCAAACTTAAAATTCAGGCTGTTTAAATAATCAATATTATTTACATAATGATTAATTTTATCAACCTTAGCAAGAATGAGAACTCGGCTTAAAATCTTAACAATAACTTTGAATAATATCCAGGAAACAAGGATAAAAAGCAGTACATAAAAAAACTTTATGAGAAGTATTTTTATATTATCATGCCAGATGCCTGACCATACAGCGGGATCTGAAATATTGTAAAAAAAATCACTATTCATTATTATTATCTTTTGAGTTATTGTCTTCTTTTAGATCTTTATTGGGTTTGTCACTGAATGAGGAAAATACCTGTGGAATACCAACCAGATAAAGTTCCGATAAGTCTATGGTCAATTTAATCAAATCGATATCATCCATTACCTTATCTTTTATCAAGCCAGGCAAATCTTCTTTAATTAATATTTTTTTAAAAGGGTTCTCCATACTAATTACAATGATTTATATTTCTTCATTACCTTTTGCTTGGATCGTTGTAATCTCATTTTAACTGCACTTACACCAATTTTTAATAACTCTGAAATTTCTTTAATTGATAAATCATCCTGATATTTCATTAACAATATAATTCTGTCCTGCACATCAAGCATTCTAAGAATTTCCTGCAATTTAGCATAATTAATCTGTAAAATATCAAAATCTTCTTCAGTGCCATTTTCTTCTCCCTCATCCTGAATATGCCCCAATTGATCGATATCTAAGTTGTATTTAATTTTTTTCTTGCTTATAAAATTGACACAAAAATTATAAGTAATTGAGTATAACCAAGTAGAAAACTTAGATTCATTTTTAAACGTCTTTAAGCTTAAATAGACCTTAATAAAAATATCATGTGTCAGATCCTGAGCTTCCTCTTTGGTATCCACAAATGAAAAACATTTGTTATACACATACGGAGCATATCTGTCATATAAAACAGAGAAAAAACGAGAATCTTTAGTGCTCAATGTCAACTTGATCAATTCCAGGTCATCTAATTCTTCTAAACTATTTTTATCTATTCTATTCATGTTTTATAAATGAATACAAAATTTAAGGTGGGTATCTCCTGTTTTAAAATGCAAATATACTATTTCTGTATTCGTTTTGAAGAGAAGATGTTACATATTATTTCCCCTCAACTGTACGGAATTTCAGAAATTCTTAAAAACATACTATTTATTTATGAATTACTGCACATATTAATATGATATGCATTATTTTTGTAGCTACTTATAACATTATAAGTATTTTATGTAAAATAAGAAAAAATATATCTATTACTATCCATTTCTTATTTTATAAGAGCAATATTTATGAGACAGCACTACTACTTGTTTTTATCCTTTTTGTTATCATATAGTTTGTTTTCTCAATCTACAGATAGAAAATATTCTTTTGACAGCATATATAACAAATTAGCCCGGGAGAAAACAGACTCCAATACAGACAGTGCTTTAAAAACAGCAGATTCTCTGTACAAAATTGCTCAAAACGACATTCAGCGGATTCAATCTCAAATGATTACCTCTCAGCTCCTGCAGCAAAAGGGGAAAAAAGATCAGGCTATTCAGATAGCTCTGAAAGCGTATGATATTGCACAAAACAACGAAAATAAGGAATGGCAGGCAAAGATACTGGGTCATTTATCTTCTTTGTACAGAGACAGCGGATTAAATGAAAAAGGAAAAGAGTATTTACATAAGGCGTTGGAAGTTAGCAAAAAGATTGTGAACAAAGATGAATCTTATCGTTTTCAGGGAAATGTATATCAGGAACTCTCCTATTATTCAAAGAATGAACAAAAAATAACCGACGCAATCACAAATCTAAAAAAAGGAAATCTTTACTTTGAAAAAATTTCAGATGTTCAATCAAAAAATTTTCTACTGGCTACCAATATGGAATTATTAGGAAGTAATTTTTTCTCACTCAAACAGATTGACTCCTCTCTTTATTATTACAACAAAGGATTAGATCATCTCAATCAGATCAATTTTAAAGAAAGTGCTCTCACAGGTTTTATATATAATGGATTAGGAGAAATTTATCTTTATTTGGATATGTATGAAAAAGCAATTGATTATCTTCATAAAGCATATCTATTAGGAGAAGAATCCGATTTTTTTGCCTTGAAAGAGAAAAACTATCTGATTCTTATGCGTTATTACAAAGAAACCGGAAACCAAAAAGAATATCTGACGATTAATGAAAAATATCTGGCTTTAACATCCCAACTTGAGATTGCAAAAAAAAACACAACAACTACCCTCATAAGAGATTTGAATCATCAGGAAATGAAGAGTCAAAAAAAATTACTTTTATTGACATTCATTATTAGTTTACTGGTAATTATTATAGTTGTCTCTTTTTATATTTACCATAAAAAAAGAAAAAGAGACCTTTTAAATTTTGAAAAAATTCTGCTCACTCATGATGCAAATAAAAATGTTGAAAATAGTTTCTCCAAGGTACAGCATCCTTCGGCAGAGACTACAAATATGGCTTTTGAAACAGAAGAAAGGCTTTTGAAAGAATTGAAGTTATTTGAAAAAAAACTGCTCTTTCTAAATGAAAATATTTCTTTAGCATCACTTGCTGTTGAGTTTAGTACCAATACAAAATATCTTTCCCATATTTTACGCAAACAATATCATAAAGATTTCAGTACTTACATAAATGAACTTAAAATAAATTACATTTTAGAGAAACTCAAAACAGAAAAAAAATACAGACAATATAAAATAAGTTATATGGCTTCTGAATGCGGATTTTCTACTCATAGTAAATTTACATCCGTTTTCAGACAAATTGCAGGAATAACTCCTTCACAATACATCAAATATCTGGAAAACAATAAGCTGTAAATATAACAGTCTGTTTTTCGTTATTTTCATTTGTTTAAATTATAAATTTATAAAAAACTCCTTTTAATGAGATGGTTACTCAAAAACTATGACAATGATGGAGAACATCAGAATTTTCAACGGATATTGATTGCGTTGATGTTTTTTCTTATCCTTCATTCCGTTCTCTTTTTAAACGGATATTTCAGTTTTGTAACCTTGCTATACGGTCTGATTCTGCAATTAAGTATCGATAGTACCAATAAAGATTTAAAACTTCTGACTATAAAAAATATTCTGTTATGTCTGCCTTTTATTTGTTTTTCTATGGGACTTTATTTCTATCCGGAGACATTGACCATGTATTTTATTTTTATAATCAATGGAGTGTTCCTTATCGGATATTCTTTCTTGATTAACAGAAAATTATACAGTGGTAAAAAAGATATCCACAGTAATTGGGTTTTATTCAATAAATACTTCCTCATCATTTCTGGGCTTGTACTCATCATTTCCGGGTTCGAAATAGAAAGTGATTATTATTTTGATTTCGGTCCAAGAATTATTGCTGCTTGTTTGTTATTTGTAGAACTCATTTATGTATGGGTCATTCTCATTATACTCAACACACCTAAACTTATTACTGAAAATCAACCGGACATAAAAATTCTCAAATTCCCTACCCATAAGAGTAGTTTTCTCCATAAGATTGAAGATTATTTTTTAAGTTGTAACGATTATTTAGATCCTTCCTATAACTTTGAAAAGTTTTCAAAAGATATGAAAATGAATAAACAACAATTATCCCATTTTTTAAATAATGAATTACAGCTAAACTTTTATCAATTACTTGCTTTTTATCGCATCAAGTTCGCAAAAAAAAGAATCAGGGAATCTGCTCATATCTACACAATAGAAAGTCTTATCTTGGAATGCGGATACCATTCAAAATCAACATTTAATAAACATTTTAAAAATATTGTTGGAAAAACACCTTCTGAGTATAGGAATTTTCACCTTAAAAACAATGGATCAGATTAATATTTCTCAGTTATTATCGTCAATTTTTCTTTCTAATACCTTAATGCTTGCATCAACAGGCATCTATCTGCTTACACTAAAAAAAAGAACAAGGCTTGAAAAGTATGCTATTCTTATTTTAGCATTCATGATATTTCACGCTTTATGCGCATTTGTAGCGAACCTCTTTTTTTATGAAAATCTTTTTTTTAATATAGGCGCTCCTTTTAGCTTATTCTATGGGGTATTTCTCTTTGCCTTTGTTTTCTTCTTTTCTAAACAAGAAAAACAATCCGGTAAAATAATATTATGGCATTTCATAATTCCACTACTCTATAGCTTTGCCTTTCTTATCATCTTATCGGGACCGGAATACTGGAAAGATTATATTTATTCTTATATCCTTACACTGTATGTATTTACAAGCATGAGTTTTGTGATGTATGCTGCCTATACGTATTATATAGTAAAAACCAAGAAAGCAGTAAAAAACTACTTGAATGTCTATAAAAATCTACTCACAGAATTACTCATTTTACTTTGCTGTGTAGCGGTTCTTTTTATAGGATATACTTTTGGTTACAAGCCAGATAAATCAGGAGATCGTATTATTGTATCTTTAATACATTTTGCCTTGTTTGCTGCTACAGGTATCATATTCAGGCAACTCATAAAGAATAATTATAAAGAAAAAACAAATAATAAAAAGATAATATCCCTGAATGCATCGGTAAAGGAAACGGATAGTAAGCCGCAGAATACGCAAAATGAAATGGATTCTAAATATAAAAAATCCAAGCTTACTGATTCCATTCTAAGGAACTATGTTGAATTATTAGAAAATATAGACAATACATATTATTTGAATCCTGAACTCTCCCTACAGGCGGTAGCCAAAAAGATAGGGATATCCAAATATAATCTTACTCAGGTTTTTTCTGCAGGATTAGACACGAATTTCAATCAGTATGTCAATAAAAAAAGATTAACTTTTGCTGTTGAATTTCTGAAATCAGAAGATGATATGAGTATGGAAAGCATTGCATATGCCTGTGGATTCAATTCCAGAACCTCTTTTTACAGAGCTTTCAGCAATGAGTTTAAAATTACTCCTACTCAATTTAAAAATCTGAATAGTCATAATAAATAATTTCTTCAATTCTTGAATTTGGACAGCATTATAAAAATTAAAATTATAAACACCTGAAAATCAATGTTTCATTTTATTATCTCGAACTTTCACCTAATTTTTTGAAACATCTGAAGCCGATAGATATCCTATTTTTGCAGCTATTATTTGGTGACAAATCAGCTTATCAGAAAACTAAATTCATTTTCTGTCAAGGGCAATGAAGTTATTTATATTTATCAGAAAATTATAGAAAATATTTTATTTTTTCTTTAAAAAGTAAAAAATATTCTTCGATAATACAAGGATATTAATAAAGCAATATAGTAATAATAATTAATACATACAATGCTTTTTTAAAATTTAAATAAATAAATGTGACTTTTTCTGATCCAATTGTCTAAAAAAGTACAAATCCCAACAAGGGAACAAATTATACAACTATTACAGAACAATTTTTAACGATATGATGACATACTACTACAAAACTTAGACTGAAGACGATTTAAAAAAACTACTTTTTTTAATTTAACTATTTTATTCAGCAATTCCGAAACAACATTCTGAACTGGCTGTCTTTCCAATCGTGTCAATTGATCTCATTCAATAGCAGAAAAAAATTAACTATAAACAACTGCATGGTATTCCATGTAAAACATAAATCAAAATAAAAAAGAATGAAAAATAAATTACTTCCTTTAGCGGTAGTACTGCTTTCTGGCGCTTCTTATGCTCAGGTAGGGATCGGTACATTAACCCCGAACAAATCATCACAATTAGAAATAGTAGCTTCTGACAAAGGTATTTTAATCCCTCGTGTGGCATTAAATAATACAACAGATACGACAACAATAACAAACGGTAACATTAACAGCTTACTGGTTTTCAATACAACTGATAGTAATAATATCAAACCAGGATATTATTATTGGTTTATAGACAAATGGTTACGTATTATCAATCAAACCGATTTGGAAACTACCAATACAACAAATGAAAGCTTAACTGTAAATCCTGATCATAACTTAGTACTTACAGATAGCGATGGTAATACTATTTTTATTCCAATTGCTGATCTAAATATTATTACAACGTTGGTAAACAACAATGATGGTACGTATACCTATACTTCTGAGGAAAATACCGTTACAACCATCAATGTTCCAGCTGATGTTATCAGTAATTTTCAAAACATCGTAAATAATACAACCGTATTAAACGAACTGATTGAAGTATTGAATGAAACTAAAGTAGGCGGTAATGTATATTACGATGGAACTACTTTTACCTATGTAGATAACGCAGGGGTATCACAAACCATCAACTTTCAACAGATGGTACAGGATAATGAAACTGTGACTACTTTGGTAAACAACAATGACGGAACATATACCTATACTTCTGAAGACAATACAGTAACTACTATCAACGTTCCGGCTGATGTCATCAGTAACTTTCAAAACATCGTAAACAATACAACTGTATTAAACGAACTGATTGAAGTATTGAATGAAACTAAAGTAGGTGGTAATGTATATTACGACGGAACTACTTTTACATATGTCGATAATGCTGGGGTATCACAAACCATCAACTTCCAACAGATGGTACAGGATAACGAAACCGTTACAACGTTAGTTAACAACAATGACGGAACATATACCTATACTTCTGAAGACAATACAGTAACTACTATCAACGTTCCGGCTGATGTCATCAGTAACTTTCAAAACATCGTAAACAATACAACTGTATTAAACGAACTGATTGAAGTATTGAATGAAACTAAAGTAGGTGGTAATGTATATTACGACGGAACTACTTTTACATATGTCGATAATGCTGGGGTATCACAAACCATCAACTTCCAACAGATGGTACAGGATAA
>DAMCXY010000022.1:0-44144 GCA_032096595.1 Flavobacterium sp. | reverse complement strand
ACCCACGACCTGCTGATTACAAATCAGCTGCTCTAGCCAGCTGAGCTACACCGGCGACTCATTTACGAGTGCAAATATAGTACAGTTTTTAATATCTACAATAGCACTCGTAATTTTTTTTAGCTTTTTTTTCTACTACAAAGCGTTGATTTTATCAACTAATTGATTAGCAGATTCTTCTAAATCAGAATAAATTTTCTTAAAATGTTCTTTTTTATTTTCTACGTTTCTTTGGTTCACTCTTTCGATCAATCCGTCGAATTTTTCGATAGCTTCATCAATGATAGCTGATGATTGTTCAGTTGGTTTTCCTGTAGTAGACATTTCCCAGATATACACTGCTTCAATAATATCCCCTAAAACATAATTGATATCTTTTTTCAAGTTTCTTACATTTGCCATAACTTCCTTTTTTATAATTATTATATATATACTTCTAAAATTTCTGCATTGCCCTTTAAATCAAATTCGCGAATGATTGCAGGCATCAATACGGTTTCACCCATTTTAAGGGTATAAACAAGTCCGTCTGCTATAATATCACACGTTCCTGACGTACAGATATAAACTCTGAAACAGCTGCCGTCTGTGATGATTTCTTTTGTTCCTTGTAAGGGAATATAATTGGTAACGAAAAACGGACTTTTTACCAGTAAATTAGCTTCATTGGTATCTTTTGAGTAGTCTATTTTAGTTTGCTTAACCTTATAATTAATAGCTTCTAAAGCCATATCTACATGTAGTTCTCTCTGATTACCGGATTCATCAACACGATCCCAGTCGTATACGCGATACGTGATATCAGAAGTCTGCTGAATTTCTGCCAGTACGATTCCGCCACCTATTGCATGAATTGTTCCTGTTTCAATAAAAAATACATCCCCTGCTTTTACACGATATTCTTTGAGAATGGTAGGAAGAGTTTTATTATCTAAATGTAACAGATATTCTTCTGCAGAACTGTTTTCCTTAAATCCTAAAATAATTCTTGCTCCCTCATCTGCCTGCATGATATACCACATTTCAGTTTTTCCGAATGTGTTATGTCGTTTTTTTGCCAGTACATCGTTTGGATGCAATTGAATGGATAAATCTGTTTTTGCATCTAAAAATTTAAACAAAAGTGGAAATTGCTTTCCATACGTTTCGTAAATTTTTGTCCCTAAAATTTCTTCAGGAAATGCAGTGATAAGCTTTTCTATATCAAGATTTGCATATACCCCATTTGATATATAACTTAAGTCATCTCCAACCATAGCAATTTCCCAACTTTCTCCGATAGTATCTGAAGGAAGCTGTTTGCCAAGCGTCGCTAACTTTTTACCCCCCCATATTCTATCTTTCAGAATAGGAGTAAATTGCAAAGGATAGGCTATAAAATTGGTTGTTTTTGTTGGGCTTATGTTTATATCTTTAGAATCCAAGTTTTTTATTTTATGACAAAATGCGCTGCAAGTTACAAAAAGCTTTTGAATGTTTAATATTCGCTAAAAACAATTATACTTTTTATAATACTATCTCATAAAAAATTCTAAAAAACAGAGAATTATTCTCCGCTATAGCTCACGAAATTGCGAGGAGTTTCGTATAAAACCACACTGAGTTCTAATTCCTCAGAGAGGCATTTTTTTATCTTATGCCAAATTACATAAGCGATATGTTCTGCAGTAGGAATAAGATTTGCAAACTCCGGAACATCCAGATTCAGGTTTTTATGATCAAAGGGCAGTTCTACCTGTTCGTAAATAATATCTTTTAATATCTTCATATCGATGACATAACCCGTCTCCGGATCTACTTCACCGGTGACGTTGACAATTACATCATAATTATGTCCGTGAAAATTGGGATTATTGCATTTTCCAAAAACAGTTTCATTCTGTATTTCCGACCACTCCTTTCTAAAGAGACGATGGGCTGCATTAAAATGCGCTTTTCTACTGACCGTTACTCGCATAATTATTTTTTTTGTGCTTCGATATAATGATAAAATTTATCAAAGATAATTTTAAACCATTCTGTATACAACTGTTTATGCTTTTGCATATCTTCTTTTATAGCCTCAATAGTCATCCATTTCCAGCTTTCAACTTCTTCTGAATTGACAACGGGAGCTTCATTATAGTAACCAATCATGACATGATCAAACTCATGTTCCGTCAATCCATTATCAAAAGGAGCTTTATATATAAAAGAAAACAATTCTTTCAGAGGCACCGAAAATCCCATTTCTTCCTGTAATCTTCTCTTACCGGCTTCAATATTTGTTTCGTTTTCTCTTTGATGGCTACAGCAGGTATTAGTCCACAACAAAGGAGAATGATATTTACCGGCTGCACGTTGCTGGAGCATAATTTCATTTTTATCATTTAAAATAAAAACAGAAAATGCCCGATGCAAAAGGGCTTTCTCGTGAGCCTCTAACTTTGGCATTAAGCCAATCTGCACATCCTTTTCATCTACTAAAACTACGAGTTCTTCTTTCATCAAAATTTCATTTCAAAGAATACCAAAATTACTACTTTTCAGCGGTATTAGACAATTATTTTATAAAAGTTTTGCGTTATATTTGCCTGCATTAACATAAATAAAAACACATGAAACTAAAAATTACACTATTACTATCATTCGTTATAGCGTTTAATCTCAGTGCTCAAAAAATAGAGGCTACAGCGATATATAATGACGGAAGAGTTGCAAAAGGCAGAATTAACAGAATGAACCAGCAACCTGATTTCGCAAAAATATCTCCTTTTTACTATTTCATCAGTCTTTTTAACGGAGAGTATTCAAATCCGTTTGACAATAGCGGTTTTTTAAAAAATAATTTAAAGATCAAATTGGATAATGAAACAAAAGCTACCAAAATACCTATTGAAGAACTCGACAAGGTAATCGTACACGCTTCTAAGAAAAAATATACTGTACTGAAAAATGAAGAAGTTACTTATAAAGCAATTGTAGGCGAAAACCTATATAAAAGAAAAAAAGCAGGAAAAAACGTTCAGGACAAGGCTTTACTTCCTATCGCCACACAGGGTAAAATGATTAATACGTACGGAGTTCTCATCCCGTTACGCAATCTTCTATTAGTAGGTCCGTTTATTTTTGAACTTACGGTTCCGGATGCAGCTGGAATTATTTACCTGGAAAACAAAGAAAAGAATACGGTGATCTCATACAACTACATTATAAAAGAAAAAGCGTTGAGCGCCCGAAAAGCAAAAAAACGCAAGGAGAAAAACAATCATTTAAATCATAACAGTCTGGAAGTCCTATTTGGTGATTGTCCCGAATCTCAAAAACTTATTGATGAGTTTTATATAAAACGTATAGAAGACAAATCAAAAAGAAAAGAAATGGCAAAAGCGTATAATAAAAAGTTACTTCTGAACCGTAAAAAATTCAAACAGGCCATTGCCAGCAAAAGAAAAAATGCGACTGTAGATTTATTTATGAGCACGTATTTGTTTGATTTGAATAAAATCATTCAAACGTATGAAAAGAACTGTAATACCAGAGCCATTGATGAATTTGATCCGAGACACGAAAACTATAAGAAAGAATACGATTTGCAAAACAGAGATATACAGGAAACATCTTCAGTAGAAGTAATTTCTGAATAAATAAAAAACCACTTATCGGTGGTTTTTTTTATTTATTATAGATGATTTTACCCGTATATTTCTGAACGACATATATTTCCTTAGGATTACTGTATAAAATCACATTTCCAGTAGCATAAAGTGTTCCCTTTAATGAATTAAGCGGTTTTAACAGCATGTCATTATTGCTTCTGTGAAAAATTTCAACATCATCTGCAATTAAATTTTGTGCTTCTACCCTGCCATTACCTCCGTATAGTCTTGCATTAAACAATCGTGTTTTTCCTGATAGTTGATAATAGGCTATCTGATTATCTTCTATAATCAGCTTTTGGTTGTCTATTTTGAAACGATAGGATGATGAGGCATTTTTCTCGCTCATACTGCTGATGAGATACAGTTCAGGATAGGTGAGCACTTTTTCCGAATAGACTTCAAACTGGGTATTGGAAAAAATTTTTTCCAAAGTAGGTGTATAAACTTTTATGGTTGCTGCTTTGTAGCGATGTATAAGATTGCAATTGTTGTTATTAGTAAGTATGAGTTCTTCATTTGCTACAACAGCATCGATATGATCTATGCGATTTTCATAGGAAAAGATCTCAACTTTATGAACATCGTCCGGTATGATTTCTACAGAAAGCCCAGCATCGATTTTTATGTTCTTAAACGAATTGACCAATATACTTTTTTCAGCTGCTTTTCCGGCAGATTTCAGACAAGAGCCGTCCTCCTGACACGCAATAAGCGAAATACAACAAACAATATACAAGAAATAGTGCTTCATCATAATTTTATTCCTAATCCCACTTCAAAAGCTTCTGCTTTTGCGTAGTGTGTTTTTAAAGACATTAAGCCAAAAATCTGTTCTGTAATATAATACTTCATTCCCAATCTTTGGTACAGATTGCCGTTTTGCTTGTACTGATCATATATATAATATCCCAGCTGACCTTCAACTGATAATTTATTCATATACATTTCATATCCCGCAAAAAGGCCTATTCTTTTCCAATCTGCTTCTTTTTTGATACCCGTTTCTTCAAAAGATTCTGCAATAAATGGTATCAGTTCTTTTAAAGTATTGGACAGAAAGAGTTCCGTTCCCAATTGTATGGAACCCGATCTACCAATCCTTTTATCAGCTAAAAAACTCAAATGATAAAACGGTTTTTGTCCCATTCCCAAAATATGGCTTTCATTGACACCAGTTCTGAATATAAATGAGTATTTCATATCGGTATCATACGATTCCGGAGAAGCATTGGCAGAACGTCTGAAATTTTCATCAAGAGAATAAGTTAAACCTGCTGTAAGTGCCAGTGTATTAGTGCTTGTATTAGGTGATTTTATTGTAGCATTGGAATGGTGAATAAAGAAAACCCCCGCATTTACACCTAAGTTATTCCAAAGATTTTCTTTTGTATAGGAAAGCATAAAGTAGGTAGATGGCATCCAATGGGTACCATACGCCAAGTTTCTGAAATTCTTTTCCTTATCATACGGATTGGTTGCATAGGCAATACCTTGTGCTACTCTGAATTGCAGGTTTCTGTTCAAAAAATAAAAGTTATAGTGTGCAAAAGCACCGTATAAATCACCTAAAACAGGATTATTATTATTCTGGTAGTGTAATGAAAAACCGATATCAGGAAAATTGTAATGCCTGTGCCAGTATTGACTACCATCCGTTTTAAGATTAGCAGAAAACAAAAAACCTTCGGGTTTATTCGTCAACAGATGCGCTATCTGTGAACTATGCGGAAGGATAGATCCCTGATAGTAATTCGCTTCAAAATACCAGGGGTTGTTCTGAGAAAACAATGAACCGTAAAGATTGAAAAAGAATAAAAGCAGGTAATACTTTAAATTTATCTTGCCCTTCTTTTTCTGGTTAAAAGGAATTTTATATCCTGCCATTTAGAACAAACCGTTTATTTCTGCATCAATTTTATGAATGATGGCTCCTAAATCTTCGGGAATATCAACAAAATTCACATTATCTACATCAATAATAAGCAGTTTTCCTTTGTCATACGTTTTAATCCATTCTTCATACTTCTCATTGAGTTTATTAAGATAATCAATAGAGATTGAGCTCTCATATTCACGTCCACGCTTATGAATCTGACCTACTAAATTAGATATTGAACTTCTCAGGTAAATCAGCAAATCAGGTGGCCCTACCAGTTGCTCCATCAAATCAAATAATGACCGGTAATTTTCATAATCTCTATTACTCATCAACCCCATCGCATGCAGATTGGGTGCAAAGATATAGGCATCTTCATAAATAGTTCTGTCCTGAATGGTATTTTTACCGCATTCACGCATTTTTAAAATCTGACGGAATCTGCTGTTCAGGAAATAAACCTGAAGGTTAAATGACCATCTTTCCATTTGATGGTAAAAATCATCGAGATACGGATTGTCTACCACATCTTCAAAATGAGGTTCCCATTTATAGTGTTTCGCCAATAATCTGGTAAGTGTTGTTTTACCGGCTCCGATATTTCCTGCGATCGCAACTTGCATTTAAAGGTGGTTTTGGGTGAATATATAAACGCTTTCTTTTGTAAAAATAGTTAAAATCTGGTTGTTTAAAAAACCTCTTTCAACAGAATCCTCAGAAATAATAATCTCTTCTTTTTTTTGCTCTTTCACTTTCCATACATAAAACTTTTGTTTTTGCTGATAAAAGATGGTATTCTGGTCAATAGCAATTATCGAATCAAACGAAAAAGAAATCGGAGTAGTCATAACTTTTCCATAGCGGTCGCAGCGATTAAAGGACGTGTTATCTGTCCAATAGTAAAAATTGGCATCAGAGTTCCACACAACAACTTCCTGTTCCAAGGGAACACTCACAGAATTCAGAGTCATCTGTGCCAAATCTAATAAATAGATTCTTTTAGTGAGACTGTCAAAAATCCAAACGCTGTTTTTTTGGGCACTGCTTACCGTTTTCACATCAAGCTGTGGAAAAAAATCAGATAGATTATATACAGCTACTTCTGACAACTGATTATCCAACAAGACAACGCTGTTAAAGTTTTTATAGAACAATACAATCTGTAACGGGTTTCTGACATCCATCGACGATAAGGTTCCTAATAAAACGTTTTTATAAGATCTTTTCTGACGGTTATTACTCAGCTTTACAACTTCATTGTTGACGATCTGGTATTCATCACCAAGATGATCAATGGTATAATAGCAGAAACCGTCTTTTTGAGGTTTTTCGGAGAGCAGTATATACTTATCGCCTTGTGCATTTACCAGGTTATTTACTAAAAAGAAAAACACAAGGACGATGAGTTTTTGCATATTATTTTTTCTTATAAACGGTGATATTAAAAGCATATAAATGCTTTTCGTCAATGGCATGTGTAACTACCGATACGGGTTGCCATTTTTCCGGATCAATTTGCGGAAAAAAAGCATCAGCATCCGGAGTGACATCAACATGTGTTATCTCAAGCCCTGTGGCAACATTCATCATCTGTTCATAGATCTGTCCTCCACCTATTACATATACTTTTTGCTGTTGATGCTCTTCACAAAGGTGTAAAGCATCTGCAACAGAATTGACTATATAACAATTTTCCGGAACGACATAGTCTTTTTGATTTGTAATAATGATATGTGTTCTGTTGGGCAGAGGTTTTGGAAAAGTTTCAAATGTTTTCCTACCCATGATAATATAATGTCCGGTTGTCTGTGCTTTAAAATATTTAAAATCATCGGGCAGATGCCATAATAATTTATTGTCTTTTCCTATCGCATTATTTTTTGCAATGGCAGCAATCAATAGAATTTCCATAGCTATACAGACACCTGTCCTCTTATGGCAGGATGCGGATCATAATTTTCCAGAGTAAAATCATCATATGTAAAATCAAAGATGTTTTTTATCTCAGGATTCAATTTCATTAATGGTAATGGCTTGGGTTCACGTGAAAGCTGTAACTCAAGCTGCTCAATATGATTATTATAAATATGTGCATCACCAAAGGTATGAATAAAGTCACCATACTGCAACCCACATACTTGTGCAATCATCATCGTCAATAAAGCATAAGAAGCAATATTGAAAGGAACTCCTAAAAATATATCTGCACTTCTCTGATATAACTGACATGATAGTTTACCCTCTGCTACATAAAACTGAAAGAAAGCATGACAAGGTGGTAAAGCTACTTTTCCGTTTGCAACATTCTCTTCAAACGAAGCTTTTGTATCAGGAAGTACACCAGGATTCCATGCAGAAATAAGCATACGTCTGCTGTTTGGATTGGTTTTTAAGGTATCGATAAGCTCTGTAATCTGATCTATTTCCTGACTGTTCCAGTTGCGCCACTGCGCCCCGTAAACAGGTCCGAGATTGCCTTGCGGATCTGCCCATTCATCCCATATTTTTACACCATTTTCTTTGAGATATGCGATATTGGTATCTCCTTTTAAGAACCATAACAACTCATATATGATGGATTTTAAGTGTACTTTTTTAGTAGTAACAAGAGGAAACCCCTGATTTAGATCGAAACGCATCTGATAGCCAAAAACGCTTTTTGTTCCGGTTCCGGTTCTGTCTCCTTTTTGAACACCTTCCTTTATCACGTGTTTTACGAGATCTAAGTATTGTTTCATTTGCTGAATTTTAAAGGTTCTTTTTTGAAATTTCATCCCGTAAACGGGCCGCTTTTTCATAATCTTCACTCAATACGGCTGCTTCCAGAAGATTGTACAGCTCCTCTAAAGTATATTGAGCATATTCGTTTGTAGCGTCTGTTTTCGGAGCAGCGCTGAGAAATTCTTCCAAAACCTCATCAAAATCTTCTTCTGTTTCTTCCTCTGATGGATGGTCTTCACTTTCTGACTGCTCTTTTAAATAAATTCCTGCTTTATCCAGAATATTTTTATAGGTAAAAATAGGCGCATTAAACCTTATTGCCAATGAGATAGCATCTGAAGTACGTGCATCAATGATTTCTTCTATACCATCTCTTTCACAAATAATACTGGAAAAAAAGACACCGTCTACCAATTTATGAATGATGACCTGTTTGATGATGATATCAAATCTGTCTGCAAAATTTTTAAACAAATCATGGGTCAAAGGCCGCTGTGGTTTGAGTTCTTTTTCAATAGCAATGGCAATTGACTGCGCTTCAAAAGCACCGATAACAATCGGCAGCTTTCGTTCTCCTTCCACTTCGTTCAAAATTAGTGCGTAAGCGCCATTCTGAGTATGGCTGTATGATATTCCTTTTATTGTTAATCTGACTAAACTCATAAATCTTTAAAACGCCAAAAAAGGCAATTAAAACAAAGATAGTAATTCTTTATTTAATTGCCTTAATTTATTATTATCTGAAAAAAAGTACTACGAATTGTGTGCTTTAAATTCTTTTAATTTTTCGATCAATTTTGGAACAACTTCAAAAGCATCACCTACGATTCCGTAGTCAGCTACTTTAAAGAAAGGTGCTTCCGGATCAGAATTGATAACTACTTTTACTTTAGACGCATTGATTCCTGCAATATGCTGGATAGCTCCCGAAATACCGATTGCAATATACAAATTCGCTGCTACCGGTTTTCCCGTTTGCCCAACGTGCTCAGAATGAGGTCTCCAGTCTAAATCAGATACAGGTTTTGAACAAGCAGTTGCTGCTCCCAAAACACTCGCTAATTCTTCTACCATTCCCCAGTTTTCCGGACCTTTTAATCCACGTCCTCCTGAAACAACAATTTCAGCGTCCGCAATAGCTACTTTACCGGATACTTTTTCTACATTTTCTACTTTGATAGAAAAATCCGCATCATTTAATGATGGTGCAAAATCTTCTGCTGCTGCGGCTCCGGATGCTTCTACCAATCCAAAAGAGTTTTTTGCAACCGCAATTACTTTAACATCAGATGATATTTCTGTAACGTTAAATCCTTTACTTGAAAAGGCATTTCTTTTTACCTGAAACGGTGAAGTTGAAACCGGTAATGCCACTACGTTTGAAGCATAACCTGCTTCTAAACTAACAGCTACCATTGGCGCAAGGTATAAAGAATCTGTTGTTGATGATAGAACCACTAAAGTTGCACCTTCTTTCTGAGCTGCTTGTTTTACTACATCTGCATACGCTTTTGCATTAAATTTAGTCAAACGGTCATCTGATACTTTTAAAACTTTATCAACACCATATTTCCCTAACTCAGAAACATCTGAAGCATTTACAGTTACTGCCGTCACTGTAGTACCCATTGATTCAGCTACTTTTTTCGCATAAGAAGCCAATTCGAACGCTACTTTTTTAAATTTTCCTTCTGCTGATTCAGCATATATTAAGATAGACATATTCTTACTTTTTAAATTGAGATCAATAATTTACAATTAGATTACTTTAGCTTCGTTGTGCAACAAGTTTACCAATTCATCTATATTATCAGGACTTATTAGTTTTACTGCTGATTTTGGAGCTGGTTTTTCAAATTTCACTGCTTTCGTTTTCGCAGCTGCTCCATCCACAGGCTCAAGAATTGTTAAAGCTTTTGTACGGGCTGTCATAATACCACGCATATTCGGAATTCTCAAGTCTTTTTCTTCAACAACTCCTTTTTGTCCCCCAATAATCAATGGCAATGAAGCACTTAATGTTTCTTTACCTCCGTCTATTTCTCTAACTAGTTTCGCATTTGTACCATCTACTTCAATTCCAATACATGAATTCACAAAATTATATCCAAGAATTGCTGCAATCATACCAGGTACCATACCTCCATTATAATCTAATGATTCTTTACCTGCAATTACCAAATCGTAACTTCCGTTTTTTATTACTTCAGCCAATTGTTTTGCCACAAAAAAACCATCTACAGGTGCAGCATTAACACGAATTGCTTCATCAGCTCCGATTGCAAGCGCTTTGCGGATGGTAGCTTCAGTTTCCGGTCCACCAACATTTACTACCGTAACATGTGCTCCTTGTTTTTCTTTGAACCAAATTGCTCTTGTTAAACCAAATTCATCATTAGGATTTATAACAAACTGCACACCATTAGTATCGAACTCTGTATCTCCGTTCGTAAAATTGATCTTTGAAGTAGTATCAGGTACATGACTGATGCAAACTAATATTTTCATTTTATCCGTTTTTAGAATTATTCTTAATTAGCAACGAAGATAAAAAAAAAATTAAAATAAATACTATGCAAGCATATAAAATAAACAAATTTTTAACCTCTGTTTTTGGACAGTTTTTAAATTTAATCTATCATTAATAAGGCAATCATGAAGATTAAATAAAAAATTCGCGCTTAGACACGGGATACTTCAAATTCAGTAATGCTCTGAAATACTTTATTAATTCCTCTAACCAAAAAAAATTGTACAATAGCACGATTTATCAGAGAAGCATTACAGGAAAATCATGAACACTTTACAATTTATATTGTACTTTTTTCATAGATATATCATGTAATAATCAGTTAATGTAGGAATAATTAATTTATTTTTTTCTATTTTTGTCAACTATCATTTTTATGTAAAAATTATGAGATCAATACAGTTTAGAGAAGCTATTTGTGAAGCGATGAGCGAAGAAATGCGTCGCGACGATAAAATATACTTAATGGGTGAAGAAGTAGCAGAATATAATGGTGCTTATAAAGCCTCAAAAGGCATGCTGGATGAATTTGGCGCAAAACGCGTTATCGACACTCCGATCGCCGAGCTTGGTTTTGCAGGAATTGCTGCTGGTTCTGCCATGAATGGTTTACGTCCTATCGTAGAGTTCATGACTTTCAATTTCTCTTTGGTTGGTATTGACCAAATCATCAACAATGCAGCAAAAATGCGACAGATGTCTGGCGGGCAATTTTCAATGCCTATTGTTTTCCGCGGACCAACCGCTTCTGCAGGACAATTGGGAGCAACTCACTCGCAGGCTTTTGAAAACTGGTTTGCAAATACTCCGGGTCTGAAAGTAGTGGTGCCTTCTAATCCATACGATGCAAAAGGTTTATTAAAATCAGCAATACGTGACAATGACCCTGTTATTTTCATGGAATCTGAGCAAATGTATGGCGATAAAGGTGAAGTGCCGGATGGTGAATATTTAATACCATTAGGAGTTGCTGATATCAAAAGAGAGGGAAAAGATGTAACAATTGTTTCTTTCGGAAAGATCATCAAAGAAGCTTTAATTGCTGCTGAGGAATTAGAAAAAGAAGGTATTTCTTGTGAAATTATTGATTTGAGAACCGTACGCCCGATGGATTACGATGCAATCATAAATTCTGTAAAGAAAACCAACCGCTTGGTCGTATTGGAAGAAGCATGGCCTTTTGCGTCAGTAGCTTCTGAAATAACCTATATGGTACAGGAGAGAGCATTTGACTATCTCGATGCTCCTGTACAACGCATCACTACAGCCGATACTCCGGCACCTTACTCACCTGCTTTATTAAAAGAATGGCTTCCTAATGCGCAGGATGTCATCAAAGCAGTAAAAAAAGTAACGTATAAATAGAAAATATCTAATATCTTTGAAACTCCAACTTTATTGTTGGAGTTTTTTTTATATGAAAGCGAAAAAAATACTTTTTATAGTTATTGGTTTTCTCCTGCCTCTCTCCTTATTGGCGCAAACCAAAGTATCCGGTATTGTAAAAGATGAAACCAAACAACCCCTTGCTTATGCAAGCGTTTATTTTAAAAACTCTTCAGAAGGAATTATCACTAATGAATTAGGAAAATTCTATCTTGAATCTAAATCTTCCTATGATACATTAGTTATTTCTCTTACGGGCTATGAAGATATTCTTATTCCACTATCAAGCAGAACTACTCTGGATATGAACATTCAGATGAAGGAAGACAATCTGATGGAGGAACTGAAAATTTACACAGGAAAGACTTCTAAAAAAAATAACCCCGCCCTCGATATCCTTCGAAAAATATGGGAGAACAAAAAGAAAAACGGTCTCTACAAATTTGATCAGTACAAATACGATAAATATGAGAAAGTAGAATTCGATATGAATTCCATTGATAGTGCCTTTATGAAAAAGAGAATATTCAAAGGAATGGAGTTTATTTTTGATCACGTAGATACATCCAGTGTTACAGGAAAAACGTACCTGCCTATTTTTATTAACGAACAAGCCTCTGAAGTATACGGAGATAACAAACTTAACCGTAAGAAAGAGCTCATTAAAGGAAATAAAAACTCTGGTTTCAATGACAACCAACACATCAAAGCTTTTATCAATGACCTGTATGTAGAATACAATATTTACAACAATTACCTCAAGTTTTTTGACAAAGATTTTGTAAGCCCCTTATCCCGCACCGGAATTAATGTATATAATTATGTATTGGCTGACAGCACGTATATTGACAATAAATGGTGTTACAATATCATATTTTACCCAAGGAGAAAAGGAGAACTTACCTTTAAAGGAGACTTCTGGGTAAATGATTCAACGTGGGCCATCAAAAAAATAAACATGACCGCCAGTAAAGGCGCCAATATTAACTGGGTAAAAGACATTTACATTGAACAGGAATTCAATGTGTTGAACGATTCTGTTTTTCTTTTGACTAAAGATCATATGATGACGGATTTCAGCATACGAAATAAGGAGGATTCAAAAGGAATATACGGAAAACGAACTACCTATTTCAGCAATCATAAATTTGACGTAAAAAAGCCGGAAGGTTTCTATACAAGTGAAGTCAATACCTTTAATCAGGACATCATGAACCGCTCAGATGAATTCTGGAACACATATCGATATGAGCCCCTTACAACAGAAGAAATAGGGATTTATAAAATGCTGGATTCTCTGCAAACGAATAAAACATTTAAATCTTACATGAATCTCGGTACGGTTCTCGCAAGCGGATACTGGCAAATCGGTAATTTTGACTACGGACCTATTTTTTCTTCCTTTGGATTTAATGATGTGGAAGGAACACGAATTCGCGTAGGAGGCAGAACATATTTTGGACAAAATGACCCTTGGCGACTGGAAGGATACATGGCATACGGATTTAAAGATGACCAGATTAAGTATGGAATTTCCGGAAAGCTGATGCTCGACAAAGAAAGAAGACTTATTGCCTTTGCCGGAAACAGAAGAGACATTGAACAGATTGCCGCAAGCCTCTCCCCTATAACCGATGTGTTAGGAAGAAGTTTTGCTTCAAGCTCCTTACTGGCAAGTGGTGACAACTCTAAACTATCATCAATAAATCTTACTACAGCAGGTTTGGAAATTGAGCCTCTAAAAAATTTAAAATTAACGGCTGCTGTTAATTACAAGACATTAAAATCAGGCTCACCTACCTTTAATTTAGATTACTATACAGATATAGAAAATCAGGTTGTAAAAGGAGATCTGAAACAAGCAGAAATCAATCTATCCTTTGATTATACGCCCGGAAGAAAAACGGTGGGCTACGGAGTAGACAGAACTGATGTTGATTTCAACTACGCAAGGATTTTTGTAAATTATGGTTTGGGAGTCAAAGGTATGCTTGGAAGTGATTTTGATTATAAAAAATTACAACTGCTTTACAGACATCCGATTCTGGTTGGAGGTTTCGGCAGACTGACGCCTACTCTGGAAATAGGAAAAACTTTTGGAAATGTACCGTTGGGATTATTGAATGTAATTCCCGGTAACCAATCTTATTTTATTATTGAAAATGCTTTCAGTCAACTGGATTATTATGAGTTTGTAACAGATGAATATGCCGCACTGCATTTAGAACATAATTTTAATGGTCGCTTATTTTCAAGGATTCCCTATTTAAGGGATTTAAACTTACGCGAAATTGTAGGAATCAGAGGAGTATATGGGAGAATTTCTGATGAAAACAGGGCATTAAATGCATCTAATATTCAATACAATGCACCGCAAGATGATATTTATTATGAATATTTTGTTGGTATAGGCAATATTTTTAAATGTTTAAGAATAGATGCTACATGGCGAGGCAACTATCTTGATACTCCTAATGCCAGAAAATTTGGAGTAAAAGCTGTTTTTGGTTTTCATTTCTAATGTAATTAATATAATATGTTGGTAATAAGACCTATTTTACTTACTTTTGCATCCAATTTTTTTGACAATTAAAATAAAGATATATTTAATATGACAAGTTTAGAAAAATTCGATGTTTTTATCGAAATACCAACAGGGAGCAGAAACAAATACGAATACGATTTTGAATTAAAAAAAATGCGTTTCGACCGTTTACTATTTTCATCTATGAAATATCCGACTGATTACGGATTCATTCCTAATACATATGCATTGGACAATGATCCGTTGGATGCCCTTGTTTTAGTAACAGAACCTACCATTCCGGGACTTGTAATGGAAGTAAAACCAATTGGAATTTTTTATATGTCTGATGATAAAGGAAACGATGAAAAAATCATTTGTGTTCCTACAGGTGATCCTTTGATGAACAAACTGAATGATCTGAAAGACATTAACGAACATTTATTAAAAGAAATCGAGCACTTCTTTAAAGTTTATAAAGATTTAGAAAACAAAAAAGTAGAGACAAACGGTTTCGGAGATAAAGCCGCTGCTTTAAAAATGATTCAGGAATGTCAGGATCGTTTCAAAACATTGACAGAAGAACAACAAACAGAATATAGCATTTGCTAAAAAATAAATCCACCTTAGGGTGGATTTATTTTTTTAAGCGATGCCCTAACATTCTCTTAAGAAGGTAGTATTGAAATAATATATAATCATAATAAAGAGCTGCTAAAAGAACCAAAGCACCAATAAACAATGTTTTCAAATAAAACTGATTGAACAGTATCCCACTTGTAGTACAACCGAGAAAGAAACAAAGAATGATGGCAAGTTTCAGATAAATGCTTTTTACAACCTTTTTTTGCTCCATTCCTTTCTGTACCCAAATCAGCTGAGAAAGGTCAATACCTAAATCTGTAAACAATCCTGTTAAATGCGTTGTCCTTACTACTGATTTGGAAACCTGAGTAACCAAAGCATTCTGTAATCCCATAGCAAAGAGTAACACACAAGCCGTGATTTCTTTAAGCTGTAACCCGTCTGTCTTAGTTACAATAAAACCTACTGCAACTAAAATTAATACTTCTACCAGCATAGGTACTGCAAATGTAAATTTCTTATTTTTTCTGTACACCAGCTGTATCATTACATTACACATAAATGCACCTATAAGAAAAGAAATAATGTATAAAAGATAAACAAGAGCTGCTGCATAATTTTTAAAAGTCATCTCTTCAGAAAAGTAGGCAAAATGTCCTGTAACATTTGTTGTCAATACTCTTAAAGCAAGTAAACCGCTTACATTAACAATGCCTGCAACAAATGAAAGCATAGAAGCCAGCTTTAAATTGTGCTCAAATGTTCTGAGTTTTCCTATATGTCGTAACATCGCTGTATGGTATGATGCAAATTTATTATTTTATAACTGCACTTACGAAATATACAACAACAATCAGAATAAAACAATAACCATTAATAGACTGATTTATATTTTCAAACTAATAAATCATCAATAGAAGCAACTTCCTTATATTTGCAAAAAGTAATACAATATGTCTAAAAACGTCAACCCGTATAAAGATTCCGATTTAAGCAAAAAAGAACAGGTTGCCCAAATGTTTAATACCATTTCCGGCAATTATGACAACCTCAACCGAATGATCTCTTTAGGTACTGATCAGGGATGGAGGAGAAAAGTATTGCGAATGGTATCAGAAACAAATCCTTCTTCTATTTTAGACATTGCTACCGGAACCGGCGATATGGCTATCTATCTGTCTAAAACCAATGCTAAAAAAATTGTAGGACTCGATCTTTCTCAGGGAATGCTTGATGTAGGTATAGAAAAAATCAAAGCATTGAAACTCGACCACCAAATTGAAATGGTATTAGGGGATTCAGAAAATTTACCGTTTGAAGACAATTCGTTTGATGCAATTACTGTAGGCTTTGGTATACGAAATTTTGAAGATTTAGAAAAAGGTCTTTCAGAAATTTTAAGAGTATTAAAACCAAACGGAATTTTTATTATATTAGAAACCTCGGTTCCAACGAAATTTCCGTTTAAACAAGGGTATAATTTTTACACAAAATCAATTGTTCCCTTCATGGGCAAATTATTTTCCAAAGACCAGAAAGCCTATGCATATTTATCAGAATCTGCAAAAAACTTTCCTTTTGGTGAAGAATTAAACAATATTTTAAAGAAAATCGGGTTTAAAAATGTAAAGCACTTACCACAAACCATGGGAGTGGCAACAATTTATACATCATCAAAATAAGTATGAAAAAACTGTTTGTAATAGTACTATTAACCACTTCTATCTCAAGTGTTGCACAGAATTTATTTGGAAAAAATCCTTTTAAAAATCAACAAGACTGGGATAAACAAAGAATCCATTATGGCTATTTTATCGGATTCAGTTCCTATAATTTCAAGATCAATTATACAGAAGAGTACTTAAAATTACACGGCAGTAATGAGATAATTGTAAATTCTGAAACCGGATTTAATGTTGGATTGGTAGGTAACCTGCGCATCATGGAATATATAGATCTGCGTTTTGAGCCTGGTTTGTACTACAATAAACGAACGCTTTTTTATCCACATATTACAAACCCTAATTTAGCCAATAGAGATGTAGCCTCTACTTATATCAACTTTCCTTTATTGCTGAAATTTTCTGCACTGCGTACCGGTAATATCAGACCGTATGTGGTTGGAGGTCTATCTCAATCTTTAAATTTAAGCAGTAATGCTACTTCTCGGGAAGATAATTATGAGGGAACATTTCGTATGAAAAAATGGACTACAAACTATGAAATCGGTTTAGGAATTGATTTTTATTTCCAACACTTTAAGTTCACCCCTTCTATCAGAGGAGTATTCGGATTACAGGATGAACTCATAAGAGATAACAACGCATCAAGTCCATGGACAGGTAATATTGAGTCTATGAAAACCCGTGCGATATTAATTAACTTTACGTTCCATTAAGAAATAAGTGACCTTTTAAACTCACTTAATACAATAGAAGTTGCAGTAGCTACATTCAGGCTTTCGGTCTGTTGTAAAACGCCAAAACGGGGAATTGTAATTTTGTGAGTAACACTTTTTTCGGCTTCAAACGAAATACCATTTGCTTCATTCCCCATTATTACAATGGCGTTCTGAGGCAATTTTTCTTTATATATATTACTTCCTTCCATAAAAGTACCATATACAGGAAGAGAAGTTTTTTGCAAATAAGGAGACAGTTCTAAATAATGTATGCCTACTCTGGTAATCGAGCCCATAGTAGCCTGAACAACTTTAGGATTATATACATCTACTGTATTTGAAGAACATACCAGTGATTCAATTCCAAACCAGTCACATAAACGAATAATAGTACCTAAATTACCAGGATCACGAACGTCATCCAATACTAAAATAAGACCTTTGTCAGCCGGAAGTTGCTCTTCAGGCATTTCAAAAATCGCCAAACAGCGATTTGGTGTTGTCAACGCACTTATTTTTTTTAGCTCTGCTTCTGTAATAATCGTTACAAGATTTTCTGATACACCAAAATCATTTTTTTCTGTCGTGTAAATATGTACTAATTTCAGAGATGACTGTATTAATTCGGGAACAACTTTAACACCCTCAGCAAAAAACATTTTATTTACTTCTCTATGTTTTTTTTGCTTTAAATTGGTTATAAATTTGATTTGGTTTTTACTTAGCATTAAATTTGTATTTTTACAGACTTTTAGAAATTAACTTTTGAAAAATATTTTATCAAAAATAGCATTTATTCTTGTAATAAGCATTGTTTTATACTCCTGTTCTATAACCAAAAGAGTAAAGGATGGTGAACGGCTATTAATGAAAAATGAAATTATAAAAAACGATAAAAAAGATAATTCTGAAGAATTATCCAAGTTATTATACCAACACCCCAACAGCAATCTTTTAGGGTACAGAATACGTCTGAATCTTTACAACTTAGCAAAAGTAGATGCCGACTCTTCTTATCAGGAATGGCTTAAAAGACATCCCAAGACGGAAAAATCACTGACTGCACTTCTTTCCGCCAAACAGGTAAACAGATTGGGAAACTCATTTATTGTTGCAGGATATAGTGAAATTTTTAAAAGTTTAGGGGAAGCACCCGTTATCTTAGATGAAAGCCGAACTCAAAAAGCAGTTTTACGCTTAAAAAATTACTTTTTCAATCAGGGATATTTCAATACTAAAATATCCTATAAAATAGATTCTGCCGAATACAAAAAAGCCGCAGTAGAATATGTTATCAATACGGGACATCCATATTATCTCGATAGTATTTATGCTCAGGTAGCCTCTGAAGAGTTCCGAAACCTCTATACTAAAAGTATTAGGGCTTCACTCTTGAAATCGGGAGAACAATATAATGCTACCAATCTGGATCTTGAAAGAGACCGTATTACTACTTATTTCCGAAACAACGGCGGTTATGACTTTCAGAAAACATACATTAATTATGAAGTAGATACACTCAACACTCCACAAAGAGCAGATATCACGGTACTGATTGATGATAAAACAATAAAAAAAGGAGATTCACTGATTAAAGAACCTTTTCGAATATATCGGGTAAAAAATGTAAACTATTATGTTTCAGACGCTGTTAGTTCAAAAAGCGAACTTACAGACAGCGTTCGATACAATGGTATTACCATCCACAGTAAGGGTCCGCTAAATTATCGGCCTAAAACGATTGCTAACGCTAACTTTATTGAACCCGGAGGCGTTTTCAGCGATTTCAGAAGAACCCTTACTTCACGATCAATAGGTAATTTAAAGGTGTTTAATTACCCTTCAATAGAGTATATTAAAGATTCGGCAGACTCAACTGGTACCACTTTAAATGCAAATGTATATCTGATTTCGAAGAAAAAATATTCTTTTAATCCATCTTTTGACATTACCCACTCCAACATACAACAAGTCGGAACCCAGGCAACAATAGGAATGTCTTTCCGAAATGTTTTTAAAGGTGCTGAAACACTTGATGTAAGTGTACGGGGTAATATAGGATCATCTACCTCTAAATACCGCAATCAGGAAAACATGTTTTTTGACATTCTGGAATATGGTGCTGATATCAAATTATCATTTCCACGTTTTGTATTTTTCACTCAGACAGATCGCATTATACCTCGCAGAATGTTCCCTACCACGAATCTTAGTATTGGGTACTCAAGTCAGCAAAATATAGGGCTCGACAAGCAAAATCTTACGGCAGTATTTAATTACAACTGGACTCCGCAGAGAAGAAACAATATCAGCGTTGACATTATGAATCTTCAATACGTAAGAAATATGAATCCTGCCAATTATTTCAGAGTGTATAAATCATCTTATGACAGGCTAAATGAAATAGCCGATGAAACCAATACCAATCCTGATTATTTTGACACCAATGGGAATCTCACCATTCCGGAAGGAGGAGAATCATTTATCAAAGATGTATTAACCGGAAATACGGATTTGCAGCCTAATGAAGATAATTACAGAGTAGTAAGAAGTATTGCAGAGCGAAAAAACAGGTTGTCTGAAAACAACTTAATTCTTGCCAGTAATGTAACCTATACCAAATCATCCCGTTTCAATCTTAACGATAATGATTTTTACACCTTCAGAACAAAAATTGAAACAGCAGGAAATGTGATGGGGCTTATCGCGCAAACACAAAACAACCGCAGAGAAGACGGTACGCGGACTTTTTTAGATGTAGCTTACTCACAGTATATAAAAACAGAAATTGACTTTATCAAGTATTTCGATTTAGGGAATAAAAATGTAATTGCACTCCGTGCTTTCGGAGGAATTGCCATTCCTTACGGAAACTCTCGAAGTATTCCTTTTTCGCGCAGTTATTTTGCTGGAGGATCAAACGATAACCGTGCCTGGCAGTCATACCGACTTGGACCGGGGAGAAGCGGCGGTATCAATGATTTCAATGAAGCCAATATGAAAATCGCACTTTCAGCAGAGTATCGCTTCAATGTTACAGGTCCATGGAATATGGCTCTTTTCGCCGATGCCGGAAATATATGGAATGCACTCGATAACGTAGAAGATAAAGAAATGACTTTTAACGGTTTAAGCTCTTTAAAAGACATGGCATTGGGTACAGGTATTGGAATCCGTTATGATTTCAGTTTCTTTGTTATCCGTCTTGATACCGGATTTAAAACATATAATCCAGGAATTAAGCAAGGCAGCCAATGGTTCAGAGAGCTCAATTTCAGTAAAGCGGTATTTAACGTTGGAATTAATTATCCTTTTTAATAAAATTATTATTTTTGTATCAATTTTTAATTATTGAAAACACACAACAGTTATGAGTCATAATATCAAACCTGGAGTAGCAACAGGTGATCAAGTTCAAGAAATCTTTAAATATGCAAAAGAAAAAGGTTTTGCATTACCTGCAGTAAATGTTACAAGTTCAAGCACTATCAATGGTGTTATGGAGACTGCAGCACGATTGAATGCTCCGGTAATCATCCAATTCTCTAACGGAGGCGGATTGTTTATGGCTGGTAAAGGTTTGTCAAATGAAAATGAGCGTGCAGCAATCGCGGGAAGTATTTCAGGAGCAAAACATATCCATGAATTAGCGGAGTTATATGGAGCAACAGTTATTTTACACACAGATCATTGTGCTAAAAAACTTTTGCCATGGATTGATGGACTTCTTGATGCCAGCGAAGCCTTTTATAAAGAAAAAGGAAAACCTCTTTTTTCTTCTCATATGATCGATTTATCAGAAGAACCTATTGAAGAAAACATTGCGATCTCTAAAAAATATTTAGAGAGAATGAGCAAAATAGGTATGACACTGGAAATTGAATTAGGAATTACAGGTGGTGAAGAAGACGGTGTTGACAATTCGGATGTTGACAGCTCTAAATTATATACTCAACCGGAAGAAGTTGCCTATGCTTATGAAGAGCTTATGAAAGTTTCTCCAAGATTTACAATCGCAGCAGCTTTTGGAAATGTACATGGGGTTTACAAACCTGGTAATGTAAAACTTACTCCTAAAATTCTTGATAATTCTCAAAAATTCATTGAGAAAAAATACAATACAATCTCCAACCCTATTGATTTTGTATTCCATGGCGGATCTGGTTCTACTCTGGAAGAAATCAGAGAGGCCATTTCATACGGAGTAATCAAAATGAATATCGATACCGATCTTCAGTTTGCCTTTACAGAAGGCGCAAGAGATTATGTTGTAAATAACATTGAATATTTAAAAACACAAATAGGAAATCCGGAAGGAGAAGAAGTTCCTAATAAAAAATATTACGATCCCCGTAAATGGCTTCGTGAAGCAGAATTAACATTTAATAAAAGATTAGAACAAGCTTTTTCCGATTTAAATAATGTGAATACATTATAACACTAAAAAGCGTAAAACAGTACATATGGCGTGGTTTAAAAGAACACAAAAAGGTATTCAGACACCAACAGAAGAGAAAAAAGATACTCCAAAAGGTTTATGGTACAAAACTCCTACTGGAAAGGTAATTGAAGCAGACGAATTAGCAGAAAATCTATGGGTAAGCCCGGAAGATGATTATCATGTTCGTATCGGTAGTAAAGAATATTTCCAAATTCTTTTTGACGACAATAAGTATAAAGAATTATTTGAAAAGATTGTATCTAAAGATCCTTTGGAATTTTTTGACACAAAAAAATATAGCGACCGATTAAAAGAAGCTCGGGAAAAAACCAAATTGAAAGATGCGGTACGTGTAGCTGTAGGAAAATCTAAAGGTGAAGATTTGGTGGTAGCATGTATGGATTTTGCCTTTATCGGAGGTTCAATGGGAGCTGTTGTGGGTGAAAAAATTGCCCGAGGTATTGACTATTCTATACAGAACAATATTCCTTTCGTGATGATTTCAAAATCCGGAGGTGCCCGAATGATGGAAGCTGCTTTTTCTCTTATGCAAATGGCAAAAACATCTGCTAAATTAGCGCAGCTGGCTAAAGCAAAAATTCCTTATATCTCTTTATGTACAGACCCTACTACAGGAGGTACAACTGCTTCTTATGCTATGTTGGGAGACATTAATATAGCTGAACCAGGAGCTCTTATTGGTTTTGCAGGTCCGCGTATTGTAAAAGACACTACAGGAAAAGAATTACCGGAAGGTTTTCAGACGTCAGAATTTTTATTAGAACACGGCTTTTTAGATTTTATTACACACAGAAAAAAACTAAAAAACAATATCAATATGTACCTCGATCTTATTCTCAATCGACCAGTACGTTAATAACAGAGCATCTCCGTAAAAAGAGATGCTTTTTTTTGCATACTCCCTTTCTTCATTATCAATAAGTTAAAAAATAGTTCGTCATTTATCATGGCTTACAGGTTGATTAATTAAAAAATCCTTTTATATTTGCACTCGCAATACGAAAGTTAGCACAAAACGTTGACCCTAAACTGTCAATATGCTTGAGTGGTGGAATTGGTAGACACGCTGGACTTAAAATCCAGTGAGCAGTAATGTTCGTGCGGGTTCAAGTCCCGCCTTGAGTACAAAAAAAATAAAAATTATTATTGCAAATACAAAAATTACATTTTATATTTGCACTCACAAAAGTTCTTTAAAAAAATGCGAAAATAGCTCAGTTGGTAGAGCGCAACCTTGCCAAGGTTGAGGTCGCGGGTTCGAACCCCGTTTTTCGCTCAAATTAACGCTCGAGTGGTGGAATTGGTAGACACGCTGGACTTAAAATCCAGTGAGCAGTAATGTTCGTGCGGGTTCAAGTCCCGCCTTGAGTACTAAATAAAGCCTTATTTTCATAAGGCTTTATTTTATAAAACGTTAATTTAATCCTCATTCGCTCGAGTGGTGGAATTGGTAGACACGCTGGACTTAAAATCCAGTGGGTAGTAATGCCCGTGCGGGTTCAAGTCCCGCCTTGAGTACTAAAGAGAGATTTTTAATTAAAAATCTCTCTTTTTTTATTTAGAATCTCACTATTTTTTTTCATTCATCTCATTTTATATTAATAAATTGCACAAAAAACAATATGAAAAAATTATTACACCTGATGCTTCCTTCTATTCTACTCGTTGTAATAAGTTGTAACTCAAAAAACAACCGCAATAATTCTCCTACTGAGATTATTATTTATAAAATGCAGTCTTTTGAAAATATTGTCAATAAATCATTTGCAAATATTGAGATATCCGACGAAGTACCCGAAGATGAAATTCATCTGATCGGGAGTAAAAGACTTATTGAATCTTTAAACAAAACTGTAGATAATAACACCTTATATCTTGAAAATTCAAGAGGCATCGTAAATATTGACAACGCTGACTATCTGGTTGTAAAAATCAATCACAGTCATTTAAAATCGATTATATTGGACGGAATAGGATCAATCAAAGGGATGAAAGATCAGACAAGTCCTGTATTGAGAATCAAAGTTAATGGTACCGGAAGTATTGAATTACCACTTAACAATGAAAATACCGATATTGTGATCGATGGTATCGGTAGCATTACGCTTACCGGAAAAACAAATCATTTATCGACAAAAATTAATGGTACTGGTAATCTTAACGCTGAAGAATTACAGTCCAACACAAGCCTGAACGATATTTCCGGCATCGGGAATGCTTCTATCTGGTCTACACAAAAGATCAATGTGACCATCACAGGTATTGGCAATTTAGAATACAAACCAGAACCTAACCTCATCATTACCTCTTCTATTGACGGCCTAGGAAAAGTAAAGGAACGTAAATAATTATTTACAAATTTAAAAATAGTTTAACGACTATGTTTTCGTTAGTTTTGATCCATCAAAATAGCCATGGGAACACTTGTTATAAGCATTAAAGAAAACGGAAAATATAAATATACCTACAACAACAGAAAGGGGAATACGATATTTACAAGCAACAGTTTTACACATAAATCTCAATGTTTTAGTGATATAAACGTTATTAAAAATCATTTTGCCGTATTGAATTTCATGAAATTTAAAACACCTTCCGGAAAAATGTTTTTCAAACTGGAACTCAATGGGTTTATTTTAGGAAACAGCAGAAAATTTACCACTCCTTTATTAATTGAGAAAGGTATCGCCGATTTTAAAAAGAATTTTGTAAATTCGGAAGTATTAGATTTCACAGATAATATCTTTGAAGAAATACCATTTGATAACCCACAAACTCTATAATATGAAATATATTTTATTATTGTTTTTAGCAGTAATTTCAACCCAAAACACAATTGCTCAGAGAAAAGTCAAGGGAAATGGAAATGTAATTGAAAAAGCGCGCAGAGTACCTGTATACGACAAAGTAGCCATTAACAGTGACTTTGAAGTAGCTTTGTTAACTAACGACTATAACAAAACGATTTCGGTGAGCGGAGACGCCAATCTGCATCAATTGATTGAGACAAAAGTTGTAGACGGAACTCTGATTATCAACAAAAAACCAGGCTTTGAAATTCTTTCTTCTAATGCACCGCTAAAAGTTTCTATTACAAGCAAAACGATTAAAGAAATCTCTGTAGAAGGTAGCGGAAAGTTTTACAATTTAGGAGCTATAGAAATTCTTAATTTTAAATTCATCAATAAGGGAAGTGCTGAAGTGGTTTTACGATTAAAAACGGATGAACTGAACATAGATCAGCAAGGAAGCGGAAACATTGTTTTATCAGGCAACTCGAATACCGTAAAAATCAACCAAAACAGTTCCGGTAATATTGACGCTAAAGATTTATCTGCCTTTTATACCGAAGTTGAGGCAAAGGGTTCCGGAAATATTTACTCTAATACCATTAACGGTATTGACGGATCAATAAACGGTTCAGGGAATCTGTATCTAAAACACACCAAAACCATTAATGTAAAACAAAACGGAAGCGGACAAATACTGAAGTATTAATCTTCTTTTTTAACAGATCAAAAATAAAAAAACCGAAATGAATATTTCGGTTCTTTTATTTTTATCAGACAGTCCGCAATCAGACGGTAAATTCTAAACGGTTCATCAGATTTCTGTTCAATGCATTTTCTGCAAATTCTCGATCTACTTCCAACACATCAATTCCCGTTCCAGGCAATTCATACATGGGATCAGTCAGAATAGCTTCACAAAGAGAACGAAGACCACGAGCCCCTAATTTATATTCCAATGCCTTATCAACAATAAAATCAAGCGCATCTTCAGTGAAACTCAACTTTACATCATCCATCTCGAATAACTTCTGATATTGTTTTACTAAAGCATTTTTAGGCTCAGTAAGAATAGAACGCAAAGTAGATTTATCAAGCGGATCCATATGAGTTAATACCGGCAGACGACCGATGATTTCAGGAATAAGCCCAAAATCCTTTATGTCTTTAGGAATGATATATTGCAACAGATTTGCCTGATCTACTTTACTCATATCTCTTGAAGTACCGTATCCGACAGCCTGAAAGTTCATTCGTTTAGAAATGATTTTTTCAATACCATCAAAAGCACCCCCTGCAATGAATAAAATATTCTGAGTATTTACCTCGATAAATTTCTGGTCAGGATGTTTACGTCCTCCTTTTGGCGGAACATTTACCACAGACCCTTCCAACAGCTTCAATAAAGCCTGCTGAACACCTTCACCGGAAACATCTCTGGTTATAGACGGATTATCACTCTTACGAGCGATCTTATCAATCTCGTCTATAAAAATAATACCACGTTCTGCTTTTTCTACATCATAATCTGCAGCCTGTAAAAGTTTAGTCAGAATTCCTTCTACATCTTCCCCTACATACCCCGCTTCAGTCAGTACTGTTGCATCTACAATCGCTAACGGAACATTAAGCATACGAGCAATTGTTTTTGCTACCAATGTTTTTCCGGTACCAGTTTGCCCCACAACAATAATGTTACTTTTTTCAATTTCAACATCATCATTGCTTTCTTGCTGTAACAATCGTTTGTAATGGTTATAAACAGCAACTGACATTACTTTTTTAGTTTGCTCCTGACCAATTACATACTGATCGAGAAAAGCTCTTATTTTTACTGGTTTTTCAAGCAATACTTCGTCTGCAAAAGCTTTACCATGGTTGTTCTTGATTTCCTCAATCACAATTCCATGTGCCTGTTCTACACAACGATCACAAATATGAGCATCAATACCTGCAATCAGTATTTGGGTATCTGCTTTTGTACGTCCACAAAATGAACATTCGTAACCTTCATTTTTCATTCTCTTTTCCTTTCGGATTATTCTCTTATTAATACTTCATCAATCATACCGTACTCCTTAGCTTCATCTGCCCGTAACCAATAGTCACGCTCAGAGTCTTTATATACCTTCTCATAAGGTTGTTTAGAGTGTTTCGCGATAATCTGATATAATTCTTCTTTTAATTTCAGCATTTCTTTCAGGTTGATTTCCATATCAGTAGCAACTCCCTGAGCACCTCCTGAAGGCTGGTGGATCATTACTCGCGAATGCGGTAAAGCAGAACGTTTTCCGTCTGCTCCTGCACACAATAATACAGCTCCCATAGAAGCAGCCATACCTGTACAGATAGTAGCAACATCTGGTTTTACAAATTGCATGGTATCATATATTCCCAATCCTGCATAAACACTTCCTCCAGGCGAGTTGATATAGATACTGATGTCTTTTGATGCATCAACACTTTCCAGAAATAATAACTGAGCCTGAATGATATTAGCTACGTAATCATCTACTCCTGTTCCTAAAAAAATGATTCTATCCATCATCAGACGTGAAAAAACGTCCATTGATGCAATATTCATAGGACGTTCTTCAATAATATAAGGCGTCATGCTACTCACTATCTTGTCATAATACATACTATTTATTCCCTGATGCTGAGTCGCGTATTTTTTAAATTCTTTTCCGAAATCCATAAAATTTTTATTTTTTATATGTTAAAAAAAATGAGTGCCGAAAGCAAATTCCGACACTCAAATTTAATTATTTTTTTCGAGATATTATTCCCCGTAAGATTCCTTTATGAAATCTTTATAATTTACATCTTTCGTTTTTACGTTTACTTTTTCAGCAAATAATTTCACCATTTTTTCGTTCATTAATTGCTCAGAAATACGTTTTACTTCTTCCTGATTAGATAATACTCTTGAAACAATGTTTTCTACATCTTCTTCGGAAGGCTCCATTTGTCCAAACTGAGCCATTTGATCTTTGATCAGGTTTGAAGTATAGTCTTTTATTTCGTCAAAAGTAATCTGTAATTCATTTTCAGTAATGATTTTACCTTCAATCAGCTGATAACGAAGTCCTTTTTCTGATTTTTCATATTCTTCAGCTGCCTGCTCTTCCGTTAAAGGAGTTTCACCTACTGTTTGTAACCATTTTTTAAGGAATGTTTCAGGTAAATCAAACTTTGTTTCTTCTACTAAAAATTCAACTACATCATTTGTAAATTTTTGATCTGCCTGTTGAGCAAACTGTTTTTCAGCATCTTCTTTGATTTTTTCTTTTAATTCTTCAACTGAAGTTACCTTTCCTTCTCCAAATAATTTATCAAAAAATTCCTGATTTAATTCTGCTTTTTCAGTAGACGTTACTTCTTCAATTGTAAAATCTACATCAACTTCCAATCCATGAACCTTATCATGATCAACTTTTAATGTATCCATTAATTTATGATCATCTTCAAATAATCCTTTTGTATTTAGAGTAACAACATCCCCTACTTTTTTTCCAATAAATTTCTTTTGATTGGTTTTAGTACGGATATCTTCTAAATTCAAATTGAATTCAGCATTGATTCCTTCTGCTTCGTTTACAGCTTTTACACGTACTGCATCTCCTTCTTCAACTTTGTCTTTTGCTGTAACCTTACCGTATTGTTTCTGAATAAATTCAACCTGCTCCTCCAACATAGCATCATCAGCAACAATATTAAATTTAGTTATCTTATTTTTTGCTCCCAAATCAACTGTGAAATCAGGTGCTAAACCTAATTCAAATTCAAAGCTTAGGGTGTCTGCATCCCAATTAATATCTTTTGCAACTGGTAATGGATTTCCTAAAATATCGATTTTTTCTTCTGTAAGATATTTATTCAAATTATCTTGAAGTAATTTATTTACTTCTTCAAACATTACAGCTGTTCCGTACTGTTTTTTCACCAATGACATTGGTACTGCTCCTTTACGGAACCCGGGAATAGTAGCACTTTTTTTATAGTTTTTTAAAACTGCTTCAACATTTCCCTGAAAATCTTCTTTTGCTAACTCAATTGTGATGATGGCATTTTGAGCATCAACATTATTTCTTGTAATATTCATTTTTGGATAATTTACATACTAAAATTGGCTTGCAAAAATAAATCATTTTTGCAAGCCAACCAACTTTTTAAGTATTTGTAATTCAAATATTAATAAAAAAGTGTTTTTTAGCTTTGAGCAGACAAACCTCCTACTAATGACTGTACAAATGACAGAATCAAACTAAAGAGTAATGCGTACCAAAAACTTTCTACATGAAAACCATTAACAAAATAAGCACAAAGCATGATGATAATAGCATTGATTACAAAAGAAAACAACCCTAAGGTTAAAATGGTAATCGGCAAAGAAATAATCTTAAGGATTGGACTCACAAAAATATTGAGTATTGCCAGAACAATAACTACAATAATAGATGATCCAAATCCATCCACACTTACTCCAGGTAAAAAATTAGCTAATACATAAACGATAATAGCGGTTACTAATAAACTGATTAAAATTCTCATAACATTTTTTTATTGGGTTAAACATTCATTAATTGGAAGGAACCAATTTCGGTCCCTGATAATCGGCAACATTCACAAACGGAATTCTTGCTTTATAATTTTGATTGATTACTTTAATAATCTCATTAGCGACAAAAGCATATCCTCTTGAGTTTGGATGTACACCATCTAATGAAAACATTACAGTATTCAAATTTCCTGTTCCTTTAAAATAGTCAGCTGTATATATCTGACCATCAGAATTTCTCAAACCGGCAACCAGATCATTCATTATTCTGTTCATATCCGCCACCGGAATGTTTTTTGAAGCGGCAATCTGACGTATGATCTGATTAAAAGCTGTTGTAGCTTCTGTAATAGCCTGTTGCTCTGAAGGCAATAGTACCAAAGCATCTCCTAAAGGATATGTCACTCCAACAACTCCCAAAGTTTCCGGCACACCTGTTGGTAAAGTAGTGGTTTTACCTATAGCACTACTTGCTGTAAGTAAAATTAAATCATTTTTATTCGCTTGTCTTACCTGACCGAAAGTAGCTCCGAGGTAACCTGCTAAGGGAGCCAATTCCGGTACCTGAGAGGCTACAGCTGTTATCTGTGCAGAAAGATTAGGTAATGTTTTATCAACAATAATAACCGGGTTAGCAGAAGTTGTACTTAAAAGTTCAATTCTGTCTCCGGCTCCAACAGCTGTTAAGATCGCTTTCATAGGGCCATATAAACTCTGATTGATGGTATTAATCCCTGCTGTTTCTCCTAAAGCTGCAACTGATAAAGGATTATACTTAACAGTTGTAAAATATGGAATAGAAGTTACTGACGGTATAGTTGCTACCACTCCTTTTGCACCGTTGGCCGTGAGTGTGTTCATGATAGTGGCATACACCTGTGCGAACACATTCGGGTCAGTAATATCATCTGAACCATAGGTGGCCGGATTAGTATTCCCTTTTTGATCTACTCCCGTCCCACCAGACAACGCATAAGCGAGTACATCATTTGATCCGATCCAGTTAGTAAAAAAGGTAGGATTCATAGACATCGCATCTGCTAAAACAGTTGTTGTAGGAGTTGTTGCATGCCGTACAAAATACGGATTTGCTGTTTTTGTAGCCAATCCCTGTAAATTTCCATAACCGGCAGCCAGCAAATGAAAAGATTTTGCTCCGGGAATTCCCATATTGTTATAGGCTTTTTGCTGTAGTTTTGAAATTTCTATTGTTGGTGTTCCTGCTAAATTTTGAGGCCCTCCGGTAGACATATTAATGACCATTCTGGTAAGTGTCTGTGGAGTTCCCATTAATATTAATCCACCTAAATCATTTACGTCATCTTCGTATGAAGGTTGTGTAAATGTTCCTCCTCCAACTAATTTAAATTGTTTTGCTAAAATATTCGGATAAGAATTATTTTGCCCGGATCTGAAAACAGTACCATCCATATATCCGGCTGTAAGAGAATTTCCGATAGCGACATAGGTGGTAAAATCTGCTTCTCCGTTTGTATACGTTCCGGCATTGATTTCATCTTTAAACTCCGGTTCACATGCTACCAAGCCTAAACCTAAGGCTAAAAAAGGTATATATAAAAATTTATTTTTCATTTTGCGGGGTTTTAAAAGTTATAAGATAATCCCAATCCGAATGAATAGGCATTTGATTTATAAGTACCTCCAAAAGAAACATCATTGCCGTCTTCTTTATAGTGGTCATATGAATTATCGATTTCCTGAAAATGCAAATAGGTGGCAGCAAAGTCAATTCCCAATTTGGGAGTGATGCGGTACGTAAATCCGAAAGTTCCTGCCATAGAATCATTCCGCGGAGTTTCAGGAGCAAAATATCCATTTTGCACAGGGCTCTCATCATAATAAGCACCTGCTCTTACAGAGAGTTTATCATTGGGCGTAAACTGCATTCCTACTCGATAAGTACTGGAATTTTTATAGTTTCTCGGATTAATTGAAGCAGGGATGTTCGGATCTGCAAAATAGATATTCAACGATTTATAGGCATTCCAGTAGGCAAGATTATAATCTACTGCTGCAAGCCATTTTTCATTTATTTTATAAGAAAAACCTACCGTTAACTCTGCCGGTAATGGCATCGTAGCATCAAATTTTCCGTCTTTATATATCGCTTGTGCAAATGCGGGAAGATCATGAAAAGTTGCATCTCCGTTTTTAGCTTCAACATCGATCTGAGAGCGATAATTGACACCAAAAGTGACATAATCATCTAATTTAGCAGTCAAACCAAGGTTATATCCCCAAGCAGAAACGCCTGCTGCTTTTACAGTAATATCAGAACGATTTCCGTTTTCATCAGTTAAACTACGGCTAAGGTTTCTATTGAACTCCACCCCACCATTTACATAGATTAATCCAGCTCCGATACTTACATCTTCAGTTAATTTAAAAGATAATGTAGGTTGAACAAAAATAGCTTTTAAATCAATATTATTGACCAAGTGTGATCCTTCCCAGTCTTGATCCCAGTCAACAGCACTTCCATAAGGTGAATACACCGCTACACCAAAAGCAAAACGGTCTGAGAATTTGTAATTGGCATACACATAAAACGGCGTACCCATATTCTCTGATTTATTTTGCCAATTAAAAGTAGTATTCTGGAATTTTGTATTCGAGAATAATGCCGTTGCTCCTGCAGCAAAACTAAAACGGTCATTAAGAAAAACACCACTGGCCGGGTTAAAAAAGATACTTTCTGCATTCTGACCAATCACAGCAACACCCGTATGTCCCATAGCAAGCTGTCGCTGTCCCTGCATACTTATCCGATAACCACCTGCAATGGCGGTAGATGCCATCAAAGACATTACAGATATAGATAAAAGTTTTTTCATGTCCTACATTTTAACGTTCATACTCAAATTTAAAAAAAATTATGATTTTTTAAACAATTTATAGTTAAAATATACAACTAATTACGACAATAAACTAATACTAAACCACTTAACTCCTATTTAAGACTTTTCTATAAAATCAATAGTTAATTGGTAAAATTCATCCGGATTTTCGGCATGCAGCCAATGCCCTGCATTGCTAACTGTTTGTATCGTTGCATTTTTAAAATGCTTCGGTATAAGAGTTTCATCCTCTTTTGTGATATAATTAGATTGTTCACCTTTGAGAAACAAGGTTGGGCCATCATACCTCTCATCTTCTTTTAAAGCTTCACCAATAGCCCGGTCATCCGCATTAAAAGCAGCCAAATTAAATCGAAACGCTAATTTATCAGGTGTTTGTCTGTAAACATTTTTCATAAGAAATTGCACCACTCCTTCATCATCAATATACTCCCGTACCTTATCTTCAATTTCAGTACGAGTAGTCTGAACTGTAAAGTCTACTGCATTAAGTGCTTGCATAATGGACTGGTGATGGGGTTTATATCCTTTCGGTGACATATCAGCAACAATCAGCTTACTTACCAGATCAGAATGATGACACGCCACTTTCATTGCCACTTTTCCACCCATAGAATGCCCCATAAGAAAAACATCTGTCAACTCATTGTGTTGACAATAGCGCACTACATCTTCCATCATTACCTCATAGTTAAACTCATCTGCATGAAAACTTCTTCCATGATTCCTCAAATCCAACACATGTACCTGAAGTGAGGATTCAGCATATTTCACGGAGAGGGTTTTCCAGTTATCTGACATTCCTAAAAAACCATGTAAAATAATCAATGGTTTTCCTTCCCCTGTAACTTTTGAATACAGCATTTCCATTATTTCAATTTATTAAGATACATATTAACCACATTTTCTATTCCGAGATAGATAGACTCCGCTATTAAAGCATGTCCAATAGAAACTTCCAAGAGATCCGGAATGTTTTTTTTAAAAAAAGTAATATTCTGAAGACTCAGATCATGCCCTGCATTGACACCTAATCCTAATTCATTAGCCAAAACCGCAGCATTAGTATAAGGGACAATTGCTTTTTCATTTCCAAGACCATATTCATGAGCAAACATCTCTGTATACAATTCAATACGGTCTGCTCCTGTTTTTTTAGCTCCCTCAATCATTTCCAGTACAGGATCTACAAAAACAGAAACTCTGATATCGTTTTTATGAAATTCTGATACTACTTCTTTTAAATAACTTTCGTTTTTTACAGTATCCCAACCTGCATTAGAAGTTAGTGCATTTACCGCATCCGGTACGAGTGTTACCTGAGTAGGCTTACATTCCAATACAAGGTCAATGAAATTATCCATCGGATTCCCTTCAATATTATACTCTGTATACACCACACTTTTCAAATCACGTGCATCCTGATAACGTATGTGTCTTTCGTCAGGTCTCGGATGTATGGTAACACCTTGAGCACCTAATCCCTGAACATCAGCAGCAACTTTCAATAAATCAGGAACATTCCCGCCTCTTGAATTACGTAACGTTGCAATTTTATTTATATTTACAGATAATTTTGTCATTTTTTTCTTGATTTAAGACAAAAATACAAAGTAAAGATTAAGTATAATTGATATAATTTTAATTATTTTGCAAAGTAAGATTTAATACCAAGCTATGAATTCTCTCCCACAGCATATCAAACATCGTATCAAGCCTTTTCAATTAAGCACTTCTTTTGAAGATGCAAAAACTTTTTTAACTAAAAAGCATTTTTCACACTTTCCGATTGTTGAGGAAACTGTTTTTTTAGGAAATATAGCTTTAGAAGATGCAGAAACAATTGAAAATTTTCATTCTTTAGGGGATTATCGCATGGTATTTGAACCTTTCTTCGCACGTGAGTCAATGAACTGGCTGGAAGTATTGGAAATTTTTTCTAAAAACGAGACGAATATTGTACCGGTTTTGGGAGAAAATAATTCGTATAAGGGATTTTATATTTATAATGAAATAGCAGGTTATTTTAATGATACTCCTTTTCTAAAAGAACCGGGAAATATCTTTGTCATTGAAAAAAATATTCATGATTACAGTATAAGTCAGATTGCTCAGATTGTAGAGACCAATAATGCAAAACTTATCGGGGTTATTCTTTCTAAAATAGAGGATGACAAAGTACAAATAACAGTAAAATCTACTGCATCCAATATTAATGAAATCATACAAACTTTCAGAAGATACGGGTATGAGATCATTTCCGAACACACAGAAGACAATTATCTAAGCGAACTAAAATCACGTTCGGCTTATTTAGATAAATATTTAAATATATAGTATGAAATTTGCTATTTACGCTCAGACTTACAAACCTGAGAACAGGGACATAATTGAACAATTGATTCATGTAATTGAACAAAATTCCGGTACTCTGATATTTGAAAAGGATTATTATGATATTTTGCTAAAGGAAAGTGTTATTGAACAACAATATAACACATTTACAAATCATAATGACCTTGAGGAAAATATTAATTTTTTTGTAAGCATTGGCGGTGACGGAACAATGCTCAGGGCAGCCAATTTTGTAAAAAGTAAAAATATTCCCATTATCGGAATTAATGCCGGGCGGCTGGGGTATTTAGCCAATGTGCAACAACAGGAAATTGAAGCCCTTATCCCTTCTTTGTTTTCAAATGCCTATACCCTTTCCAGAAGAACTCTTTTGGAACTAAAAAACCCAGCGCAGGAAACCTCACCATTTGATATCAATTTTGCATTGAATGAAATTACGATTTCAAGAAAAAATACCGCTTCGATGATTTCAATAGTTACGCATATAAACGAAGAATTTCTTGCAACCTATTGGGCTGATGGTATCATCATTTCAACTCCGACAGGCTCTACCGGTTATTCACTGAGCTGTGGCGGTCCAATTATCACACCGGATTCAAATTGTCTGGTCATAACACCGATTGCGCCACATAATCTTACTACACGGCCACTTATTATAAATGACCGTAGTACCATAAAAATGAAGATCGACGGACGAGAGCCGCAGTTTCTGTTATCTGTTGACTCGGAAACACGCGCTATGGACAATGAAACAATCATTGAAGTAGCTCTTGCATCGCATACTGTAAACATGGTAGAATTCCCTGAAATTACCTTTATAAAAACGCTCAGAAACAAATTATACTGGGCTGAAGACAGAAGAAACTAAAGATAATAATTGCTACATTTTAGCGTTAGATATATCAAATACAAGGAATTTTAATTCGTTATTTTAAATTTTGAGAGAACCATTTATTCATTTACATTAGTATATTTGCAAATTATTAAGAACTATGTTTAGAAATCTATTAACCATATTCCTTCTGTCGATATGCAGCGTTTCAAACGCTCAGATCAACGAAATAGGTGTTACCATAGGTGCTTCGAATTTTATCGGAGACATCGGGGCTACCAATTATATTTCTCCGAAAGATCTTGGTTATGGAATTCAGTATCGCTGGAACAGGAGTCCGAGACATTCCTGGAGGGCTTCTTACAATTATCTGAAATTATCCGGAGATGATGCAAAATCAGATATGATGATGCGCAAAGCCAGAAATTTATCCTTTAAAAATAATATACATGAACTATCTGTTGGTATTGAGTTCAATTTTTTTGAATTCGATTTACACAATGAATGGTTCTCTTTTACACCTTATTTATATACAGGAATTACAGGTTTAAAATATGATGAAACATATTTTGACAAAAAGAAACAAGAAAAAACAGAAGATGCCTATTCACTGGCGATTCCTTTATCTGCAGGATTTAAAGCTCAGATAAACAAACGCATTGTATTAAGCACTGAAATAGGATTGAGATATACATTTACAGATAATCTGGACGGAAACAATCCATCTTCAAATAAATATGCGGGTTCGAGATTTGGAAATACAAATAGTAATGACTGGTATGTATTTACTGGCCTTACACTTTCCTATACTTTTGGTAAAAACCCTTGTTATTGCGCACCGAATTAATGAATGATCAAGAATTAAAAAAAGAATTGCTGCCTACCCATTTAGCAATTATTATGGATGGTAACGGACGTTGGGCTAAACAGAAAGGTTTTTTACGGACTTTAGGGCATGAAAATGGTGCCAAAACCGTAAAAAAAACGATTGAGTCCTGTACTAAAATGGGCATTAAATACCTCACTCTTTATGCCTTTTCAACAGAAAATTGGAACCGTCCTAAAGTAGAAGTACAAACTTTAATGCGCATCTTGGTTAAAGCTTTGAAGAAAGAACTAAAAACATTGATGAAGCATAATATTCGTCTCAATGCAATTGGCTCACTGAATCACCTACCTGAATCTGTTCGCAAAGAATTAACAGAAGTTTTAGAAAAAACCAAAGAAAACAGTCAAATGACATTATCATTAGCATTGAGCTATGGTTCACGTGAGGAACTGATTTCTGCGACAAAACAGCTATGTGATAAAGTTAAAAATAATATAATTTCAATTGAGGATATTGACGAATCCGTTATAAATAATCATCTTTACACCCGAAATTTACCAGATGTCGACTTAGTTATCAGAACGAGCGGAGAGCAAAGAATCAGTAATTTTTTATTATGGCAGATTGCCTATGCAGAATTTTACTTTACTGATATATTATGGCCTGATTTTTCTGAACAACATTTAATAGAAGCTTTGCTTAATTATCAAAGCCGTGAACGAAGATTTGGTAAAACAAGTGAACAAGTAAAAAATTAAAATCAAGATATGTTTATAAAAAGCATAAAATATCTGTTTCCTTTGTGTTTAGGATTTGTAAGTCTTGCTAACGCTCAAGAACCTGTTAATCCTATTCCGGCTACAGCAACCGATACTATTAAAAGAGAAACCCCAAGTGAAGTTGTAGCAGATTCAAAAGGTGTAAAGAGGTATATTTTAGGTGATATTAAAATCACCGGAAATGTAAAATACAACGAGCTTACCATTCTTACTTTTACCGGTTTAGAAAAAGGACAAACCGTTGCTATACCCGGAGAAGATATTGCAGATGCTGTTCGTAAACTATGGAATACAGAATATTTTAGTGATGTAAATTTCTACGAAGACTCAATTGTAGGAAATGTAATCAACTTAGAATTAAATCTTAAAGAATTACCCCGCTTAAACGAAATACAGATTACAGGTTTAAAGAAAACGAAAAAAGAAACGCTTTTAAAAGAACTCAGTATAAAACCGAACAGAATCATTAATGAGAACTTAATTACCACTACTAAAAACTATATTGCTAATAAATATAGAAAGGAAGGTTATTACAAAACTAAAGTTAATATTGATGTGGTTCCTGTGGAAGGAAAAGAGACGAAAAATATGATTATCAGTTTTGATAAAGGAAAAAAGGTTCGTATTTCTTCTATTAATTTTTCAGGTAACAAGCAATTCTCAAATGCAAAACTGAGAAAAGCCATGAAAAACACTAAGCAAAAAAGTCCTTTAAATCCGCTCAGAATTTTCAAGCCTTCCAAATATATTGAGACAAACTATAAAGAAGATTTATCAAGTATCATTGATAAATATAAAGAAAAAGGGTACAGAGATGCCAGAATAACATCGGATACTGTCGTTTATAATGAGAAAAAGAATGCAATGAAAATAGACATTGCATTAGAAGAAGGTAGAAAATATTATATCGGTGATATTCGTTTTATCGGTAATAAAACCTACAGTGATCGTGATTTAAGAAACCTTTTAGGTATAAGCAAAGGCGAGGTATACAATGGTGTATTGCTTGACAAACGTATTCAGGATGTAAAAAATCCGGATGCTTATGACCTTACCAACTTGTATCAAAACAATGGTTATTTATGGTCACGTGTTACTTTAGTCGAAACTAAAACTACCAATGATATCATCGATTTTGATGTTCGTATTATGGAAGGTCCTCAGGCCCGTTATAATTACATTACAGTAACCGGAAATGAGAAAACACGCGATGATATCATCTTAAGAGAAGTATATACGGTTCCCGGAAAAATATGGAGAAAGTCTGAAGTAATTGAAAGTATCCGACGTCTGGGAAGCATGCAAATATTTGACGCCCAATCCATCAACCCTAATGTAAAAAATGCTGATCCGGAAAACGGAACAGTTGATGTTGAATGGGAAGTAGTTGAAAACGGACAAAGTCAGGTTGAACTTCAGGGAGGTTACGGAGGTGGTACCATCATTGGTACAGTTGCACTTTCTTTTAATAATTTCTCTGTGCGAAATCTGTTTAACAAAAATGCTTATAAACCATTTCCAATGGGCGATGCTCAAAAAATGTCTTTACGTATTCAGGCAAGTACGTATTTTCAGACCTACAGTTTGAGTTTTCAGGAACCATGGTTTGGAGGAAAAAAACCAACCTCTTTATTCGGTAGTATTTCCCACAGTAGACAAAGTGCTTACAACTTCAGAACATTTGAAACGGACAGAAGTCAAGGTTTAAGAATTACTTCTGCAAGAATTGGTATTGCGAAACGATTGGCTGCACCAGATGATAAATTTACCTTATCACACTCTTTAGAGTTTCAGTATTATGATTTAAGAAACTATACAACCGGACTGTTTAATTTCAGCAACGGTACTGCTAGAAACTTAAATTACACCATTGATCTTACCAGAGATAACAGAGGTAATGACCCTATCTATCCTACTTATGGATCAATGTTCAGTATTTCAGGTAAATTTACAGTACCTTATTCTTTGTTTAATAATGTAGATTATGCTAATTTAGGTAATCTGGAAGCGTATAAGACAAAGACCACTGAACTTATGACCAATCCTCAGACTGGAGCTGATATACCAATTGGAAGTTATCTTGATGCAAACGGATTGCCGGTTTCGGATTATAGAGATGCCGCTCCGGATCAGGAAAAAATTGATCAGAAAAGATTCAATTGGTTAGAGTATTATAAAATTAATTTTAAAGGAGACTGGTATACCGCTATTGCAGGCAATCTTGTATTAAGAACTACAGGACAGTTTGGTTTTCTCGGAGCTTACAATAATGATCGTGGTGTAATTCCGTTTGAACGTTTTTATTTAGGTGGAAGCGGAATGATGAATTACTCGATGGATGGTAGAGAAAATATAGCTTTAAGAGGATATGAAGACAACTCATTATCACCTCGAAGCGATGCCGGTTTTGAAATTGGTGGTACCGTGTACAATAAATTCTCGGTAGAATTACGTTATCCTATTAGTTTAAAAGCTCAGATGAAAGCATATGTGCTTACTTTTGCTGATGCAGGTGCTGCTTATAGCTCATTCAAAGACTATAATCCGTTCAAGCTTCAAAGATCTGCAGGAGCAGGAATTAGAGTAAGTATGCCTATGTTTGGTCTCCTTGGGATGGACGTTGGATACGGTTTTGACAATATTCCAGGTACCAATCGCAAAGGTGGTGTTCAATACCATTTCATCTTGGGGCAACAGTTTTAATGGCATAAAATTTGAACCATATCATATATGAAGAAATTATTTGTTTCACTTTTTTTAATCAGTAATTCGTTTTTATTTGCTCAAACGAGCAATAAGGTTGCTGTTGTGGATATGGATTTTATTTTAAAGAAATCTCCGGAATATGTCGAAGCAAATAAAGAACTTCAGAAAAGAGCAAAAGAATGGGAACTGGCAGTTCAAAAAAGAAAAGCTGAGATAAAAAAATTAAGAGATCAATTATCTGTTGAAAGACCTCTGTTGACACAACAATTGATTGACGAAAAAGATGAAGAAATACAGCTTTTAGAAGTTGAATTGCTCAACTATCAACAATCAAAATTTGGTGTTGATGGTGATTATTTTGCACAAAAAATTAATCTCGCAAAGCCTATACAAGATCAGATTTACACAATCGTCAATGATATAGCAGAAAAAAAGAGATATACGATGGTGCTTGATAAAAACGACACCTCAAATTCTATGTTATACGCTAAAAAGAACAGTGATATCACGGATCTTATACTCAGAGAACTTGAGAAAACGCGCAACAGAGGCAAATTGTCCAAAAAGGAAATTGCACAGATGGAGGAGCAGGAAAAGCAACTGGAAATAAAAGAAAGACAAAGAACTAAAAGAGAGGAATTAGCAGAAAGACAAAGATTGCTTGAAGAGGAAAACGAAGGGTTAGCTTCCGGTGATAACCCCGCAAGTACAACTCCTATTTATTCTGAAGCCGACCGAAGAAAAAAAGAAGCAGAAGAACGCCTGGAAGCCATTAAAGCGAAGCAGGAAGAAATCAAAGCTGCCAAACTGAAACAAATTGAAGAACGCAAAAAAGAGATCGAGCGCAAGCAGGAAGAAGTAAAATTAGCGAGAGAAAAAGCACAAAAAGAAGCTGAAGCCCGCAAAGAAAAAATACTGGCTGATCGTCAGAGAAAAATTGAAAATGCCAAAAATGATACAGCAGCTTCAAACACTTCTTCACAAAATCTGACGGACGCCCAAAAAGAAATTCAACGTAAAAAGGAGGAAATTCAAAGAAAGAAAAAGGAAGAACTTGATAAACGCAGAAAAGAAGTTGAAGATCGTAAAAAAGAAATTGAGCGCCTGAAAGAGGAAAGAAGAAAAGAAGCTGAAATACGTCGTCAGGAAAGTCTGAAAAAACGTGAAGAGGCACTTAAAAATAAATAAATCGAAAACAAATAAATATTAAAACAAAATCAGATCTAATGAAAAATTTAAAAAAACTATTTATCGCTGCATTATTTGTTATAGGAGCTAATGTATCTGGAAATGCTCAAAAAATAGCTCATATTAATGTGTATGAATTGCTTTCTGCAATGCCTGAAATGAAAACAGCAAATGATGAAGTAAAAAAAGCTAAAGATAAGTTTGAAAAAGATTACCAGACTATGGTAACAGAATTACAGACTAAAGCTCAGAAATATCAGACAGAGGCTCCTACTGCAGGTGATGCTGTAAATGCAACACGTGAAGCTGAATTGCAACAGTCTCAGGACAGAATTATGCAATTTCAACAAAATGCACAAAATGAGTTAGCGAAAAAGGATGAAACCCTTAAAACTCCTATTTTAGAAAAAGCTCAAAAAGCAATTCATAAAGTAGCAAGAGCAAAAGGTTATGAATATGTATTAGATTCTACTGTTGGTTCTGGAGTTATCTTGGCAGATGGTCCTAACTTAATGGATGATGTAAAAAAAGAATTAGCGATAAAATAAGAAAACCTTATTTCTCAAACGACTAACTGCCTCATAATAGGCAGTTTTTTTTTAAATTTGTTTTTATGAAAAATGAAAATCCCATTGGCTTTTTTGATTCCGGAATTGGAGGAATTACCATTTGGAAAGAATTTGATAAAATTCTGCCTCATGAAAATACAATTTATTTAGCAGACAGCAGAAATGCTCCTTATGGACAAAAAACACCTGAAGAAATTATTTTTCTATCAGAAAAAAATACGGAATATTTACTCAACAGAAATTCCAAGATGGTTGTAGTAGCGTGCAACACAGCTACCACAAATGCAATTGATTACTTAAGAGAAAAATATAAAGTTCCTTTTATTGGTATCGAACCCGCAATAAAACCTGCTGCATTGAACTCAAAAACTGGAAAAATAGGTGTCTTAGCAACAAAAGGAACGCTTACAAGTAAATTATTCCACAAGGCAGTAAAATCATACAATAACGTAGAAATAATCGATCAAATCGGATTTGGGTTAGTTCCACTTATAGAAGCTGGAAAAATTGATTCAGAAGAGATTAAAAGCCTTTTAAAAGAGTATCTTTCTGTAATGGTACAACAAGATATTGATTATCTGGTTCTCGGATGTACCCACTACCCGTTTTTAACCGATTTAATCAAGACGATGATTCCTGATCATATACAGATCATTGATTCGGGTATACCAGTTGCAAAACATGGAAAACTTTTATTAGAAAGATGTGGATTACTCAATAGTCAGAAAACCACCGGAATTAAAGAATTTTACATAAATGCAGATGAAACAGTACTCAAAAGCCTTATTTCCAATAAGGAAAATTATATCATTCAACGAATGAATTTTTAAAAAAATAGGGGTTTCAAACCCCTATTTTTTATTTATACCAACTGGAATATAGCACATAATTATTAGCAATGCGCTCTATTTCTCCTTTAAAATCTGATGCATTTAAATCCTTCACCTTTTTAGCGGGAATACCGGCATAAATAGCATTTGATTCTAATACGGTATTCTGAGTTACTACAGCTCCTGCCGCCACAATAACATTTGATTTAACGACACAATTATCCATAACAATAGCTCCCATCCCAATAAGCACATTATCTTCAATTATACAACCATGGACAATAGCATTATGCCCAACTGAAACATTATTACCAATTACAGTAGGATGTTTTAAGTAGGTACAATGTACCATAGCATTATCCTGAATATTCACCTTGTTACCAATAGTTATTTTATTGACATCTCCACGGATAACGGCATTAAACCAAATACTGCATTCTTCGCCTAAAACAACATCTCCTATAAGAGTTGCAGTTTCGGCCAGATAACAACTCTGAGGTATTTTAGGTTGCTTATTATTAAGTTCTTTTATTAAAGCCATATGTTATTATTAAATAAAAAATCCCGACAAATATCGGGATTTTTTTTATTAAAAGTTTACGGATGGACAGTTACACTTATAACTTGTATTTCTACATAGGAAATTAAATCCTAAAGTAATCTGGTGAAATCCTCCGTTGGCAAATGTTACATCACCAAACTGATGAGAGTAGGTGTAGCCCACCATAATACTCTTATATTTTACACCTAATATAGGAGATACAGAATGATAGTATTGCTTATTCACTTTACCATTTGTTCCCTTCATATATTCAGCACCATCAAATGCTGTTCTGTAAGAAACTCCGGCAAATAATTGTCCGTTTGTGAATTCTTTATACATTTTCATATTTACATCCAGAATTTTCTCCTCTGTCTCTTCTGTATACTGGAACATAACAGAAGGCTCCCATGTAAATCCATTATCATTTGCATAAATACTTCTTGAATTTCCAAAAACATAACCAACAGATGCTAAATATTTTCTTCTGTTATCACTTTCTACATCAGAATATATATCACTTTTAGAACCAATAAGATTTTTAACTGTAACATGCGTATAAAAATCAAGATAGTGGTAAGAAACTCCGGCATCGATATTGAAAAAGGAATCTTTTACTTCCATCCCACCATGTACATTCGGGTCAAAATTACCTCCTGTTAAGAAATCACTTTCATCCAGCGTTGTTTGTCCCAAACCGGCACTTAAACCAAATGACAATTGATTCAAATCATAGTCTGTTCTTGAAAAATTTAAATGGTATGCATATGTAATTTTTCCTCCCATTTGTTTATGATACCCGTTTCTATCATTATAAGCGATAAAACCAATCCCTGATTTCTCTCCAATTCGGGTGTTGAAACTTAAAGTTTGTAAAGCCGGTGAATTATTCTCATCTGTCCATTGCTGTCTCGCAGTTAAACGTACTTTGGCACAATTAGCAGCACCTGCCATAGAAGGATGTATTAAATAATAATTATCTGTCAGATAGTCTGAGTAAACAGACATTCCTTCCTGTGCAACACTAAATTGTGATATAAAAAGTGATGACACTAATAGTAATAAAGGCTTTTTAAAAATATTCATACGTTATCTTTTTAATGTAAAGTGACCTGTTGCTTCTTTTTGTAATCCGGTGTTTGGTTCTATGTATTCTACTT
>DAMCXY010000021.1:0-46312 GCA_032096595.1 Flavobacterium sp. | reverse complement strand
AAGACATACAAACGCTGTATGGCAGAATGAACGATACCAGAGAATCGGGTTTTGCCTATCAATTTGGTATTCAGAACGGAAGTTATACTTATAATATATTGGGTGGGAGGTTAATACTTACAAGTCCTAACTATACCAACCGCAAAATAGAACTGGGCAATGTTTCGTGGAAGTTTAGCGGGGCAGTACACAATCATACCGATAATCTCGGAGTTACTGCTACCGAAGTAGGCACTCCCTTGTTTTCTCCTCCGGATCTTGGAGCCGTATTTAAATTTACGAACAAATCCGTAGAAGATCCTTTTCGCCAACCGGCAGAAGCCTTTGTCGGAGTTGTCAATAGATACGGCATGTATATGGTGATGCTGCCCAATGATGTGACTTCAGAGAATATAAACACCAAATACAGTGATTTTACCAAAATTATACAGTTTGGCAGCAGTAAAAGAACAGTAGCTGATCGTACAAAACAAAAGTGGGTTAAATTTGAAGAAGAATTAAAAAAAGAGTATACTGTAATTGAACAGACAAATGATCCAGAGTATATTAAAAAGAAAAAATACGAAAGGGCTTTGTTACTGGTAATGAAAAAATATAAATTAGAAATGAATATTTATTTTTTAGACGCCAATGAAGGTAGTTTTAACGGTAACTGGCAAAAGTTATCTATAAACAACAGTCAGGTACAATACACAACACTAAATTAGAAAAGGATGAAAACAATATTTTTTATAGTTACCTTATTGATAACTCAAATCAGTACAGCACAGCAATTCACAATTATGGATGTGCATAACTATTCCGGAATGAATTCGTATGGTGAAAATGGCTATTATTATAAAGATACAAATGGTTTTTTTGATCAGTTTACAGAAGCGAGTATCTGGCAGTATACTGGTAATAACATCACCATTCAATTGCGGTTTGCAAAAAAAACTTTTACAAGAACTAATTTGATTAGTATTTATAAGGTAGATGCTTTAATTGGCGGTATCCGTATTGTTAAAAACGGTATGGAAGTGCTTAATACACTCAATACGCTGAATGAAAATAGAGAAGCAAATACTGAATATTATATTTTTGACGGTCCCAGAGTTAGAAATACTATAGATTGTCTGGGGTGTACAATTCCGAATCAAAGACTGTATATGTATTATAAAGAGCCGGATAATGATAATCAGCGTTTGACAGATATGTATTTTTTAATGCACGTCTATAAAAACGGACCGGCTTCTATTCTCAGAGTCGTATTTCCTGAAGATGCAGTCATAGGAGATCCCACACAATACGATCCTGAAGTAGAGAATGCGCCTACTAAAACACAGGTAATTTTACCATTTGGAAAATATGATTTTAAAAAAGTGAATTAGGTTTTTAAGATTAATGATTTTTTATAACCTGGAGTATGAAAACAATATTTTTTATAGTTACCTTATTGATAACTCAAATCAGTACAGCACAGCAATTCACCATTATAGATATGCATAATTATTCCGGAATGAATTCGTATGGTGAAAATGGCTATTATTATAAGGATACAAAAGGTTTTTTTGATCAGTTTACAGAAGCGGGTACCTGGCAATATACAGGTAATAACATCACCATTCAATTGCGGTTTGTAAAAAAAACATTTACTAAAAACACTATAGATAATATATATAAAACAGACGCTTTGATTGGCGGTATGCGTATTGTTAAAAACGGAGTAGAAGTGCTTAATACATTCAATACGCTGAATGAAAATAGAATTTCTAATACCAGTTATTTTATTTATGACGGATATAGAGTTAGAAACACTATAGATTGTCTGGGGTGTACAATTCCGGATCAAAGACTGTATATGTATTATAGGGAACCTGATAATGATAATCAGCGTTTGACAGAAATGTATTTTTTAATGCACGTTTATAAAAACGGATCAGCTTCTATTCTTAGAGTAGTATTTCCTGAAGATGCGGTCATAGGAGATCCTACACAATACGATCCTGAAGTAGAGAATGCGCCAACTAAAACACAAGTAATTTTACCATTTGGAAAATATGATTTTAAAAAAGTGAATTAGGTTTTTTTAAGTTCTTTTATCAAATAATTATTTAGTATGAAAAACATACTTACATTATTAGTTTGTTTAATAGTTCAATTAGCTGTTTCACAAACGTTTCAGGAGATAGACAATTTTAACCGATCAGGAACAGAAATTTCTTATGGCGATAACGGTTATTATTTTAAAGATACACAGGGGTTTTTTGATCAGTTTACGAGTGCTGGTATGTGGCAATATACTGGGAATAATATTACTATACAATTACGGTTGGTAAAGAAAACATTTATAAGAACGGATTTGATTGGGAGCTTTAAAGTTGATGCTTTGGTAGGTGGTATCCGTATTGTTAAAAACGGGATAGAGGTACTTAATACATTTAATACGCTGAATGAAAATAAAGAATCAAATACTGAATATTATATTTTTAATGGGTATAGAGTAAGAAATACCATAGATTGTCTGGGCTGTACAATTCCGAATCAAAGACTGTATATGTATTATAAAGAGCCGGATAATGATAATCAGCGTTTGACAGATATGTATTTTTTAATGCACGTTTATAAAAACGGATCGGCTTCTATTCTCAGAGTAGTATTTCCTGAAGATGCAGTCATAGGAGATCCTACGCAATACGAGCCTGAAATAGAGAATGCCCCTACTAAAACACAGGTAATTTTACCGTTTGGTAAATATGATTTTAAAAAAGTGAATTAGGTTTTTAAGATTAATGATTTTTTATAACCTGGAGTATGAAAACAATATTTTTTATAGTAACCTTATTGATAACTCAAATCAGTACAGCACAGCAATTTGTTATAGTTGATTTATATAATTATCCAGACGTTTCTTATGGTGAAAACGGTTATTATTTTAAAGATACGCAGGGTTATTTTAATCAGTTTACAGAAGCAGGTACCTGGCAGTATACAGGTAATAACATCACCATTCAATTACGATTTAGAAAAAAGACTTTTATTGAGAATACTGTTAATGAATCCTATAAAGAAGATGCTTTGGTCGGTGGTATGCGTATTGTTAAAAACGGAATAGAGGTGCTTAATACACTCAATACGTTGAATGAAAATAAAAACTCAAGTGTTAATTATTATATTTTTAATGGGCATAGAGTAAGAAACACTATAGATTGTCTGGGCTGTACAATTCCCTATCAAAGACTGTATATGTACTATAGGGAGCCAGATAATGACAACAATCATCTGGCTTCTATGTATTTTTTAATGCACATCTACAAAAACGGATCGGCTTCTATTCTAAGAGTGGTGTTTCCTGAAGATGCAGTCATAGGAGATCCTACACAATACGATCCTGAAGTAGAGAATGCACCTACTAAAACACAGGTAGTTTTACCATTTGGAAAATATGATTTTAAAAAAGTGAATTGAGAAATTAAAAAACCTGACCGTGATGTATCAGGTTTTTATCTTCATACGCTACAAAGGCTAAAAAAAAATTAGTCAATACGTAAATAGAATATCATGAAAAATATAAAACAGTTCATACATCTTATCATACTCTGTTGTATGTTACAGGCATATAGTCAGCAGTACCCTGTCTTGACTGTTACAAATCAGGTTTTATCAACTACAGATGATAATTATAGTACGAAAGGTAACTATGCTAAAGATGTAGGAAATATTCGGAATCAGGTGGTTGGCAGCTGGCGATACCAGACTCCGGATCTCCTATTGGAATTAAAAATTGAAAAAAGAGATAAAGAATTTAGTGGTATTAGCGCTACTCAATATAGATTTAAAGACATTATTATTATAAAATATAAACTGGTTAAAAATGGAATGGTATTGCATGATAACTTAAATGCTACCATTCCTTTCAATAGTATACAAAATCAAGCTTATGATATTAATTATATTTCTGATGGGTATTATTATGATACGTCCTATACCTTTAAAGGTTTTATAAATGATTATTACCGTCAGGTATTATGCAGTTATGAAATGCAGAAAACAAATTTAAATGGTCAGGAAAAGTTATTGTTAAACATCAGCAATGGTAACTATCGGATATATGGAGATGCTTCGATGTACACCCCTTCTCAGAAACTCTTTAGTTTGCCGTTAGGACCTATTCTTTTAGACAGAGTACCTTAAATTTTATTTTGAAGTTGACGGGGAGAGATATAAAAACCTGATCGTGATGGATCAGGTTTTTTTTATATCTGTTTATTAACTCAGTGCCTTTTTGATTCTATTAAAAGCTTCTGTCAATAGCTCCTCACTTGTAGCGTAAGACAATCGGATACAGTTCGGATTTCCAAAAGCATCTCCGGTTACTGTAGCCACATTTGCAACTTCTAATAGATACATTGACAGATCCGTAGCATCTTTTATAAGATATCCATTCAGTGTTTTTCCGAAAAAGGAAGAAACATCCGGAAATACATAAAAAGCTCCTTCGGGAACATTTACTTCCATGCCGTCAATTCCATTAATAAACCCTATCACCAAATCCCTGCGTTTATGAAAAGCATCTGCCATATATTTAATTTCTTTAGGGTCGGCTTCCAAAGCAGCAATGGTTGCCCGCTGTGCAATAGAATTGGCTCCACTCGTTACCTGTCCCTGTAATTTGGTACACGCTTTTGCAATAAATTCCGGAGCCCCGATATAACCTATTCTCCACCCTGTCATAGCAAAAGCTTTTGCCACTCCGTTTACTGTGATGGTTCTGTCAAACATCCCTTCAATCGAAGCAATACTGCAGTTTTTACCTGAAAAATTGATGTGTTCATAAATTTCATCCGATACTACAAATATATCCGGATACTGCTGCAACACCTTGGCAAGTGCCTGTAGCTCTTCCTTATTATAAACAGATCCGGAAGGATTACACGGAGAACTGAACCAGATCATTTTGGTTTTAGGCGTAATCGCTTTTTCTAACTGTTCCGGAGTTATTTTAAAATCAGTTGCTACTGAAGTAGGTACTTCAACGGGAACCCCACCTGAAAACCGGATGATTTCAAAATAACTAACCCAATACGGAGCCGGTAAAATAACCTCATCTCCTTCATTGATCATCGATTGGGCAATATTATATAAAGACTGTTTTGCTCCGGTAGAAACTACAATATTCTGCGGACCATAACTCAGACCATTATCTCTTTTAAATTTGGTAATAATAGCTTGTTTCAACTCCGGATAGCCATCAACAGGCGGATAGGTACTCCAGTTTTCATCAATCGCTTTCTTCGCTGCTTCTTTTATAAAATCCGGAGTAGTAAAATCGGGTTCTCCAAGACTCAGACTGATAATGTCTTTACCTAAAGCTTTGAGTTCTCTTGCTTTTGCTGCCATTGCCAGCGTTTGCGAAACAGACAGATTAACAATTCTGTCTGATAAATGATTTGTACTCATTTTATGGGTGTATTTATAAACTCAAAGGTAAATAATCATTGGCTATTTAAGATAAAAAAATCCATGTTTTTAAAGGCTAAAAATATGTATTTTTGCACAAAGTAATTTATATGAATGATATTATCCGTTTTTTTCCTGATCTGACCGCACAACAAATCAAACAGTTTGAAATGCTCAATGATTTATACAAGGATTGGAATGCGAAAATCAACGTAATTTCACGAAAGGATATCGATGAATTGTACACCAAACATGTGCTGCATTCACTTGGTATAGCAAAGATCGTTTCTTTCAAACCCGGCACTCAAATAATGGATGTAGGTACCGGAGGCGGTTTTCCCGCTATACCGTTGGCGATCTTATTTCCTGAAACCCACTTTTATGCCATTGATGTGATTGCAAAAAAGATAAAAGTAGTAAATGAAGTTGCTACAGCCCTTGGTCTTCAGAATTTAAAAGCAGAACAGAAAAGAGCAGAAACGGTAACGGATTCCTTTGACTTTATTGTCAGCAGAGCAGTGACCAACATGCCTGATTTCGTAAAATGGGTTAAGGGAAAAACCAAGAAAAAAAATGAGCATATGCCATTTGAAAATGGAATTTTATATTTAAAAGGAGGTGATCTGACCGAAGAATTAAAAGATTTTCCAAAAGCAACTCTTTATCATTTATCCGATCATTTTGATGATCCGTTTTATGAAACAAAACAGGTGGTACATCTGCCTCTAAAATATAAACTGTAAATCATAATAAAAAAGGCTGTCAAATGACAGCCTTTTTAACAATTAGGGTTAGAAGAAACAAATAATTGCAGTGTTCCCGGAGACAAAAAAGGAATACTTAACCCTAATCCTCTAATCACAAACAGCATTCCTAAAACAACAACGAAAATAGGAATGTACTGCAGTAATCTGTTTCGTAAAGAAAGCGAAACAGCATTAGAAAAATAAACTACTAAAGACACCATAGGTACAGTACCTAATCCGAACAGAGCCATATAAAAAGCTCCCGTAACAGGCGACTGGGTAGCTGTAGCACCAAAGAGCGCAACATAAACCATGGCACAAGGCAAAAAACCATTGAAAAAACCAATTGTAAAAAATGTACGCTTCTTTTTCTCTCTCAGCTGAGTGCCCATTTTTGCTTTTATTCTCGCAATTAATGCATATAAAGGTTGTAAAAAACTTACCTCTGTAAACATGCGTTTGGGCAGCAGTATATAAACAATCATCGCAACGCCAATGATGATGGATAATCGTTGTTGTAATCCGGCAATAAAAAGTCCTTTGCCTAAAACTCCGAAAACGAATCCGAACAGGCTGTAAGTAAGTATTCTTCCCGAATGGTACAACAGTATCTGAACTGCTTTCACAGACTGGTTGCTGCGGTGTACAGGCAGCATCATCGCGATAGGTCCGCACATACCGATACAATGCAGACTTGAGAGAAGTCCGAATAAGAAAGCTGATAACATACTGCTTTTACATTAGATTAACCGACTGCTTTTTTAAATACCCTTTACCTTCATATTCCCAGTCTATCGTAATATCCCAGCGACCGTCTTCCAACTGGTTTTTAGGTATAAGCAAATGTGTCGATGACAATTTCAAAGGAAGTGTCTGATCGAGTTTTTGGTTAGACGGTCGGTATAGGGATATATTTCCTTTTATTTTATGATAATCAAAATCCTGCGGAAAAGAAACTATGATCCCTTCTTCATTGGAAGAGATTACAAAAGTAGATCCTAAGATATTGCCATTGGTTTCTCTTTCAAATTCTCCGTCCACTTCTATCTCCTGCTGGTAATAATCTTCCGTTACCAATTCATTATCGTAACGGGAGTTGAATTGTACTTTAAATACATATTGTAATATAAATCCCATAAAAAGTATGAAACATATTACGATTGCTGTGCCCCAATTAAACTTCATCTTCTTTTCTTTTTAGTTAAAACTTCTTGGTCCTAAAAAATTTGTCGTGGCCGTATCAATTAATTCATCTCCATTATATACTTCCAGTTTTACTTTGGTTTTATCGCCTTCGAGGAAAGCAGGATGAATTTCAATAAACAAGGTACCCTGTACCACGCCTTCTTTTTCAATTTTTATTTTTGGTGTACCCACCATTACAATTTTTCCTTCAGGATTTTTTATTCTGATGGTTACATCATTAAAATCCTTTGCCGTTTTATTGACAATTTTATATGTATATACATTACTGATAAAATCTCCCTTATGTTCAAACAACTGGCCCGGCAACCGCAATATTTTGGCTTCCACTTCTCCTCTGAGAAACATGAGACCTGCCAGAATACCTATCAACACAAACAAAACCGCACTGTAACCTTTCATACGCGCTGTGAAACGGAATTTCTGCTTTTCTGTTATTTCAGATTCAGAAGCATAGCGGATAAGTCCTTTCGGTAATTGTACTGATTCCATTATATGATCACATTCATCAATACAGGCTGTACAGTTAACACATTCAAGCTGCGTACCATTTCTGATATCAATTCCTGTTGGACATACATTTACACATTGTCTGCAATCGATACAGTCGCCAAATCCGCTTTGTTTGCGATCTATATTCTTTTTAAATTTTGCTCTCCCATTAACTCCTTCACCTCTAACATAATCATAGGCAACTACAATCGTTTTCTCGTCGAGCAACGCTCCCTGTAATCTTCCATACGGACAGGCAATAATACATACCTGTTCTCTGAACCATACAAAAATGAAGTAAAAAACCCCTGTAAAGATTAACAAAGCAATAAGGGTAGAAATATTATGAGCAGGTCCTTCCGTAATCATTTTCAGTACCTCATCGCTGCTGATGATATAAGAGAGAAATACGTTGGCTATCACAAACGAAATCATAAAAAAGATCATCCACTTCAGTACTCTCTTTCTTATTTTTTCTGCATTCCATGCCTGCTTATCTAAGCGCATCTGTGCTCCTCTGTCTCCATCAATCCAATATTCTATTCTTCTGAAAACCATTTCAAGGAAAATAGTCTGAGGACATATCCATCCGCAAAATACGCGTCCGAAAGCAACTGTAAACAATGAAATAAAGACAACTGCAATAATCATTGAAATCACAATAAGATAAAAATCCTGAGGCCAGAACGGTATTCCGAAAATATTAAATTTGCGGTCTATAACATTAAATAGTAAGAACTGATTGTTATTTATTTTTATAAAAGGAGCGGCTATCAGAAATAAAATCAATAAATAGCTGACTACTTTTCTTTTGTTGTAATAGTTACCTGAAGGCTTTTTAGGATAAATCCATACTCTTTTACCTTCTTCATTTATAGTTCCTATAGAATCTCTAAATCCTTCATCAGGTATATGTTCCATTTTGTTGTTGTTTATGGTGTTAACAATCCCGTTAACGGTGCTGTTAGTTTTGAAAAAACGACCACAACCCACTACTGAACTGTGGTCGCAAAAAAATAAAAACTAAACTCTCCAAATGAATTATGGAATACTTATTTTGTGCTTTCTTCAGGGGCTGTTTCTGCCGCCGGAGCTTCCTCTGCGGAAGTTTGCGGAGCATCTGCCTCAACAGCTTCATACTTATCTCCTTCTGCTGCCTTTGCATCTGCCGGATTAGTTCCCTGAAGACTTAAAATATAACTGGCTACTTTTTGAATATCACTCGGTTTGATTTGCTGTTTCCAGGATACCATCCCTTTACCATCTCTCCCACCTTCCATAATGGTATTGAAAACACTTTTGATATCGCCTCCCAAAATCCAGTATTCATCCGTTAAATTCGGACCGATACCACCACCGCCATCTGCACGGTGACACGCAACACAATTATTATCAAAGATTGTTTTTCCGGCTGCTAAATCTGCTGGTTCTGTCAGCAAAGTTACCTGCTCAGCAGTCAATAAATCAGGAGCCGTCTTTTTATACTCTTCAATTTGCAATTGTGCATTTGCCATTTCTTTTTTGAACTCAGCATCCTGATTATCCCCACCAAACAGATGGTATTTACCAAGATATACCACACCGAAAATAATAGTTCCGTAGAACAGATAGACCCACCAAGGCGGTAAATCATTATCTAACTCTTTTATACCATCATATTCATGGTTCAGTTCAAGTTCTTGCTCAGCTTCCATCGGTTTGGATTTCGTAAGCCTGGTCATCAGGTTTTTATACCATGCCGCTTCTGTCACCGGAAGATTTTCTAAACGTTCTTTCTCTTCTCTCTCTTCAGGAGACATCAATCTGTCAACAATCTGGGTTGCTGCATTGCCTACAATCTCCAAAGCGATGATGACAAACAAAAACAGCATCAGCAAAATGCCTAAAGAAGGATATTCAATAAACGCCGGTTTATCTCCGGAATCAACAAAAAATTCTATCGCTCCATAAAACAATCCAAACAGCAATGGAACTCTTACATATACAGGAAAATATTTTTTCATAACGTATGATCTGTTTTTTCAGTGGATAGAGTACCTTCCTCAAAAGGAAGGTTACTCAATTCTTTTATAGCTTCTTTTTTATAAGTAAAAACCCAAATGTATAAGCCTAAAAAAAAGATGAAGAAAATCAGTAATGAGATGATCGGATAAATTTCGATGCCCATAATGGTTTCCATATTGTGTTTAATAAACTTCAACATAATCGATTATTTTTGAACGGTTTCTTTTACTTTAATATCAGTCCCGAGACGTTGAAGATAAGCAATCAATGCTGTGATTTCTCTGTCGCTCATCGGTACAAACTCCTCTCCTCTTACAGCAGCATTTTTCTTACTTTCTTCATAAGATTTTACAAAATCAGGATCGTTTTTAAGGTTTTCTTCAATCTGTTTTGCCTGTGCTTCCATATTTTTCTTAGCGTCTGCAATCTCTTCGTCAGTATATGGAACTCCCAGTTTTGCCATCACACGCATCTTATCTTCTATATGGGAGATGTCTAAACGTTTGTTCTCGAACAGCCATTTATAACCCGGCATAATAGATCCCGGAGAAGTACTCTGAGGGTCGTACATATGGTTAAAATGCCAATTGTCAGAATATTTACCTCCTACCCTCATTAAATCAGGACCTGTTCTTTTGGATCCCCATAAAAACGGGTGGTCATATACATATTCACCTGATTTGGAGTACTCACCATATCGTTCTACTTCTGAGCGGAACGGACGTATCATTTGAGAGTGACACCCTACACAGCCTTCGCGTATATACAAATCTCTACCCTCAAGTTCTAATGGCGTATAAGGTTTTACACTTGTGATGGTTGGAATATTTGATTTCACTACAATTGTAGGTACAATCTGCACGATACCTCCTATTAAAATTGCTACTGTAGCCAATACTGTTAGCTGAATAGGTTTGCGCTCAAGCCATGAGTGGAATTTTTCACCACGTACCCGGTTTGAAGCCATTTTTATTAAAGCCGGTGCTTCTGCCAGTTCGTCTTCTACTTTCTGTCCCGCTTTTACTGTTTTATAGATGTTGTACACCATAATTAAAACACCTGTTACATATAAGGCTCCACCAATAGCACGCATATAATACATCGGCATGATTGCAGTTACAGTTTCCAGAAAGTTACCGTATTTCAGAGTTCCATCCGGATTAAAGTCTTTCCACATTAAATGCTGGTTGAATCCGGCTACATATAAAGGAATGGTATAAAGAATAATCCCCAGAGTACCGATCCAGAAGTGGAAATTTGCCAGGCCTTTAGAATAAAGCTGTGTTTTGGTCATTTTTGGCAGTAACCAGTAAATGATTGCAAAGGTCATAAATCCATTCCATGCCAACGCTCCAACGTGTACGTGTGCTACAATCCAATCCGTATAGTGCGCAATAGCATTTACATTTTTTAAGGAAAGCATAGGTCCTTCAAACGTGGCCATACCATAACCTGTAATCGCTACTACAAAAAATTTCAAAATAGGTTCAGTACGTACTTTATCCCATGCTCCACGCAAGGTCAGTAATCCGTTGATCATACCTCCCCAAGACGGAGCGATAAGCATTATTGAAAAGACAACTCCTAAATTTTGTGCCCATTCCGGTAATGCAGAATACAGCAGATGGTGAGGTCCTGCCCATATATACAGGAAAATCAAAGACCAAAAGTGAACAATCGAAAGTCGGTATGAATATACAGGACGGTTCGCTATTTTAGGCAAGTAGTAATACATCAACCCAAGGAAAGGTGTTGTCAAAAAGAAAGCTACCGCATTATGTCCGTACCACCATTGTACTAAAGCATCCTGTACACCTGCATATACTGAATAGGATTTAAAAGCACTTACCGGTAATTCAAGACTGTTAAAAATATGCAATACGGCAACTGTTACAAAAGTGGCAAGATAAAACCATATTGCTACATACAAATGGCGTTCCCGTCTGCGAAGAATGGTCATAATCATATTAATCCCGAAAACAACCCATACAATGGCAATCAGAATATCAATAGGCCACTCCAGTTCAGCATATTCTTTTGATGAAGTATAGCCTAACGGTAATGTCAATACCGCTGAAATAATGACCAGCTGCCAGCCCCAAAAGTTGATACTGCTCAAGACATTGCTATACATTCTTGTTTTTAAAAGTCGTTGCAGGGAATAATATACACCTCCAAAAATAGCGTTCCCTACAAAGGCAAAAATTACGGCGTTGGTGTGCAAAGGTCTCAGACGTCCGAAACTCAGCCACGGAATATTATCCGTTATATTCGGAAAAATAAACATCAGAGCCAATAGCAAGCCAACCAACATACCTATAACTCCATACAAGAGAGAAGCGTAGAGGAATTTTTTTACTATTTTGTTATCGTAGTAAAATTGTTGCATTTCCATAGTTACTTAATTTGAATTGTTGTTTTTATTTGTTTTTGATTGTTTTTTAACCTCATCTTCAAAGAGCATTCTTATTGATGGGGTATAGCCATCATCAAATTGTCCATTTTTTACTGATTTCACAAAAAGAATCAGGAAAATAATGGCGACAAAAATGCTGATACTGATTAATACATACATGACACTCATACCTTAAAACTTTTATCAAAAGTACCACTACCGCACCCTCTAAAAAATGATAATTATCAGCTTTGGCTAAATACTTTTTAGATTTTATTAACTTTTTTTCTTTCCGAAATAATTACTCATTATCGTTACAAAACTGATGATGGAAGCGGTACTCAACGGCATGATTACTGCCGCAACCAAAGGAGATAAATGATTGGTCAAAGCAAATGAAATACCTACGACATTATACGCAATAGCAAGACAATAGCTCATGCGTATTGTTTTCATTGCATTCTTCGCATACTGTAAAAAAACGGGGATGTTTTTGAATTGCACGGCATCAAGAATAGCATCGCTCGCAGGGGTAAATACATTGACATTTTCAGAAATAGAAATACCGATATTACTTTGTGCGAGTGCTCCGGCATCATTAAGTCCGTCTCCTACCATCAATACGTTTTTACCCTGCTCTTGCAAATGGGCAACATATACCAGTTTTTCTTCGGGCTTCTGGTTAAACACCAAATGGGTGGATGGAGGCAGAATTCTCACTAAATGTCTTTTTTCTCCCTCATTATCTCCAGACAACACATGCAGATCATAATGACGGGCTTCCAATATCCTGAACAAATCTGCCACACCTTCTCTATAGTGATTATTAAACACGAAACAACCTTTGTATGCATTATCAATCTGAATAAATACCCGTGTCTTCTGATCAGATTGTTTTTTATGAACATTTATAAAACTTTGAGAACCGATTTTATATACTTTTCCATCTATAATTCCGATCATACCATTTCCTGTTATTTCTTCAAATGAATCAGGTTTAACAATCAGATTTTCTGGTAAAAAATTATAGAGTCTTCTACTCAACGGATGATTAGATCCTCTGACAATACTTCTTATGTGTGCCGTCTCTTCTGAAGAAAGTGTTACTCCTTCATAAAATATCTGCTCAGAAGTATGAGAAGTCAGAGTACCTGTTTTATCAAAAACAATAGTATTGGCTTTTGAAAGCTGCTCAATTACCACGGTATTTTTGAGGTATAGTTTTTTACGTCCCATTATACGTATTACATTTCCCCATGTATAAGGTGCTGTAAGTGCCAGAGCACACGGACAGGCGATAATGAGTACAGCCGTAAAAACATTAAAAGCGGTATTGAGATTTATAAAACTCCAGAAAATAAAACCTGCGATGGAAATGCTGAGCAATACTGGAGTAAAAATACGGCTGGCTCTGTCTGTAATCGTTTTATATTTCTGATCGGTTTTTTTTTGAAACACTTCATTGCTCCATAACTGTGTCAGATAACTTTGAGAAACCGTACTTATGGATTGAATACGAATTACATTCCCCACTTGTTTTCCGCCTGCGAAAATCTTATCTCCTGATTTTTTTTCAACCGGGATGGCTTCACCCGTCACAAAACTGTAATCTATAAAAGCAGTTTCAGATAAAAGAACACTGTCAACCGGTATTAGTTCCTGGTTTCTTATCAACAGCTCATCTCCTTTTTCTACTTCATATACCTGAACGGGTACTTCTTTACGATCAATAATTTTTGTAACGGCTATTGGAAAATAAGATTTATAATCCCGTTCAAAAGACAGGAAATTAAAAGTAGTCTGCTGGATTAATTTACCGGAGAGCATAAAAAACACCAATGCACACATACTATCTAAAAAGCCTTGCCCGTCCTGAAAGAAAATATCTACCACACTTCTTACAAACATTACAATAATTCCTAAGGCCATTGGAATATCTATATTATATGTTCTCGTTTTAATACTGTTCCAGGCAGATTTATAATACGGAGTGGCTGAGTATAAAAAAACCGGCAGAGACAAACCTAAAATCAGGTATCTGAAGAAGTTTTTATATTCCTGCATCCAATAATCATCAACGTTGAAATACTCCGGAAAAGACAGCAACATGATATTTCCAAAACCGAAAAAAGCAACACCTATTTTATAGATAAGGCTCCGATCAACCATTTTAGGCTTTTCATTATAATTTTCAAGGCTGATATAGGGTTCGTATCCTATCCGGGTTAACAATAAAACGATTTCCTTTAAAGAAACGGTTTCAGGCAGAAAAGAAATGCTTACCTTTTTTTGTGAGAAATTAACCTGAGATGTCAGTACGCCTTTATTAAGCTTATTCAGATTCTCTAAAATCCAGATACACGAACTGCAATGAATCTGTGGAATATACAGACGGACAATATGAAGATTGTCTTCTTCAAAGTCTAACAACCTTGTAACAATATCTGTATTGTTTAAAAAATCGAACTTACCGGAAACCTGAGAAGGTGTTGCTCCGGGCATTTTCTCGAAATCGTAATAGGCCTGCAAATCGTTTTCTGAGAAAATCTCATATACCGTTTTGCATCCATTACAACAAAAATCCTTATCATCAAAAAAAATACGTTCTTTCTCAATGATTTCATTTCCGCAATGAAAACAATTTAACATACTTCTTATTTATTTGCTTTACCTGCTACAAATTTCCGTGTAAAGAATTCCTTAAAAAATGATAATTATCATATTATGCGTATCTTTGCAGTAGAATTAAAATTGTTAGGTATGAGTGCAAAATGTGAACAATGTATTGTAAGAGAATTAAGTTCGCTTAAGGCTTTGAATAAAGACGAAATTATTCACCTATCTAATTGTAAAGATTCTTATGAAGTAAAAAAAGGAGAGACAATTTTCAGTGAAGGAGATACGATGAACGGTGTTTACTGTATTAAAGAAGGAACCTGTAAAATCGTAAAGATGAATTCTAAAGGAAAAAGCACTATTTTAAAATTCATAAAAAAAGGAGAATTACTCGGACAGCGCTCTGTATTGAGTGAAGAAGTTTCAAATCTGAGTGCCGTTGCTGTTGAAGATATGAAAGTATGCTTTATACCAAAAAAGGAATTGATGACATTTTTCAATGAAAATAATAAGTTTTCCTTAGAGGTAACGAAAGACATCTGTCACCAGCTAAAAGAAGCAAACGAGTTTTCTTCCAATCATACCCACAGAACAGTCAAAGAGCGTCTCGCATTTACCCTTTTACATCTGTATGAGTTAGCCGGAGCTGATACAGACGGGTTTTTAAATATTCAGTTGAGCAGAGAGGAGATTGCAAGTACAGTAGGTACGGCAACAGAAAGTTGCATCCGACTTCTGGCAGAGTTAAAAAAGGCAGATCTTATTGAACTGACAGGAAAGCGCATCAAAATAGTGCATCATAATGAGCTTAGAAAATTGGCCAATTAATCTTCTTTATAGATATCCGCTAATGCTTTTTTAAGTACAGGAAATTTAAATTCAAATCCTTTATTCACTATTTTTTCGCTGGATACCTGCTGACTGTCCGTCACAAGCTGGTGCTTTTCTCCTAAAACAATTTTAAGAAATAGTTCCGGAACTCTCGGTAACCAGTTCACTTTATGAAGCTGTTTTGCTATGGTATTTAAAAACTCTTTTTGCCGTAACGGCTGCGGAGCTACACAATTATAGATTCCTGACAACTGCTGTTCGATTCCGTAGATAAGCATACCGATCACATCTTCATAGTGAATCCATGAATACCACTGTTTACCCGAACCGAGGCAACTGCCCAGATTCAGTCGTATTAATTTTGTAAACTGGGGCAAGGCGCCTTCATCCGCAGACAATATAAGACCAAATCTGAAAATGGTAGACTGAATACCTAATTCTGAAAATTTGAGATTATGTGCTTCCCATAATTTACATACCTGACCTAAAAATTCAGGATTGGCCTGTTGTTGCTTCTCGGTATAGCAAACCTCATAATCAGATGGATAAAATCCAATTGCAGAAGCACTTATAACCTGAACTACAGTATGATCAATTACCGAAAGGGAACGAAACAACAAATGAGAAGCCTGAACCCTGCTCTCCATGATTTCTTTCTTATTCTTTGCATTCCACCTTGAGTTGATTGATTTTCCGGCCAGATTCACTATAATATCCACCCCTTCAAAACAGTTGTTGTCAATCTCCTGTTTTGCCACATTCCATAAAAAACCTTTGTAGTTAGGATGATTTTCTATTTTCTTTTCAGAAGTAGTTAAATAATGAATCTGATGGCCTTTTTCTAAAAGTTTTTTTGTCAAAGCTGATCCTACAAAACCTGTTGCACCTGTTATCAATATTTTCATGTTATTTCGCTTTTACAGTCCATTCAAAATTCATTACAGAAACCTGATCTCCATGTTCATCAATACCTGTTGATTTCAACCAGAATTGTTGACTTTCGCCTGTATGGATGGTTTTTTCTATGGCTTCTTTTACCTTGTGGGCTTCCTCACATGTAAAAGTGATTGTACCTACCGCTTTTTTCGTATAAGTACCATTATTGTTTGCTACAAGCATGGAAACTTTTTTGCCGCTCCTCTGGATTTCTCTCATCACTAATGCGCCGGTAGATAATTCTGCTGCCATTGCCTGCACTGCAAAATACATAGACTTAAAAGGATTTTGATTAAACCATTTAAATCTTACTGTGACTTGACAACTTTTTTCGTCTATTGTTTTTACACGTACACCGGACCAATAGGCCGATGGCAATTTGAAAAATAGAAATCTGTTGATATTTTGGCTGTTAAACTCCATGTATTGCTTGTTTTATAGTAAATCTACCACTTTTTATTCAAGAATCAAAAAGATAAAAAATGTTAATTTATTGTTAATTATTACTACTTTGCAATGCATAGTACAATCTTTTATCCATATCTTTGTCATGTAAATAAGAGAGATTATTAACACAACACACGTTCTATGAATATCGAAAACACAAAAGCACAAATGCGAAAAGGCATTTTAGAATTTTGTATTCTTTCTTTATTAAGAGACAAAGATTATTATACATCTGAAATTCTCGAAATGTTGAAAGAAGCAAAATTATTAGTGGTAGAGGGTACAGTTTATCCTTTATTGACCCGCTTAAAAAACGATGATTTTTTGAGCTATCGTTGGGAAGAATCAACTTCCGGACCACCGAGAAAATATTATAAATTAACAGAAAAGGGCGAAGATTTTTTAGATGAGCTCGCCAAAACCTGGAGCGAATTAGCATTAGCAGTGGAACAAATCACTCAAAAAAATTAAACCATGAACAAAACAGTAACTATAAATATCTCAGGACTTGTCTTCCATATTGATGAAGACGCTTTCAATAAATTGAGTCTCTATCTTGATGCGATTAAAAACTCGCTGAATACAGAAGGTAAAGAAGAAATTCTAAGCGATATCGAAAGCCGGATTGCAGAAATATTCAATGAGCGTATTAATGGCTCTGCAGGCGTTGTAGGTTTAAATGATGTTGATTATGTAGAACGCTTGATGGGGAAACCTGAAGATTACCGTTTAGACGATGAGAATTCAGAAAACAATACACAGGCAGAAAAAAAGGAATCTTATACCCATACGAATTATTCTGGCAACCGTTCCAAAAAATTATACCGCGATGGTAATAAAAGAGTATTAGGGGGTGTTTTATCAGGATTAGGGCATTATTTTAATGTTGATCCGGTTTGGTTCAGAATTATTTTCATTTTATTGCTTTTTCTGTATGGATTGAGTTTTCTGATCTACCCTATTTTATGGATCATCATTCCAAAAGCGAAAACGACATCAGAAATTCTTGAAATGTATGGAGAACCGGTAACAGTAGAGAATATTGAAAAAAAAAATAAAGAAAACTACAATGAATCAGGAGAACGAATCAACGCTTATGACGCCTACAGAAACAGATCGGGTAATTCTGCAGAAATCGTAAAAAAGATTATCGGAATGTTTCTTATCATCTTTTCCATACTCAGTATTATGGGAACGCTGATAGTACCTTTTGCTTTTCAATCCAGTAACTTTACAGAAGCAAGACATATCACACAGATTCTTCAGGCAGACCTAAACGTTCCTATATGGTGGTTTTCAGTATCTTTATTCCTGATGTGTGCAATTCCGTTTATCATATTGCTTTTTGTAGGATTAAAAATTTACTATAAAAACATCAAATACGTTGGTATCGTTTCTATTATTCTTGCTTTTTTCTGGGCAGCAGCAATCTTCTTTTTCTCCTATCTGATGATTCAGGTTGACTATAAACAGGATGCTTTTAGAAAACTCATCCGAGAACAGGAAGAACATCATGTAGTAAAAAAATCACTGGATCATATCAAAAATGATACATTGTCTTTAGAGTTTATAAGAGATCCAAGAATTTTTAATACAAATGATTCAGTTGTATATCATGAAAATGACAATGTGGAAATGGTGATTCGCTCTACCAATCAAAAAGAAGGGTATCTTGAAATAGACAGTGAATATTCCCACAATTTTAGATCAGATATCAATATCACTAAAAATGGAGTACGTATTTCTACGAATAAAAACGATCGTTCAAACTGGGTAGATTATTATTCTGAAATAAAAGGAAATGAAATATTGCTGGCAAATGCAGTTTTGACGACAAATAAAGACTATGCACTTGATAACCAAATAAAAATTTCACTATATTTACCTGATAATTATAAAATTAAGCTGAATAGTGAAGTAGGTCGTTATTTAGACGAAGATTACTTTGAAAACGAAAAAATTTACGACGGCACACATTATTATGTATATACTAATGGGAAACTAAAATGTACAACCTGTAATTAACTAAAAAAAACTAATACGCATGGCAATTCTTATTTCCTTAATGAAATTTATAATTGATTACATTATAAATCTGATAATGAGTTTATTCTAATGTATTAAATGTTTACTTTATTTTTAAAAGGGGTCTTTTTCTTAATAGAAACAGATCCTTTTTTATATAGAATAAACTTTTTTTCTGCTTCACTGGGTTCAAAAGTATACCGTTACCAAAATGTACAAAAAAAAGGAAACCAATTATTGATTCCCTTTTATGATAAACAAAACGATTGCTTATGATTCTTTTTTAGCCTTTTTCTCCTTGACTAGCTCTTTCACCGCACCAGTTACCCAGTAGAAAACAAAATTAATCAAGAAAATCATTAACCAAAATCCCATTGTCATAATGGTTAATCCTATTAAAAAAGCTATGTACTGTTGAAACTCAAACATGTTTTCCGAATTTTTTTGTATACGTTTCAAAGGTATGACATTACTCACAATATTACAACAATAAGTTAAAAAATAACTAAAAAATTCGTTGCAGTTTCTCTTTAAAAGCTATAACTTTATTTAAACTTATTTTAAATAATATAATAATGGAATTCAGAATTGAAAAAGATACAATGGGGGAAGTAAAAGTTCCCGCAGATAAATATTGGGGAGCTCAGACAGAACGTTCAAGAAACAACTTCAAAATCGGTCCGGCAGCATCAATGCCTGTAGAGATTATTGACGGATTTGCTTATCTGAAAAAAGCAGCCGCATATGCCAATCATGAATTGGGTGTTTTATCGATTGAAAAAAGAGATGCCATCGCACAGGTATGTGATGAGATTCTGGCAGGCAAACTGGCAGATCAGTTTCCTTTGGTTATTTGGCAGACAGGTTCAGGAACACAATCGAATATGAACCTCAATGAAGTTATCGCCAACCGGGCGCATGTATTGGCAGGATTCGAAATCGGTCAGGGTGAGCCGGTATTAAAAGCAAATGATGATGTAAACAAATCACAGTCATCGAATGATACTTACCCAACCGGAATGCATATAGCCGCTTATAAAGCTGTTGTTGAAAAAACGATTCCCGGCGTTGAACAACTCAAAAGCACTTTGGAGAGAAAAGCTAAGGAATTTAAAAATGTAGTCAAGATCGGTCGTACTCATCTAATGGACGCAACGCCTCTCACACTCGGACAAGAACTTTCAGGTTATGTAGCGCAGCTTAAACACGGATTAAAAGCACTGAACAATACGCTTGACCATCTTTCTGAACTGGCGCTGGGCGGTACAGCTGTAGGAACAGGGTTGAATACACCAGAACATTATGATGTAACCGTAGCAAAATATATTGCCCAATTTACCGGGCATCCTTTTGTAACAGCCGAAAACAAATTTGAGGCATTAGCAGCTCATGATGCTATTGTAGAAACACATGGCGCACTTAAACAACTTGCTGTTTCTCTGAACAAAATTGCCAATGATATACGCATGCTTGCTTCCGGACCACGTTCCGGTATCGGAGAAATTCTGATCCCTGAAAATGAACCGGGATCCTCTATTATGCCCGGAAAAGTAAATCCTACTCAATGTGAAGCTCTTACCATGGTAGCGGCACAGGTAATGGGGAACGATGTAGCCATCACTATCGGTGGTACTCAGGGGCATTATGAACTGAATGTATTTAAACCGCTGATGGCCGCTAATTTTCTTCAATCAGCTATTTTACTCGGTGATGCCTGTGTATCATTTGATGAGCATTGTGCTCAGGGAATTGAACCAAATTACCAACGTATTGAAGAATTAGTTTCTAATTCGTTAATGCTGGTTACAGCCCTAAATACAAAGATTGGTTATTATAAGGCAGCTGAAATCGCACAAACAGCACACAAAAATGGAACAACCTTAAAAGAAGAAGCCGTTCGTTTGGGATATGTGACTGCTGAAGATTTTGATGCATGGGTGAAACCAGAAGACATGGTTGGAAAGATAAATTTATAATAAGGAACTTTTCAGCAGATTTTTCCATTTTGCATTTGACACCAAATACGTAGTAAAGCATCTTTTGTTATTTCAAAAAGAATATAATAAAATTTATGTGTCAAAAAGATGTGACTTTTTTTAAAAAGGCTGTCTAAATAATGTGAAGTTCAAATTCCTACAACGGATGACTTTATTTTATTGCAGGTACTGCAGAATACGTAAAAAAAAATTCCTATGAAAAAGAAAAGTCGACCTTCGGGTCGACTTTTTCTTTTTACCTTTTCGTTACTAAATCACTTTTGGATTTTTTTCCGGGGTAACGAATGACATATCATAACCAGCGAATTTTTTCAGATACGTTTTAATATTAGTACCAAATCCATCGCTAAAACTTTCTGAACCTTTGGTCTTCAAAAATTTTTGAACAGCTCCTGCCCCACCTAAGTGTGCTGCAGCTAATAAACCAGATTCTGTAATTAAAACACCTCCAATAACCTTTCCTTCGTACTTTTTAATCTCTTTTCGTAAAATCCATTTGTTTTTTTGTAGTAATAGAACAAACGCTTTTTCTTGTAGCTCCGGATTGGCTAAAAACTCTTTAGTGTTTTTAATTCCCATAATTTTTAAGGTTTCTTTTCCGAATTGAAATTTGCCTAAATATCCGTAATCGTTAATCGCTTTATAATTTCCGGCAGATTCACGAACGGCTAAAGCCTCTTTAAATCCAATAAAAGATTTACCTGTCATTGGTAAAACAACTTCATCAAGAACCATTTCTGTCTGTTGTTCATGTTCATCAGCCGTAGCCACATGATACGCTAAATTTTCAGAAACTTTGTAATGCTCATTGAACATTAATTCTGTTTCGTACGACTTAAAAGCAGAAGCAGTAATTAAAACAAGTACTGTTAAACCAATAAGATAAGAACATTTTTTAATCATTAAATTTGTTTTCTCAGCCCCTGTCACAAACTGATATTAGCGACGCAAATTTACGACTATTATTTTTAATAAAATATTAAAATTCAACATTTTAGCTTTTTTAACGGTTTTTAAAACGTGTTTCAAAGCGTATAAAGATGGCGTTAAGTCCTTAAAAAACAGTAGATATCCCGACGATTTATTTACTTTTTGGAAACATAAAGTTTAACATTCTCATAGTATGCTTCCAATGAAATTTTCCTGCATTCCGGTACGCCAGATTTCAATATTATTGATCCATTTGTTTTTATATTGAAGACAGCGACAATTGAGCTGTAAAGTAGAAATATCGCTTATTTCGGTCAGATAATGATTGTCTTCCCAATAGAAAACATGGAGTTTTTTATTATCGTCCGTATCAATTTCAACAGTGTTCTTAGTTCTTCCCTTTACTTGTTCTCTTGATAAAATATGGATTTCTTTTTTTTCAATATGAGTTTCTACAATAGTCAGTATAAGTCCTTCTGAGAGTTCTTGTACTTCGGAAATTTCATGCAAATAAAAATCCGTAAAGATTTTTTCATGCAGATATTTGGTTACAGGTTCAAAATTAAACTGATAAGCCGTTGACCAGTCTTCCGGAATTTGTACCTGATCAGAAACGGTAAATAAAATTTTATTCATCAGACTATAAAAAGGATACGTAACTAAAACATGCTTTTTATAAATGGTTTTAGAAGCTTTTGTGTATGAAAATGGCGTTACAGATTCAATATATCCGGTTATAATCATTGGTTTATTTTTCGAAGGATAAAAATAATGATTATTTTACAATTAGCTTTTGAGTTGCGGTTTTATTATCAGACAATATCTTTACCAAATAAATACCTGTACTCATATTAAGAGGCAATGTTGTACTCTGGTAAAAATGCTGCTCAGTGAGTTTTCTGCCGTTCATATCATATACTTCAACAATGGCATCCCCTTTAAGTCCTTCAATATAAACAGAAGACTGTGCAGGATTTGGGTACATTTTAAAGAATAATTTATCCGCCACTTCAGTAGAAGCAGTCCACTGCCATATTTCATCCTGTTTATCCCCGAAAATATAATCTGCCAATTCCGGTAAATCTATAAATGGATTTCTGTTGTACTGCCAGGTGTAAATATAATTGTTACGGTTCATTTCAAAATCATCACTTGGATCCTGAACATGCCATTGCATTAAAGTATTCAGATCGCCTATCTGATAATTGGTAGCATCCGGAAGATTACCTTCAACCACATGCAACAGGTTATACCGAACATCCATATAAAACAAAGCCCGTGCAACATCCCCTTTCCAGCTTCCCTGATTGTTTACCGGTCCGTTATAATCGTCTAATCCGTAGTCTTTATTTCCTCTGGAACTGTTTGTAGGTCCGTCTTCTGCCCGTAAATGATGAGCATCCGAATGTCCTGCTGCAATATCGTCAGCATTGGTAGGTTCCCAAATTTCAATACCATCAGCAACAGAACTTGTTGCATTGGCAAAACCACCTCTTGATTGAGGAAATATATGTTCGCGGTTCCAGAAACCCGTAGTCACACTTCCCAATTGATAGAGATTTTTACGTCTTGGTGCTTCCACATACATCAGCCAGACTTCGTTACTGTTTTCCGGATTCTGGTCGGCTGTCTTTAAAATATCAACACTATCTCCATAGCTGTGTTTCCGTACCGTATTTTCATCTGCAATAATATCCTGCAATGCCTGACGTAATTCCATTCCTGATTTACCGTTTAATGAAGTATAGTATGCTGCTTCATAAGTAGGCAATACATTGCCATAAGTAGGATTTAGCGGAGTTCCGAAATCAGAAACGATGTAGTTGGCATCAATAATATTAATGGCAATAAAATCATTCATGCGCATATAAGCATCCGGAAGGCTTCCAAATTGAATTAATAAGGTTTCATCTCCCTCCGTAATACCGTCGTTTAAAAGCTGTACCGTTTTTGTTACTGAACTATTCCCGGCAGGAATGAATACTTCAAGATCAGCCAGATAATCATCTTCTGTGAAATGATCATTTATAAGGCTGTAATTAAATGATAAATCCTGTATTACAGGCTGTTGGGTACTAAAAGTAATATCAAATGACTCACCTTCATTTTTATCGGTAGTATCAACCAGAATACTAATACCATTGTACGTTATACCTGTACCGTTATTCGGATAACCGGCTGTTGGAGTTCCAACAAAATAAGTTCCGTCGGTATTGCGTTGAATTGAATGCTGATCTTTTTGATTGTTTGCATTTTCTGAATAATATTCTGTAATACCTAAAGCAGTCAATAATGCCGCAGGAGGTGTATTGGCCACTCCATGACCTATCGCATGAATAAGTCCGTTGGTAGTAGCAGGCATATACATTTGATAAGCGCTGATATCACCCTGATAAATAGCCACTGCATCCGGTCCGTTCTGAATGGTATTGTTAGGGATGATAAATGCCGGTACCGGAGCTACCTGAACATTACCTACTAAGAGTAATCCGTTTGCATCGGTCACAAGACCACTAAGATCAACTGAATAATAAATTTTTAAAGCAGTTCCGCCTATTGTATTTCCATTTAGAAAAGCTAAAACATATCCGTCTAAAGAAAAATGAGGAGTTTCCGATTTTATTTCTACAAATTCCAAAACATCCGTACTGGGTGTATCAGAATCTATTTCATTAATAACTAAAACCTGAGCTGAAGAATAAGTTGCTGTCAGCAATAATATCAGTAAGTATAAGTATTTCATATACAAGTAGATTTGAAGTGGATTTTAACTGTAGACAAACATACGAAATTTGAAAATGTCTTTTTTACTTAACAAAGAATTCCTCCCATAGGAAAGATGAAAATTTCTTAAAAAAATAACAAAACCATGTTTTTTGAGGTACTGAAAAATAAAAAAAGTGTAAATTGAGCTTTTTAATATTCAAATCCATCAAAAATGAAATACCTCAGCTTGTTTTTATTAACATTATTTGTGGTCAGTTGTAATAAGGAAAAAAATACAAATACAGAAGCTACACAGGAACTTCAAACTCAAAAAGTAGCAGTCATTACCCAATATGAAGACCTTCAGGCGATCATCAACCGCAAAGATGACAAGTTATATGTCGTGAATTTTTGGGCTACGTGGTGCAAACCGTGTATTGATGAGTTACCGGACTTTATGGAAGTAAATGAAATGTATAAAAACAAGGGTAACTATGAAATGATTCTCGTAAGTCTCGATCGCGCAGCAGATTTTGAAACAAAAATGAAACCTTTTTTATCTTCTCATAACATTACTACTTCTGTATACTTATTAGATGACAACAAAAGAATGAATGAATGGATACCTTCTTTTGATCCGCATTGGACAGGAGCAATACCTGCGACCTCATTTTATAAAAACGGTCAAAAATTAGATTTTAAAGAAGCATCACTGAATAAAAATGAACTTGAACAATTAATTAAAAAGTATTTATAGTATGAAAAAATTCGCTTTTCTTGCCTGTATTCTATTGGCTTTTGCATCCTGTAAAAAAGAAGCAACTACAGACAACAAAGAACAACTTACAACTGAAGATTCTCTGAAAAATGCAGAGCAAGCCTTACCAAAAGGATACAAGGTCGGAGATGAAGCAGCTGATTTCTCTCTTGAAAACATCGATAATAAGAAAGTATCCTTAGCAGATTATAAAGATGCAAAAGGTTTCATCGTGATTTTTACCTGTAACCATTGTCCTTATGCTAAGGCTTATGAGGATCGTATTCTCGATTTGAATAAAAAATACGCCTCTCAGGGATATCCTGTAATCGCTATCAATCCAAACGATCCGGCAGTACAACCAGAAGACAGTTTCCAGAAAATGCAGGAACGGTATAAAGAAAAAGGATTTACTTTTCCGTATTTATTTGATGAAGGACAACATGTATATCCACAATATGGAGCTACTAAAACCCCTCATGTTTTTGTTTTGCAAAAAGAAAAAGGTAAAAACATTGTCCGATATATTGGAGCCATCGACAACAATTATGAAAATGCTGATGATGTAAGCGAGCGCTATGTAGAAGATGCCGTAAATGCATTGATTGCAGGACAGGAGATAAAAACGACCTCAACTGTAGCAATTGGTTGTACTATTAAAGTAAAAGAATAAAACCATCTCATCAGTATTTTATAGTAACGAATGAAGTAGTCTTATCAAAATAATAATTGTTTTTTATCAAAAAAACTAAATTTTAAAAAAGGTGATATTAACGTATCACCTTTTTTTATAACGATAATAATCCGTTCCAGTTACGATTACAATTTTTTATAATATGCATCAAAATGAATAAAAGATAAGATACACATTCAGTGTGATGATCAACAGCGCTACCAGCCAACTGACTACCGTAGTGATCTTATGATTGACAAGATTCCCCATCAGTTTCTTATCACTGGTAAACATAATTAAAGGAATCAGTGCAAACGCAATTCCAAACGATAAAATCACCTGACTTACGATGAGTGCTTCAGTAGCATTAATTCCGAAAATAATAATGGTCAAAGGAGGAATCATGGTAACAAATCTTCTGAGATAAATAGGAATATGCTGTTTAATGAACCCTTGCATCACTACATCTCCCGACATAGTGCCGACAGAAGAGCTTGCCAAACCTGCAATCAGAAGTCCCAACCCAAAAGATATAGCAGCAAAAGAACCTAAAGAGATATCCAATTGATGGTAAGCATCTTTTAAATCCGTAATATCAAGTCCCTGTGTATGAAATACGGCGGCAGCAATAATAAGCATACACATATTGATAACCCCGGCTACAAACATGGCAAAAAGAATGTCAATAAATTCCATACGGAATAGCTTTTTCTTTTGTTTTTCGTTTTTAGGAATGATACGATGCTGTATCAGCGAAGAATGTAAATATATGGCATGGGGCATTACTGTTGCTCCCAAAATTCCCGTTGCCAGCATAATGGACTGTGCATCTTCAAAAGCTGGGTAAAACACCCCCATAGCAACACTATGCATTTCAGGATCTGCTAAAAAAGTCTGAAAAGCAAACGCCAACACTACCATTACCACAAGACCGGATATGATAGCTTCAAAGGTCTTATATCCATAACGCTGAAATTCAAGAATTGCAAAGGAAACAATAGCGGTAATAATAGCAGCCGGAATCATCGGAATATTAAACAACAGATAGAGTCCCAAAGCTGCTCCGATAAATTCTGCTAGATCTGTAGCCATTATGACAAGCTCTGCCTGAATCCACAAAAAGAATGAAACTTTTTTAGGAAACCGTTCACGGGCTACTTCAGGTAAATTCTTTCCTGTTGCAATCCCAAGTTTTGCTGCCAAAGACTGGATGAGAACAGCCAGTAGATTAGATGCGGCAACTACCCACAACAACAGATAACCATATTCAGATCCGGCAGCTATATTTGTTGCAAAATTACCGGGATCAATATAAGCTACTGCTGCTATAAACGCAGGTCCCAAAAAAGGCAGTATCTGCTTAAAGCCTTTTGTTTTGCCATCTAATACATTATCTATTTTTTCTGAATGCGGTATTTTTTCGTTCATAGGGTTAATTTAGGTATAAAGTCTATAGCAACTTTTCAAAAATTAAAATTAACCATTTTTAGGCAAACCTAAATTATTTTTTTGTAAAAAAAGTGAAATGTTTCCATTTCACTTTTTCTTTATTTATTCTTTTTCAATAAGTATACTATTACGGTTTCTGCAGCATGCAATCCGAATAAAGCCGGCATCCAGCTGTTTGTTCCAAAAAATGACTTTTTAAAATTTTTACCATCCGTCATTTTCAGGCTGGTTTCATCTGGTTTTTCAAGCGAGAAAACAGCTTTTACACCAGAACTGATTCCTTCTTTTCGCAATCGTTTTCTGATTACTTTTGCCAAAGGGCAGACATTGGTTTTACTAATGTCTTTTACCACAACTTTACTGGACAGCATTTTTCCGCCGGCTCCCATATTGCTGATTACCTTAACTTTTTTTTGTTTGGCTGCCTTAATAAGGTTGAGTTTCGGAGTTATACTATCAATACAGTCCAGTACATAATCAAAATCTTCTGTAACAATTTCATAAGCGCGCTCCGGAGAGATAAATTCCTGAATGCGTTCCAGATTCAATTCAGGGTTAATATCCATAAGTCGGTCTCCAACAATTTTTATCTTTGGCTCATTTACAGTAGAATGCAAAGCAGGTAGCTGGCGGTTGATATTGGTTATATCCACCACATCACCATCAACAATGGTCATATTTCCAACACCGGCTCTGGCTAAAAACTCAGCGGCAAATGAACCGACTCCTCCTAATCCTACTACTAATACCTTTGCACTTTTTAAGGCTGCAATACCTTCTGTTTTAAATAGTAATTCTGCTCTTTCCTGCCAAACAGCCATATACATTAAAAAATTAGGTGATCGCTATACATGTTCATTAGAGAACTCACAATCACGGTTAAAAACTCTATTAAAATTATGTTCAATTTCTTGTTCAATGTTCCTTCCCAGAATATCTGTTGCTTTTTTATATACTGTAGCAATAGATTCTTCCATACTGTCTGTTTCTAAAAACAACCGATCCGGAGGAGTACTCTTCAGAACCTCTTCCATCTGTGGATTTCGCATCAGATATTTCCCTAATGAGATATAAAATCCATTAGAAATCAACATCTCTGCAGTTTGACGGTTTTTTGAAAAACCATGAATAATCATAGGAACAGATATATTCCATTTTTTCTTAAGTTCAACTATTTCCTGATAAGCGGCTACGCAATGCAGTATGATGGGCTTTTTATGTTTTTCTGCCAACAATACCTGCTGTTTGTAAACTTCAATTTGTAAATCCAGACCGGTTTCAATCCGCTTATCCAATCCGCACTCCCCTATTGCCAGTGCTCCTTTACCAGACAGTTGTATATCCATTAATAAAAGGCGCTCTTTTACCTTATCTTCATCAATATACCACGGATGAATACCAATACTGTAGTAAGGTATAGCCGGGTTAAACGCTTCCGGATACTGATTGACTACTTCTGTTGTATCTGTAAGCGGCGCATAATGATGTGTATGAAGATTAATTTTCATCTGTTGTATAGGTTACGCCAGCCAGAATCGCTACATCAATAAAATTTTCTTCAGGAGTTATGGGACATGAATATCTTGGCGAATAAGCACAATATGGATTATACGCCTGATTAAAATCTACTATAAGTGTATCAGCTTCAGGAATTGACAAATCAATATAACGCCCACCTCCATAGGTAGTATTTCCGTTCGTGAGATCATTAAAAGGTAAAAACAAATGATTCTTATGCTGAGGGCTTCTTAACAAATCCTGATTTTGATATACGTATAAAGAATAAGTTACTCCATCAATGACAAAGGTTATTTTTCCATACTTTTTATACCAGTTTTGTTTTTTACCTGTTGAAGGCATTAAAAAAGGTTTTTCATTTTCCAGTTTTTCCAGATGCGCCATAACCATGTATTTTTCGCTTATGGGAAAGAAATGAATACCTTTGAATTCTCTCTTTTCTTTCGCATCCAAAGGACTTGTATCCTTATCTTCATAACTCTTAACCAACTCTTCCTGAAACAATTGAGCCTCCGTTTTTTTTTGTTGACAAAAAGTTAAAAGAGGAAATATCAGCAACAGAATTCTTAATTTTACCATCTCAAATTTTTATGCAAAAATAAGTATTAAAATAAAAGTATGAAAACGAATAAGCTATTGTTAATGACATTTTTAGGTTTAGGTTGTTTGTGCAGTACTGGAGCATTTTCTCAACCTACCGACCCCGGATCCAACAAAGTTGTTAAAAAAACATTTACGTATGAGGTAAATGCTCAAACCAGTCTTGATGAATTAAAAGAAATCGAGACCATGCTTAATGAAAGATACAACATCAACGCAGAGTTTACCGATGTATCTATTCAAAACAGCCTGATTCAATCTGTCAGAGTAGAAATTAAAAACAAAAACCAGCAACTCAGCCGATCTATCCGTCAGAACACCGGTGCGATTGCTCCTTTTGAAATAGCTGTCACCGAAAACAACGGCTTCTATTCTGTCAGCATTAATAACGTTAAAGGATCTGATTCGGGAATGAATATGTTTTCTTTTAGTGATCTGATGAATGCTCCTTTTGAAGCTGGAGACACTGAAGCTATTTCTCCTTTCCAAAACCTTAACAATGGATTTGGTTCTGATCTCTTTGAGTCCTTTACAACGGGGTTTGGAGATGTATTTAATCAGATGAATCAAATGCAGGAGGAGATGACAGAAATGTTCAAAAAGCTGGAGAATGATCCTGAAGTAAAAAAGGAAACTTTTACAGATGAAAATGGCAACACCACTACCATTCTCTCTAAAAGCAGTTCTTCATCTGATTCCCGTATGAGTAAATAAAAAAGAAGGTTTTAAAAAACCTTCTTTTTTATTTACTCTATATTATTTTTATTGAGCCATTCCACATACTTTTGTCTGTTTTGGTTATGCTCTTCAAGAGTTTTTGCAAATGCATGATAGCCTATATTCTCTACACTGGCACAAAAATAAATATAATCATGTTTTTCAGGGTTCAGTACAGCATCAATAGAGGTAACATCAGGCATAGCAATCATTCCTTTTGGAAGTCCTTTGTACATATAGGTATTATACGGAGAATCTAACTGTAAATCTTTCAGGTATACTCTTTTTATGACCTGATCAAAATCATTGGATAATAATTTTTTTGTATATACTACTGTCGGATCGGCCTGTAAAAGCATGTCTCTGTTAAGGCGGTTTAAATACGCTCCGGCTACTTTTGGCCGCTCATCTACCTTAGCCGTTTCTTTCTGAACAATCGCCGCCAGAATAGACACCTGATTTGGTGTAAGTCCGAGTTTTTCAGCTTTTGCAATTCTGTCTTCGTTCCAGAATTTGATATATTCTCTATGTAAGGTATTGCGTACTTTTAAAGGAGTCGTATTCCAATAAAATTCAAATGTATTCGGCAAAAACATAGCTAATACATCATCTTTCGTAAAGCCAGCCTCTTTTAAAAACTTTTCATCTGTAAATGCTTTTAGTATTTCCACAGAATCCGGTTCTATCTGAGAAGCAAGCCTGCCTGCCAGTTTTTGAATGGTTTCCTGATTATTGAATGTGACATTTAAAGGAAGGTTCTGACGTAAGGCCTGATAAAGCTCATAATTACCCATTCCTTTTTTCAGTAAAAAACGCCCGGGAATGACATTGTTTTCATATCCAAACTGTCCTGCAATAGATTGAAAGGCATCCATATCTTTGATATATTTACCAAGAATTGCTTTTGCTTCTTCAAAATTACTGTCTGTAGGAATGTGTACATATACTTCTCTTTCCTCAAATTTAGTATTGCCCGTAAAAGCTTTTTTGTACAGAATAACTCCATACCCCAATGCAGCAAATAAGATAATTACCGCGAGTATACTAACCGTTTTTTTTAAATTCATTTGTTGTTAATTAATTGAAAGAGAAGTTCATCTTTGCGAATCATTCCTACTTTATTCCATGCTTTTTTAGTACCGATATATTCGAAGCCAAATTTAGAAAAAAGCTTGATACTTGGTTCATTATCGGAACTAATATTAACATAAATTTGGTAGACATTTAAGAACTCAAATACATACGATATCAATAGAGCGACTGCCTCAGTTCCATAGCCTGTATTGCGATCCTGATTTTCCACTATAACGATACCAAGACCAACACGTTCATTTTTCGGATCAAAATCAAACAAATCAATCAGACCGATAGCCTTATTTTCTTTTTTTGCAACGATAACCAAACGCAGCTGCTTTGCTTCATAGATATCCTGATGGGCATTTTCTAAATATTGACGTATTAAAAACCGGCTGTAGGGTGTTTGCGTATGGCTTACTTCCCAAAGAGCCTGATTGTTTTCTATCTCGTAGATAAAATCCAGATCTTCGGGTTCCAAAGCTCTGAGATATACAGATTCGCCAACTAAATTCATTAACTGTTTATTGAAATTTCGCCACTGAAAACTTTTTTTGCAGGACCTTTTAAAATTACATTTTCATAGATGCCTGGAGCAACGCAGGAAAAAGAGATCGTAAGACTTCCTCCCGGAACTACTATACCAATTTCTTCCTTTGTAGCTTTTCCTAAATGATGCATAGCAATAGCCACTGCCGTCGCACCTGTACCACAGGAAAATGTTTCATCTTCTACTCCACGCTCATAAGTACGAACTTTATAATGATTGGTATCAATGGCTTCTACAAAATTTACATTAGTTCCGCCGGGAGTATATAAAGCAGCATAGCGTATTTTTTTGCCTTCTTCAAATACTTTATAACTCTCAAGATTATTTACTTCTACAATATGATGCGGAGAACCTGTATGGACAAAAATCTGATGTTCATTTACACGCACTTCGTTTACATCAATCATTTGTAAAGCAACTTCATCTTCTTTAATAGTAGCGTGATGAAGTCCGTCTACAGCCATAAATGTACATTGTGTTTTTATAATTTCAAGCTGTTTTGCAAAAGCAACGATACAACGGCCGCCATTTCCACACATAGTGCTTTCACTACCATCAGAATTATAATATACCATTCGGAAATCAGTAATTGCATCATTTTCAAGCAAAATGAGTCCGTCTGCACCAATTCCAAATCTGCGGTCGCATAATAATGCAATTGCTTCTTGATTTTCCTTAGGAAAAAATAATGCTCTGTTATCAATCATAACAAAGTCATTTCCGGTTCCCTGATACTTATAAAAAGTTATTTTCTGCATGGTGTGGTATCGGTTTGTACTATACAAAGTTAGCAATATTTAATAACAAGTTAAAATCTGTTAACCAGTAGTTAAACAGCTATTTGCTTTTATTTTTATTAAATAACTTTATTGTGAAAAACAATAAAATATATTTAGAACATGAAACAAATACCAGCCATATTCTTAACTTCTCTGTTAAGTGGCGTTATCACCTTAGGTGCTTATAAACTATTTATTGAAGACAGTCCACTTCTGCCTGTTATGAGCAACGATATTACTACTGCAGCACCTCTGAGAACTGTAGCCAATACGTATGAAGCTCCGGATTTCACACAAGCGGCTGAAAAAACCATTCATACCGTGGTCCACGTAAAAAACGTATCGTACCGAACGGCTCCCCGTAATCCTGTATATGAATTTATTTACGGATATCAGGGAGGGCAAACCCAGGCTCAGATCGGTACAGGTTCAGGTGTAATTATTTCACCGGATGGCTACATCGTAACCAACAACCATGTTATTCAGGGAGCAAATGATCTGGAAATTACATTGAATGATAACCGTACCTTCAAAGCAGATTTAATCGGAACGGATTCCAAAACCGATATCGCCTTATTGAAAATAAAAACAGACGAGAAGCTGCCATTTGCCGTATTTGGTGATTCAGACGCCATCAATGTCGGTGAATGGGTTTTGGCTGTTGGTAATCCTTATAACCTCAACTCTACTGTAACAGCCGGAATTGTTTCCGCAAAAGCAAGAAATTTATCCAATACCGGAATTCAGTCTTTTATTCAGACAGATGCAGCAGTGAATCCAGGAAACTCAGGAGGTGCCCTTGTAAACAGTCGCGGAGAACTTATTGGAATCAACACGATGATTTCATCCATGACCGGTTCATACGTCGGTTATTCTTTCGCTGTACCATCCAATATGACCCGTAAAATTATTCAGGACTTTATGGAGTTTGGAAAAGTACAACAGGGCATTTTGGGAGTGCAAGGATTTGAGCTCAACCGTCAGATTGCTCAGGAAAAACAGTTAAAACTTACGCAGGGATTTTATGTAGATCAGGTTACTTCTAACTCCGGAGCAGAAAAAGCCGGTATCAAAAAAGGCGATATCATTACTCAGATAGACAATCGTACCATCAATAATTTCTTAGAATTGAATGCAATCATTGCTACCAAACGCCCGGACGATGTTGTAAAAGTAAATTTGCAACGCGCAGGCAAAGAGATGACAGTAGAAGTTGCCCTCTCTAAAAAAGAAATTGCCCGCCTTCAATATAATGGCTTTGAAATAGAGAATCTGTCTGATCAGGAAAAAGCGGCGCTGGGTATCCGATATGGTGTAAAAATTAAAGACATTGAAAATCCTCAATTCAAAGCGTATGAAAATGAACTAAAAGAGGCCATTATTATTGGTATTGACGGAAACGAAGCGACTGATATTGAAACCGCTCAATCCTTGTTGAATAAATCAGGAGGCCAGAAAAATATAAGGCTCGATATTATCACCCGAAAAAGAGAAAGAATACGTCTGATATTATAAAATAATAAAAATATTTTAAAGGAACCTTATTTGATGAGGTTCTTTTTTTGTTTTTAAAAATATATTCAGATTTTTTAATACTTTTGTGGCACTTTTTATAACAACACAATTTTACAATATTTCACAAATGGAAAATAACAAATTATACGAAAAGGAGTTAGCATTTCAAGCAGATCGAAGAAAAGCTTGTGTGGAATTCATCAAAATCGTACATGATTTATGGTATGACAAATCAATTGAGCTGGTTCTTTTCAGAAATCAATTACTGGACAGAAATGTAAGTGACATCATCAACTTACATGAGTATGCTGCAAAGTTTGTTGAAAAACCAATCAATGTATTTGACAGTGTAGAAATAGCAAGAGCTATTTTAACATCAGATTTACCTCCTGCACGTATTGATATTGGAAAATTAACGTATGAATATCACTTAGAAGATAATAAGTATAATGATGCCTTATCTTTTGTAGTAGATAAACTGAAAGATGCAAAAAACTATGTTGAAATCAAACCTAAAGATGTAGTTCTTTACGGTTTTGGTAGAATCGGACGTTTATTGGCCAGAGAATTAATGGCTAAAATTGGAAAAGGACAACAATTGAGATTAAAAGCAATTGTTACCAGAGATAAAAATGATGAAATTTCTTTAGAAAAGCGTGCATCTTTATTAAGATATGATTCCGTACATGGCGATTTTGAAGGATCTGTTTCGGCTGATTTGGAAAACGAAGCTTTATTGATCAACGGAACTACTGTTCACATGATCAGTGCTGCACAACCTGAAGATATTGATTATACAAAATATGGCATTGAAGATGCACTGATTATTGACAATACAGGTGCTTTTAAAGATGAAGAAGCTTTATCACGTCACTTAAAATCAATCGGAGCAGCTCAGGTATTGCTTACGGCTCCGGGTAAAGGAGTGCCTAATATTGTTTATGGTGTAAACCATAATAACTACGATGTAGCTACTACTAAGATATGGTCTGCAGCTTCTTGTACTACTAATGCTATCACACCTGTATTAGCAGCTGTTGAAGAATCTTTAGGCGTTATCAAAGGACATTTGGAAACTATTCATGCCTATACCAATGACCAGAATCTTGTAGATAATATGCACAAAAAATACCGTCGTGGAAGAGCTGCTGCTCTAAACATGGTAATTACCGAAACCGGTGCTGGTAGTGCAGTTGCTAAAGCATTGCCTTCATTGGCAGGAAAACTTACCTCTAATGCAATTCGCGTTCCGGTTCCAAACGGATCATTGGTTGTATTGAATTTAGAAGTAGGTAAAGAAACTTCTATTGAAGGTATTAATAAAATCATGAAACAATATGCATTAGAAGGTGAATTGGTTGAGCAAATTAAATATTCGCTAAACAATGAGCTGGTTTCTTCTGACATTGTGGGAACTTCTGCTCCAGCTATTTATGACAGTAATGCAACTATTGTTTCTGCAGACGGAAAAAACCTTGTGCTTTACATCTGGTATGATAATGAATACGGATACAGTCATCAGGTAATTCGCCTTGCAAAACACATTGCAAAAGTAAGAAGATACGTTTACTATTAGTAGATTGTTACAGAAATAAATATAGAAGAGGAATTGTTCAATCAGTTCCTCTTTTTTTTAGGGTAATCTTTCTGAATGCTTTGAGGTATTTTACAATAAGGAGGTTCAATCCCATAACGGATAAAAGGGAAATGGAAGCCGAAAGTCCCAGTAGACCTCCGTAACCTACAAAGTGTTTGCCTAAATGCAGGTATAGAATTCCAAAAACAACACCTGCAATTATTAAAATCCAGTAACGGGCTACCAGTCGGACAGATACCATTCCTATGAAACTCGCTCCAATGAATACAAAAGGAATATTTTGAGTCAGATAAGCATTCAGTACGTCAGGAAACATTTTGAAAAACAGAGCAACCAGTAAGGAAAGTAAGGCAGATGTTTTTACTGATCCCCACTGCCATTTTCTATTGATTACATACGTAGCCAATGCTCCTGTTACAGCTGATAAAATAATTACAACGGTTTCCATTTATTAAGATATAAAATAAAGCAAAGAAGCAAAGAAAACACCTCCAAAGGCAATACTTCCCAGTTTACCTCCTACTCCTCTAAAAAACACTCTTAACGTAAAATACAATACAGCAGCACATAATCCTGCAATAAGAATAAACAAATAGGACTGTGCTGTTTCATAACTGGTCATCCCTACAAAAGCACCACAATAAATGGCTTCAGGCATTTGTCTGACAAAACCGGACTTTCTCAAAACCAGAGGAAGGAAGGCTGCTATAGTACCTATCATTGAGGCAATGAGAACAATTCCTAATTCTGTGTTATTGTTTATAAAAAAGGTAAATACTGCCACTACCGGAATCCATAATGACAATAAAATACTTTCTCTTTTATCCGTTGTATAATGATCATAATGAATGGGTAATCGATAACAAGCAATGAGTACACAGAATGTAATGACAGTTGCAAACAGCATGAGTACTACAGAATGATTGTAATCCATCAGAATTGTTGCCATAAAAATGAGGTACAACAATAGCATAAGAGTAATTAATAGATAACGACTCTTCTTTTCAAAATTCATGGATGTTAATTTAAGGGTTCTCCGGTTTGTTCCGGATGCGGTGGTTCAAGAATCTTTTTTCTTTTTGCTTCCAAGTGTTTGCGCTTTCGTTTGATGGCATGAATGAACCCCACTACTACCTGAATAGAAAGACAGATCACCAGAAACCATAATTTTCCTACGCCAAAGAGATTGTCCTCTGAAAGTTGAGCAGAATACTTCTGAGCCACAAATAAGTATCCTAAAAGCAGCAGCGTATTAATGGTAATGATCTTAAAAAAATCGCGCTCGCTGGCCAATAGAATAATTGTAGAGAAAAACAAAGCTCCCAGAACAAATAATATTACAGCAATTGCTATCAGCATTTTTAAATCTTTATACAAAGATACATAACTTCTAAATTTTGAATTAAAAAAAATCCAATCATTTCTGATTGGATTTTTAAAGTTTTATAAATACTGTTTATGCATGACCTTCTGCATCTGCTGCGATCAGGTTTAACGCTGAACCGGCTTTGAACCATGCAATCTGGCTATCATTATAAGTATGGTTTGCCAAGATAATGTCTTTACTTCCATCTGAATGAACAAATTCTAAAGACAAAGGTTTACCCGGTGCAAATTCTGTAAGATCTAAGAAGTTGATGGTATCATCTTCCTGAATTTTATCATAATCTGCCTCATTAGCAAACGTTAATCCTAACATTCCTTGTTTTTTAAGGTTTGTTTCGTGAATACGTGCAAAAGATTTTACCAATACAGCTCTTACACCTAAGTGACGAGGCTCCATTGCCGCATGCTCACGTGAAGAACCTTCTCCGTAGTTCTGATCCCCTACTACTATAGACGGGATACCAGCAGCTTTGTATTCTCTTTGTACTGCAGGAACCTCTCCATAAGTACCTGTCAATTGGTTTTTAACTTTGTTGGTTTCTTTGTTGAAGAAGTTAACAGCTCCAATAAGCATGTTATTAGAAATATTATCTAAATGTCCTCGGAAACGCAACCATGGACCAGCCATAGAAATATGATCCGTTGTACATTTTCCTTCAGCTTTAATCAACAATTTAGCACCTGTAATGTTTTTACCGTCCCATGGCTGGAAAGGATCTAACAACTGTAAACGCTGTGAATCCGGAGATACAACTACCTCGATACCAGAACCATCAGCTGCCGGTGCTTGATAACCCGGATCATCAACATCAAAACCTCTTTTTGGCAATTCATCTCCTGTAGGAGCTACCAATTTTACCTCTTCTCCTTTATCATTTAATAAAGTATCTGTAAGCGGGTTGAAATCTAAACGTCCTGATATTGCTAAAGCAGCAACCATTTCAGGTGAAGTTACAAAAGCATGTGTATTAGGGTTACCATCAGCACGTTTTGAGAAGTTTCTGTTAAACGAGTGAACAATGGTATTTTTTTCATTTTTTTCAGCTCCTTCACGATCCCATTGTCCGATACATGGTCCACAAGCATTGGTAAATACTTTTGTTCCCATTTTCTCAAACGTTTCAATGATACCATCTCGTTCAATAGTATAACGAATCTGCTCAGAACCCGGATTGATACCAAATTCAGCTTTAGGTGTTATACCGTGTGCTACCGCCTGTTCAACAATGGAAGCCGCACGGGACATATCTTCATAAGAAGAGTTAGTACAAGACCCGATCAATCCCCACTCTACTTTTAATGGCCATTCGTTAGCGATAGCTTCTTCTTTCATTTTAGAAACCGGTGTTCCTCTGTCCGGAGTAAACGGACCGTTGATATGCGGTTCTAATTCAGATAAATTAATTTCAATTAATTCATCAAAATATTTTTCAGGATTTGCATATACCTCAGCATCTGCTGTAAGATAATCTGCTACTTTATCAGCTGCTTCAACTACATCTTTACGACCTGTTGCTGCCAAATATCTTCTCATAGAATCATCGTAACCAAAAGTAGAAGTCGTTGCTCCGATTTCTGCTCCCATATTACAAATGGTTCCTTTTCCTGTACATGACATAGAGGTAGCTCCTTCACCGAAATATTCTACAATAGCTCCTGTACCTCCTTTTACGGTAAGAATATCAGCTACTTTCAGAATAACGTCTTTTGGCGCAGTCCATCCGCTTAATTTACCTGTCAATTTCACACCGATTAGTTTAGGAAATTTCAGTTCCCAAGCCATACCGGACATTACGTCAACTGCATCAGCTCCACCAACACCAATAGCAAGCATACCTAAACCACCTGCGTTTACTGTATGTGAATCTGTACCAATCATCATACCTCCAGGAAATGCATAGTTCTCTAACACGATCTGGTGAATAATACCTGCTCCCGGTTTCCAGAATCCGATACCGTATTTATTAGATACAGAAGAAAGAAAATCAAAAACCTCTCTCGATTGTGTGTTAGCTACTGCCAAATCTTTCTCTGCCCCTACTTTTGCCTGAATTAAGTGATCACAGTGTACTGTTGTAGGTACAGCTACTTTAGATTTACCTGCATGCATGAACTGTAACAACGCCATTTGAGCCGTTGCATCCTGACAAGCAACTCTGTCTGGTGCAAAGTCTACATAATCTTTAGAACGTTCAAATTTTTGAGAAGGCATATTCTCCCATAAGTGGGAGTACAAAATCTTTTCAGAAAGTGTCAATGGATGTCCTACTATTTCACGCGCTTTGTCAACACGAGCAGGCATATTCTCGTACACTTTTTTAATCATTTCAATATCAAAAGCCATACTTTATAAATTGAGTTAGTTATAATTAATCGTTAAGTGGCACAAATTTATGAAAAGTAATTGAAATTTAAAAATTTTTAATAAAACCTTAATTTCAAGGAATTATTATTTATAATTATTCTATTTTAGTAATTATCTTTCAACAGTTCAACAAGGTCAATTAAAGAATTCTGATTCTTTTATGATTTTTTTTACTTATATAAACAGAGAAATATAATCAAAATGATAAAATGAAAAAAGTCATTCCAATTTCTTGAAATGACTTTAAACAATATGTGATATTCTCTATTTTTTAGACCAGTTACTTTTGAAGGTACAGTCTTTATAATCAGGACTTAATTGTACATACGTATCTTTTATTTTTTTTGTAATCCACTCACCAATAATTTTGGATTGTTTTACATTTAATGCATTGTCTTTAATTTTCAAATAATCATGATCATAATCAGCCAAATGTTCGTCAATTTTTTTGGTAACCTGAACCATACGATAGAAATTTTGTCTTGTATACATGTCATTTACAAATACCGGTTGGGAAATTTCGTTTAATCCCAAACCGCTTACCATACTGTACAAATACTTATCTTGTATGCGGTTTACTTCAAAACGCGTATCTCTTGTCATCGGGTTCAGATAAATACCTCCACTGTTTTTAGAATCTTCTGCATCGGAATATTTTCGGGCAGCATCTCCAAAAGAGATTTGGTTGTTTACAATTTCACTTCTGATTTTTGCAATTTTCTCTTTAGCAGCCTCAATAGCCGCTTCAGTTGGCTTAGGTGCCATTAATATATGACGCACCTGCAATTTATTATCTTTGATATCTTCTAACAGAATGATGTGGTATCCGAACTCTGTCAGGAAAGGCTCTGAAATTTCCCCTACTTTCAGTGAAAAGGCAGTATCCTTAAATTCTTTTGCAAATTGTGATTTTTTATCAACTACATAAAAACCTCCGGTACTGATAGATCCCGGATCTTCTGTGTACATATAAACTTTGTTCTGAAAGCTGTCTCCTTCCATTACATCCTGGCGTATTTCGTTAAGCTTATCAATTACAGCTTGTCTCTGCTCTTTGGTAATCTCCGGTTTCACTACTATTTCAGCAAGTTCTACTTCTTCTCCGATCATTGGCAATTGCTCTTTTGGAATTGTCATATAGTACTGACGCACTTCCTCGGGAGTAATTTGCACATGTTCTACGATTTTTTGCTGCATACGGGATGCAAGCATATTATTTTCAATCAGAGTTGAAAGAGATTCTCTTACTTCATCAACACTCTTTTTCTTATAGAAATCCAATACATTGCTCAAAGACCCTGCACTTTCAACCATACGATCAAGCTGACTGTCAAATTCATAGTTAACTTCTTCTTTTGTAACAACAATACTATCCTGCACTGCCTGATGCATGAATAATTTGTTTTCTAAAAGTGTTCCTAAAATCTCACATCTGGAGGCATTGGAAACATCATATCCTACTGCTTTTGCTTCGACAAAACCGATATCAATATCCGAATCCAAAATAATGTGTTCTCCTACAATGGCTACCACTCCATCAATTCTTTTTTTACTTTGCTGTGCAAATCCTGAACTAAAAGTAGCCAGTAAAGCAAATAATAAGAGGGTATTTTTAAAAATTACTTTCATAAAATGGTTATTTCTTCTTAAAATAAAAGATCTTCGGGCAAATATACGTTCAGTTTTTTAATATGAATACGTATTTTGTTTTTATTAAGATTATTTCTGAGAATATTTGGCTTTCAGTTCACTGAGTACTTTTGCATTGATACGGATATCTGCTTTACTTTTCAATGCATCTAACCATTGCTGCTCATATAACTCCTGATAATCCTGTATTACTTTTGAACGTATTTCTTCTAATGGTATCACTTGTTGCGGGCGGTTCTTCTCTATATCGATCACAAGATATTTACCTCCTTTTTCATATAAGGAAACAGATCCTTCCTTTGGTGTAAAATCGTGAGGCAAACGGCTGTCGGTTAACTCCATTTCTCCTTTATAGGCACTGTATTCTACTTTGGGTGTTTTTACAGAAGCAATGTCTTTTGTTTTTTTGATTTTCTCAAGATAACTGAGGTATTTTGTTGCGGCCTTCTTTTTATCAAACGTAAAAATAGTTCCCTCAACTATTTCCTTTTGAAGGTATTTATCAGCATGGTTTTGATAATAACCGGTATAACCTAAAGTATCTTTTTTTACCTTACCCCAAACTTCTTTTTCCATAAGGTCAAATAATAACAAACCTTCTCTGTATTCCTGAGCCGTATTTCTAAATTCCGGAAAATCAGTCTCCAAACGGCTGTCATAATAACTTTCAAGTTCTTTTGATATAAAGTTATCATATAAAATTCTTGCAAGAGCGTCTTCAGGAGTTATATACAACAAACGGTCATAATTGATATTTACATAGTCGAGATACTGAGCATCTGTAATTTTTACATCTGCAAAAGTTGCAATAGTAGCCGGTTTTTTTAATTCAGGCTTGTTAAACGCTTTTGTATAGATGTCTTTAGTTATGTATTTCTGAGCTGTTGCAAGAGCAGTTTTGTTTTCTTTATAATGAAAACGTTCTTTTAAATGATTCTGCAAATCTTTTTTCATGATCTGACCTCTTGCATCCCCTTTAACTCTATTGATGAGATTCGATTTACTTTCTTCAAAACCTGGAATAGGGTAAATCTTATCTAATTGTACAATGTGCCATCCAAACTGGCTTTTGAAAGGTACAGAAAAGGTGTTCACTTCAGTAAGTCCGTATACCATATCATCAAAGGAATCAATAGCCAGTTTATTCGGAAAATATTTATTGATTTTCCCACCTTCATTTTTATTCGTAAGATCATCTGAATATTCAGCAGCAAGATCTTCAAACGCAGTACCACTTTTTAACAAAGCATATACTTTATCGGCGATTTGCTGAGCTTCTTCTTCTGTATGCGCTTCCTTACTTATGAATATATGAGAAACATCTCTTGCAGAACGCACCTCTCTTATATCATTCACTTTGATCAGATGATAGCCAAACTGTGAGCGTACCGGCAATGAAACAGCTCCTTTATCTGTTTTATAAGCACCGGATTCGAATGGGTATACCATTCTGAATACTGTAAAGTAACCTAACTCTCCTTTGTTTGCCTTTGCCGAAGGATCTTCTGAATATTCAAAAGCAGCTTCAGAAAAATCTTTTCCATTGAGAATTTCCTTACGCACTTCCATAGCTTTATTATACGCTTTTAGTGTATCTGCCGGCAAAGCATAATCATTTACCAAAAACAGAATATGTGAAGCGTTAATTTCTTTTTTTGAACGTTCATAGGCTTCTTCTACTAATTTATCAATTGCCTTTTCATCAACAAAATATTTTTCTGCCAGTTGACTTCTGTGCTGATTAAACTCACTAATGTAGTTTTTATCTTTGTCCAACCCAAGTTCGTATGCCTTATCTACTTTTAATTTATAAAGCACGAACAAATCCATATAATTATCAATCCTTTTTTGTTCTTCGTCTTTTAATAAATCCAGATTCTTTGTATATACCCTTTCAAATTCCTCAACATTATAGGAGTGATTATTGATTTTCACCAATTCATCTGTTGGTTTCTGTGCATAAGTATTGCAGTACAACAAGGCTGTAAGTAAGCTAAATGCAAATGGTTGTAATTTCATTTCTTGTAGCGATTTAAATAAAGAAAAACAAAAATAGCAATAAGTAAGAGTATTTCACTATCAAAAAATAGTCTTAACAAAATATTAGTGGCCAATATCATATTAAAAGGCATTATCTATAAATAAATAGTATTTTTGCAGCGGAAAATAAATTTAAAAAATGAGTTTTAAAGACGAAATTTTACGTAGAAGAACTTTTGGCGTTATTGCACACCCTGATGCCGGTAAAACAACTCTGACAGAAAAACTACTTTTATTCGGTGGAGCAATTCAGGAAGCCGGAGCAGTAAAAAGCAACAAAATAAAAAAGGGAGCTACTTCCGATTTTATGGAGATTGAACGTCAAAGAGGAATCTCGGTAGCTACATCGGTTCTGGCATTTAATTATAAAGATAAAAAAATAAACATATTAGATACTCCAGGTCACAAAGACTTTGCAGAAGATACCTTTCGAACTCTTACTGCTGTAGATTCTGTTATTGTAGTGGTCGATGTTGCTAAAGGGGTTGAAGAGCAAACGATAAAGCTTGTAGAAGTCTGCAGAATGAGAAACATTCCTATGATTGTATTTATCAACAAACTGGATCGCGAAGGAAAAGATGCTTTTGAACTATTAGATGAAGTAGAACAAAAACTCAATCTAACCGTTACACCACTCTCCTTTCCAATTGGAATGGGATACGATTTTAAGGGAATCTATAATATATGGGAAAACAATATCAACCTTTTCTCAGAAGACAGCCGTAAAAATATAGAAGATGTAATTACAGTAAGCGACATACAAAGTAATGAACTGGACCAACTGATAGGTGAAAAACCTGCTAACAGATTGAGAGAGGAATTAGAACTCGTTCATGAAGTATATCCGCCATTTGACAGAGATGCTTATATCAATGGGGATCTTCAACCCGTATTTTTCGGTTCTGCTCTTAACAACTTCGGAGTTCGTGAGCTTTTAGACTGCTTTATAGAAATTGCTCCGTCACCTCGAGCAAAGCAGTCAGACACCCGTTTGGTTGAACCTGATGAAAACAAGTTTTCGGGCTTTGTTTTTAAAATACATGCCAATATGGATCCGAAACACAGAGATCGTTTGGCTTTCGTAAAAATAGTATCAGGCGTTTTTGAAAGAAACAAACCTTATACCCACGTAAGACTCGGTAAAAATCTAAAATTTTCAAGCCCGAATGCTTTCTTTGCTGAGAAAAAAGAAATTGTTGATATCTCTTATGCCGGAGATATTGTAGGGTTACATGATACCGGAAACTTCAAAATAGGTGATACTCTAACCGAGGGGGAATTGATGACTTTTAAAGGAATTCCAAGTTTCTCACCGGAACATTTCCGATATATCAATAATGCAGATCCGATGAAATCAAAACAATTGGAGAAAGGAATTGATCAGCTGATGGATGAAGGGGTAGCGCAGTTATTCACGTTAGAATTAAATGGCCGTAAAGTCATTGGTACAGTAGGAGCGCTACAGTATGAAGTTATTCAGTACCGTCTTGAACATGAATATGGTGCTAAGTGTACGTATGAGAATTTTTCTGCTTTTAAAGCCTGTTGGGTACGGCCGCTGGATCCCAAAAATGAAGAATTTGCAGAATTCAAACGTGTTAAACAAAAATTTTTAGCCAAAGATAAATCAGGACAATTGGTATTCTTAGCAGATTCGGAATTTTCGATTCAAATGACAGAAAGTAAATATCCGTCTGTAAAACTCGATTATGTTTCTGAACGCATTTTATAATAAAAAGAGAAGGTTTTTCACCTTCTCTTTTATTATTTCTACTCCTGTCAAGAGGTATGAAACGTCATTTTTTTCCATTTTGTAACTGTATTTCTACTAAGACGGAACAAGCTTGCTAATTCGGAATTTGTCAAGAAATTATCTTCCTGATATTTTAATATCGCTTTGATACTTTCCACATCATAAGCTTTTAATCTTTGATTATATTCCATCTTTTCACGGTTGTTTTTTTTAAACAACTGCTCATTTAACTCTATTACATCTAAACTGTTCTCTATCTTTTTTGTAACTAATAATAACAGTTCGTTTGATTTATCCGGAAACATATCTTTTATAAGATCTTCATATATCCGGTTGTAGTTAGGCATTGTATTCATATGATTATTGTTTAGTGTGTTTCTTTAACCAACGGTATAAGGTATTTGTCGGAATCTGATAATCAGTTATCACCTCTTTAATTGTTTTTTTCTTTGTAGAGATCTGATCTACTATATAGTCAATAATTTCTTTTGTGTAAATATTCTTTCTAAATACAGGCAAACTGCTTGATTTGTCTTTATTATTTATCTTAATAGAAGTATCGCGGTGATATAAAACCAAATGTCCACTATATAATCTAAAAAAATCATATCCCAACAATTTTGACCAACGTAGTAAGCGATCTGTAGAGATCATTTTTTCTTTATACGTAGTAAGAATCTCTTGTTCTGTACAACGCATAAAAGCAGTTATTCTGGCAGGGTCCATTTCCAATTCTTCAACCCGTTGCTTTAATAATTTACCAATATGTATATCTTTCAAAAACATTGCTGTAATTATTAAGTTCTTTATTTTAACAAATTATAAAGTATACACCATCTTGAAAAAAGCTTCTGATAATAAGCTCTTATCATCTTTGGTTAGATACTGTTGAGTCTCCAGCAACCATTGTGATCACTTCTTGTGTAGCTGCATCTATCACCCGTACTGTTAGTTGCTGTGTACAGTCCAATTCCAGTGCTCGTGTCTGTGTAAAGCCATAGATATCATCACTGCCCTTACCTCCGGGACGGTTACTGCTGAAAAAGCCTCTCTGAGTACTCATGTCAATCATATAAGCAAAATCATCGTACGCACTGTTGACCGGGGTTCCTACATTCATCA
>DAMCXY010000020.1:0-60638 GCA_032096595.1 Flavobacterium sp. | reverse complement strand
CTTTTGAATCCTCAATCATAATCTGATTGAGGATTTTTTTTTGGAATAAACTTAAGTATAAATGGGACCTGATTTATAATATAAAGTGATGAAATGAAAAGAATCGCTTTGGACTGTCTTTATTATGTAGCATTAGAAAAGAATATATACTGCTTATAAGGATATTGTAACAGCATATATTAAGTATATGTAATGCCTCTCTATGGTGATTGCAATAGTAGCTGACAGGATCTTTTATTTTTTATCATAGCTGCATCATGAAATGTTGGTATACACAAGAGATAAGACTTTTTAAACATGATTTTTAAGCTGTTTTTTGCTGTTTGAACAGAGTTGTTAGATGAATAAAACAAAAGGCTCAAATAGCGATCTTATCTGTTGAATAGCATCATAAAAAAAGTCCCTGAGCAATTTACTCAGGGACTTTTTTTTATTATCTGTAAACCGAATTAATCTATCGATTTTACTACGGCTTTAAGACTCTTTGTTATCTTCCTTTTTTTCTTCAGTATCAATCTGATTTTTCTCATCAAATTCCTGATGATTTTGTTCTTCTGTCTGAAGATCTTCCGGCAGATCGTCAGGAGATTTTATTCCATACAGATATCGATCATAGGTATTTTTAAAGAAAGGTACAGGGGCACCTTCTTCACCTAATAAAAATCCATAAGGTTTTAGATCATTTACATTATCGAAAATTATTTTGCTGATCGCCAATAATGGGATGGCCAGAAACATTCCGGAAATTCCCCATATTGATTCTCCTACAATGATTCCGAATAAAACAAGAAATGAGTTTACCTGGACCTGAGATCCAATGATTTTAGGTGTAATAATGTTACCATCTATAGAGTTTACCACAATGACAGCGATGATTGCAAATAGGGCGTCTATAGGCTCTCCTGTGGCTAATGTTACTATGGCCGCGATTGATGTAGCTGTAAAAATACCTAAATAAGGAATAAGGTTTAGTATACCTGCCAATGCTGCTAACAGAAACGCATATTTAATACCGATGATCAGATAGGCAATGTACATGAGCGTAGTGACAATCACTACTTGTATCATCAGACCTATCAGATATTGTTTGATTATTTTCTGGATGTCATTTACAATTTTCATTACCGTAACTTCATTGCTTTGTCCGAAACAGGCTTTAATAAATTTTACCAGATGACTTCTGTAAAGCAGAATAAAGAAAATATAAAGAAATACGAATGTTGATGACATCAATGTAGAAGATATGGATAGTAAAGCATTTCCGACAAAACCAGTGCTTGCCTTTACTGTCTTTTCAGCATTTTCAGTCAGATATTCTAATTGTTCACTTTGTTTTACGCCAAAATGCTCATAAACAAAATCCTGTACATTGTGGAAGAGTGTCGTAAGTTGTTGTTGAAAAGCAGGTAAGTCATCTTTGAAATGGGCGATTTGTGTTCCTAAAAAATAGCCTACACCTACAATCAGCAGAACAAATAGAATGGGCGAAATCAATGAAGTAATGATACGCGGAAATCGAAGTTTTCTTTCAAAAAAATTGGATATTGGTAATAATAACATAGCTACTAAAAAGCCAATTACCAAAGGCACCAATATGGATTGCCCAACGATGGATATATATGTCATCAGGCATAAACTTATTAAGACACAGGTGAGTCTTAGATAAAACGGCAAAATAATTTTCTCTTTCATAGCTTTTTTTGTTTTTATAAATCCATCTCAGGAATATCACCTTCAATGATAAGATGTGCTTCAGTTGCCTTGATGATATCATCCACACTTACTCCTGGAGCTCTTTCTAATAATTTTATACCATTTGGAGTAATTTCCATTACAGCGAGTTCCGTTACCACTTTCTTTACACAAGCAACTCCTGTAAGCGGTAAAGTACATTTTTTCAATATTTTGGACTCACCGGCTTTGTTTACATGCATCATGGCAACGATTATATTTTCTGCTGAAGCAACCAAATCCATGGCACCCCCCATACCTTTTACCATTTTTCCCGGAATTTTCCAATTGGCAATATCCCCGTTTTCTGAAATTTCCATTGCTCCTAAAATAGTGAGGTCAACATGTTGTGAACGAATCATTCCAAAGCTTGTTGCCGAATCAAAAAAAGACGCACCCGGTAAGGTAGTTATGGTTTGTTTTCCGGCATTAATCAAATCTGCATCTTCTTCGCCTTCATAAGGAAATGGACCCATTCCTAATACCCCGTTTTCACTTTGAAATTCTACATTCATTCCTTCAGGAACATAATTTGCAACCAACGTAGGAATTCCAATTCCCAGATTGACATAAAATCCGTCCTGTAATTCTTTTGCTATACGTTTTGCAATACCTATTTTATCTAATGCCATTTTATTTTTGTCTTACTGTTCTTTGTTCAATACGTTTTTCATAGTTCTCCCCTTGAAAGATTCTCTTTACATATATACCCGGAATATGAATTTGATTCGGATCCAGGCTACCGGCAGGAACCAGTTCTTCTACTTCAGCAATCGTAATTTTACCGGCACCAGCCATACAAGCGTTGAAATTTCTCGCAGTTCCTTTAAAAATAAGATTTCCTGCTTCGTCGCCTTTCCATGCTTTTACAATGGCGAAGTCTGCTTTATAAGCTTCTTCCATTACGTACATCTTTCCATTGAATTCTCTTGTTTCCTTACCTTCAGCTACTTCAGTTCCAAACCCGGCTGGTGTAAAGAAAGCAGGAATTCCAGCTTGTGCAGCACGGCATTTTTCAGCGAGTGTTCCCTGCGGAGTTAATTCTACATCCAATTCCCCACTTAGCATCTGACGCTCAAATTCAGCATTTTCTCCTACATAAGAAGATATCATTTTTTTGATTTGTCTTTTTTGTAACAATAATCCTAAGCCAAAATCATCTACTCCTGCATTGTTAGAAATACAGGTCAAACCTGTTGTGTTTTTACGAACCAATTCTGCTATAGAATTTTCCGGTATACCGCACAAACCAAAACCGCCAAGCATAATGGTTTGGTTATCTTTTACATCAGCCAAAGCTTCCTGAGCGTTTGCTACTTTTTTATTTATCATAACTTTAGTTAAATCATTATTGGGAATAAATATAAAAAAAACGGCTTGATTAATCAGCCGTTTTTTTAAATTATTCCTTAAAAGTCAAATTCTTTTATAATGCTTTGAGTAGGAGGTGCCAAAGAGTCTTTTTTGCTTCCTGAAACACCACCAAGTGTATCATTGGCTACTCGTGATCCGCCTTTCCAGCAATCTACATTGATTGTTAGTGAAGCTGGCCGGTCAAAGTCATCTGTAGAAATATATAAATCAGGGTCTTTATAACATTTACGCATATAAATTGCCCAGATTGGCAGTGCCATTGTTGCTCCCTGACCGTATACAGTAGAACGGAAATGCGCTCCACGATCTTCATTCCCAACCCAAACTCCAGTAGCAAGATTCGGTACCATACCGATAAACCATCCGTCACTGTTGTTTTGAGTAGTACCCGTTTTCCCTGCAATCGGATTTTTGAAAGCATAAGGGTAACCTGTCATACGGTGATAACCTGCCCCACCTGCTCCTGTATAGCGCAAACGGGCACCGGAGCCACTTTCAGTAACCCCCTCTAATAATTTTACAATCGCATAAGAAATATCTTTACTCATCACATCTTTTGTTTCTGACTGTGATTCATAAAGCACTACACCATTTTTATCCGTTATTTTGCTTACAAAACGAGGTTTTACATACACTCCCTGATTTGCAAATGTACTGTAGGCAGCTACCATATCATTTACTGTGATCTCTACGGCACCTAAAGCAATTGCTGGTGAAGCCGGTATATCTGATTTTACACCCAGTTCGCGTGTCAGATCAATTACAGCTTTAGGTCCTACACGATCCATAAGCTTGGCAGTAACTGTGTTTAATGATTGCGCCAAAGCATATTTCAGGTTTACCAGACCGTAATATCTTCCTCCGGAATTTTTCGGAGTCCATGGCTGACTTATTCCGTATCTGCCTTTTGGCATTGTAAACTGTGAATCGTAGATAGAATCACACGGAGACATTCCCAACTGTTGCATAGCTGTAGCATATACAAATGGTTTGAATGTAGAACCTACCTGACGGGCTCCCTGAGCAACGTGATCATATTGGAAATGTTTGTAGTCGATACCACCAACCCAGGCTTTGATATTTCCTGTCATTGGTTCCATTGACATCATACCTGTTTGCAAAAAGTGCTTGTAATAGATGATCGAGTCACGAGGTGTCATAATGGTATCTTTTTCACCTTTCCATGTAAATACTTCCATACGGGTTTTAATTCCGAATGATTTGATGATTTCATCTTCGGATTTACCCTGTTCGGTCATTTGCTTCCATCTTTCTGAATTTCTCATGGAGCGGTTAATGATCTTTTCGCTTTCTGCTTTTGAAAGATTTATAAAAGGAGCGTTTTTATTTCCTTTTTGCTGAATAAAGAATTCTTTTTGCAGATTGGATAAATGTTCCTGAACCGCTTCTTCTGCATAACGCTGCATACGGGAATCAATGGTTGTATAGATACGCAGACCATCTCTGTAGATATCATAAGTAGATCCGTCTTTTTTCGGATTTTCTTTTACCCATTTGCGCATATAATCTCTGAGGTATTCTCTGAAATAAGTTCCTACTCCTTGTGTATGCGTTTCGGGAGTATACGTTATTTTTATCGGAGCAGCCTGATATTTTGCTTTTTCTGCTTCTGTGATAAATCCGTTGCGTGCCATTTGGTACAAAACAATATTTCTGCGTTTTTCAGAACGTTCCGGATTAAAACGAGGATTGTATTTTGATGGTGCCTGAAGCATACCTACAAGAATTGCAGCTTCGTCAATGGTAAGATCTTTAGGCGATTTATTAAAATAAATCTTGGAAGCAGAACTGATTCCATAAGCATTACTGACAAAATCAACTGTGTTGAAATAGTAAGCAATGATTTCCTCCTTAGTATATTGTCTTTCGAGTTTTACGGCAATGATCCACTCCATTGCTTTCTGAACAACCCTTTTGATGATATTGGAAGAACCTGAACTGCCGTGAAAAAGGTTTTTTGCCAATTGCTGGCTTATGGTACTCGCTCCACCACTGGTTCCTACTTTAAAGATCGCACGTAGTGTTCCTTTTCCATCAATACCTGAATGCTCAAAAAAACGCTCATCTTCAGTTGCCACAAGTGCATCTACCAGATGTTTAGGAAGGTCTTCGTATTTGACCGGTACTCTGTTTTCTAAATAAAATTTTCCGATTGTTTTTCCGTCAACTGAAATGATTTCGGTAGCGACACTTGATGAAGGATTCTCCAATTCATCAAAAGTAGGCATGTCACCAAATACGCCCCAGCTGGCCAATAAAAAGAACAGTACAATTGCAATAAGAAAACCTGCAAATGCTTTCCAAAACAGCTTCAGGTATTTTTTTATTTCGTTATTCTGTTGATTATTAATATTTTCCATTATTTGAAATTCTTATTTTTTTTCAATTCTAAATCCAATATCCGTTACGCCTTCAAGCTCTGAAACCCCTACCGAATCTCCCACTTTTCTGATAGCATGTTCTAATTCTATGGTATAGACTCCTGCTTTCTTAAAGCGATAGTTTTCCCTGAACCACAATTTGCTTTCTTTGGTGTCTGTAAAACCGTTTCCAAGCAGAGTACCATCCGGATTAGCCATCTGATATTGCAGGGTATCTACCTGAGCTTTGCCGTCAGGAGCAAAAACTTTAGCGATCAGATAAATGTTTCCAAAAGGATAACTGCTGTTATTTCTAATGTTAATAAACATATCATACGAACTGATTGTATCTGTTTGCTGAAATGTAAATTTTTTTATATCATCCTGTTTCCAGCTGCTGCCTGTTGACTGAAATTCATCAAAAAAATGCTTGTCGTTGCACGAACTGATAAAGATCGATAAAGCCAACAAGGCAAAAAGACGTTTATGGATTTTTGTCTGCATCTCCATTTCTTTGTGGACGTGGTTTGTTTTGATTTGCTTGTTGCGAATTGTTTTTATTTTTATTGAACCGGACATTTTTTTTCTGTTTTTGCTGTCCTTCTGATGAATTATTATTGGTGTTTTTTTCAGGTCGCTGATTCTGATTTCCAGAAGGCTTCTGATTAGGGGTTTGTTTTGTTACGGGCTGCTTTTTTGCGTTTGGTGTAGCTGCAACAGATTCTGTACCCGGTTTTTTCTTGCGTACCGGTTTTTTCTTTCTTTTAGGTTGGTCAAACCTTGCAAGGCTGTCCTGACCTACTACATTTTGGAAGTTTTGCAGCGTTTCTTCTTTTTCTATTACATAATCTTCCACGGAAGATATTTTTTCCCCTTTTTTATTGAGCTCAATAAGTTCCTTTACCTGTTGCGCTTCCAGCATATACCAGTTGGCAAAATTTTCTGGGTAAGCAAACCACATGATACCTTTAAAAATATCAATTTTCTGACAGATAGCATCTCCTTTCTGTGTGCTGATTTTTGAATCAATTCCAGGAATATCTTTCAGAGCATCCAAATAAGTGTCCAACTCATAGTTGAGACAGCATTTCAATTTTCCGCATTGTCCTGCCAGCTTTTGCGGGTTTAAAGACAATTGCTGATAGCGGGCTGCAGAAGTATTGACACTTCTGAAGTCGGTAAGCCATGTAGAACAACATAATTCCCGACCACATGAGCCTATACCTCCCAAACGTGCTGCTTCCTGACGAAATCCAACCTGTTTCATTTCAATACGAATACTGAATTCACGGGCAAAATCTTTAATCAGCTGACGAAAATCTACACGCTCGTTTGAGGTGTAGTAAAAAGTAGCTTTGGATCCATCTCCCTGAAACTCGATATCTGAAATTTTCATTTCAAGCGCCAGTTTTATAGCCAGTTCACGTGCACGAACCTTCATTGGCTCTTCTCTATTCCGGGCTTCAGTCCAGATGTCCACATCTTTTTGTGTGGCTTTTCTGTAAATTTTTAAAAAAGGACCATTGAGATCTACTTTTTTCTTCTTCATTTGTACTTTGACCAATTCTCCGGTCAAGGTTACAATTCCGACATCATGCCCCGGACTTGCTTCTGTAGCAACAATATCTCCGATACTGAGGGTTAATTTTTCTGTATTTTTATAAAAGTCTTTTCTTCCGTTTTTAAAACGTACTTCAACTACATCAAAAGGTTCAAAACCAGAAGGAAATTGCATATTGGCAAGCCAATCAAATACTGATAGTTTATTGCAACTATCCGTTCCGCAGCTTCCTTTGCTGTTACATCCCTTTGGCGCACCTGATTCATCCGACTTTGTGGAACAACTAGTACATGCCATAATATATTTATCAACTTTCGTTGTTTAAATCAAATTAAAAATTAGGTAAAGATACTATTTTTTCGTTTTACTTGATTTTAGTTTAACTGCTTGTTATAATTAATACCAATCTTACGTTTTTATAGTAGTTTTTTTAAACAATATATCTAAGATAGGTAATTGCTTTGTTTTTTTTCTGATGTTTTACTTTTTTATCCATTGTATCAAAAGGTAATGTCACACAAATACTCTTTGGAATGATGAAACAGATTGATGATTTACCGTCGGATTGTTGTCTGATTTCATTTGAAATGGAACATGAGAACTTTTTTCAGATAATAATCGGAGCATATTTAAGTGTTATTTTATGCTGTTTTTTCATTGTGCTGTTTGTGTTTTTTTAATTCTCCTTTGAGGTATTCTACATGAGAGTTTAAACTATTTATTTTTTGATCCTGAATTCCGATAGTTGTTATTGCTACATTAAGCCGTTTCATGGCATCATCTAATAAACCCCTGTAAAATTCTGCGGCTGTTACTTCCGCTTTTATTTCAGCAGTTCTTATTTCGGCTTTATTTTTTCTTTTGGTGAGGAGCCATGTCGATAGACTCGGAATGAGGATGAGAGCTAAGTTTTGGATAATTTCTTTCATGATATAAGATGTTTTTTCAAAACAAATATATAGATAAAATTCTAAAAAATAATATTTTAGTTTAGATATAAATCTATTTTTTAAAAGTAAAGAAGTGTCTTATATGTTGTTAATTTATTGTTTATGCGGATTTTATTTATAAAGAAAAATATTTTATTTTTGAGAAATATTTCATACTTTTGTTTGGGATGTAGAGAGCAACATTTGACATTTAAAATAAAGAGCATGAAAAAAATATCGATACAGAAAGAAAGAATTCTCCAGTTTCTGGAATTTAAAGGAATAAGTAAGAATAAATTTTATTTACAAACCGGAGTTTCCAATGGTACTTTAGATAAATCGAGTGGTCTTTCTATGGATACTGTAGAAAAATTTTATGCTGTATATCCTGAAATCAATCCTGAATGGCTGATAACGGGTAATGGAAGCATGATAAAAGACACAACAGAAGCACTTCAAATTATAGATAATGCCCGTAAAACAAAAGATTCTGTAGTTGTAGAGCAAGAAATACCATTATACGATTTTGAAGCAACAGCAGGTTTGAAAGAATTATTCAGCAGTGAAAGTCCGAGACGCATTCTCGACACAATTAAAATTCCCAATCTTCCGAAATGCGACGGAGCTATAACTGTTACAGGAGACAGTATGTATCCGTTGCTGAAAAGCGGAGACATCGTTTTGTATAAAGAAGTTTCCATGGAGGGTATCTTTTATGGTGAAATGTATCTGCTCAGCGTCAAAATGGATAACTGGGAAGAATATATAACGGTTAAATATGTGCAAAAATCTGATTTAGGAAGTGCTTATGTGAAACTGGCAAGTCAGAATAGTCATCATCAACCAAAGGATATTCCGGTTGAAGCCGTTACTGCCATTGCGCTGATCAAAGCCAGCATCCGAATTAACACGATGATGTAATAAAAAACGAGCTTGATTTAAAGCTCGTTTTTTATTAATTCGTTTAATTTTTTTATAATCAAATCGTATTCATAGCCTTTCCGGATCAGATAATCCATAAATTTTCTCTTTTTATTGTTCAAAATGCTGTCGTTTAAAGTTTGCCATTTTTTTTCTGCCACCTGATGAAAGTGTTCTTCATAATTTTCTTCTTCCACTTCCTTCAAAGCTTTTTTTATGGCATAGTCAGAGATATCCCGGAGTTTAAGTTCCTGCACAATTCTGTTTTTCCCCCAATGACTCATGCGGTGTTTTCCTCTTGCAAAACTACGAGCAAAGCGCTCTTCGTTGAGATAGTTGTTCTCAATCAGATATACCATAATATGATCGATTGCCTGCTGAAACATTCCTAAATTTTTCAGTTTATTCAGTACTTCTTTATGGCAACGCTCCTGATAGCTGCAAAAATAGGCGGCTTTTTTCATCGCCTCTTCAACTGATAATCCCTGCTGTTGTTCTTTCAAATTACAGAATGCCTAAATTTTTATGTGTTTCTGTGATGGCGCGTTCATTCTTTTCATCAATCCATGCCTGACCTTTTGTTTTGCGCTTATAATTATCATAGTGGCGCATGATAAGCAAATTGTAGGCTGCTTTGATCAGGAATTTAGGATTTTTAGGAAAGGAACGCAGACTCATCGAAAAACCTGGTGTCAGATATTTCATGTAATGCCAGTATCCTTCCGGCATATACAGCATTTCACCGTGTTTTAAATTACAAATATATCCCTGTGCCTGTTTTAGTGCCGGAAATTTTTCAAAATCCGGTTGGTCAAAGTCAATATCTTCCCTTGAAATAAGAGAATGGGGTATTTTGTACATAAAAGGGGTTTGATCTGGTGGAAAAATAACACATTGCTTTTCTCCATGAAAATGAAAATGCAGAATATTAGAATAATCAATATCAAAGTGCATAAATACTTTTGAATTTTCGCCACCAAAAAACAGCATAGGCATCTGTTTTACCAAACGAAGTCCAATATCCGGCCATTTATAATCGTTTTGTATAGCAGGTACTTCTTTCATAAGATTATAAAGAAATATTCTGTAATTGGTTGGCTCACGCTCCATTAAATCAATATAATCGCTCATCTTCATTTTTGCATGTGCCTCATTGAAACCATCTTCTGCGCGAACCGGGCGGTCATCATACAGCGGTACTATTTTTTCTCCCGCAACCTCTTTTATATAGTTCAAATGCCATTTCTCATAAGCTGGCCAATCTTCAGTCAATCTTTCAATTACCACAGGAATCTGTGGCTTAACATATTGTTGTATGAAATCTTTTTTTGAGATGGTCCCAACTCTATCTATAGTTTTTAAATTTAATGAGCTCATTTGAAATCTATTTAGAATAAATACAGATAACAAATTTACAAAATGATAATATAAATATGATGGTGTTTTTATAATTTGTATTTTATTTATATTGAATTCAAGAAAGCGATATGAAAGTGATTTTTAAATGTGAAATTAACCGGACAATAATTAACTTTGAATAAAAAATGCAAATTTTATTATTAGAAGACGATGAGAGAATCAGCTTTTTTCTTGTAAAAGGACTGGAAGAAAATGGCTATCAGGTTACATTGGCAACTTCTGCTGAAGAAGCCCGTAGTCTTTTTGATAATAATCACTGGAATATTCTGATTGTAGATATTATGCTTCCGGGTATAGATGGTATCCAGTTTATAAAAATGCTTCGATATAAGAATATTCTGACTCCGGTTATTGTAATCAGTGCATTGAATGATACAATGGATAAAATTACAGCTTTGGATCACGGTGCGGATGATTATCTGGTTAAACCCTTTCACTTTGATGAGCTGCTTTCAAGGATAAAAGCCCTGACGAGACGAGTGAAATACCAGACGGCACAAACCGTGAAAAATGAATTGATATGCGGCGATCTCCGTATTGATCTTGATCAGTATAAGCTGTATAAAAGAGAACAGCTGATTGAACTATCACCAAGAGAGTTCAAGCTTCTGCATTACCTCGCACAGCATAAGAACAAAGCCCTGTCGAGAACTCAGATTCTAAATGCTGTATGGGGCATCGATTTTGAGAATAATACTAATGTGGTGGATGTTTATATTTCTTATCTTCGGCATAAGATCGAGTCTCAGACGGATAAATACATCTACACTGTAAAAAGTGTAGGTTATATGTTACAGGAATAAAATGAAACTACGCAAGCGTCTGACCATATTGTCATCTATTACTTTCGGGGTTATATTTCTTATCGCTTCGACAATTATTTATGGGCTTTTTTATAAGACGAATGAAACCAGCGTCATTAAAAACCTCAAAAAAACAGCACTTGTCACAGGGATTTATTATTTAGAAAAAGATGAACAGTCTTTACAAGAACATAACAACATCCGAAGGGAATTCGAAAACCTTATCAGTAGAGATGATATTGCTGTTTTTGATGAATTCGACGAAGTTGCGTATGGAAAGATGGTAAATGATTCTGTGATACGCCCTTTTGATCTCAATCAGGTTCGCAAGAAAAAAGAGCACGTCATAAATACCAGAAACGATTTTTATTACGGTTTGTATTATGCCGATAATCAAGGTGACTTTGTGGTTTTTGTAAAAGAAAATAAAGATGTTTTTAACACGCTGATGAACCGGTTACTGTATATTTTGGTTATCGTCCTCGTTCTTGGCTTGTTCATTATTTACCTTCTGTCCCGTTTTTTAGGTAATATGGCCTATGAACCCATACAAAAAATCATTGATCAGGTCAGACAAAAAGAAATAGACCGATTAAATGAGCCCATCAGGCTACAGCAATCCTACAGTGAAATTCAGGAACTGGTAGAAACGTATAACGATCTTATGGCAAAAGCTTCAGAAACCTTTGTGATTCAGAAAAATTTTATCAATTACGTTTCTCATGAATTTCGAACACCATTAGCTGCAATTTCCGGCTCATTGGAGGTTTTTTCGCAAAAAGACCGTACTCCCGAAGAATATCAGGAAGTAGCCTCCCGATCTATTGAAAGGGTAAAAGAGCTAGAAGAAATACTGAATAATATGTTGCTATTGTCAGGAGCCATCAATTCAAAAGATTTCATGTTTTTCAGAATTGATGAAATCATCTGGAATATAGTAGAAGAAGTAACGGTTTCTCTAAAAGCCCATATTCATGTCGATTTTAAGGTAGAAAATGTTGGTTTGTTATCGGTCAAAGGCAACGAAAAACAACTACAGCTTGCTTTGTATAATCTCATAGAAAACGGCTTAAAATATTCAGAAAACAAACCTCTTTCTATATCCCTGTCTGAAAAGGAAAACAAATTGCATCTTGTGATTAAAGATGAGGGCATCGGTATTGATGAAAATGATCTGCCTTATATACAGCAGACATTTTACCGAGGAAAAAATGTAGGCGATATAAAGGGCAGTGGAATAGGCTTGTCTCTGGCTTCCACCATTTTTAAAATTCATCAGATAGATTTTAACATCATTACTTCTAATCAGGGAACAGAAATTCATCTGCAATTCAACCCACCCCTGTTCTAATCAAACTCTAATGTAACTCAAATTTACCTGTAATGTAGGGAAAGTAACTTTGCTGAAAATTATGTAGTAAAGTGAAGAAATACGTTTTTATTTTATTGTTTTTATCGGGATTTCAGGTGAGTTTCTCTCAGAAGAAAATCTCAAAAGAAGAAGTCGAACGCACCTTTCTGGAAAACAATTTTGAACTTATAAGCCAGAAATTTTCTCTGGAGCAATCGCAGGCAGAACTCATTCAAGCCAGACTTTGGGCCAATAATCCAAATCTTACCATTGGAGAGGTCAATTTATGGCGTAACAATCCACATGAAGAAATGCCTTATCTTTTTGGGAGATATGGCAAAACACAGCAGGTTAGTCTTGAACTTGAACAAGTTATTGAAACGGCAGGTAAGCGTAAAAAACGCATTGCCTTACAACAGGTGCATACTCAGAATGCTGTACTCAATTTTGAAGAACTGTTGCGCAATCTCAAATTTAGTCTCAGAAGTACTATTATCGAGCTGGAAAAAATACAGTTGGAAGAACAGTTGCTCAAAAATTCACTGGACATATTTGAAGATTTGCTGATTTCTTATAAAAAACAATCGGAACTCAAAAATCTTAGCAGAGCCGATTATTTGCGGATACAAACGGAATATATACAGTTCAAAGAAGATTACACTTCCTTACTCTCAAATAAAAACAATCTGGTTTATGACCTAAAGGTTTATTTAGGAGATACTACTGAAGATTCTTTTGAGATCTATCAGCCTCTTATGGTTTCTGATAAACTTTCAAGAAAACTTCCTATGGATCTCGTAGATGAAGCGCTTGCCAACCGATCGGATTTTAAGCTCATAAAACAGCAAAAAGAAATCGCTCATAAAGAGTTAGATATCGAAAAGGCAGCACGGATTCCGGATGTTACAGTAGGTTTAGGTTACGATAGAGGAGGTAATATTATGCAGGATTTTGTAGGGCTCAGTATTAGTTTTGACCTGCCTCTGCTGAATAAAAATCAGGGTAATATCCGAAAAGCACAGGTTGAAATAGAGAAGTCGTTCAATGAAGAACGGAAAATGAATAATGAGATTGTAAACGAAGTAAACCGACTCAAAAAACAACTCATTATTTACGAATCTGTTTTAAAAGAGTACACAGATGAAGATCAGCTGTCGGTTACTGAAATGATGAATAATTATGTGAAAAATTTCAAACAGAGCCGTATCAGTCTTATTGAATTTCTTGATTTCTCAGACTCATATCTTAAATCACAACAGGCTTTTCTGAACCAGAAAGAACAATACCTGAAAACATTTGAAGAATTACAATTTATCGTAGGAAAAGATTTATAAAATGAAAAAACAACTCATATACTCAAGTTTACTATGCACGGTTTTGCTGCTGAACAGTTGCCGCAATACAACCGAAGCAGCAACAGAATTACCGGCTACACCAGAATACTGTCTGCATAAAGATTTTAAAGAACTCATAGCAACGGAAACCCTTCAAAAAAGAGCCATTGCAGAAACATTAACATTAACCGGAAATATTGCTTACAATGAAAATGATGTAGTGGCTTTTAAGAGTCTTTTGGGTGGTGTGGTAGAAAATGTTGCTTTTGAGTTGGGTGATTATGTAAAAAAGGGACAGGTGCTGGCAACCGTTCGCAGCAGTGAATTAAATGAAATCACACAGGAGAAACGCAGTCTTGTAAACCGCATCAGTTTCTTACATCATGAACTCAAAACCAAACAGTCGCTGCTACAGGATGGTATGATTTCATCATCTGAATACGAAAATGCAAAAACGGAATATGAAAATGCAAAAGTAGAAATGCAGCGTATTGATCAGAATCTGAGTATGTACAATGCTACATCTGACGCGGGTCTTTTTCAGATAAAAGCACCGAAAGAAGGATATATTGTACAGAAAGAAATCTCTATGGGGTTAAATATATCTGCATTGGAAGAGCCTTTGTTTACCATTTCAAACCTGAATCAGATTTGGGTAATGGTCAATATCTATGCTACCAATCTGCAGCATGTAAAAGAAGGCGCAGCGGTTAAAGTGCGAACACTGGCATACCCTGACGATCTTTTTGATGGAAAAATAGACAAGATATACAATGTGTTCGATGATAGCGAACGCGTATTAAAAGCACGTGTTTTACTGCAAAACACAGCATTGAAATTAAAACCGGGAATGAGTGCTGATATTATCATTGAAAAAAATGCTTCTTCAGAAACAGCAATTGCCATACCGAATGATGACATTGTTTTTAGCAATAACAAACAATATGTTATTATCTATAAATCGGATTGTGATCTTGAGATACGCCTTGTAAAACCTTACGCCAGTAATCTTGAATATACCTATGTTCTGGAAAACTTTAAAGAAGGTGAAAAGGTGATCAGCAAAAATGAATTGTTACTTTTTGAAGAATTGAATAAATAATTATGCAGAAGTTTGTACAAAATATCGTTGCTTTTTCCCTGCGGCATTCCCTGCTCATATTGTTTGCAACACTGGCTTTATTATTAGGTGGTATCTACAGTTATATCCATACTCCCATTGAAGCGTTCCCTGATGTTACCAATACACGAGCACGTATTATTACCCAGTGGCCGGGAAGAAGTGCTGAGGAAATAGAGAAATTCATTACGTTGCCTATTTCCAAAGAAATGAACACCATTCCTAAAAAATCAAATGTACGCTCAATTTCTCTTTTCGGATTATCAGTCGTTACCGTACAATTTGATGATGATGTTGAAGATTTTTATGCACAGCAATATGCTTCTAACAGACTTAATGGTGTTGATTTACCCGAAGGAGCCGATGCTCAGATAGAACCGCCTTATGGAGCAACCGGAGAAATCTTCCGATACATTATTAAAAGTGATCTGCCGATAAAAGAGATTACTGCAATTCAGGACTGGGTTATAGAACGCGAACTCGTTGCAGTTCCGGGAGTTGCTGATGTGGTTAGTTTTGGTGGAGAAGAAAAAATTTATGAAATAAAAATCAATCCTACAGAACTCAACAATTATAATCTTTCTCCGTTAGATGTGTATGAGGCCGTATCAAAATCCAATATCAATGTAGGTGGAGATGTGATACAACAGGGAAATCAGGCGTATGTGGTACGAGGCGTAGGGTTGCTGGATAAATTAGAAGATATTGAAAATATTACCGTAAAAGTAAATGGTTCAACTCCTATTCTGATCAAACACATTGCAGAGGTAAAAATCGGCAGTAAGCCAAGACTTGGACAGGTGGGCTATAATGAACAGGATGATGTGGTTGAAGGAATTGTAGTCATGTTGCGTGGAGAAAATCCGAATGAGGTAATTGAACGGCTTAAAGAAAAAATAACAGAGCTCAATGACCGGATTTTACCGGAAAATGTAGAGATAGTGCCTGTTGTAGATCGTACCAAGCTGGTAGATATTACCGTGCATACCGTAACTAAAAATCTTATAGAAGGTATTATTCTGGTGTCCATCATTGTATTCATCTTTTTATATAACTGGCGTACAACTTTTATTGTAGCATCCGTAATTCCTCTGGCATTTCTATTTGCTATTATCATGTTGAGAATTCAGGGATTGCCTGCCAATCTCATTTCAATGGGGTCACTCGATTTTGGACTCTTATTGGAAGGAACCCTTGTCATTGTAGAGCATGTATTTGTTTCGCTTGTTCTGGTTTCTGAAAAGATAGGCATGAAGCGTTTCAACAAAATTTCTAAATTGGGGATTATTAAGAAAAGTGCAGGGAGTGTGGCAGGATATATCTTTTTTGCGCTGATGATTCTTATTGTAGCATTGCTGCCCATTTTTTCTTTTCAAAAAGTAGAAGGTAAAATGTTTTCGCCTTTAGCATTTACACTGGGATATGCTCTACTGGGTTCACTGATTCTGAGTCTTACCTATGTTCCTGCTATGTGTAAGTATCTTTTAACCAAAAATATAGAAGAAAAAGAAAATAAAATCTCGCGGTTTTTCAGAACTACTATTTATAAATTGTTTGACTTCTCTTTTCGTCATAAAAAAGCAACCATTGGTGTTTTTGTCTTTATTCTCGTGGTATGTGGTGTAAAATTCAGCCATTACGGATCGGAATTCTTACCTAAATTAAACGAAGGCGCTATTTATGTAAGAGCAACACTGCCTAACAGTATCAATCTGGATGAATCGGTAAAGCTTACGAAAGAGATGAAAACCTTGTTGCAGAATGATTTTGAAGAGATTGATTTCATCATGACACAGACCGGACGGCCAAATGATGGAACTGATCCAACGGGTTTCTTCAATATTGAGTTTAATATTCAGTTAAAGCCCGAGAGTGAATGGAAACGAAAAATTTCGAAAGAAGAAGTACTCAATGATATGAGGAACAAACTGAACAAATATCCGGGTATAACATTTGGATTCAGTCAGCCGATTCAGGATAACGTTGAAGAATATGTAGCCGGTGTAAAGAGTGCTTTGGTGATTAAAATTTTCGGTGATGATCTGTATGATCTTGAAAAAATGGCAAACAAAGTAGCCGCATCTATTAAAGATGTAGACGGAATTACCGATATCAATGTTTACAAAAATATAGGATTGCCGGAATTGAGAATTCAATTGCATGATTCTAAGATGGCAAGATATGGTGTGAATACAGCTGATGTACAGTCGGTTATTGAAATGACTATCGGAGGTCAGTCGGCCACAAAGTTTTATGAAAACGAGCGTATGTTTGATGTGATTTTGCGTTTCGAAAAGCAGTATCGGGATACTCCGGAAAAAATTGGTGATATTCTCATTCCTACAGCTGATGATAAGAAGGTGCCGCTAAGCGAGATCGCCACTATTGGTTATCAGACAGGGCCCGCATTCATTTACAGAGAAGGTAATACACGCTATATCGGAGTCGGATTCAGTATCGAAGGAAGAGATTTGGGAAGTACCATTGCTGAAGCAAAAGCAAAAGTTGCCAAAGAGGTAAAGCTGCCTAAAGAAAATAATATGGAATGGGCAGGGGAGTTTGAAAGTAAAGAACGTGCTTCTAAACAATTAATGACGGTAGTACCGATTTCTCTGGTATTAATTCTCATGCTGCTATATGCCAATTTCGGAAATTTGAAAGATACAATCATCTCAGCCATTACATTGCCATTTGCTTTTATCGGAGGATTTCTTTCCCTGTGGATCACAGGAACGGTGTTTGGAATTTCTGCCGGAATAGGATTTATTATTTTATTCGGAGTAGCGACCATTGACGGAATCGTACTTATCGGAGTTATGAAGGAGCATCTGAAACATAAAGACGATCTTATTACAACCATCAAAGAATCCGTAAAAAGCAGAATTCGTCCTGTGGTGATGATTGCATTAATGGGATCTATGGGATTGTTACCTGCTGCCTTGTCATCAGGTATGGGATCAGAAATACAAAAACCTCTGGCCATTATGATTGTAGGCGGGTTGATTTTCTGTCTGATATTATCTTTTACTGTATTACCAGTGATCTTTTATTACGCATACCGCAGAAAAGTTGCATAGTAGTTTTTTAATAAATAGTAATTGTTAATTCCAGCCCTGATTATATCAGGGCTTTTTTTACATTAGATATGTAGAAGTACTATTTCAGAGATAAAAAAAACGACTACTGAAAAGTAGTCGTTTACATTTATTTTTTCTTATTGATCAGTTTGATGATCGCATAACTGAGTAAACTGACGCTTAAGCCTGCAACGGCACCCAGCGTTTTACTTTGTCCGGTAAGTTTAGCAACCGCTATTCCGGCTGCAGCTCCGGTAGTTGTAAGAGCCAGACCATCTTCAAGACATGATTTTACATTGTCTTCCAGCGTTGGCTTTTCATAAAAATCGTATACTTCTTCGGTTTGATATTCCATAACTTTTCTTTTTTAGCTACATAAAGATAACGTATTTTTAAGTTTATCCACGGCGTCTTTCTAAAATTAACATCATTTTTAGACTTAAGAGAATCAGATCTTCCGGTAATTCTTTTGCTGTTGTTTTTGTGAGCTCAAATTTTCTTCCGAAAAAAGAAGGCTTTTTGGAAAGGGTAAAAAGAACCTGATTGTTGAGGTCTTTTACATCATATTTCGGGTTGAACACATAGCCTGATAAAACGCCAATCAATGGAATCTCTCCAAACATACTGTCTATTACTTTAACCCAGGCATTGCGTTCTCTGATGACAAATTTATGTTGGTCATGCGCATCAAATATCTCATATTTTGATTTCCAGATAGATGCCCATCCTTTGCGGGCTACCTTTCCAAGGTTTTCCTGTTTGTGGTTTGTGATGGCATAAGCAGCCGAAAAATCAATCCATTTGTTGGCTTTGATTTTATGGGTTTGGCTTGATTTGGTTTCATCACTGTAGATATCAACCTCATCAACAAATTTGAACATTTTTTGACGCACATAAGAAACGGTGCGATTTTGTGCATCTGTAACAACAAAGTCATTGGCAAGTGTAGTAACCTTAAATTTAAGGTTCAGAGGATAATGATAGGTATTCATAGCTTAAAAATTTTAGTAAATATAGTATTTTAAAGGTATTCGTATTATGCACTTTGCAGAACTATTTCTGATAGGCAGTCAACAGTTAAGTTTTTATTCTTTCCTTTTCTATTCCAATATGTGGGGCTAATTAAATATTTCTTTTTATATAAAAAAGAGGAGATTATATTTAAGAAATCATAGCTACATGAGTTTTGCTTATAGCCATAGATTTTTAGTACTTTTGGTATACAAAACAAAGATATGAAAAATTATAGAATTATTGCTTTTGATGCGGATGATACGCTTTGGATCAACGAACCTTTTTTTGAAGAAGCAGAAAATCGTTTTTGCGCTCTTATGGAAGATTATCTGTCAAAGCAAAGTTTATCACAGGCCCTTTTTAAAACACAGATAAACAATCTGGATTTATACGGATACGGAATCAAAGGCTATATTTTGTCAATGATTGAGACGGCTCACAATATTTCTGAAGGCAAAGTATCTTCTAAAATTACAGATAAAATACTGGCCATCGGAAAAGATTTGCTACAAAAACCTGTTATTTTACTGGATGGTATTGAAGAAACCATCAAAGAACTATATGGAGATTATACATTGATTGTAGCAACAAAAGGAGACTTAAAAGACCAGCATCGCAAATTGCATTTATCAGGTTTGGGCAGCTATTTTCATCATATTGAAGTCATGTCAGAAAAAGCAGTGTTGGATTATGAAAAACTTCTGAAAAGATTAGAGACACCTGCTGAAGAATTTCTTATGATTGGTAATTCTCTGAAATCAGATGTATTGCCCGTGCTGGATATCGGAGGTACAGCAATTCATATTCCGTTTCATACCACCTGGGCTCATGAGCGTATTGACCATGAGATACAGCATCCGCATTTTTATACGGCAAAAAGTCATTGGGAAGTTAAAGATATCATTCGTAAAAATGTTTAAAATTGCTTTCCATCCTTTGTATAAGCACCCGGTTCCGGATAATCATCGTTTTCCGATGGCGAAATATGAACTCTTACCACAGCAGTTATTATATGAAGGGGTAGTGCAAAAAGAACAGTTTTTTGAGCCGGATTTTCCTGATCTAAAATCGATATATGCGGTACATGATAAAATGTATGTAACCGATTTTATAAATCTTAATTTAGACGCACGTGCTGCGCGTAAGGTAGGTTTTGTACAAAATAAACAACTTGTAGACCGCGAATTACTTTTAGTTCAGGGTACGATAGACGCTGCTTTAATGGCATTGAATGATGGTGTTGCGTTTAATATTGCCGGGGGAACGCATCATGCGTTTTCCGATCGCGGAGAGGCATTTTGTATGCTTAACGATCAGGCTGTAGCGGCCCGTTATCTCATTGACCATCATGAAATAAAACAGGTGCTTATCATTGATCTTGATGTGCATCAGGGAAATGGGACGGCTGAGATATTCTCAGGCTTTCAGCCTGTTTTTACTTTTTCGATGCATGGAAAAACCAATTATCCTTTCAAAAAAGAACAGTCAGATTTGGATATTGCTCTGGAAGACGGAACAGACGATGCAACTTATCTTCAGATATTAAACAAAGTTTTACCCGATCTTATTGAAAAAATCAAACCAGATTTTATTTTTTATCAGGCAGGAGTAGATATTCTGGCATCAGATAAATTAGGTAAAATCAATTGTACTATTGAAGGTTGTAAACAACGTGATGCACTGGTTTTTTCTTTGTGCAAAAAACACAATATTCCGGTACAGTGTAGTATGGGTGGCGGATATTCACCTCATCTATCTACCATTCTACAGGCACATGCCCACACGTATAAGGTCGCAAAAGATCTATTCTAAACTGTTTTTGAAGTTAAATTTCCTTACATCATCTGAAGCGGGCAACTCAAATATTTCGAGGTCAAAAAATTTGATAGCAGCGAATAAGTGGTCAAACAAATCAGCCATAATACCTTCATAAACGGCCCATTCCGTTGTATTGGTAAACATATATAGTTCCAGCGGAAGCCCATGTTCGGTAGGTTGTAAATGCCTTACCATCAAATGGTATTGTTTGTGAATATTCGGGTTTTTTCCAGCATATCGCTTTACATATTCTCTAAATAAACCAATATTGGTCATTTTACGTCCGTTTACCGGCATAGTTGCATCTGCAAGTGTGGCTTCGTTAAATTGATCGATTTCTGACTGACGTTCCTCAATATAAGGTGCCAGTAACTGTATTTTTTTAAGTTTTTCGATTTCTTCAGGTTGTAAAAAACGGATAGAAGACATTTTGATATTAATAGCTCTTTTGATACGTCTTCCCCCTGATTTCTGCATGCCCCGGTAATTTTTAAACGAATCACTGATGAGCAGGTAAGTTGGGATGGTAGTTATGGTTTTATCAAAATTCTGAACTTTTACTGTGCTCAGGTTGATTTCCAGAACCGTTCCATCGGCTCCGAATTTACTCATTTCAATCCAGTCGCCTACACGTACCATATCATTGGTAGATACCTGAATACTGGCAACAAACCCTAAAATGGTGTCTTTGAATACAAGCATCAGAATGGCAGATGCCGCTCCCAGAGATATTAGAAACTCCCATGGCGAATTTCCGGTAAGACTTGAAAAAATAATGATTCCACAGATAAAAAAGACAACAATTGTGATTACCTGAAAGTAACTGTCAAGGGGTTTATCAGCATATCTTTTTTTTGTTTTTAAAGTATCTTTCACTGTTCTGAAAATACCATTGATGAGCAAAGCAAAATTGATGATGAGTAAAATATCCGTCAGTTTTAAAGTTGCTTTTGTCCAGTTTGGAAAGCCCATAAAAATCAATGGAAGCAATTGCTTTGCAATAAGGATCGGAACCAGATGGCAAAAATACTTGAGAACCTTATTGCGGATCAGAAAATCATCAAATCGTGTAGGACTTTTGCGAATGTAACGGATCATAAGAATCATAAAAACCCTTCTGAGCAGATAATCTACTCCATACAGAAGAAGAGCTACAATAGTGATGAGCAACAGCGAATTGATGACATGTGCCACCTGAACGCTGACTCCGTTGTCAATAAGCAGGTCTAAACTCCAGGAATAAAAAGAACTTTGAACGTTTTTTGTAATGATCTCCATTGAATACTATTTTGCTGTTTTTGCTAAAATACAAACTTCCTGCTGGAGGCCCAGACAGAAAAGGATAATAAATCGTTAAAGTCTGTATTAGGACTGTTTTTTCTTTTGCTTTCGATCCAGAAAAATTTTATTTAAAACGGTGAGAACGGCTCCGCCGACACCTATCCAAATAGATTGTTCCCAGGGTTGTTTTGCAAAATAATGCAACCCTGCTATCATGATAACGGCTACTACAATTCCTTCAATAAGATATTTCATTTTTATACTTGTAAAAAAGGGAGCAGTTTAAACTCCTCCCTTACTGATTAAATTTCGTTCAACATTTTTGATATTTCATCCAGTTTTGGTGTGAGGATGACTTCAATTCTACGGTTTTTTGCTTTTCCGTCTGCATTGCTGTTACTCGCAATCGGAGAAAACTGGCTACGTCCGGCTGCGGTCAGATTTTTCTTGTCAATACCATTGTTTTGTTCCAGTATGTTTACAATAGCAGTGGCTCTTTTAGTAGAGAGGTCCCAATTGTTATTGATACCGCCACCCAGGTTTCCTACAATTTTATCATTATCGGTATGACCTTCAATCAAAATAGCGATTTCAGGATTTTGTGCCAATACTTTTCCAAGTTCTTCTACTGCATTTCTTCCTTCATTGCTAACTGCCCAACTGCCTGAATTAAACAAAAGTTTGTTTTCCATTGATACATATACCTTTCCGTTTTTCTGTTCTACAGTAAGACCTTTGCCTTCAAAAGCATACAGTGCTTTCGACAGTGATTCTTTTAAACGTTTCAGATTGGCATCCTGTGCTGCAAGCTTTCTTTCGAGTTCGTTGACACGACTTGTACGCTCACTCAGGTCTCCTTTTAATTTATTCAATCGTTCTATTTCAGCTTTTATGGCAGCATCACTGTTAGACTCCAGGTCATTGTAGTTTTGTTTAAGCTGATTATACAATACAGAAAGCTTGTCACGTTCTTCAATGGCTTTTTCCAGTTGCGACTGAAGGCTTCCATTAGAAGTTTCTGCATTTTCTGCTTTGTCTTTATACATGTGAATCTCATCAGATAATCTGTCTTTTTCTTCCATACAGTCTTTATACTGAGCATCGAGTTCGTTGTATAATTTTCTTGTGACACACGAAGAAAGCAACGTGAGTCCTAAAAGTGATAAAGTGATTTTTTTTATCATGATCTTATTTTTATTCAATTTCTATTCCTACCGGACAATGGTCAGAATGTTTTGCTTCAGGTAATATATAGGCTCTCTTGATACGATCTTTCATGGATTCCGTTACCAGATGATAGTCAATTCTCCATCCTTTGTTATTATTGCGGGCATTAGCTCGGTAACTCCACCAGCTGTAATTGTGCGGTTCCGGGTGAAACATTCGGAACGTATCTAAAAATCCGCTTTTCATAAACTGATCCAGCCATTCGCGTTCTTCGGGTAAAAAACCTGAAACTTTAGCATTTCTGATCGGATCATGAATGTCTAAAGCCGTGTGACAGATGTTATAATCACCGCAAATAATCAGATTTGGAATTTCCTTTTTGAGCGTATCTACATACCGTTGAAAATCATCCATATATTGAAACTTGTATCCCAGACGGTCCATATTTGTTCCGGAGGGAAGATACAGGCTCATGACAGAAAAATCTTCAAAATCTATGCGGAGGTTACGTCCTTCGCGATCCATATAATCAATACCCGTACCATAAACGATGTTCTTTGGTTCTTTTTTCGATAAGATAGCAACTCCGCTGTATCCTTTCTTTTCAGCTGAAAAATAATACTGAAACGGATAGCCCGCAGCAGTGATCTCCAATACAGGAATCTGATTATCTACTGCCTTAATCTCCTGAAGACAAATTACATCCGGATCAGCTGCTTTTAACCATTCCAGAAAACCTTTGGTAATGGCTGCTCTAATTCCGTTAACATTATAGGATAATATTTTCATTATGTAGGATTTTGAGTTCAAAAATAAACAATAAAACAACAAAAAGGGGTTAAAGAGTTAAACTCTAAGGGATTTTAGCTTTTTTTTAGTATTTTTTTTGGTATGGTTTTAGATAAGTTAAAACAATATTAAAATGATTACTATATTTGTAGATAAAACATGACTGCATGGGCTTAGTGACTGCCAAGGAAATTTCAAAAGCTGTAAAATTAGATAAATATGGTTTTTTAGGTACTTTTTCAGGTTGGATGTTGATGAAAGTACTGAAAATTTCAAAATTAAATGAAATTTACGACCGTAATAAACATCTTAAAGACGTAGAGTTTTTGAATGCTATTTTAGGAGAATTTAAAATCGAGTTTGAAATTGATCCTGAAGAACTTAAAAGATTACCTAAAGAAGGACCTTATATAACTATTTCTAACCATCCTCTCGGTGGTGTAGATGGTATTTTATTATTAAAATTAATGCTGGAGCGTGATCCTAATTATAAGATCATTGCCAACTTTTTATTGCACCGTATAGAGCCTCTTAAGCCGTATATTATGCCTGTAAATCCTTTTGAGAATCACAAGGGTGCTAAATCAAGCGTAATCGGAATTAAAGAGACTTTACGACATCTCAGTGATGGAAAGCCTTTGGGGATTTTTCCCGCAGGAGAGGTTTCTAACTTTGAAGAGGATAATGAAATTGTCGATAAAGAATGGGAAGAGGGGGCTTTAAAAGTAATAAAGAAAGCAGCTGTGCCTGTTGTTCCGATTTATTTTCATGCAAAAAACAGTCGGTTATTCTATTTCTTATCCAAGCTGAATCCAACCTTACAGACTGCCAAGTTGCCTTCTGAACTGCTGACGCAGAAAGATCGGGTAATTAAGGTACGCATCGGAAAACCTATTCCGGTTGCGGAACAGTTGGAACATGGAAGTACTATTGAAGAATTTGGACAGTTTTTAAGACATAAAACGTACCTTTTAGCCAATGCTTTTAAAAAGAACGAAGACAAAAAACTCATCAAGGTTCCTTCTTTTAAATTGCCACCACCACCACCGGAACAGATTGTAGTACCGGCTTTACAGGAAAAAATGATTCAGGAAGTTACGGAACTCCGAAAAGGAGATTACCGTCTGCTGCAAAGTAAAAATTATGAGGTATTTCTCGTAGAAGCCGATAAAATTCCGAACATATTACACGAAATCGGACGCTTGCGCGAAATTACTTTCCGTGCAGTGGGTGAGGGAACTAATAATTCCATTGACTTAGACGAATATGATACCTATTATCATCACATGTTTTTATGGGATGATGAAACCAAACAAATAGCGGGTGCCTACCGTATGGGCTTAGGAAAAGAAATTTTTAAAAAATACGGCATTAATGGTTTTTATTTACAGGAACTTTTTAAGTTTGAGCCCGAGCTGTATTCCATGATGGAAAACTCCATAGAAATGGGAAGAGCGTTTATCGTTTCTGAATATCAGTTAAAGCCTATGCCCTTATTTTTGTTATGGAAAGGAATTGTACATACCACACTGCGGTATCCTTCTCATAAATATCTGATAGGCGGAGTGAGTATCAGCAATCAGTTTTCTGATTTTTCAAAATCGCTTATGATCGAGTTTATGAAATCACATTACTATGATCCGTATGTAGCACAGTATATAGCGCCTAAAAAAGAATATAAAGTAAAACTGAAAGACGCTGACAAAGACTTTGTTTTTAATGAAACAGAGGCTGATTTAAATAAATTTGACCGGCTTATTGATGAAGTTGAGCCGGGAAATCTCCGCCTACCTGTACTTATAAAAAAGTACATCAAACAAAACGCAAGAGTAGTTGCTTTTAATGTAGATCCTCTGTTTAATAATTCTGTTGATGGTCTTATGTATATTCGTATAGCAGATTTGCCTGAAAGTACTGTAAAACCGGTTATGGAAGAGTTTCAGTTAGAACTCGAACGCAAATTGTCAGAAAAGCTGGATTAGCCAGCAGTTCTCATAAAAGAAATTGCCCGCTTTATGCGGGCAATTTCTTTTATGTCGCATCAACAGATGAATTTCTTTTTAAAGCTGATTTTTAAAACCACGCTTTTTTACGGATCATATAGGTGTTGTAAAACTCTTCATCTGATCTGGTAAGGTAAATAATACCTTCTACAAGACCGATAATGCTCGTAGCAAATAAAAAGATATATCCTACCAGAAAACATGCGGTCATATAGCCTACTACGCTGATAACGAGTAAAATAATACCTTCGTTATTGTAGCCTAAAATAAATTTGTGAATTCCTAAATGCCCCAGTAAAATAGCAATTATTCCTACAAGAATTTTTTTGCTGTTGGCATCCTGAGGTTGCGGGCCATTATTAAAATTATAGTTGGGCTGATGTGGCGGTGTGTTTGGGTTTTGTACTTCCATAGTTTTTTTATTTCAAAAATAAGGATATAAATGATTTGTTGTTAGAATTTCTCAAGGATTTTATTTACAATGATTTGTGCCAGCTTTTCCTTACTTTCATGTGTCCAGCCTGCAATATGCGGTGATAACAATACGTTTTCCGCTTTGAGAAGATACTGAAACGGTTCAGGGAGTTCCTGTGATTCGAACATATTTTCGAAAGAAGATTTTTCATATTCGAGCACATCCAGTGCGGCACCTTTTATTGTTCCATCTCTTAGTGCATCGGTTAGGTGAGCAGTATTTACAGACTTGCCCCTTGCAGTATTGATAAACCAAAACGGCTTTTTGAAACCCCGGATAAATTCATTGTTTATGAGGTGATAAGTCTCAGGTGTTTGTGGTGTATGAAGGCTAACGATATCTGCTTCCTGTTGCAAGATCTCTAAACTTACCTGTTGTGCATTTTCATCTCCGATATTTTCTTTGATATCATAAAAAAGAACTTTACAGTCAAATCCCTTCAGCCTTTTTGCAAAAGCTTTGCCCATATATCCGTATCCGATAATACCAACGGTTTTACCTTCCAGTTCCATCCCTCTGTTTTCTTCACGCAGCCAGATACCATTGCGCACTTCTTTATCTACAAGATTCAGACGGTTCATGAGCGACAACAGCATACCCATAGCGTGTTCTGCTACTGCTGTACGGTTACCTTCCGGAGCAGCAATGAGTTCAATACCTCTGCTTCTGGCAAAATCACAATCAATATTTTCGAGTCCGGCACCTACACGACCAATAAATTTAAGATTAGCAGCTGCTTCTAAAAAAGAACGGTCGATCTGAAAACGACTTCTTATGATAAGTCCGTCATACGTTCCGATGATTTCCTGAATTTGTTCTTTGGATAGCGTATAGGCTTCATCGTTTTCAAACCCTGCTTTGTTCAACTGTTCAATCATCAACGGATGGTTTGTGTCGATATGTATTATTTTCATGGAAAATGTACTATTAATAAAGTAAAGATACGCATACCTTTTTATTTTATTTAAAAATCAATGGGCGGTCTCCGCATCGTCCAGTTGCAGCTGTTCAATAAAATAGGCAGGACTGAGACTGGTTTCTGCTTTAAACTGTATACTGAAGGTTTTAGCATTGGTAAAACCATAGGTTTCTGCTAATCCCTGCATACTTAGCTGACGCAGACGGTTATTGTTTTTCAGATCAATCAAAACCTGTTTTACCCGCAGGGAGTTGATATACTGATTAAAATTTACTCCTTTATTGGTGTTAATCAGTTTTGAAAGCGTGTTACGGTTAGTATTCAGTTCTGCAGCAAAATCATCTAACTTCAGCGGTTTTAAAAAACCTTTTTCATTTTCGAATTTTTGTAGCGCCAGTAACAGACGTTCTTCTGTAGCCGTTAAGTTTTTTGTCTCAATAACCGATTTCTCCGTATCGGTATTCTTTTCTAAAGAATCATCAGCAGACTGTACACCATTAATCAGTTCATTAAACCGCAACCGCAACTGTTTTTTTTGTCTGGTCTGCCAATAGGCATAGCCGCATAAGGCAAGGCATAGCAAACCACTTCCAATAAGCCAGACGCCGTAGGTATATTTATTACTGGAAAGCTGTTTTTGTAAATCTGTCTTGCTGGCTTCCAGTTTTTTAGTCTCAAACTCATAGTGCAGTGTACTGGTCAGATCCTGCTGTTCTTTTTCAAACTGGTGGTTTAATGCAATCAGATGTTCTGTTACTTCCAGCTGTTTTTGAGGTTGCCCCGTTTCTTTATAGTAAGCGATTAAATAATCATACGCATGACGCAATTCATAATTAAGAAAATTTCTTTTCTGAAACAATTGATCTATGCGCATGAAGTAAGAAACTGCTTTTTGTTTTTCATTTTTTTCCCAGGCTATTTTACCTAAATACAGATAAATCACATATTCGTTGGTAAAATCTTCATTTTTTTTGATATCCGGCAGGGCTTTTAAAAAATAATGCTGAGCTTCGTTAAAGTCTTGTTTCAGAAAGTAGTACCCTCCTTTAACATAATTGATATAAGCCGTTTCCAGTACTCTGTCCTGATTGTTTAATAGCGGTAAGGTATTTTCAGCGGTTTCAATAGTCGTTTTCAGGCTGTCGGGCTTATTCAGTTGCCAATAGGTTTTACTCAGGCTGTATAAACTGACCATATAGCCCTGCACATAATTATAATTATTTTTCGTTTTGTAATAATTTTTTGCCTTTGTAAAATACTCTTTTGCTTTTATGTAATTTTTGGTGTGATAATAAATATTTCCAATATCAATACGCACAAAATTCAATTGGTATATATTGCCTTTTTTGATATTTAATGCCTCAGCTTGTATAGAAGCGCTTAATGCTTCCTTAAAATTTCTGTTGATATAATAGAAAGATGCTTTGGTAGAAATACTTCTCTCAATGAGACTGTCATTTTTTGATTTTACAGCCAGTTGTTCCATTTCTGAAATCAATGGAATGGATGCTGAGGGAGAAACACTGAAAGCCTTTTTTTCCAATGCTTTGTATTCTTCTTTCAGATTATTTTCTTTTTGGGCTTTTTGAATATAAATTTCTAAATAAGAGAGTGTGCGTTCCTTTGAAATAGTATCCAAAATAATTCTTTTCCACAACTCCTGATATGAATCCTGAACTGTTTGAGCAGATAGGGATAAAGGCAGGAGAAAAATCGTCAATAATAATAAGGAATAGGAAGATTTTTTTAGCAAAAACATAGTTTGTTGGCTTTATGGACGTAAAAATACAATAAAAAATACAAAAACATAATTTATTGACAATCAGTATTCTGTGTTTTTATTGTGATGTTTTTTTATCTGTATTGACGATTTTTCCGTTACATTGACGATTCTTCCCAACCAACTTTTGCGTGTTTTTTTTTTCGCTTTTATGTTTGTTACAGAAACAAATCAGCTACCCGGGCAGCAACAAAAATCCGAAACAAATGAAAAAAAATTTTTTGTTGGCTGTAGCAATTTCAGCATTAATTAGTTCTTGTGAAATGACTGACGAGACATTTATTCAAGAAAAGAATACTAATAAAAATGAAGTAACCGAAAAAAAAAGTGCTCTAAATGAAGTAGAACTGTATTACACAATTATAAATGCTTTTTCGTACGATGAATTGGAAAGTTATGAAAATAACCTTGCGGTTTTTGAAAAACATACCAATGATTATACCAATCGTATTCTTGGTTCATCAACGGCTTATGAAGCAATTGATACCAAACAGTTGTCTTCAATATTGATGGACCCTGATGAGGTGGTCAATCAGCTGAATTGTTCGAAACAGGTAAAGATGATGATTCATACTATTTTGAAATTTGATGGAAAAGTTCTTATTGACAGCAGTTTATTTACAGAAGATGAGCATAAGCTTTTGTTTGTATTAAGTTGTTTACAGGCAGACGACAGTATTAATGATTCGGGTTGGAAACGAAAACGAACCATTGCCTTTGCATATGGAGCACAGTATAGTATTACTAAGGCGATTCTGTATGCGGGTGCGGTAGAGTTGAGTATTTAATTCTGTAAAAATACAAAAAGGCAACACAGGATATGGTGTAATAGCAATTCCTGAAAGATAATAAAACCAACCAATTTTTATATATCTGTTTGTTTCGGGAACCGATAGTCCGGAATATCGGTTACTAAACAGATAAGAGCCGTTACAGCGGTGAAACTGTAACATAATTTACTAATCCGCAGTTTAGGTATACTATCCGATTAACTGCACAAACATTTTTATTATATGAAAAATTTTAAGAAATTTACTTTAGGAGTAATGGGAGCTGTTTTATTAGCAACCGGTTTGTGGGCTTGTAGTAATGATAATGACGCTGCTGCAAGTGACAATTTAAAAGAGCAGGTAGCCGTCGCATCACGAGAAGAAGGTAATATCCGTACTTTTTATGGACGTATTCCTTTGCCTGAAGAATTTGGAAATGATGCAACACCTAACTTTTCAGCCCTTATTGATGTAGAGAATGAGGTTGTATTAGAATATAGAATTGACCATATAGTGGCTGATGCATATCAGATTCCATATGCTGAACTTAATGAGTTGTTTAGAATAGATATGGGCACTTTGCTGACATCATTAAACGGTAAGCCAAAAGATGGTGATGATGGATCTAAGTTTACAGATCATGCAGGATGTATCGAAGCTTGTAAAGATAAGTATATCGTAGACGGTGAAAAGCAAAAAGGATTAGGTAGCTGTAAAGCAAATTGCTGGGTTGATACCGGAGTAAAAGTTGTAGCAGCGATTGCTAAGGCTTTTAGTAAATAATGTATCTATACTCTTAAAAGGAATTCTCTTTTAAGAGTATAGCTTTTTTTTAGTGTAAAATTTTTTAGTCTTTTATCTTATGAGATATTTTTTATTTGTTTTAGTTATATTGAATGTGAATCTTTTATCAGCACAGAATAATCTTTCTCAAAAAATTGTCAAATGGAGAGTAGACAAAATAACAAAATTTGCTACTCCGAGTTATTGGGAAAGGAATGAACGTAAACTTTTTGGCATTCCCATGCTGCATGTCAACAAGCCTGAATTTTATGAAAATGTAAAACAAACAGTTGATTCTCTTCGAAATGAAGGCTATGTTGTTTTTTATGAAGGTATAGATCTGGAATTGGAAACAAAAGAAGAGACAGATCTCTACATGAAAAAATTCAGAAGCGTTACCCATGAAACTCTGATGAACTATTATGATGAGAATAATGAAGTAAACCAATCGTTTCAAATAGATAATTATACGTATCAAAAAGAAGCAGATTATGGGTTGGATGTCACAAAAGATGTTCATTGTGATATGAACATAAAGGAATTGGTTTTGAAATATGAAGAAAAATTTGGAGTCATTAACTTAACAGACTGTGACTGGAAAACACCATTAGGAAAGAAATATACCTGCAGTAAAAAAAACAGAAAAGGTTATGACTATATGATCAGTACCCTGCGCAATGAACATTTATTTCAGCAAATAGAAAATTCTAAGGCTGATAAAATAGCAGTCATTTACGGTAAAGCCCATATTGATGTTTTACATTTAATGCTTAAACGATCAGGGTGGAAGTATACGCATTTGTAAATTCTAAATATGATGAAATAAAAAAACTCTCATATTCTTATATAGACCGTAATGAAACCATTACTTTTTTTGATGTTTTCATTTTGTCCACTATCTTAAATAGTCAAGGATTTTAATAGCATAATGGTATAACATCTGTTGTACCTGGAATTCTTTTACTCTTAGTAAAATAATACGAACTAAAATTATAAAAGAGGCTGGTTTTTACTGGTCTTTTCTTATATATATTCATTTAGAAGTTAAAAAAAATACTTCTCTCTAACATCCAAAATATCCCTTCAGATATTGGCAATTGTATTTATTGTCAAAGCAGAATTATACCGTATTTGTTTCAGATAAAGGTATAAATGTCTCTGTAAAGCTTGCCAAATATCATCTCATTAACACAATATAAGTGTTTTTAGTACGAAACATACTAATACCACTTTTTACTTTTACTTTTTGTTTTATAGTGTTTATAATTAATCATTAAATATTACAAATTAAATAAGGAAAATTGCAATAATACAATAAAACAAATAATTGAAATTAGTAATGTATAATAAGGAGAACATAGGGATAGAAATGTTTTTCTTTGATTAGAAGTGTATTACAAATGTTTTTACAATATTGAGAGAACAGTAAAAACTGATGTAAAATGATATGAATTATTCAAAATAATTACTAATCAATAGTTCAGGATTTTATCCGATAACTGTACAACCATTTATGATATGAAAAAATTGATTATAACGATTGTATCAAAAAATAATTTTCTACCTTATTAAGATTAGCCATTTTAAAAATAATCGAGATGATTTTACAAACTTTAGATTACAGATACTATATTCTTATCGTGATTTACATCGTTGTTCTTGCTGTATATTTTTTATGGCTGTACAAAAAAAGGGATCGTAAAAGAATAAAAAAAGCATTGATTAATATGGCAGTTGTTTTTGGAATACTACTGGTGGGTATCTTATTTATGGACCTCTTTGGTACTATTGCTGTACAATAGCATGATCTTAAAATTATAAAGAGGCTGGTTTTACCAGCCTCTCTTGTATATAAATATTTGCTATAATGAGATTTTTAAAAGAAAATTTACTTCTTTTAGAACCCTAATATATATTTTGCAATAGTGAAATAAATTAAAATTCCAAAAATATCGTTTGAGGTAGTGATAAACGGACCTGTTGCCAAAGCAGGATCTACACCGTATTTGTTTAGGGTAATCGGTATAAACGTTCCTATAAGGCTTGCCAGTATCATCACACTGATCAGTGCAATTCCGATGGTTGCAGCTACAGAGTAGTCGAGATCCAGTAAAAAATGGGTACCAAACAACAGAATCGCAGCGAGAATAAGGCTGTTAAACAAGCTCAGCAGCATTTCTTTTGCCAGCCGGCGCCAGAGTGAACCCGTAATGGAATTGTTGGCGAGTCCCTGTACAATAATAGCAGAAGATTGTACGCCTACATTACCCGCCATAGCGGCAATTAAGGGTGTGAAAAAGAAAAGTGTAGGAAATTTATCCATAGCATCACCGAATCCGCTTGACACTTTTACCGCAATAAACGAACCTGTTAAGGCAAGTATGAGCCACGGAAGACGGGCTTTGGTTAGTTCCCAGATGCTGTCATCGGCTTCAACATCCTGAGAGATACCCGCTGCCATCTGATAGTCACGGTCTGCTTCTTCCTTGATGACATCAACGATATCGTCAATGGTAATTCTGCCGACCAAACGACCCGTTTCATCTACTACAGGAATGGCTTCCAAATCATATTTCTGCATGATACGCGCTACTTCTGTATCTTTTGTATCTACTTTTACAAAATCCACTTTCGGTATGTAAACATCTTTGATATGGGTGGTGGTAGAGGAGGTCAGTAAATCTTTGAGAGAAAGACGACCTTTGAGCCGGTCTTCATCATCTACCACATAAATAGAGTGGACACGGGAGACATGCTCGGCCTGTTTGCGCATTTCTACCACACATGTAAGAATGTTCCAGTTTTCATTTACTTTTACGAGCTCTTTTGCCATTAAACCTCCGGCCGTGTTTTCATCGTAACGCAAAAGCTCTACAATGTCTTTGGCATGTTCAAAATCTTCCAGCTCTGAGATGACTTCATCTTTCATCTCTTCCGGTAATTCCGAAATAATATCTACGGCATCATCCGTATCCATCTCATCCAGCTCCTCTGCAATTTCTTTTGCCGAAAGATTGTTTAAGATTTTTTCACGAACCTCTTCATCGAGTTCCAATAAAATTTCTGAACTGACCTCTGAATCAAGGATTTTAAATATATAACCAGCTTCCGAACCTCTCAGTTCGTTCATGAGTTCGGCAATATCAGCAAAGTGAATGTCTTTCAGGACCTCTAACAGTTCCCGTTCATTTTGTTCGGCGATGAGGCCTTCAATCTGTTCGATAAATTCTTTACTGAGTTTGAACTCCATACGCTTCTATGTTTTTAGTAATTTCGATGAATTCTGAATAATCCAGCTGTTCCGGACGCATATTGAAAATTTCCTGTTCTTTCAGTTCGTCGCTAAGCATGCTTTTCAGGCTGTTTCTCATGGTTTTCCGCCTTTGGTTAAAAGCGGTTTTTACTACGGTATAAAATAATTTCTCATTGCAAGGCAGGTGAAAGTCTTTTTTTCTTACCATGCGCATCACACCGGATTTTACTTTAGGAGGTGGAGAAAATACATGTTCAGAAACCGTAAATAAATAGTCCACTTCATAAAAAGCCTGACAAAGAACAGAGAGAATTCCGTACGCTTTGCTGCCTTTCTTTTCACAAATGCGTTCGGCTACTTCTTTCTGAAACATACCTGCAAATTCCACTACTTTTTCCCGTAGTTCCAAAGCCCTGAAAACAATCTGTGTAGAAATGTTGTACGGAAAATTTCCAATGATGGCAAACTCTTCTTCTCCAAAAACCTTTTGAATGTTGTACTTTAAAAAGTCTTCTGCAATGATATGGTTGTGCAGTTTTGTATAATGTTTTTCAAGATATTGTACCGATTCTGTATCAATTTCCACAACAAATGTTTCGGTGGGTTTCTCTAAAAGGTATTTGGTAAGCACGCCCATACCCGGACCTACTTCCAATACTTTGTCATAGCCTTCATAGGTAAGTGCATCAGCAATTCGTTGTGCAACGCTTTCGTCTGTTAAGAAATGCTGGCCTAAGTGTTTTTTTGCTCTTACTTTCTCCATTTTTTTGTTTTTTAGGAATCTGATGTTAGAATGCCGTTGTTATACGTTATGCCTACAGTTTAATGTTCGCTGATAATTTCCAGATCGGTTTTAAAAGTCAGCATCTTATCTGCAAACAATTTTAAACCTTCCTGCTGTAAATCGTTTTCATGGTCACGACGGTATTCTTCGAGTGCTTCTTTTGTAGGAGCAAAATACTGAACGGAATAAGTAATACCGCCCATTTCTTCATCTACCAGTACTTTTACAATCCGTGCTGAGGTAAATTTGCCTGTAGCCAGCATTTTATTGATATGTTGTGTCTGCATCCATTGAAGCCACTGCTCATGTACGCTTTCATCTATGTTTACGGTAATATTATAAATAATCATCTGCGTATCTTTTAAAAAAAAACACCAATTTGTTGAGATTGGTGTTTTATATAGTTGTTAATCAATAATATCAAACTTGGTGTACGGTCTCAAAACTTCCGGAATTACAATCCCTTCGGGGGTCTGGTAGTTTTCAAGAATTCCCGCTAATACTCTTGGCAATGCAAGAGAGCTGCCGTTCAATGTATGGGCAAGTTGAGGTTTTCCGTCCTTTCCTTTAAAACGCAGTTTCAGACGGTTTGCCTGATACGTTTCAAAATTAGAAACAGAAGATATTTCCAGCCAACGATCCTGTGCGGTAGAAAATACTTCAAAATCATAGGTCAGGGCAGAAGTAAAGCCCATATCGCCTCCGCACAAACGCAGAATACGGTAAGGAAGTTTTAATTCGTCCAGAATGTTTTTGATGTGTTCCACCATACCGTCCAATGCTTTGTATGAGTTTTCAGGATGTTCGATGCGTACGATTTCCACCTTATCAAACTGGTGCAGGCGGTTCAGTCCGCGTACATGGGCTCCGTATGAACCTGCTTCACGGCGGAAACACGGAGTATACGCTGTCGCTGTTACCGGAAGCTCACTTTCCTGAAGGATCACATCGCGGTACAGATTTGTTACCGGAACTTCTGCTGTTGGAATCAGATACAGATCATCGATAGTAGAATGGTACATCTGTCCTTCTTTATCCGGCAATTGTCCTGTTCCGTATCCCGATGCTTCGTTGATCAGATGCGGTACCTGAACTTCATGATAACCCGCATCCGTATTTTTATCCAGAAAATAAGCAATCAGTGCACGCTGTAATTTAGCTCCTTTTCCTTTGTATACAGGGAAACCTGCTCCGGTGATTTTTGCTCCGAGATCAAAATCGATAATGTCATATTTTTTAGCCAGTTCCCAGTGAGGTACGGCTCCTTCATGCAATGTAGGTACGGTTCCTGCTTCAAATACATTGAGATTGTCGTCTGCTGATTTCCCTGCAGGAACAATTTCCGCAGGAGTATTCGGCAATTTATACAATTCCTGAGTCAGTTGTTCGCTGATCAGATTCAACTGTTCACTGAGCTCTTTTGTCCGTTCTTTTGATGCAGCGGTTTTTGCTTTCAGAATCTCTGCCTTTGCTTTTTCACCGCTTTTCATTAACTCACCGATGTCTTTGGACAGCTTGTTCGATTCCGCTAAAAGATTATCTAATTCAGCCTGGGTACTTCTGCGTTTTTCGTCAAGTTCCACGACTAATTGAATCATTTCTGTAGCATCAAGATTTCTTTTGGCAAGCGCATTGATTACCTGATCCTGATTTTCTCTGATGTAAGCTATCTGCAACATAATTTAAAAGTTAATAATAAGCTACAAAATTAAGAAAATACTTTGGTTTACAAGGTGAAAAACGATGCTACTTTTTAATCCTTTTTTTGCTACCTGAACTCAATTAAAATCGTACAGATGCCGTTTTTATCCCAAGTAAAAGATTTTAACGGTTTAATTGCGTCATTTTTTGATGGTTATATGAAATATTATAGTATTTTTGATTCAAATATTTAAAAGATGAAGAAACTATATATAGCAATTTTGCTTCTGATTTTTAGTCAGTTAAGTGCTCAGTCGGTCACTTCAGACGAACAGCTTATGCGCACACGTGAAAAAGAGCAGGCAGAAAAAAAACGAATGTTTGCTGTGAATCCGAATACACAGAATTATGATGTAAAATACCATAAAATAGAACTTACGGTAAACCCAGCCAATTATCATGTCGCGGGAAAAGTGACAACACGATTTATTCCATCTGAAACGCTGACGCAGATCGTATTTGACCTCAGTCACCAGCTTACGGTTTCTTCTGTCAAACAGGGAACACAGACAGCTGTTTTTTCTCAGGCTAACAATCAGCTTACGATTCAGTTGCCGCAGTCTGTGGCTTCCGGTACAGAAGGTACGGTAGAGATTACGTATAGCGGAGCTCCTCCGTCAGCAAGTGAGGCTTTTACAGTAAGTACGCATGCGGGAACTCCGGTGATGTGGACACTTTCAGAGCCTTTCGGCGCACGCGACTGGTGGCCGTGCAAGCAGGATTTAAACGATAAGATTGAGAATCTGGACTTTTATATTACTGCACCGGCTACGTATACGAGTGTGGCCAACGGATTGGAAATTTCTCAAACCACTAATACGGGCGGCACCAAAACGACACATTTTCAGCACAATTATCCGATTCCGGCTTATCTCGTGGCGTTTGCGGTAACGAATTATCAGGTGTTTCAGCAACTGGGAGGTACAGCCCCAAATAATTTCCCTATTGTAAACTATTTCTATCCGGAGAATTTTAACACGGCAAAGGATCAGGTAGCAGTAACCCTGCCGATTATGAATTTGTTTGAAGATCTTTTTGAAACCTATCCGTTTCATGAAGAAAAATACGGTCATGCACAATTCGGATGGGGCGGAGGTATGGAACATACCACGGTTTCGTTTATGGGTGGTTTTTCCAGAAGTCTTATTGCACACGAACTGGCACATCACTGGTTTGGTAATAAAGTAACCTGCGGTACCTGGAAAGATATCTGGCTCAATGAAGGATTTGCGGAATATATGTCCGGACTTGTAGTAGAGCATATCGACGGGCAAACGGCTTTTGTAAGCTGGAAGAATGGCAAAAATCAAAGCATTACATCTCAGAATGGCGGTAATCTGTACCTAACCGATGCTCAGGCAGAAGATTCAGGACGTATTTTCAGTGGTAGAATTACCTATGATAAAGGTTCTATGGTGGTACATATGCTGCGTTATGTATTGGGAGATACTGATTTTTATCAGGGCATGAAAAACTATCTTGCCGATCCGCAGATCGCCTACGGATATGCTGTGACCACACAACTGAAACAACATCTGGAAACCGCTTCCGGAAAAAACCTCACGGAATTTTTTAACGACTGGGTGTATGGACAGGGTTTTCCAACTTATACGGCAGCTGTTTCCATATTGGGTAATCAGCAGGCAAAAATTACGCTGTCGCAAACCACTTCTCATAATTCTGTTTCGTTTTTTGAAATGCCGGTGCGGATAAAACTTGTGGGAAACAACGAACAATCCGAAACAGTGACACTGAATCATACCCAGAACAATCAGGAATTTATCGTTGATTTGCCTTTTGATATCATTAATGAGGTGATTATTGACCCTGATAAAGATATTATTTCCAAGAATAATACGAGTACGCTGGCGGTTACTGAGTTTCAAAAAGATGCGAACGCTATTTCACTGATTCCGAATCCGGCATCGGATGAAGTGCGTATTGTTGCTACGGAAGGAGTGACGGTTTCGCAGATGGATCTGTACGATGTAAACGGTAAACAGATCGCGCATTCGCTTGCCAATCCGTATGCGGTAAGCCATTTGTCAGCCGGAGTTTATACACTTGCGATCACTACCAATAAAGGCGTCTTTCATAAAAAAATGATAAAAAGGTAAGATCTGCCTTTTTTAAACTATAAATACTAAGCTTAAAACCTTACTTTTGTCTGCTAAAAAGCAGAAAATTATAAAATGGATATATTAATTAAATTATCTCAATTTCTACTGAGTTTATCTTTGTTGATCGTTTTACACGAATTAGGGCACTTTATTCCTGCCAAATTATTTAAAACCCGTGTCGAAAAATTCTATTTGTTTTTTGATGTAAAATTTTCCCTTTTTAAAAAGAAGATCGGAGATACCGTATATGGAATCGGATGGCTTCCTCTGGGCGGTTATGTGAAAATTGCCGGAATGATCGATGAGAGCATGGATACCGAGCAGATGAAACAGGAACCACAGCCGTGGGAGTTTCGTTCCAAACCGGCATGGCAGCGTCTTATCATTATGCTGGGCGGCGTAACGGTCAATTTTATTCTGGCGTTTGTGATCTATATCGGTATGGCGTTTTATTACGGAGATTCCTATATTGCCAATGATAGTCTTACATCAGGTGTTTGGGTGCAGTCACAGGTGCTTAAAGATGCCGGTATGCAAAACGGTGATAAGATTGTAAGCATTGACGGCGAACCGCTGAACCGACTGAATGAGGCCTTTTCTAAAATGATTACTGCCAAAAAGGTAGAAGTATTGCGCAACAATGAAACCATTACATTGGATCTGCCTGTGAATTTTGTAGATCAGTTGTTAAAGGAAAAAAACAAAAGTCCTTTTATTCCGCGTGTTCCTGCTATAGTAACGGCTGTTTCAGATGATTCTCCTAATAAAGAGGTTTTAAAAACCAAAGATTTTATTACCGGAATCAATGATCAGAAAGTGGAGTTTGTCGATCAGCTGCCGGGTGTACTTGAAAACTATAAAGGTCAGAAAGTAACGGCAACGATTGTAAGAGACAACCAGCCGCAGACCGTACAATTAACAGTAACCGACAGTGCTTCTGTAGGGATTGCATATGCGCCGGTTTTAAAGAATGAAGATGCAGAGAAACTCGGTATTTATAAAATAAGCCACCAGAAATACGGATTTATGGAGTCGATTCCGGTGGGTATCCAAAAAGGAAAAGACCAGTTGGGTGGTTACTGGAAACAGTTAAAAATGATTGCCAATCCCGAAACTGGAGCGTATAAAGGGGTAGGTGGTTTTAAGGCGATTTACGATATTTTTCCACAGACCTGGAGCTGGGAAGTGTTCTGGAGCATTACAGCTTTGCTGTCTATTATGCTTGGAGTAATGAATTTATTACCAATTCCGGCACTGGACGGTGGACATGTGATGTTTTTATTGTATGAAATGATTTCGGGTAAAAAACCGAGTGATAAGTTTATGGAATATGCGCAAACAATTGGTTTTGTATTACTTATCGCACTGCTGCTTTTTGCCAATGGAAATGATATTTTGAAAGCCATTACCTCACGGTAAAAAAAATGTTAGTTTTTTTTAAAACGAATTTGTAGAGTTAAAAAATCGTTCTATATTTGCATCGCAATAAAGGTAACACCTTCCTCCTTAGCTCAGTTGGTTAGAGCATCTGACTGTTAATCAGAGGGTCCTTGGTTCGAGCCCAAGAGGGGGAGCAATGCGTAAGCAGTTCTATATCTTTGTTTTAGAAACTAAAAAAATAAGTTTCCTCCTTAGCTCAGTTGGTTAGAGCATCTGACTGTTAATCAGAGGGTCCTTGGTTCGAGCCCAAGAGGGGGAGCAACAATAAAGCCTTGCAGTACTGCAGGGCTTTTTTTGTGGTCTTTTTTTAAAATTTAAGAAATTACTTCGTTATTCATTTTGTTTTGTAATCTGTACTATTTGTTGCTATTTAGCTATATTCGTTATATGATTTAGCGAACTATGGAACAAGTTATCTGATGACGCTTTTGTAGGGTTGTTTCGTAAAAAATAATGTTATCAATAATCTTTCAGAAAATTTGTAAAAAAAGGATTGCAAAGAATACAATCCATTTTCTTACTAAAATTAAACTTCTTTTGTGGTTACAATCATCATATGAGGGCTAAAAGGCAATAAGAACTCTTCATTCTCTGTTGTTGACAAAAGCTCTTTCAGCACTTTCTTTCTTCTTTCATCCAATATATTGGCAAAGAAATTACTGTCAAGCCAAATAATTCCTTCAACAGCATATATCTTCTCAATCTTTAAATTACATTTTAAAAATTCATTTTTAAATTCTGAGGGTTTATGATAAAATGCTTCTGCCAACAACCAGGGAAAATCATCCGGAGGATTATGGATTCCGGTCAATAATTCAATTTTGCACATTTCAAGAAAAGAGGGTTTGTAAATGAGTCCGTTTAATAAACCTGCTAAAGTAGAAGCTGTGAAATTAATCCCGAAGCCCAATATAATTCCGCCCTTTTTTACAACTCTTTTTGCTTCGTTTATCACAAGAAGCCGATCCTCTTCCTTTTGTAGATGATACAGAGGTCCATGTAAGATAACCACATCTGCAAAATTATTCGGAAATTCCAGTTTACGGGCTTCGCCTTTGATAACCTCAAACTTATTCTTTAGTTTGCTGGATCTGTCTTTTGCAATATGAAGATGCTTGTCAATAGGTTCTACCAAATAAACCTGATGTTGCAATTTTGATAACCATTCTGAATATTTTCCTGTACCTCCACCAATATCAAGAATGATAGATTGAGGTTTTAAATGTAATTCAATGAGGGATTTAATCCTCTCAAATTCGAAGATGCCCATTCCTTTAGAAAGTCTGTCTTCTTCGGATGCTTTATTATAAAAACGTTCAATAGATGAACTGATTAAATTAGTTTTTCTCATACTAAGTTTTGCGTAGAAAACGCCCAATTAAAAATAAAATGATATAAATAGGAAACCGCAACTGTATATAACAGTTGTAAAGAACCTTTAGAATAAAGGTTTGATGATATGTTTACTTAGTATAGAATGTGGTAAAGATAGTAATTTAAAACAAAACGACTACGGCTAATATCGGTTTGGTGAAAGAGGGGTTCAAATCACAAATATAAATTTTCTCCTTTTTTGTTGTAACATCTTTTTATATTTATGAACGAGCTTTTATTTTTATAGTTATTCATGATTATTTAATTCCTTTTTTCATAAATTTAGAAAATAATAAAAGGCTGTTGCTTAGGTTAGTGCAAGATTGAAAGTTTATGCTTTCTAATCCACCACTATCGCTAATCCGTGTCTTGTCAGCTGCAAGTTTTAATTACAAATCCGCCTAAATGAAAATTATCTTGGAGAAAGCTTTAGATTTTAGACAATTTCAAAATTTAATTATTTTGACTTTTGTTACTTTAATGTTTTTTCTTGGAATGGCTAATTCAGTTGATTTTAAAACTTATTATGTTTACGAGATTTTGTTATTAATCTTAAACCTAATTTTCATAGCAATTTTGTTTACTAAAAAAGGTTTAATTGTTGAAAACGAAAAACTCTATGCCAGTACTTTTTTGTTTGGTTTTGTATTGAGGAAAACTCAAATCAACATCTCAAATTTTCGAAAACTTTCTTTGTCGGAAGGAAAACTTTCAACAAATTACGCTTATTCATATGATATCAAAGAATTTCATAACTGGGAACCTGACCTGAATCATTCTGTAAAAAGTTTTACTCTTTTTGCGGTTAACGAAAGCGAAACACACAAACAGAAAATTTTAATGTTGACTAAACCCGAAAAAGTAAAATTGACAATTGAATTTTTATCCAAAAGCACACACTTGAGGATTGATGAAACCACTAGTTAACAATGGTTTTGTACTATTGCTGCTTTTGTGTTCACCGGACGAGATTTTTTCCATAACTTCGTTTTGTCCAGCCGAGCGAACTCAGTTCCAGATTTCCGCAAAATTCGCTAAGCTGTGGCTCGTTAGAGGCAATGGCTCAATAGCATAACGCCAAAAAAATCTTTTATAAATATGATTCCAGAAAAAGTACAGGCACTATTAAATTTTATAGAATTCCTTGACAAAAATAAAAATGAATATATAACAAAATATATTCCTCTTTGTGATGAATTGAAAGAACTTGATAAACAGAGAAGTGTCCTAAAACCAAGAGAAAATTATAAAGACAAACAACTTTATGATAATCTACAAAGTGAAATTGAAGTGAAATTTGCTCCTATCATGGAGAATATTTACAATTCGTTATCATTAAAATTAAGAGAATTAGGAATTTGGTCTGGAGATGATGTTATGACAAGTATTTATAATAATAATATTGGAGAAATACTAGAATTTCAAAAATTATTTACCGAAGAAGATATTAAGGTAATAAAATATTATAAAGTAAAATATATAAGTTTCAGAAATGAAACAAATAGCAATTTTATGTGTCTTTCACTGATTTTATCTAGACTTGATGAAATCTATAAAATACTTTTCGACTTTTTCAAAGATACAAATGAAAATGAGTTCGAAGATTTTGAATCTAAAGTAGTAAATCTTGACAATATTGAGCAGTTAATACAAACTTTTCAAGAGAATAAAGATAAAAATATACATTATTCTATTCCATTTGAAAGTTTGTTAAATAAAAAAGAAAAATCCGAATCTAAGGAAATCAATTCATTGAAAAGTAATTACAATTTTATTACGGGAGATAATATAAATATAGGAGATATACAAAAAAATAAAGGACAAATTAACGTAGGTAAAAATATCACCGCAAACGAAAAGGGAGAAGATGAAACTTCAAAAAAAGCTTTTCGTTGGCAAAAACATGAGATTATAATTACTATAATACTTTCAATTATTGGTTTGGTTATAACCTATTTTTCAATGAACAAATAAAAGTCATAGCCACTAACAAAGGTTCTGCAAAATAGCGGGTTCAGGCTAAAATTAAAGTTTCGGCTTTCAATTCCGCAAAAAGCCAATAGAATTTGCTTTTTTCATATATTAGCAAATAGAAATTGGTGTTTGCTAACTCTGTCTCTAAATTGAAACTTTTCGCTTCAATTTTACTTCGTCAGTTTGCTATGCTCGTGTCGCTACTATCGCCAAGCCGCGGATCGTTGTAAGCAATTTTTAAAAAAAATGGAATTAAAAAATAATAATTTATTTATAAAACAAAACCTTCAATTGAAAGTTTCGAGCTTAAAAATTGTAAGGAATTCAATCTTTGACTCCTCAGAATTTGAGGTTTCATATGAGAACATATCAAATAAGATTAAAACAGAAACTACAATAAATAGCAATTTACTTTTTTTGTCTGTGTTTTCTTTAATAATAGCTTTAGGATTAATTTTTTTAGAATGGGATTATAGTACTTTTATAAAGCCTATAATTATATCTATAATATTTTTTTTTATTGCTTTAAAATCTAAAAAGCGTATAATAACAATTCAAACATTTGAAGAAAATAATATTGAATTATATTTTACAAATAACAATAAAAATAAAGTAAAAGAATTTGCAAATAACATCATTGAGTCTTCAAATAAATTTTTGTTAGAAAAGTATGGTAAAATTGACAAAAACTTACCAAAAGAACCGCAGTTAGATAATTTATATTTTTTAAGAAATAGAGAAGTAATTTCAAATATAGAATTTGAAGAATTAAAAAATCAACTATATGGTGTTCGTACAGTAGGTTTTAATTAAAACTGCTTACAACATCGTATTTGTTTTATGGCTAGTAAAGGTTTCTTTGATGTTTGTTTCCTTTTTTTTATTCTCGCAATTTTCATTTTTTATTAAATTTACAAAAGCCAAGTTCCGAAACGTTAGCCTGATTTAAAAAGCTACAAAAGATGAATCGACTTTTATGTCTAATATTACTCTTATTTTATTCCACTGTCTTTTCACAAGAAATAGAGCAAAGTAATAGTGATTCTTTAAAAATTGAAGTTGTTAAACGTTCCCGAAATCTATTTTGGCAAAATCCTATCAAACATTATGGATGGGTAACAGATTATGAGAAATTATACACAAAAGAACAAATCAAAACACTTAATGATTTGATTAGCAAATTTGAAAAAGAGACTTCAAATGAAATAGCTATTATTTCATTAGATTCTTTAAGGGTAACTGATGAGACTTTTGAAGACTTATCCTTAAGAATTGCACAGAAATGGGGGATTGGAAAAGTAGGTAAAGACAATGGGATCGTAATTGTAATCTCTAAACAGTATCGAAAAATCCGAATTCAAAACGGAAATGGAATAGAAAAGAAGATCAGCGATCAAGAGACAAAAGTTATTCTTAATCACTATTTTATTCCTGATTTTAAAAATAACAATTATTACAACGGAACAATTAATGGCGTATTAGCGCTGATGAAAAAATTAAATTAAAAAGCTGTCGTTAACACAGGTTTGGCAAAATAGCGGTTCAAATCAGAAATATAAATTTTCTCCTTTTTTTGTTGCAACAGCCCTTTATTATATATCCTTTTTATACATTAGCCTGCGTAAAAATACCGTCTGTAATGATAAACGTATTTCTGTCTACAGCGGAGTAACTTTACATAAATTTTAGTTAGCTACAGCCATGACAGCACAGGTAATCATTGTATTAATCCTCACTTTTATCATTAATCTTATTACAACACTATCTTATTCTGTACGAATAGTAGGTATCCGTACCGGGCGAATTGCCATTTCGTTTGCATTGTTTAATATATTGGTTCTGGTATCCAGAACGGCGAACGGCTTTCAGGCACCGCTTTTGGCCAAGACGGTTGAAAATGATATCAAACTCGGTATTTATGAGAATATGGGAATCTTTCGGCTCATTCTTCTTTCTTGTACGGTTGCTACGGTTATCGGTGCTTTTCTGATACCGACGTTTCAGCGGGTATTGTCCAAAGCTGTCGTTAATTTCAGTACTCATAAATCAATGGGTAAACTGATTTTTCACGGTTTTTCGAAAGCAGGTATACTTTATTTTAAAGATCATCTGACGGTTCCGGCGAAACACAATATCGCTTCTATTAAGTTGAATCGTGATTTTCCGTGGCGCATTTTTATTTTAAATACAGTTGCTGTAGCCATTCTTACCATTGGGGTGTTATCTGCCGTGTATGCTTCTTACCTGAATCCGGAATACCGGACCACGGCAAGCAATCTGTCTGCTTTTATCAACGGATTTGCTACTATACTCATGTTTGCCTTTATCGATCCGCATTTATCAGCCATGACGGATGATGTCACTCTGGGAAAATGCAGTGAAACCGTTTTCAGAAAATATATTGTATATATGACCCTTGCCAGACTTATGGGAACAGTGTTGGCACAATTCTTATTTTTACCTGCTGCCCAGGTATTGGCGTGGACAGCAACACATATTTGAGAAAAATAAAGGCAATGTATTTTACACAAAAACGTACCTAAAAAGAGTGTTTTTTACTATTTTATTAGTAATATTGTTTGTTAAAAAATTAACATATCAATAAATGGCAAAAAATAAACTGTCAGAAATGAGTACAGATGAACTCAAGAAACAAAAAGGATTATTGAGAGGTATTGTTATCGGTATGGCAGTGGTAATGCTATTGTGTTATATCGTATTGATTTATCTGGTACTTCAGAATAAAAAATATGTATTGCTGATCATCATTCCAGCGACATTTATGAGTCTGTTACCATCGGCATTACGATTGATACAGATCAATACCGAATTGAAAGCCCGTCACTCTAACAAATAATTTTTTTAATATTCTTCTCATGGCATCCAATTGTCTTAACTGTGAACGTCCGATTGCGGAAAACTTCTGCAGCTACTGCGGACAAAAGAAATACAAAAGAATCGATCGCAAGTATATCTGGGATGAAATCCAGTATTCTGTACTGCATACCAATAAAGGCTTTCTTTATTCAGTAAAGAACCTGCTTAAAAATCCGGGTAAAACTGCCCGGGAATATATTGAAGGCAACCGAGTGAACCATTATAAGCCTATTTTACTGGCTTTTGTACTCAGTGGTATTTCTGCATTTATCTCTTTTAAAGTATTGGGTTTTCAGCAAATAATGCGGGAGGCACTCGAAAAAAATAAAGCCTATAATGATCTTATGGCAGATATTATCTCGTTTACTTCGAGTTATAACTCCTTTATCATGTTACTGCTGGTTCCCTTTTTTGCGGTATTCAGCATCATAGCTTTTAAAAGATGGGGCAACAATTATTATGAGCATGTTGTAATGAATGCTTATGTGGTTTCCTATTATACGCTGGTAAATATTCTTATTATATATCCGGTCATGTATCTGTTCCGGTACAATGAGTCCGTTTTTATGTCGTTTATGTGGATATCAACAGCATTGATTCCGTTTATTCTTCTTTGGTTTTTTAAAGGATATTATGCGTCAAAGTCCTTTAAAAGTATTTTGGGAAGGGTTTTGCTTATTTTACTCATGTTGGGAATGGCTTATATTTTGTTTATTGTGATGATGGTATTTGGAATCTTAATTGTAAAAGGTCCTGATGCTTTTAAATATGCGCAGCCTCATTAATAAAATTCCTTTATTATGAAGATGCAGTATAATTTGTCTGATTTATTAACGTAACAATGTTTATATGCAATCAAAAATTCTATTATTATTGCTGTTAGTGCTTCCGATGTGGTCTTTTGCACAGTCTAAATATAAAAAGGTATACGCCTATGATGTCTATCAAAAAGACTGGGCTATGGTTAAAAACGGAAGCGGAGGGTATGGCTTTATCGATCGCAGCGGCAAAGAAGTAGTACCTTCTGTGTACCGTAAGATTGATAAATTCGGCATTTATCACAAAGATCAGGCACTCGTAAGAAATATAAGCGGCGGCTATGGCTTTATTGACCGAAGTGGAAAAGAAGTAGTTCCGGCGATTTATGAACTCAAAGAAATTAAAGCCCGGTTTAAAAAACTGGAGGAATAAATGACTTGTTACACATACATTTCTTTTGTTGCTAAGGCGTATTTGGTTATCTTTATAATACTGTTTTGATTGAAACAGTGAACCATAAAAACAAAAGACCATGGAAAAAATGTACGCAAAACTTTTAGGAGGGGCGCTCTCTCTGTTTTTTATTTTTGGCAGCACCAAAGCAGATGCCTGCACAAGGGTTGTTTATAAAGGTCCTCAAAATACTGTAGTTACAGCGCGTTCAATGGATTGGAAAGATGAAATCGCTGCCAATCTATGGGTATTTCCGAGAGGAATGCAACGAGAGGGCAATGTAGGTCCTAATTCTGTAAAGTGGACTTCTCTTTACGGTAGTGTCATTGCCAGTGCATGGGACATCGCCACTGCTGACGGAATGAATGAAAAAGGATTGGTGGCCAATGTGCTGTGGCTCGTAGAGAGTCAATATCCATCTTACAATCCGAAAGGAACCGAAAAAGGACTGGCGATTTCTGCCTGGGCACAATATGTACTCGATAATTTTGCCACCGTAAAAGAAGCAGTAGAAGTATTGAGAAAAGAAGAGTTTGTTGTGGTTTCTGATTATATACCCGGAACTACAAAATTTACAACCTTACACTTATCCCTTTCCGATGCTTCAGGTGACAATGCCATTTTTGAATATATCAACGGTAAATTAGTCATTCATCATGATCCGTCGTATACCGTAATGACCAATTCCCCAATTTTTGAAGATCAGCTTGCCATCAATAAATACTGGCAGGGTATTCCGGGTACTATCATGTTGCCGGGTACCAACAGAGCAGCTGACCGGTTTGTGAGAGCTTCTTATTATATCAATGCCATTCCGCAGACGTCTGATACACGAGCTGTGATTGCAAGTGTTTTCAGCGTGATCCGTAACTGTTCCGTACCGTTCGGAATTTCGTCTCATGAAGAACCGAATATCTCTTCTACGCGATGGAGATCGGTTTCAGATCATAAAAATCTGGTGTATTATTTTGAAACGGTACAAACGCCAAATGTTTTTTGGGTAGATCTTAAAAAAATAGATTTTAGTAAAAAAGGAATGGTAAAGAAATTGAACCTGAGTAAAAATGAAACGTATGCAGGGGAAACATCAAAAGCTTTTGTAAAAGCAGCTCCGTTTGCTTTTATGGGGATTTAATAAAGAACAGATATAATGATTTACGGCTGTAAATCAATTCTATAAGGGTTGAAGATTTTTATTTTCAGCCCTTTTTTATATATTTATACAGGAACACAAGATTATTTTGTGTTTACGAAAATGGTCTTTTGCGATAACAAAATCAAAAAAATTATGAAGCAACAGCAACTCATAGAACAATTTTATGCCACACACCGGCTTTTTTTAGAATATGTAAACTCCCTTTCTGCGGAGGCTTTTATGCATACAAAATCAGGTAAATGGAATGCAGGTCAGCAGATCAGCCATATATATCTGTGCCTGCAACCCATCGCAAAAGCACTGGTTTCTAAAGATTTTCTCAGAGAAAAATTCGGTACGCTCAACCGTCCTTTGATGGATGAAACTCATGTGATCACCAGGTATAAAGAAACTCTTGCAAACGGAGGCAAAGCCCCGGAACGTTTTGTACCCGGAGCGTTTAACAGTGAAGAACGCGACAAAGCGACTGCCGAAACGGAACAGTTGCTCACCGGGATTGGTCAATTGTTACAGGATTATACAGAAGAAGAACTGGATACGTTGGTAATGCCGCATCCTCTGCTGGGACCACTGAGCATTCGCGAAATGATGTATCTCATGACCTATCACGCTACCCATCATCAGTTACAGACAGAAGCTAATCTTAAGAGTTAGTCCGGTAGGGGTAAAGGTTGTATAAAGAATTATTTTTTGAAAAAAATATTGAGAAGCAGTTGACATACTGCTGTCATCTGCGACGGATAATTTTGCGGTATTACTAATTAAACAGATAAAGAATGCTGCGTAAATCACATGATTCAACCTATGGAATGGAGCTGATCCATTTCAGAAAAAAAGAAACCGTAACCCATGATGAACTGCTGAAAGGCGTTTTGAAACTGGAAACAGAACTGGAAAAATTGGAAGGAGTGGTTTTTCACTGCCTTGTCCGGAATTATTCAGGAGTATATGCCCATTTATTGTTTGTGCGGGAAGAAAAAGATCTTGAAGCGGTACATCAACTTTTAAACAAATCAGAGGAAGAATCTTCTTTATTCCATTTGACTGACGAGCTGAGTGTGCAAAGACAATTCCATAAGATCCATAAAACAGATTTTAAAGTTCCCGATTTTTTCTCTTGTATAGAATGCGGTACTTTTTCCTTAAAGCCACATAAAGAGTGGAACCAGTTAGTAGAGATTTCTGATCATCTGGAAAAGGAATACCTCTGTCGTTTTGAGAATACACAGGCTCATTTTTTAGGAACTCTTGCTGAAGGACGCGGTTCAGAAATTACTTTTGGAACAACACTGGGGCAGACAAAAAATATTTGCATGGGATATTTTGATACGTATTGGGGAAGAGAATTGTTGGGAATGATGGATGAAAAAGACCTGCAACTGGATTTTTGGTATCTTATCGCTTAATAACTAACGCAAATGCATCAGAAACCACTAACAGATAAACAGTACGTGCTTGAAAAATTTGCCGGTAAAGGCGGGTGGACATTTGTGCGGATTCCCGAAATTGCTCCGGATCGGAACCGTGTTTTCGGATGGGTGAGAGTCAGCGGCCATATTGATGATTTTGAAATCAGCGGTTATCATTTACAGCCTATGGGCAATGGAAGTCTGTTTTTGCCCGTAAAGGCAGAAATCCGAAAAAAAATTCGAAAGACAGCGGGTGATTCGGTTCATGTTATTTTATATGCTGATGTACTGCCGGATCAGATAACAGAGGAACTGCAATTATGTTTTAAAGAAGAGCCCGGAGTTTATGAAGCTTTTATGCGCTGTACATCTGAAAAACAACAGCGTATCATCCGATGGATTTATTCGGCTCATGAAGATGGTGAAAAAGCGGAAAGAATCGTCAAAAGTATGAACGATCTGCTGTATCAAAAACGTTGATCTTTCTTTAGGATTCAGTAGAGAAAATGATAAAAACAAACAGCGGTATCTGTAAAAAGATACCGCTGTTCTTAATCCCTTTTTATTGCAGGAGCCAATGGATCACATTTACTATAAATTTACTTCTGCAATTATTTTAATCAAGAAAGGAATCCCGTCTCAAAGAGATTCCTTTTTTTTATTTTTTTGACTGTACACTAATGTATACTCGACGGGTCTACTTTGGTTTTTCCCTGTTTGATCATTAATACAAAGGGTACACAGAGTAAAAACATAACACCGAGGTATAAGAATACATCCATATAGGAAAGTACAGTTGCCTGTTTGGTTACTGAAAAGTCAAGTAACTGGTAGGCTTTTGCCAATGCTTCATTGGGACTGAATCCTTTTCCTATAAAGTTTGCCTGCAACTGAGTGATGCGCTGCTGTACTTCAAAGCTCGTGTCGTTGAGGTGTGAAACCAAATCTACACGGTGGTGTTGCGAATCTCTTGCTATGAAGGTAGTAATGAGCGCAATACCAAATGAACCTCCAAGTTGGCGCATCATCCCTGTAAATGATGCTCCTTCACCAATGGCTTTCCCTTTGAGGGTAGAAAGCGATAAGGTCATTACAGGAACAAACAATAATCCGAGACCTACACCCCGCAATATCAAAGGCCAGAACATATGTTCGGAACCCGTGTCGTTGGTCAGCTGCCCATACATGATGAAACAGAAGCCAAAGAAAATGGACAAGCCCAGAGCGACCATATATTTCTGTGGTACGCCGGATTGAATCATTTTACCGATAAACGGCATCATCAGCCCTGTCATTATGGAACTCGGAATGAGCAACATTCCCGCATCGGTAGCAGGCCATCCCAAGATGGATTGTGTATACAGCGGTATGATGAATGTGGAACCGAAAAGACCAAATCCCAGAATAAAACTCATAATGGTTCCGATCTGCAGATTTTTATCTTTGAGCACCCGTAAGTTGACTATGGGATTGTCACAGACAAGTTCTCTCCATATAAAGAGGAAAAACCCGAAAAAAGAAACAATTGAAAGGGTTACAATGGTAGAATTGGCAAACCAGTCATCCTGCTGTCCGTGTTCGAGTACATATTGTAAAGAACCAATAAACATGATGAGAAAGAGCATGCCCCACCAATCGACTTCTTTTGCTGACTTTTTACCTCCGCCGTCATATTTAGGGCTGCGTACAAAGGATAGGGTAAGCAAGGTAGCAATAACACCTAAAGGTACGTTGATATAAAATATATAAGGCCATGAAAAATGGTCAATAATATACCCTCCTAAAGGCGGTCCGAGTGTCGGTCCTACAATTACCCCCATTCCGTAAATCGCCTGAGCCATACTTCGCTTGGCAGGCGGGTAACTTTCTGTAATGATGGTCTGAGCTGTTACCAGCAATGCTCCGCCACCCATACCCTGAATGAATCGGAAAAAAACAAGTTCCCAGATATTGGTAGCATTCCCACACAAAAATGAGGCAACGGTAAAGATGATAATCGATGCCGCAAAATAATTTCTGCGGCCAAATTGCTGTGAAAGCCAACTGGTCATCGGAATAACAATCACATTGGCAATGGCGTAGGCTGTAATAACCCATGCCACATCCGTCAGGGTAGCACCCAACGATCCTTTCATATCGTTGAGGGCTACGTTTACTATAGTGGTATCGACAATTTCCAGTAGAGCACAGAGAACGGCTGTAATGGTGATCACTACCCGCCGGAAGCCGTACTCTACCAGACTGTCTGGTTGATGTATCGCAGCTTCCATATTTATTTAACGGCTACATCTACATCAGCATTCATTCCTGCACGCAGTAAAGCAATGGCTTCAGCCGGATTGTTTTCTGTCAGTTTGATTTTGACCGGTACTCGCTGTACTGTTTTTACAAAGTTACCCGTAGCATTATCAGGTGGTAATAAAGAAAATCGTGAACCTGTTGCTGGTGAAAAGGAGGTGATTTCGCCTTCAAATGATGTGTCAGGGTACGCATCTACTACAATATGTACTTTTTGCCCCGGACGCATTTTGTTTAACTGCGTTTCTTTGAAATTGGCTACTACCCAGGTTTCACTGTTGTCAATGATGTAAAAAAGGGCTGCTCCGGGATTGATTACCTGACCAGGTTGTATTTTTACACTGGATATCTGTCCGTCTGCGGAAGCTCTCACAACGGTATACGACAAATTGAGTTTGGCTGCTTCGAGAATGGCTTTGGCTCTTTCAATATTCGCCTGAGCAACGCTTGTCTGCTTAGAAGCAACGGTTGTTTTGCTGACTACTGCCTGACGTTGTGAAGAACTGGCATTTCTTTGCTGTTTAAGAACTTCTACCTGCTTATCCGCTTCGAGTTTTGCCGTCATTGCCTGCTCATACTGCTGTTTGGTGATGGAATGGTTGTTGTATAAATTGGTATAGCGCTGAAAATCATTATTTGCCTGATTGGCTCTGATTTGTGCCGCTTCTATGCTGCCGGAATTGGATTGTACGGTAGCATCTGATATGGCCAGGTTGGCTGATGTGGCAGCAACATCTGCTTTGGATACTTCAAAAGAATTCTCAGCAGCAGTCAAAGCAGCCTGTGCTTCCTGTACTTTTACAAGATAATCCAGGTTATCAATCGTGAAAAGAGTATCTCCTTTTTTTACGATGTCGTTATCTTTTACATATACTTTTGTAATGTAGCCCCCAACACGTGGAATTATTGGGCTCATGTTTTTGTCGATCTGTGCATCATCAGTGGTTTCATGTGCCTGACTGTGAATGTATTTATAAGTACCATAAGTACCTCCGATAAGCACCAGAGCAATAAGGGCAGCTATGAATTTTTTGTTAGAAGGTTTTTTTACTTCTGACGGATTGTTATTGATATCTTCCATTTTTTTTTGAGACTATTTAGTAATTAATTGACCGTTTGCTAATAATACATCGTATTGTTTTTCGATGATATTGGCTTTTGAAATTGCCTGATTGATTTTACTTTGCAGCTGCTGTACATCTGCTTCCAGTAAATCATCTGTATCAGCCACTCCGTTTTCGTATTTGTCTTTGACAATGCGGTAGTTTTCTGTTGCCTGAATTACAGCCTGCTCATATACTTTTTGTTGTTCCTGAGCCAGAATATAATTTTCGTTGGCTTGCTGTACCTGTATTTTTACTCGATCGTTCATGATAGCCTGCTGTTCTTCTATTTCAACGACACGGTTTTTGGCAATGTTTACATTGCGTTTGTTTTTGTATAATGAGCCTAAATCATAAGACAGACCAACTCCAATATTCATGGCGTTTTTTACTGTTATGACATCCTGTAGTCCAAAAGCGGTATAGCCTCCGGATAAAGCAATGCTGGGAAGATAAGAGGCTTTGGATATCTTTACCTGATCAATTGCCATCTGATGCTGGCTTTCCAGTGCTTTTAAATCGTTGCGGTTTTCTATAGCTACCTCATAATCTGATGTTTGCTTTATACTGCTGTCAGCGCCAAAGGTGATGGATCCTATTTTGGTATCTTCCGGCAACTGGAGTAAATTGACGAGTTGGTAGTTGACTACATTCACGTTTTTATTTGCTTCCTGCAGGGCTACTTTGTAATTGGAGAGTTGCAGTTCTCCTTTCAATAAATCATTTCGTGCCAGTAATCCGTTTGCTTCCATTGCTTTGAAATCCTCTACCTGACGTGTGGCACGTCTGATGTTTTCTTCCATCAGCACTACGGTTTGCTGTGCTTTGTATAATGTTACATAGAGCTTTATCGCCTGTGCTGCCAATTGATCTTTGGTGTTCAGAGCATTAAATTCTTCTGCCTGTACGGCATTTTCAGCCAGGTGAATACCATTTCTGATTTTTCCGCCGGCATAGAGTGGCATGGTCACACTTGCCTGACCCAACATGAGCTGATGCGTACTGATGTCTGGCGCTCCGCCTTCTCTGTTGATCGGAATTTTGATGTTGACATCCGGAGTTGACATCATCAGATATTGTCCGCTAATTTTGGCATCCGGCAATACATTACTTTTCGCTGCATCGCGTTCCAGTTTCCGACTCATGATTTTGGTGTCGGTTGCTTTGGCTTCTTTACTTTGCGTAGTTGCCAGTTCTATGACTTCGTTAATGTTCAGATTTACTTTTTCCTGAGCAAACAGAGAAAAAGTTCCGAATACGAGCCATGTACCCAGCCATGCTGCTTTATTCTTCATAGGTTAAAAGCGCTTTTATTGTTTTGTGAATATGATCTGTTAGTTCGTTTTCGATATAGCTGAGGTATTCCTCTTCTGTGTGAAATTCCAATACATGCTGTAAAAAAGACCGGTTCATCTGAAAGTTCATAAATGTACCCATCATGGTAGCATGAATCAGAATAGGGTTGCTGTTTTTGTTAAAAACACCTTCTTCTATTCCTTTGTTTATGACATTTCCAATGACTTCAAGATTGAATTTTTTGAGATCGGTAAATGCAGGAGATATTAATAATCGCTTTTTAATAGTACCTTCTACTGCAAGGATCTGATACAGTCCGGCATTGGTATTCATTGCTTTTATATATGTATCAATAAGTATTTCTAAGCGCTCGAAAGAGGAAATGTTTTCATTGTATATGGCATCGGTTTTCATTTTAAAGCCTGAAATACGATCTTCAAACAGAGTTTCGAGGAGTTTATCTTTTGATCCAAAATAATAGGAGATCATGGCTACATTTACATTTGCCGCTTTTGCAATGTCGCGAACTGATGTGCCATCAAAGCCTTTCGTGGAGAATAGTGCTTCTGCTGCTTCTAATATTTCTATTTGCTTTTCGTTCATGCTCAGTTGAATAATAATTTGATAGTACAAAATTAAACAAACGTTTAATTTAAACAATTGTTTAATTTTGTTTTTTTTTAATTTTTTTATTCTTATAGGCCAAGCGTGTTTGTAGAGGGTTGTTTCCGCAAAATGTAATGCGTTATTTTGTTTTTTTATTGTTTGAATTTCAGTTGTTTAGGTGTTTTTTATGTGAAAGTGTATGTTTTTTTTCTTTTTTGATGCAAGATTTTGAAAAAACCGGATTTATATAAGTGAGTACTCAAAGAAAATCTAAGTAAAAATCAATTTAAAAATGAAAAATAAGATGAAAACAAATGTAGGATACAAAAGTTTGTTAATAATGTTTGCTCTTTTAGGGCTTTCACTCACTTCTTGTGATAACAAAGATGATGGAACACCTGTTCCTGTTAAAACAGATGATGTAAATGGTATTTACAGCGGTAAAGTTACAACAACTCAGGGTACTGCAAAAAATGAAGCGACTATTTCCTTTACAGCTAATAAAAATGTTATTACATTTGATGAACTTCCTGTAAAAGAGATTGTAAGGTCTGTGGTAAAGGATGCTGCAGAAGCAGAAGCTGCTTTAAAAACGATTGGAAAGGTGAAGTATGAACTTAATTATACGCCTGCTTTGAATAAAGCTAAAACAGCAATTGAATTAACATTTGCGCCTAAAACACTTGAAATTAAGGTTCCGGTTGATGGGGCTACTAAAAATGTAGTGGTTACTTTTTCGGGTCCACAAAAGGGTGTTTATAAAAGCAAAACCCTTAAGTTTGATTTAACGGCAGATAAAATAACTTCTGATGGCGCGGCAGTAACTCCATATACTGCTGTAAAATACAGTTTTCCAAACTTTTTGAAAAAATAGTAAACAAATCAGTAAGCAAACAGGTTGTATCACAAAAGTACAGCCTGTTTTTAGCTAAATTATTATTCTAATGTAATACCAGCTAAGATCTTCAATACCTAAATGATCTCTGAAAATATAACCGAACAACAACTGGTGCAACGCCTGTTTACGAAAGACCGAGCAGCATGGAAGGAATTTTATGATTCCTACTCCGCAGGTCTTACTTATGTTTGTATGCGTTATATCAAAGAACCTGAAGATGTTAGAGATGTGTTGCAGAATAGTTTTGTAAAGATGTTTCATGCGATAGATACTTTTCAATATAAAGGGAAAGGCGCATTGAAAGCGTGGAGTACACGTATAGTAATCAATGAGTCGCTCCAACAGCTCAAAAGTATTTCAAAATTTGAAAAAGTAAACACTCCTGAAAATCTGCCCAATGAGGAAGAGGAAGAAAATCCGGATTTGATGGATATCCCCGAATCTGATATCCTTGAGATGATACGCTCTCTCCCGGATGGATACAGAACGGTTTTTAATCTGTATGTATTTGAACAAAAAAGTCATAAAGAAATAGCAAAACTGCTTGCCATTGCAGAAAATTCTTCTGCTTCTCAATTTCACAGAGCTAAAAAGATACTGATGCAAAAAATTAATTCTTACAGGCAGTTAAAAAAAGATATTTTATGAAAGAGAGATGGTTAGATGATTTGAAGAAGAAGATGGAAGGGCATAAAGAGACCTCTCCTGAACATTTATGGAATGCTATTGATCAGGAACTTTTTTCTAAAAAAGAAGCAAAAATAATTCCATTACTTTCTGAACTCAACGGTAAAAGTAAAGAGGAGAAGCGTTTTAAAAAGCGCCAAAAAAGAAAACAGATCATCCGTGTTGCAGCGTCAGTAGTTGTTTTGATTACTGCCGGTTTTACATTTTATACCAACAACAAACAAACAACAGTCATAGATTCAACTATTACAGATTCTCAGATACAGCCTGAAAAAAAATTGCCTGAGACAGGTGAATATGAGCTCATCAATCCTACATCGGAATCTGCTCTTACGAAAACAATACCGGAAAAAAAGAATGTCATTATAAACAAATCAAAGATCGGATCAACACATTGTTCTCAATATCCAGATGAACATCCAACGTTTGACTATGTGTATGAGAAGAAAGAAGTAACAGAACCACTACCTGATGAAAAATCAGATAACCCGTCGCAGGACACGTCAGATCAGCAGATCGCAGGTCATGAGACGATGATGATACAAAATGGAAACAATGGTACAGAAGATTTGGTTATCACTACTTTTTCTGATGAAAAACAATCACTGATGACGGAAGATTCAGTTTTACGTACTCCGCAAAAAAAATGGAGTTTAGGGCTTTTGTCCGGACAATTTTCGTCTAATTCTACTCAGCAAGTCAGCGGATATGCTATGATGAACGGAGACCCAATGGATGCAACTGTTGATTCAGAGGGTAATTATACAGAAGATCCGCTAAACAATATCATTGTAGGTAATCAGGAAAAACAGGTAGAGACGAAAATTCGCCATAAAACACCTGTGCGTATGGGTGTTTCCCTATATTATCCTTTAGGAAATAGATGGGCGGTTAATACGGGTATTACTTATACCAAACTTTCATCTGAACTTGTATCAGGAAGTGCTGCTTACAGGTATAACAGCCGACAGCAGCTTCACTATATAGGTGTTCCGCTTCAGCTGAATTATACTATATGGAGTGCGGGACGTTTGACAACCTATGCCAATATGGGTGTTCATGTTGAAAAAGTGGTTTACGGTACTCTGAAAACAGATTATATTGTGGATAGTGTTTTACAGGAAAGTACTCTTGAGAAGATCAGATCAAAAACGATACAAACTTCTCTTAATGCAGGATTAGGGGTGAACTATAGTATTACCGATCATGTAGGAATCTATTTTGAGCCCGGTATCCGTTATCATTTTGATGATAAAAGTACTGTTTATACGATTTATAAGGACAAGCCTCTGAATTTTAATGTTCAGTTTGGATTGCGTTTGAATATTCGCAAATAACGGTATCTATTAGTATTTATAGTTTTTTATTTCTAAATAGAACGTTTTTGAATCTGAAATATGATTGTGTAAAGAGACCTGCTTCAAATGACTGAAGCAGGTCTCTTTTTGATTAGTATATCAGCAATAGTAGTTTTTCAGAGTAGGTAGGAGTAGTTCTTTGATATGATTTTTGAGATTATTCTAATAGAAGTTTAAGCTGTTGAGGATTATGAAATGACTTTCTGACAAAAAATCTTTTTAACTCCGCTTAACATTGTGGTGTAAATTGAACGACTTACCGATACAAAATTGCTCCGAAATTCCACTTGAAGTGACGATTTGGATTTACAAAAAAAGACCTGTCGGATCCGACAGGTCTTAGATAATGAAAAGTTAAGAATTATTTTTTAACTACTTTGACAAACTTCACTTGTTTTCCGGATCGAATTTCCAGCATATAGTTTCCGTTAGCCAGTGCGCTCATGTTTAACTGCACTTCTTTACTGTTGGCTTCGTGAGTCATTACTCTCTGACCTATCAAGTTGTAAACCGTCACCCGATCAATACTGTTTTTGTAGGTAACCGTAAGTATATCACTGGTAGGATTAGGGTAATATTTTAAGCCTGATGTATCAAATTCGTCTGTCGATAATGTGATGTCTACAGTTACAGCTGTCGGTACACTCGAACATCCGTTTGTATTCATTAAAACAGCGTAGTAGGTTTGTCCGTTTTCTAAAGGCATTTCTGCTGCTAACGGATCATTTCCGCTCATTGCATCTTCAAGGCTTATGTACCAGATGATATTTTCCTGATCCATTACCAAATCTGCAATTGTTGCTTCTCCGATGTTATTTACCGTAAAACTTTGATTTGCTGCTCCTGTCGGAGATTCCGGTATTTCTAAAATAGTCACTTGTACGGCTGTTCTTTGTGATACACAATCTCCTTCTGTTTTTTCTACGTAATAAGTTTGTGTTACGAGTACTGTATCTTCACTAAGTTCAGTACCTCCTGTTTCTGTAGTATACCATTTGTAAGATACCCCTGTAGGAGTTACGATTTCTAAATCAGCTACTGTAGCAGATTGACATAAGGAATATGGTTCTACTACCGGCGCATCGATGGTGTTTAATGTTACGGTTACTGCTGTTCTTCCTACACTTTCACATCCATTGATAGTTTGAGAAGCATAATAGGTTGTACCGTTTACTAAAGCAGTCGTTTCCGGAAGTTCATTAGTGTCCTGAGCTGTAGCATACCATTTGATTTGTGTTCCCTGAATCTGAATGTCGTTAAGAGTAAGATCAGCTGAAGCACATATTGTCTGAAGAGTTTGTGCTGTAGGCGGTACAACCACCGGAGGTTCTGTTATGATGAATTCCTGAGTGATTGCCAGACCAATTGCATCGGTGATGGTAACAGTATAGGTGCCTGCAGTCAGACCATTAGCGGTTGCTTGATTGCCTCCATAAGGAGCCCAAGAGTAGGTGTATTGAGGTATTCCACCATTTACTTCTACAGTTGCAGAACCATCTGCCCCTCCGTTACAGGTCACATTGGTTTGATCCGTTACAATTATGGTAAATGTTTTAAATATGATAAAATCAGCCCCTGTATAAACCATGTTATAGTTATAAGCATTGAGTGTTCCCTGTTGAATGGCATAAGTGCCTTCATCTTCTCCAGGATCTCTTGAGAGATTCCCTGTGATCACGGATGGGTTATCACCGTTTGCAAAACCTGTAACTGTGTAGGTTAAAACAGGATCAGTCGTTCCATATACTTTCGCTTTCGCATCAGCAACAATGTTTAAGGTTGCTTTAGTGATATTAAAATCTGCAGTTGTGAACACAAGGTCATAGTTTGCTGTTGTTGCCAACGTCCCTTGTTGGATTTCATAGGTTCCTATGTTTTCACCTGTTGTTCTGGTCAATGCTCCTGTGATGATGCTTTGATCATCATTGTTCGCTAAACCGGTTACGGTATAGGTCAAAACAGGATCAGTAGTACCATATACTTTAGCTTTTGGTTCTGCAGCAATGTTCAGTGTTGCTTTAGTAATATCAAAGTCAGCTTTTGTATAAGTAATGTCATAGTTAGCCGTTGTTGCCAACGTACCCTGTTGAATTTCATAAGTTCCTATGTTTTCACCTGCTGTTCTGGACAATGCTCCAGTGATGATGCTTTGATCATCATTGTTGGCTAAACCGGTTACGGTATAAGTAAGTGCAGGATCAGCAGTTCCATATACTTTAGCTTTTGCCTCTGCAACGATGTTCAGTGTTGCTTTAGTAATATCAAAGTCAGCTTTTGTATAAGTAATGTCAT
>DAMCXY010000019.1:0-62298 GCA_032096595.1 Flavobacterium sp. | reverse complement strand
GCAAAGCCTGTAAACAGGCATAGCAGTGTTTTTTTCATCGTGTTTCGTAAAAAACGAAGGCAGCGGTAGAAGGAAACTGCCTAAGATTATCTGGAAACAAACATATTGCATTTGTGTTAATAACACAAGCAAAAAACGATTATTTTTTAATTTGTTACAGCATTGTAACAGCTTTTTATGACAAAAACGCAAAACATAGTTCAGTACCTACCTGCGCACTGTCAATGCCTTACTCAAAAGACTGTTTTCTTCTTTTACTCATAATCTAAAAAGAGTGTAATTAATAAGGCAGTTAAACTTACTCAAAAGGCATGATAAGTCTTACTTCTGTTCCTTTGCCGGGAAGGCTCTCTATTTCCAGTCTGTTTCCATCGAGTTGAGCCAATTTGTACGCGATATGAAGACCGAGACCGGATCCTTTTATATTGTTTGTTTTTACATTTTCGGCTCTGTAATAGCGGTTGGTAATATAATGGAGTTCTTCCGGACTGATACCGATTCCGTTATCGGTAATGGTCATTACAATCTGATTCTCTTCTTTTTGCAGTGCAATACGGATGATACCCTTAGGATTCACGAATTTAATAGCATTTGACAGTAGATTATCCATAATGATTTCCAGATATTCCTGACAGCGGTAAATGGTGGGCACCGGTTGGTAATCTTCGCTCAGCTGTATTTGCTTTTCTTTCAGAAATACCTGATAACGCTCTACGGACTGACGAATAAGCCATTCAGGGTGTAGGTTGCTTTTTTTTATTTCCATAGGATCATTTTCAATACGGGCTAAAAGCAGAAACTGCTCTACCAGTTGACTGAGTCGATCGGCTTGTTTTAACGTATAACCTATTTTATTTTCATATTCTTCAATGGTGCGTTGTTTGCGAATAAGGATTTCAAGCGTTCCTTTTATAACAGCCAACGGAGTGCGCAGTTCATGCGAAGCATCGGCAGAAAACTGACGGGCTTTTTGCAACTGGAATTCCAACCGATCCAGCAGGGAATTGATGGTAACCGTCAATGTATGTAACTCATCTTCATGAGAAGGTAGTTCAATGCGTTGTGATAAATGATTTTCGGTAATGGTACGGGCGGTGGATATAATGGTAAATACCGGAGCAATACTTTTGGAGGCAATGAAGCGTGCTGTAAGAAAAATAATGCCTAATGAAAGTGGAAAAATAAGCCACAGTGCAAGTTGTAAATAAGTAAGAACCATCTGCTGGTTTTTCATAGAAACGCCAATGACAATATAGCCCACCGTGATATGGTTATGTACCAGAACTGCCTGACTGATGAGCAGGTCAGACCCATTGAAAGGAACACTGAAAATAGAAAATTCCGGTTGTCCGTCCTGCCATTTGAGGTGGTGTTCTTTCAGATTGGGCGATTGTTCTACCAATTGAAAGTCTTTGTTGTATATTGAAATAAAAACGGGATTAAGTTCCAAATCGGCATGTTCGATCTCATTCCATTCCCCTTCTTCAATATATCGGGTAAACACGGATTGTTTTTTTACATAGTTTACATGATGCTGTATTTCTTCTTTGAGTATGTTGCGCACGGATGCGGAAATGCTTAAGGAAACAACTGCGTACAGTACAGAAAAGATCAGTAACATAAGTCCTGAAAAACTGATGCTGTACAGCAGCGCAATACGGTTCTTTATGGAAATTTTTTTAAACATCCTGTGCCATATAGCCCACTCCGCGAATGGTAGTAATTCGTAAATCTTCTTTATTCATGTATAGCTTTTTTCGCAGCGCATTAATAAAAACATCAATCACACTGGTATCGTACTCAAAATGGATATCCCATACTTCTTCGATGATTTGTTTACGCGTACATACTTTTCCTTTATTACTGATCAACAGTGCTAATAATGCAAATTCTTTCGGTGTGAGACTGATTTCCTGATCACTGACGAAAACCTGATGCGCCCTCTCGTTGAGCATAATATTGCCGAGATGTAACGGTATGTTTTCTGAATTATTTCGGAGTAATACTTCTATTCTTGCTAATAGTTCCTCAAAATGAAAAGGTTTTTTGATGTAATCATTAGCTCCGGCTTTGAGTCCGGAAACGGTATCGTCAAGCGTATCTTTAGCCGTAATAAAAATTATGGGACTGTTGCGATTCGGAGAATTTAGTGAACGGACAGACTGGCATACTTCCAGTCCGGTTGTGTGTAAAATCATCCAGTCTAAAAGAATAATATCATATTTTTTTTCATGAATCATTTCTAGAGCAATGCTGCCGTCAGCAGTATGATCGACCTCATAACCTTCTTCTTTTAAACCCTGAATCATGAAATTGGCAATACCGGTTTCGTCTTCTACGAGTAATAAATGAAATGTTGCAGCCATAGTTTAAGGTATTATGACAGTAATAGCATTTTTTACCACAGCTATTTTTATTTTATTTTCCCGGATTGTTTTGTATTCGCCATCTATCTGCAGATGGAGTTCCGGTTCGGAAGACTCAATCTCGAGAGATGAAATTTGTCCCGTTACTGCTTTTCGGTACGTGTGTATTTTCCGAATCAGTACTAATAGGGAAAAATAAAGCTGTTGTGTAAATGTAAGAGATTCTACGCATAAAACATCCAGCAAACCATCATTTATTTTTGCTTTTGGTGTAAAAGAGATACCGTAGCCGGCTTCATTGGAATTGGAGCAAAACAGAAAAAAGAACGGATACTTTAATAATTTTTCTTCCCACACAACTTTGTAAACGTCAGGACGGTAATTACGAATACCCCATAAACCGGCTTTAATATAGCCCCATAAATTGCGTTGTTTTACTTTTTCATAGCGCCCGATAACGGCGGCATCAATTCCGAGTCCCATATTACTGAAAAAATAATATCGGTTAACCTGTCCTGCATCAATGCTTACAGTGTTTGCTTTTTTAAGCAATTGCAATGCTTTGTCGGTATTTTTCGGTATTTTTAAATGCGCCGCAAGCCCGTTACCAGATCCGATCGGGATGATGCCCAAAGGAATAGCTGAGTGAATAAGGGAATGGGCAACTTCATTGATGGTACCGTCACCTCCGCAGGCAACAATAATATCGGGTGCTCTTAGCAGAATTTTCTGTGTAATGATTACGGCATGACCCGGATAAGCTGTATAATGTATTTTTACGGTATCGCCATCGTGGAAATGCGCCTTGACTTTTTCTTCAATATATTTTCCTTTTCCCTTTCCTGCAATGGGGTTGATAATGAACTCGATATTCATTTTTCACTAAACAAGCCGTGGCTGAATAAATAATCCGCAGTCTGATAATTCGCTATCGCTGAGTTTAAAAAATCAGGAGAAACCTTTGTAGGCTGCAGATCATACTGAGTCCACAAATACTGTCCGTTGCGTTTTTGATTGTATAAAATGACTACTTCATTATTTTTTTTCATTCCTAAGTTGATATAAGTACCCACAAAAGAACGAGGATGATAGGTCACGTCAAACACGTCTTTGCCGTAAAACTGGCTGGTGTAGCTCCAGTTCATCAAAGAAAATAAAGTAGGAAAAATATCGATCTGTGCTACTTCTAAAGAAACTTCTCTTGCAGGTTCATTTTTCAGATTGTAAATAATGGCCGGAATATGGTGGTTGTTTACATCAATTTCACTTTTTCCGGCACTGCTTGCACAATGGTCTGCAATAAAGATAAACACCGTATTTTTAAACCAGGGCTTTTGTTTGGCGTTGCGGATCAGTTCTCCTATGGCAAAGTCAGCGTACTTAACCGCACCCTCTCTGCCACTTCCGGAGGGAATGTCTATTTTGTTTGCTGGATACGTATAAGGCTTGTGATTGGAAGTTGTCATCACAAAAGCCATGAACGGCTGTTTTTGTTGATATTTTGTATCGGCTTCCTTGAGTACTTTTGCGTAAATATCTTCATCACAGATACCCCAGGCATTTTCAAAAGTTACTTCTTCATCACTGATGTTGTATCGTTTCGATTTGATTTTGTCGCTGAGGATACTGCCTCTGCCACGATCATAGATATCAAATCCGTTGCCTCCGTAAAAAGAATTCATATTGTCAAAATAACCGTCACCGCCGTAAAAAAACATTGTCTGATATCCTTTATCCCGGAATACATTTCCGATGGTGTAAAGGTTTTGGTTGTCAGGTCTTTTTACAATGCTGTTACCCGGTGTAGGAGGTACGGATAAGGTTACGGCTTCCATCCCGCGCACGGTACGCGTACCGTTTGCAAACATATTAGTAAAAAAAATTCCTTGCTCTGCCAGAGCGTTTAAGTTTGGGGTAATATTTTTCTCGTTGCCAAAACGGTTCATAAAAGAAGCACTCATACTTTCCATCAGTACAAAAACCACATTGGGTTGTTGGAATTTCTCTGGATACGGGTCTGTAATCGTTCTTCTAAAAGGATTTTTGCTGTTTTCTATATAGGAAGTTTTTGAATCGGTAAGCTCTGTTCTGATCAGCGTTATCGCTTCTTTTAGATCAATGGTTTGGTAATGTTCTTCAAATTTTAGATGGTTGTTTCGGAAAGCCGCAAAAAAGGAAAAGATACCTGCTTTTGTGATTTCGTTATTGTAACGATTGTCAGAGATATTACTACTATCGTTTGTCAGAAAATACAAACTGCTTACCATTATTATTATATTGAGCAGTATGATTGTTGCTTTTTGATAAAAAGAAGGATGGCTTTCAAATGTTTTACGAAATACTTTAAAACGTGCTGTTGCTATTATTGTAAGAAGAGTAATTGTCGCTATGCCTCCGATAAGCAGAGGCAAAGGATAGCTTTCCTGTATGTTTTTTACTACTTCATAAGTATAAATCAAATAGTCTACTGCGATAAAATTGAATCTGCTTTTAAATTCATCCCAAAAGGTAACTTCAGCAAAGAATACAAAGTAGATGATGAGCAGATGTAATGCATAAAAAACGTATACCATTATCCGGTCAAAAAGGGAACCCACCCATTTGTTGGGCAGTATCAAAAGATAAAAGGTAAAAAGCAGTGTAAAACAGCTTACAACGCTGATATCATATAATAGGCCAAGTAAAAGCGTTTTTGAGAATACATACAGGTTTGTGCTAACATCGTTGAATACCCAGAATGTAAAAACAATTCGCAGCACAAATGAAAGAAAAAGAAACAGTCCCGAAAAAAAGAAAAGCAGACGGTAGCGGTTGCTGAAAAAACGTTTCATATTAGAGAGTATTTTTATCAAAAGTAGAGCAGTACTGCAACATATAAAAAGGCATCAATAAATCTTAAGCGAATCTTAAGATTGAAAATTCCCTGTTAAATGAATTTCAAACTCAAGTCAAGCGTATTGTTGAAAAAGGAAACGATAAAACTTATTTATAACGGATTTAAAGAGGTTTTTGAAGGATTGGGTTAAATAAATTTCTTATATTTAAAATAAAAAAACATGGAGAAAAAAAAACCATCAGAAAATGAAAATGCTAAAAAAGAGCAGTTAAAAGAGTTTACTATAGACAATACAGGAAAGCAAATGACTACTAATGACGGTGTTTCTGTTCATGACAACAATAACACATTAAAAGCAGGTGATCGAGGACCATCTTTACTCGAAGATTTTATATTTCAGGATAAGCTCGCCCATTTTGACAGAGAACGTATACCGGAAAGGGTAGTACATGCAAGAGGAAGTGGTGCACACGGTGTTTTTGAAGCCAAAGAAGACATTTCTGAATATACCTGTGCTAAGTTTTTGCAAAAAGGAATAAAAACGCCTGTCTTTGTCCGTTTTTCTACAGTTGCCGGATTTAAGGGGTCAACAGATCTCGCAAGAGATGTACGCGGTTTTTCTGTTAAATTCTATACAGAAGACGGTAATTATGATTTGGTAGGAAACAATATTCCTGTATTTTTTATCCAGGATTCTATGAATTTTCCGGATCTGATACATGCTGTAAAACCTGAGCCGAACAATGAAATACCACAGGCAGCTTCTGCGCATGATACTTTTTGGGATTTTGTCTCCCTGATGCCGGAATCAGCGCATATGATCATGTGGGCAATGTCAGATCGTGCTATTCCTAAAAGTCTCCGAACAATGGAAGGCTTTGGTGTACATACCTTTAAACTTGTCAATGAAAACGGCAAAGCTACTTTTGTGAAATTTCATTGGAAACCTCGTCTTGGTGTGCATTCGGTAGCGTGGAATGAGGCTCAGAAAATTTCGGGATTTAATTCCGATTTTCATCGTCAGGATTTATGGGAAAATATAGAAAAAGGCAATTATCCGCAATGGGATCTTGGGGTACAGCTTATTCCGGAAGAAGATGAACATAAATATTCTTTTGATTTACTTGATCCTACTAAAATTGTTCCTGAAGAACTCGTTCCTGTAAAAATTATCGGAACAATGACACTGAACAGAAATCCTGAAAATTTCTTTGCAGAAACGGAGCAGGCAGCTTTTCATCCGGGACGTCTTGTACCCGGAATAGATTTTACCAATGATCCCTTATTGCAAGGGCGGATTTTTTCATACGCTGATACGCAGCAATATCGTCTCGGGGGACCAAACTTCCACGAAATACCTATCAATAAATCCATTAACGGTAAAAATAACAATCAGAAAGACGGTTTCGGCAGACAGGATATTCTTAAAGGAAATGTAAGCTATTTTCCCAACAGCCTTGGCGGTGGATGTCCTTATCACGCCATGCTGAAAGGAGAAAAGGGTTTTCAGTCTCATGAAGAACGTATTGATGCACGTAAAGTACGTCAGCGTTCAGAATCTTTTGCCGACCATTTTACTCAGGCCAGATTGTTTTTTAACTCTCAGTCTCCACAGGAGCAGGCACATATTGTGAATGCTTACAGTTTTGAACTCAGTAAAGTAAACTCAGTAGAAATCAGAACCAGAGAGCTGGCAATTTTGCATCAGATCGATGCAGGACTTGCAAAACAGGTAGGAGAAAATCTGGGGATTACCCCACCGGAACAGCTCGATGAGAAAACCCTGATGTTTGCCCGACAAAACCATGCAGATTATCCGATACAACCCAAAAAACCTGAAGTAGCTGCTTCTGCTGCACTCAGTATGAAAGTGAAAAAGGGTGAAGGTACTATTGCGACGCGTAAAGTTGCTTTTTTGGTAGCAGATGGTGTCAGTAAGGCTTCGGTAGATAAAATGAAAAAGGCACTTGAAAAACAAGGTGCAGAAGCTGTACTAATCGCAACCAGAGTAGGTAAGCTTTCTTATCAGGAAGGCGGAGAAGAGCAGATACAACATTCGTATCTAACAGAAGCATCAGTTTGCTATGATGCTTTTTACACACCGGACGGAGATTCTGTGAAAGCATTAATGCAGGAGCCGGATTATACTCATTTTATCAATGAAGGATACCGTCATTGCAAAGCTTTATCTTTTGCAAAAGGAGCAGAAGAACTGGCAAAGAAATCATTTATAGAAAAAGATGCCGGAGTTATTTTTGAATCTGCAGATCAGCTTACAGAAGACTTTATTGAAGTTATGAAGCAACACCGTATCTGGGAAAGAGAAAAATCAAGAAAAGTTCCATCATAAACAGGAATATATAGAAACAGGCTGTTGATTACCAACAGTCTGTTTTTTCTTTACCCTCTTTTATACTCATAATCAGACTGTAAAATACACCACCTATTTTGAAAAATCAATTTTCAGCAATTATTGACCGTATTGGCATCAATCCTTTTGTTTATGTACCCGATAAAATATTAGCTGATATTTTTACGGAAGCTGCCAAAAACAAAGGACCTGTTCCTGTAAAAGGGACTATTAACGGTCATCCGTTTCGTCAAACACTCGTGCGCTACAAGGGGGTCTGGAGACTGTATATCAATACAACCATTTTAAAAGACTCGCCCAAAAGAATAGGAGAAGAGATTGTGCTGACTCTTGTATGGGATGAAGAAGAACGAAAACTTACCGCACATCCCAAACTGCTTACTGCTTTAAAGAACAATACCTCAGAAGCAGCGGTTTTTAATAAACTGAGTCCTTCTCTGCAAAAAGAAATCATCAAATATTTTTCCTTTCTCAAAACCGAGCAAAGTGTCGATCGCAATATTGAAAAAATGCTTGCTTTTTTATCGGGTAACGGACGGTTTGTAGGAAGAGACTGTCCTCTTTAGCATAACAGTGCTTAATGTTCAGCAGTTTCATCTGCTACCGTTTTCGCAATCTTATCGATATTCAGACTGCTTGCCATGGCATTAAAGATGTCAAAATAAACACTTTTGTTGTGATACAGTTCTTCATGAGTTCCCTGCTCAACAACCCTTCCTCTTTCGAGAACAATTACGTTTTCTGCATCAATGATTTGAGAAATACTGTGTGAGATGATGATTACTGTGCGGTCTTTTTTAATAGCATCGAGACTGCGTTTTATCTGTTCTGTAGCAATGGCATCCAGACTTGCTGTAGGCTCATCTAAGAATATAACAGGCGGATTTTTAAGGAACAGCCTTGCAATGGCGATGCGTTGCTGTTGTCCTCCCGACAGCAGGCTTGCCTGGGCATCATATCCTTTCGGAAGTTCCATAATCTGTTCATGGATATAGGCTTTTTTAGCCGCTTCTGCAACATCTTCCATAGTTGCCTGCGGGTTTCCATAAAGAATGTTTTCAGCAATAGTTCCTTTAAAAATATGATTCTTTTGCAATACCAGACCTGTGTTTTTTCTCAGAAATTCGGTGTCAAATTCTTGCAAATCAATACCGTCTAACGTAATGGTACCTGAAGCAGGCTGGTAAAATTTATCCAGGAGATTGATGATGGTACTTTTTCCGGCACCACTCAATCCAACCAGTGCTGTGATTTTTCCGTGAGGCACTACAAGAGAAACATCATGCAGAGCTTTGGTACCATCGGGGTATCTGAAATCTACATGCTGCATGGTTATGGTACCTTTGATCTTTTCCGGTACATAAGTTCCTGAAGATTCTGTCTGATGCTCGGCATCGAGTACTTCAAAAAAGCTTTCTGAATAAATCATGGCATCATTTACTTCGTCATAAATACGATGCAGCTGACGGATAGGGGCAGACACATTGTTAAAAAGCATAATGTGAAACATAATGGCTCCGATACTCATGCTGCCATTGAGTACAAAATAGGTAGTAAGTATAATGATTACTACCACGCCTATTTGCTCCAGAAATCCTTTAATACTTTCAAATACGAAGCTAAGCTTACGTGTACTCATCTGATTACTGGTCATCTCGTCTTGAATTTCTTTGTGTTTCTGCGCTTCAAGAGGCTCCCGTACAAAAGATTTGATGACGGTAATCGACTCAATAAGACCTATGATGCCACTGTTTTTGGTTTCTCTGTAAGAGCGCATATTTCTTCTGAAACCGCTGAGTTTTTTGGCTTGTAGCTGGCTGATGTAAAAATAGATAGGGATGATACAGAGACTGACCATGCCTACATAAAAGTTAGCCGAAAACATAAGTACCAATGCCATTATAGAGTTGGCAAATAAAGGCAATATGTCTATAAAGAAATTCTGTACGAGCCGTGTAAGGCTTGAAATACCCATATCGATACGAGTTTGCAGTTTACCACTCTCATTTTCTGAAGAGGTGTAAAAAGCCATTTTATAGGTGAGAATTTTATCGACTACCTGCTGTGAAATGTCCTGTGAAATCAATATACGAAGCTTGGTTCCGTAAAATTTCTGACCAAATTGTATAAGGGCGTAAATCAATTCTTTGCTGAGCAGTATGGCACTGATGGCAAGTAGCAAAGTGGCTCCCTCTTGTAACGATTTATGTTCATCAAGCAAACGGCTTACTTCATCTACTGTATAGCGCAATACATAAGCATTTACCTGTGCCATAAGCGAACCAATTAAGGTAAGCAGTAAGGTACCCAAAACCAGATAACGGTAAGGTTTTACAAAAACAAGAATTTTTTTATACAATACCCACAAATTCATCGTATCGTTATTTATTGTTTAAACATCTTATAGGAAAAAGTTTTTTTCATTCCATCGGTGACCGTTACCATAATTACTGAATCACCAAGACGTTGGTATATGATCTTTTTTGGAAAATCATGAGATAAATTTTCAAAAGAATAATCGACTGCTTTTGGGTTCCTGATAAAGGCAACTTCTTTTCCTTGATTTTGTCTGACTACTGTAGCGGTATATACAAGATCCTGATTTTGCTGCTGTAGATCCAGATATTCAATAATATATATATTGCCTCCTCTGAGTTCATAAGAGATTCCTTTCAGTGTAGTTTCATTTAAAAGATCCCAATGCTCAAATTGCAGTTTGTTTTCTGTTTTCCATGTTCCATGAAGAAAATCGGGAAAAGAATTCTGACTGAAACCTGAAAAAGGAAATAAGATAAACCATAAAAACAGTAAATATTGCATACGAAAGGTTCTTTAAGGTGGAACAGACTTGCTGTTTTCTTATCATACAGCTTTGTCTCAAATATAAGGAAAGATTGCTTCGTATAAAAAAGAATATAATTTGATGTTCCCTTTTTTTTCAAGATTTTTGCAATCGGGTGTTTTTCTTATTTTTAGAAATCCTCAGTATCTTTTTTGACCTTTATAGTTACTTTTTAATATTGCTTTATGAATACCACCACTCTTTATCCGAATTTTGAATTTTTTAGATCCTGTATTTTAGAGCATGGCGGACCTGATTTGGAGGAAATAGCTTTTGACTCTGAAAGTAAAGCGTATGAAGCGTGTGAATTTTTACTCAATAAACGCCGTATCAGATTCCGCGCTGCAAAAACGACTCCAAAAAAATCAGGGCAGTTTGTTACAATCTGGAAACGCAATCCGGAAAGCGGAGTAACAATGCCTTGGGAAAAAAGCGATGCTATTGATTTTGCTTTGTTATTTTGTGCTGACGCTCATAAAAAAGGTTTTCTTTTACTGCCCGAATTCGTGCTTGAAAAACAAGGACTCATTGCTACGGCTCAAAATAAAGGTAAGCGTGGATTCCGAATATATGCTCCATGGGATATAGCAACCAATGCTCAGGCAAAGAAAACTAAAGCATGGCAACTCCCTTTTTTTATTGAATGTACAGCGAACTCTTTTACAACTCTTTTTGATCATTTGAAATAAACACTTTACTATAATTCATGATGTATTTATTTTGCCCGCAACAATCTTATTCCTATTTTTAATAAACCAAAAAAAGCTTTTATCCCATGTTATCATTAGAAAAACTATATCAAAACCCCTTGCTTACAGATTCTGATCGGCAGATTATTTTTAATGCCCATGAAAAAGTGGTATTCAAAAAAGGTGATTTTTTTCTCAAAAAAGGTCAGGTTGCCAATAACTACTGGTGTGTAGAAGACGGTCTGATCCGCTCCTTTGTATATGATTATGATGGAAATGATATTACTACAGGCTTTACGGGAGTCAATGAAATAGCAATAGATGTGGTTTCACTTTTTACAAGAGTTCCAACAGTAGAACATTTTCAGGCTCTTACAGACGGGGTTTGTTACGCAATCGGATTAGACGTTTTTCAGGAATTGTATCATTCCATAAAAGGGCTCAATGAGTGGGGCAGAGCTTGGATGTCAGAAAGTCTATTTCAACACAAGCAGCGTTCCATTGCGATGATTACAGATTCTGCAGCGCAACGCTATATTACTCTGCAAGAACAGCATCCGCAAATACTGCAACAGGCACCTTTAAAACATATTGCTACGTATCTCGGAATAACGGATACTTCACTGAGCCGTATACGAAAAGATTTGTTGAAAGACAATTGATTTCATTTCTTGCCATAGGGCAAGTAGATTGATAATGGTTTGTGATAATTTTGATAAGATCACTATATAATCAATCAACAATATGGAACCATATCTGCAACCTTCAAAAACGCACCGGACAATCGGCTGGATTCTCAGCAGTCTGGTTATTCTCTTTTTATTATTTGATGGCATTGGTAAGCTGGTACAACCAGATGAAGTAATTAAAGCTACTGTAGAGCTGGGATATCCCGAAACTGTACTCACAGGTCTTGGGGTAGTGTTACTCATAAGTACTCTTCTTTATGCTTTTCCCAAAACGTCACTTACAGGCGCTGTTTTACTTACAGCCTATCTGGGAGGCGCTGTGGCTACACACGTTCGTCTGGAACAACCGTGGTTTAGCCATACCCTTTTTCCGGTGTATGTAGGAATCGTTCTTTGGGCAGGACTTCTTTTGCGCAGACCGGCCTTAAAAAATCAATTTTTTTAATCAACAAAAAAAATAGTATGGCAAGAATAAACACTTATTTGAATTTTAACGGTAATGCCGAAAAAGCATTCCGTTTTTATCAATCTGTTTTTGGAGGAGAACTTTTTATACAGAAAATGAAAGATACTCCTGCAGGAAAAGAATTACCGGAGAAGGAGCAGAACTGTGTGATGCATGTTTCGCTGCCAATCGGGAAAAACAATGTGCTCATGGCTTCTGATATTATGGAAAGCTCTGGGCAACGTCTGATTCCAGGCAATAATTATTATATATGCCTGCATACCGAAAGCAGAAATGAAGCAGATCAACTATTTGAGAAGCTTTCTCGAAACGGTGTGGTTGAAATGCCTATGGAAGATATGTTTTGGGGCGATTATTTCGGCTGTCTTAAAGACCAGTTTGAGATACAGTGGATGATTTCTTTTAATGAATCAGATCAATAGAGAAAAGATGAAAGATAATAAAATTCATATATCCAATACAATCGAATCTCCTTTAGAGAAGGTCTGGCTTCTTTATAATAGTCCGGAACACATTGTACACTGGAATCAGGCGTCACCTGACTGGCACTGTCCGTTTTCAGAGAATGATCTCAAAAAAGGCGGACGTTTTAAGCATACCATGGCAGCAAAAGATGGTACTTTCTCTTTTGATTTTTCAGGAACATACGATACGGTTATTCTTCATAAAAAAATTGCTTATTCGCTGGACGACGGACGCAAAGCTGTAGTAGAATTTGTAGCGGAAACGCTTAATAGAACGCTGATGAAAATCGCTTTTGAAGCAGAAAAGCAAAATCCTGAAACCATACAGCAACAGGGATGGCAGGCTATTCTGGACAGTTTTAAATCATATACTGAAAATCACTAATTATGAAAAGACTTTATTTTGAAATCATAATTGATGCACCCGCTGAAAAAGTAAGTAAAGTAATGCTGGATAAAGACTCATATCAACAATGGACTTATGAGTTTAATCCGGGTTCATTTTATGAAGGATCATGGGAGCAGGGAGCAAAAATTGCTTTTGTAGGCATCAGTAAAGAAGGTAAAAAAGAAGGCATGTCAGGTCATATAAAAATACATGTTCCGAATAAAGAGATTGTCATCGAATATGATGGAGTGATTGAAAATGGTAAGGAGCGGACAGAAGGAGCTGATATTGAGAAATGGATCGGTGCTTGCGAATCGTATCGTTTTGAAAGCGAAGGAAATGCTACACATGTATATGTGACAACGGACACTCCGGAAGAATATGAAGACTATTTTGAGAAAACCTGGCCCAAAGCGCTTAATAAATTAAAACAAATATGCGAAATATGAGTACCGATAATCTATCCATCAAGGCAAAAATAAAGATACTAAAGCCTTTGAGCGAAGTATTTGAGGCCATAACGGATCCGGAAAAAATGACCCATTACTTTATTGCAAAAAGTTCAGGAAAGATGGAATCTGGAAAAAGTCTGGTCTGGTATTTTTCGGAATTTGAAGAAGCCTGCCCGGTAGAAGTAAAAGAGGTGATTCCGTTTGAATTGATCTCTTTTTCCTGGGGAACAGAATCAGAAGCTACTCTTGTTGAAATGGTTTTTGAAACAGGAAAGGACGCAGCTACCATAGTAACTGTTACTGAAAAGGGCCGGCATAATGATGAAGCTGGTATCAAGTGGCTCAAAGAAAATACGGAAGGTTGGGCGAATTTTCTGGCATGTCTGAAGGCGTATTCAGAATATGGAATAAATCTCAGAAAAGGGGCTTTTGACTATTAAATGACCTTTTTGCGTAACGAAAAATAATTCTAAAAAAATAAAGATATGAGTACACAGGTTTTTATTAATCTTCCCGTAGCGGATCTACCAAAAGCTATTGCTTTTTATACGGCTATCGGTTTTACCAACAATCCGGATTTTAGCGATCATACAGCAGCTTGTATGGTGTATAGCAATGAAATTTTTGTGATGCTGCTCACCCATGATAAATTTAAAGAATTCATCAACAGACCTATGGCAGATGCGAGAAAAACAGCTTTGGTGATACATTCGCTCTCTATGGAAAATATGGATAAGGTAAATGCATTTGTTGAAAAAGCAGTTGCAGCAGGCGGTAAAGAAACGATGGAACCACAGGATCTTGGTTTTATGCAGCAGCGCAGTATTGAAGATTTGGACGGGCATCTTTGGGAAGTTTTCTATATGGACATGAGTGCCATGCCACAACAATAAACTACGGATATGAAAAAAGAAATTTATCCCTGTATCTGGTTTGATGGCAATGCGGAAGCAGCAGCTCATTTATATCCACAGGCTTTTACAGAAACTGAGGTCATGACCTCAACTCCTATGGTAGTAACGTTTTCGGTAAAAGGACAACAATTTATGGGACTGAATGGAGGACCTCAATTTCAGCCCAATCCGTCAATTTCCTTTTTTGTACACTGCGCTTCTGAAGAAGAACTAAATAACGCCTGGCAGTTGCTTTCAGAAGATGGTATTATAAGAATGCCGCTTGACCAATATCCGTGGGCTGAGCGCTACGGTTGGGTAGAAGACCGCTATGGTGTTTCGTGGCAGCTTTTATCAGATAAAAGTAACGTGCAAAAACCGAAAGTAGTTCCTTCATTGTTATTTACCGGTCAGCAGAATGGAAATGCCAGAAAGGCAATGGACTTTTACAGTTCCCTGTTTGCCGATGCTACAATTATCACAGTTTCAGAATATGAAGACGGAGAAGGGGAGGTTACCGGAAATATTAAATATGCTGAGCTGGATATTGCAGGCACGCATCTGGCATTTATGGACAGTGGTGCCCAGCATGATTTTGAATTTAATGAAGGTGTTTCATTCGTTGTTACATGTGATACGCAGGACGAAATTGATTTTTACTGGCTCAACATTACGGAAGGCGGAACAGAAAGCAATTGTGGTTGGTGTCGCGATACTTTTGGTGTCTGGTGGCAGGTGGTTCCTTCTGTTTTGGGAAGCCTTATGAGTGATCCTGAAAAAGCGCCTAAAGTTATGAAGGCTTTTATGCAAATGAAAAAATTTGATATTGCTGCATTGCTTAAAGCAGCGGATGAATAAAAAGAACAGGATAGAAACAAAAAGGAGATAGTTGATTTATCTCCTTTCTATTTTTTTTACTCTTTAGTTTTTTCCAAACGAAATGAATAGGTATATACCGTGTACGGATACACTTTTTTAGATATATATTTACTGATAAAGGTGAATAACAGTAGCGGTAATAATAAAACATAGGAATTAAAGATACCACATACCAGAAAAACAGCTGTCAGCGGTGCATGTAACGTAGCACTCAAAGTCACAGCCACACCAACAATCATAAAATTCAGCAGATAAACATCCGGATTGAAATAGTTTTTTGTAAGAATCCCTATGAATAATCCTAAAATGGCTCCTGCAAAAATACTCGGGGCAAATACACCGCCATCTCCGCCACTGCTTAGAGTGACCGCTGTGATGATAGGTTTAATAGCTAATAAAAGCGCCAAGCTTAGCAGAGAGTAGGTTAGTAAAAGGCTGTTGTCCATATGTAAAAAGCTTTTAATGGTGTGATAACCGTCTCCATACAACCCATTCTGAAACAATAAAACGATCCCCAAAAGGGCAGCACCTGCTGTTACCTGAAGAATGGGTTGGGCCGACTGCAGCCATTTGCTTTTGATGAGAATAACTGTTTTTGTCAAAAAAACAGCATATACAGCAGCGGCTACTGACAATAGTAACAAATAGGGTAGGGCAGAATAATTCCAGTTTGTAATGGAGGTCGCAAATAAAGGCTTGTCATCAAAAAGAAAAAGAATTCCGAAAGACATCAGAATACTGGCAAGATGAATGACAAAAAATTCATTTGTTTTTTTCTTATGACGTACGATATTTTCCAGAGAGAAAAACAAACCGCCCAGCGGACTGTGAAAAAGTACTGCTACTCCGGCTGCAATAGCACCTCCTGTAAATTCACTTTTGTATTTTTTGAAAATAGTATCTTTAGTAGAAGCCAGTTCTCCCATTGTAGCGGTAGATACAACGGTAGATACTTCAATACCGGTTGCGCCACCGAAAATAACAGTTAAAAAGCCATTGATGAAATGAGACGGGATTTTAAAGGCAGGTAATTTCTTTTTTACATAAACGGCTTCGAGTACTTCTGATATTCCTTTATTTTTACGGTTTTTGAAAACATACAGTCTTAGAAAATAGATCACCGTCAGTCCGATAAACGGAAGAATAAAAAACAAAACAGAAGCATGCAATGCACGATTGTAAAGAAAATGCTCGTAGTTCTCTGTTACATGCTTAAAGATTAGTGCAAAAAGGGAGGCTGTAAACCCCAGTAATAAGGAACAGATCATGATTTTTGTCCACTTAATCCAGATAAAATTGGATTTTGAGACGTGAATTTTTGTAAACATGGGTAGGAATCACAAAAGAAATCTTCTTCAGATTTCCGTAGTTTAGTTTGAGTTTTATATTATTTAAGTGAGTGAAATAAGCTTAAGAAGGCTCATCCAATTTGTTGTGTGATTTTTGAGGACGGTGTTCAAATATCTTGAGATACAAAACCGTCTGCATTTTTCTGGCTCTATCTTTTAAAAGCTCCGCATTGAGACCTTCATAATAGGTGTTAATGGTATTTATCCAATAAAAAAGCCAGGTGCCAAAATGCGTTGGGGTGATGCTATAATGCATCTGTTTATCAAACTGTACATGAGCTTCCATCGGATGTCCTTTGTACACACGTGTATCAAAAATCTGATTGGACCAGAAATCAGTGATTTTTTCCAGATGCTGTTCCCAGTCATGAATCGTCGCATTAAACATAGATCCGAGTATTTCGTCTTTACGTACCTCTTTATAAAAAGCGTCCACAATGAAAAAGAGATCTTCGCGAGTTAGTACCTGTTCTCTGATGGCGGTGTCTGTATTCATTATTTCATAATTTGAATACAAAGGTACTACGCCGGAATTAACTGGTTTATGACTACAATCATAAACCTTGGAAAGATAACTTTTTTCTTACCATCCAATAAAAAAACGGTATGGTAAGATAACAGTGTGTACCTGTTAGGGATGTAAAATGCTGTGGATTTCTTTCTGTCTGTAGTCAAACAGAGCGGTTATTTTATCTTTTACAATTAGATGATACATCCAGTCTCCCAGTTTTCCCATCGGAAGTTCATAATCAACAGTATCTATCATCAGCACACCGTTTTCATTTGCAATGAAATCATGACGATGGTGCCATATTTTATAAGGTCCTCTTTTCTGAATATCCGTAAAGCTTTTTTGGTGAACTACTTCCAATATTTCTGTTGTCCATCTCAAAGGAATACCAAATAACGGAGCAACAGAATAGTCGATCGTCATTCCTTCATAAATAATGTCGTTTTCTAAAGAGCTCAACAATTTGAAATGCATTTCTTCTGGAGTAATCTTAAAAATATTTTTGGCAGCTGCAAAGAAATTCCATGCATTTTCTATTGTGCATTCCAGTTGTTGTTCTCTGTATAATTGATATTTCATGGAGCTTTTTAAATAGATGAGGATAACTGCAGATTGACTTACAGTTCTTTGGCTAAAGATACGCAATCTGGTACCAACATATAAGAAATAAAAAAAATTACTTTCATGGATCCATAGCTTTTACTTACATTTGATAGACTTGCTGAAAAATGGAAACGGAGCTGCAGATGATCTCTGTTTTTTCGGAACTGCAGAAAAAAAATGATAAAAACAGCAGCCATATTTAATAAACCTGAAATGAAAATAACTTACCAAATAGGCTTAACGAAATTTGAAGCAGAAGATTTTGAGTTATATTATCTGTTAGTAGGTAATGAACAAGTAATGCAGATGATAACTGAAAGAGCATTATTACTTTCGGAAGCCAGGGAAAGATATGATACTGTATTGCGAAAAAATGAATTACATCCTGTTTTGGGGTATTATAAAATAACGGAAAAGAAATCAGGTTCTTTTATTGGTTTAGCTAAAATGGAAATTCTTACAAAGGATGCATCAGAAACAGAGTTGGGCTATATGTTGTTACCGGAATACTGGGGAAAAGGAATCGGAAGTACAGTTGCTAAAAAGCTCATGGATTATGCGTTTGCAGAAAAGACCACTAAGAAAATCACGGCGATCATAGATCCGAAAAATACAGCATCCAGAAAGATATTAATTAATAATGGATTTGTATCTGAAAAAACAGAAATAGTAAACGGACTTCAAGAAGAGTTTTTAGGATTTACTGTTGCTTCAGAAAACATCGGATAAAATAGTTATTGTTGGAAACACAGATTACTATACATCATTTTGTACAGCATCATTTCAATCAGCAGCACACCAGACAGATTGAAGAGATAGATCTGTATGCTCAAAAAATAGACAATCACTTTCCGGGTATAGCTGTTTCAAAATTTGACTTCTACACTATTTTACTGGGTATAAAAGGCAAAGCAACGCTTGGAGCGGCACATCATGTATTTGAGCTAAACCAACATTCCATTTCTATCCTTCCGCCGGATACCATTTGTAAAATGGAACATCTTACAGATGATTTTGAGGCATATATAGTTGTTTTTACACCAGATTTTCTAAAAAAAGGAGCGATAACAGCTGAGATAATCGATGAACTTCTATACATAAATCAGGAATATCCACCTGTGTTTGAAGTGGAGCCTTTACTTTTTACAAGTCTGTATTATAAATTTACCGGGATAGAAAAGGAAGCCGGAAAAGAATCTCCTTTTTACCTTGAAATGATACGACTTTATCTCTTACAGATTTTGTATGATTATAATCGCGTCTGTGAAATTTGTTTATTAAACTCACAGAAAAATATCAACAGACCGTATCAGATTGTTTATGAATTCCGAAAACTGGTGGATCTTAAATTTCGAGAACTTAAAACAGTAAAAGAATATGCCGATCTGCTTTTTATTACTCCAAAATATCTCAGCCAGTGTGTAAAAGAACAAACGGGAGGTTCGGCAATTCATATCATTCACAAGCGGATTGTATTGGAAGCGGAATTATTGCTTAATTATTCTGCCAGCAGTATCAAAGAAATAGCCGACTTGCTGCGTTTTGACAGTGCTTCTCACTTTTCCCGTTTTTTTAAAAATATAAAAGCCCAATCTCCAGGCCAATATCGCAACAAACGGTAAAATTGGTTCTTTAATAGGTAAAATCGCTCTTGTACTGAAACAGCTTCTTTTTGACCTTTGCCCTATCATTACAACATTAAAAAAGAAGAAGATGAAACGAAGTATTTTACCTTTAACAAGCCTGGGGCTCTTATTATTAACGGCTTCCTGTAAAAGTGAACTAAAAGAAATTAAAAGAAATCCTACGATAGAAGCGGTACAATTCAGAATCGCCAGACCTACCAATAATATATCAGAAGTCGGTCGTTTTTATAAAGAAGGAATCGGACTGGAGGAATTGGGTTCTTTTTCGGGTCATGACGGTTATGACGGTCTTATGTTAGGCTTGCCTGGCAGCCAACATCATTTAGAATTTACACAGCATGTTGATGCAGCACCTCTGCCGGAGCCAACAAAAGAAAATTTATTGGTGTTGTATTTTGACGATCCTTTAAAATATGAACTCGCAAATAAGCGATTGCAAGATATGAATTACCATCCTGTAGCTCCGGAAAACCCTTACTGGAAAGGAAAAAGTGAAACGTATGAAGATCCTGATAGATGGCGGGTAGTTCTTTTTAACGGAGTTTACAAGCCCTGAAATTATCTGACGGCTGTATAAAATGACAATTTTTATTTGTTAATTCTTGTGTTATATGGCAATAGTGATCCAAACAAATTATTTATTATGTCTTGTAAAGAACAATCAAATAGGTTTTTTTCTAGTTAAAATATGATTAGATTTATGTTGTCTTTTTACAGTAGTTATTGATCCGTGTTATGTTGAAATTTTTTGATATAAAAAGACAGACAATTTTAAGCCGAAAAGAATCATTAAAAAAACAAAAATAGCAATACATCAGACTTAAAAACGAACAGGATGAATTCAGAAAATTATATCAATATTAATAAGGAATCGTGGAACAATCGTACTGATGCACACTTAAAATCGGAGTTTTATGATGTAGCAGGATTTCTAAAAGGCAAGTCCTCATTACAGAGTATTGAAATGTCGTTATTAGGCGATTTGAAAGGGAAAAAAATATTACATCTGCAATGTCATTTCGGTCAGGATACGCTTTCACTTGCGCGGCTTGGTGCTACAGTAACCGGAGTAGATCTTTCAGATAAAGCGATTGATGAAGCCCGGAAATTATCTCAAAAGATGGGGGTTCATGCAGATTTTATCTGCTGTGATTTATACGATCTTCCCGATCATTTATCAGGTCAGTTTGATATTGTTTTTACCAGTTATGGAGTGATTGGGTGGTTACCGGATCTGGATCGGTGGGCAAAAATTATAGCACATTTTCTTAAACCACAAGGCCAATTTGTTTTTGTAGAATTTCATCCTGTTGTATGGATGTTTGATGAAAAATTTGATAAGATCGGGTATCGTTATTTCAATTCCGGCGCTATAATAGAAACAGAAAACGGAACTTATGCAGACCGTGATGCTGCTATTCATCAGCAATATGTGATGTGGAATCATAGCATGAGTGAAGTAGTAAACAGTCTGCTCAAAAACCAGCTTGAAATAAAAGCATTGGATGAATATGATTATTCACCCTATAATTGTTTTGAACATACAGTAGAGTTTTCTCCGGGAAAATATCGCATCAGTCATCTGGATAATAAAATACCGATGGTTTATTCTATTGTGGCTCATAAAAAAGACAGCCTTGTTTAAAAATGCGAGAAATTCAGGACATATTACAAAAAACAGATCACAGACCATGGCCGATGCCTCAGAAACCCTGGGTATATTATCAGGAATGGAATGAGGCTGTTTTTTTACATTTTGAGATACCTTTTAAACTTTTGAGAAAACATGTGCCGGAGCGTTTGGCACTCGATTCTTTTGACGGAGTTTATTTTATATCTGTCGTAGCATTTACGATGCAGAAAATACGCCCGAGATATTTACCATCTCTGTCATTTGTATCTGATTTTCATGAAATCAACGTGCGTACTTATGTTGAAAAAGAAGGAAAAAAAGGCGTCTACTTTATCAATATAGAAGCAGAGAAAACGTTTGCAGTCTGGGTTGCCAGAATGTTGTCGGGACTGCCTTATGAAAAATCCGATATGCAGCGAAAAGAAGGATATTACCGTTCACAGCAACCGGTTAAAAATTTTACTTTTGAAATTGATTTTAAAGTTGGTTCTCCAATTGTCGAAAAAAACGCATTTGATCTCTGGGTTACCGAACGGTATTGTCTGTATCTGGATTTGGATGAAAAATTGTACCGTTATGAAATTCACCACAAAGAATGGGAACTCCGTCAATTGCAGCCTCAAAAAATAAACGTCCGATATGATTTGGGAAATATGGTATTAGAAGAAAATAATATTCATAGTATGCAGTATTCGAAAGGTGTAAAAGTAGTTTCATGGTCCCGAAATAGAATAGCATAAATCATTTAAAAAAATACTTATGAAAATACAATTTGCCTATACCATTCTATATGTAGCCGATGTAGAAAAATCGATTGTTTTTTATGAAAAAGCCTTTGGTTTTGAAAGAAAATTTATAACTCCTGATAAGGATTATGGAGAGTTGCTTACCGGAAATACGTCGATTGCATTTGCGTCTATAACACTTGCATCCGGCAATCTGAAACAAGGCTTTACAGAAAGTAGTTTAGAACAAAAGCCTTTTGCAATCGAATTGGGATTTGTAACTGATGCAGTAGCAGAAACGATACAACAGGCATTGCAATATGGAGCACAGATTGTGGAAGAACCCCAGAAAAAACCATGGGGACAAACAGTTGCTTATATAAGAGATATCGACGGATTTCTCATTGAAATCTGTACAGCTGTCGGATAAAAAGGAAAAGATATGCAAACCATAAAACCGGTTTTTAGAATTTTTGATCATCAGAAAGCGATCGATTTTTACTGTGGCTGGCTTGGATTTGAAGTTGTGGGGGAACACCGTTTTAGTGAAAATTTTCCGCTTTATCTCAGAATTCAGGGGCAGGGTATAGAGATACATTTGTCGGAGCACCATGGCGATTGCTCACCAGGCGCTAAAATACATATTGAAAATGTACCTTCATTAATAAAATATCATGCCGCATTGCTTCAAAAAGACTATAAGTATAACAAGCCCGGTATTCAAAAGGCCTTTTGGGATTCTATACTTTATCTTGTTGAAGTGATTGACCCGTTTGGAAATAAAATTATTTTTACAGGAAAAGAGTGACCTGAATCTAAAAAAGAGAAAAATGGATATTACAATACATACCGTAAATGAATATAAAATAGCAGAAGTTATCGCAGAGGGAGTGGTTATTGCTTCTCTCGAAGATGCTGTTGATTTGGTTGGAAACCTCTACTACGACAGTTTTGATGCCGTTATCTTGTATCAGAAAAATCTGACACCGTCTTTTTTTGACTTAAAAAATAAACTGGCAGGTGATATTTTACAGAAATTTTCTAACTATCGACTGCGTTTGGCAATAATAGGAAATTTTGATGCTTATACCTCAAGAAGTATTACTGATTTTATTTATGAGAGCAACAAAGGCAGGCAGATCAATTTTGTAGATGCGTTGCCCAAAGCACTGCAGATCGTGTCGGTTTAGCAGAAAAATAAATTAAATAAAAAAAGCGGGATTATCCCGCTTTTCATTTTTTGATTTCGCATTTCACACATTTGTGTTTGGAAAAACAAATGAAAATATGTGATTAAGGTAAGATACTGATCGCATTTTCTACCTGATGGTAAGAAGATGCTGTAATCAAACTACCACTTGGAATGCTGTAAGTTGCATTGTTTCCAATAGCTGTAGATAAGATACTGTAAACATATTGTCCGTTTTGCTCACCAACAAAAATTAAGTGACAATCCAAACCTACCGGTACTAAACCATAGTGCTCTTCAAACACATTACTCGATGGATAAAACATATCAAATCGTGCAAGCATATTTGGTTGGTTTCTTACAGCCAGATATACAGAAGAGTTCGTTTGATCAAATCCGTTAGGTACAATGATTCTGATGCGGGTTTTTGGATCAGGGAACTGTGCAAATTTATCGATATTACACCATCCAAGGCTGCTTGAGTTTTGGATCAATACATCATAGAACCCTCCGGCATTACCTTCACCTCCGAATACAGGACCTGAACCTTCAAAAATCAAGTCATTAGGGTCTGCCAGATTCCATGTGAAATTGTTTGTGTTATTATCCGTTTCTCCATTCCATAAGTTCATTCCATTCGGATCAGCTTCCGAATTTGAAGTCGCAATATTTACTTTTACAGGAGCAATAATTTCTACCTGCTCTCCATTAAATTTAATGTCAATATAGAACTCACCTCCGGAAACCAGTAAATCTTTTTGTTCACTATCTGGTACCTGTCCCATAGTCGGTGTATTGGCAATAGCCATTTGTTCTTTTCTGAAAATCTCAATATAGTCGATTGTAATAGGGCCGTCAATCTCAGCACCATCTTTGGTTACGATGGAGTGAGGTGGAATATGGATCGTAGTACCGTTTCTTAATTTATAAACTGCTCCCTGATCCGGGCTGTAGTGAATAGTACCTCCCTGATTCATCTCAATCAGAGCTTTTTGTCTCATGGAATCAAAGGTTGATCCGATTTTGGCACCATTTGCCAGATTGTTTTCATTTGATGTGCTGTCCGAATCACAAGACATGAATAATGACACCGTCATTAACAAAATTAGAACTTTTTTCATAATAAAGTTTTTAGATATTAGTTAAAGATAAATCAAAATAGAGAAGAGGTAATTTGACATTACTTCATCTGTTTTTTTTGTTGACATGTGTTTCGGGTTTTGTAAAAGTATAAAATATTAACATAAAATAAAATATAAAATGTTAAAATTTATTAATTGAATGCTTTAGTGTTTTTGTTTATAGGTGGTGTTCCTATATTTTATAAGTATAATGAGGATTTCTTCAACTGAATATTTTTTTAATAAAAAGTTAAAAATATATAAAAATGTTATTTTGGTAAATATGAAAAAGTTTGATTGAATTTGAAATTTAAGCAGACAAAATGAGTATTACTATTTTATGTATATTTGAGTACATCCAAAAAAACAGTATATATGAAAATCCCGCACCTGCTTATTCTTTTCCGGCTGTTATTGGCTCCGTTAATTATTTTTTTTGCTTATCAGCTTGGAGATGCTTCCAGAATTCTGATTTTAATATTAATGTTTCTGGGACTTATATCTGATATCTTTGACGGTATTATTGCGAGGAAGCAGCAAATATCAACCGTGGGGTTACGCCGTATGGACAGTCAGGTAGATATGGTATTTTGGCTTGCAATAGGTGTCAGTTGTTTTATACTCAATCCGGAACTCATGAAAATGCATAAAGCCGGTATTATTGCACTGCTTGGTATGGAGGCTCTATGTTATCTAATAAGCTTTATACGATTTGGAAAGGAAACCTGCACTCATGCTTTTCTATCTAAAATATGGGGTATTATATTGTTTATTGCCTGTGTTTCTCTAATCGGATTTGAATATGCAGGACTTCCGATGCAACTCATGATTTATTGGGGAATTTTCTCGCAGCTTGATGTTATTCTTATTGTCTTACTACTGCCTCAATGGCAGAATGACATTCCCAGTTCGTACCATGCCCGACTGATCAGAAAAGGAATTCCTATTAAAAAACACAAGTTGCTGAACGGGTAAGATGAGGTGCCTAAAATTTTTTGAAAAAAAGTACTCAAAACAAACATTTTTTATAACCAAAAATAATAAAGATGGCAAATAATCATCACAAGCAATTGTCTGCTGAGGAAACGACCCAAATTCTCAAAATTTTAAAAGCCCGTTTTAATCAAAACATGAATCGGCATGAAGAAATAAAATGGGCAGCAATACAGAGTAAACTTGAAACAAATACAGAGAAACTTTGGTCATTGAATGAAATGGAGAAAACGGGAGGTGAACCTGATGTTGTCCAATATGATAAAAAGTCGGATACCTATACCTTTATGGATTGTGCTGCTGAAAGCCCGAAAGGGCGCAGAAGTGTTTGCTTTGACCGTGAAGCACTGGATTCCCGAAAAGAGCACAAACCACATAACGATGCTATGAGTATGGCCGCTGCAATGGGGGTGCGGATACTGACAGAACAGGAATATCGTCTATTGCAGTCAACAGGTGAAGTGGATTTAAAAACATCGAGCTGGATAGCAACTCCTGCTGCTATCAGAGAACTTGGAGGAGCTCTTTTTGCAGATCGCAGATACAATACGGTTTTTGTATATCACAACGGAGCTTCTTCTTATTACGCCGCAAGAGGATTTCGCTCAGCACTGGAAATTTAATATGTAAACTAATATTATGTAATGGAAGCTATCTTTTTTGCCACTCCAAAAGAGTTTAGAGTATGGTTAGAAAACAATCATCTGAAAGAAACAGAATTAGTAGTTGGCTATTATAAAGTCAGTACCAAAAAAGAATCCATGACCTGGTCTGAATCCGTTGATGAAGCCTTGTGTTTCGGATGGATAGACGGGGTGCGGAAATCTATTGACGCAGCGCGTTATTGTATTCGTTTTACACCGAGAAAGAAAAACAGCATCTGGAGTGCTGTCAATATCAAAAAGGTAGAAGAACTTCGGAAAAATGGACGTATGCTGCCACAAGGTGAAAAAGCATTTGCTTTGAGAACAGAAGATAAATCGGGTATATATTCTCATGAAACCGAATCAGTGGCTTTGGCAACACAATATGAAAATCAGTTTAAAAAAAATATATTGGCATGGGATTTTTTTAAGCAACAGCCGCCTTCTTATAGAAAGGTAATGGTACACTGGATTATGTCAGCAAAGCAAGAAAAAACGAGACAGTCAAGATTGGATAAATTGATAATCGAAAGTGAACAGCTCAAAAGAATACGGCTGTTTTAAATAATTAGACTTACTTAAAAGCAGGAAATTAGATTGATAGGGGCGGTCTACAATTTTCAATATAAGATGCAATACTAAAAGTAGCCCTCATTTCAATTCCTTTTTGTATTTTTAATAAAGAGCACAGGAGGTGTTTAATTTTATAGATGAATAATTATGGAAGTTGTTATTGGAACTATTGCGGGAATACTTACTTCAGTTTCAATGATTCCCCAACTGATCAAGGTACTCAAAGAAAAAGAGGTTGAAAATCTTTCCTGGATGATGATTGCTGTTTTACTCACCGGTGTGTCTTTATGGGTTGTATATGGAATCATGAGAGAAGAATGGCCTATTATTATCTCCAATGCATTTTCTGTGATGGTCAATATTACTCTTTTGATTGCTTATTTTCTGTACAAAGAGAAATAAACACTTACTTTTATGATTGAAAGGAAATGCAGAATAAATAAGAATTATTTATTTTAATATTTATTAGAAAAATAAAAGTGGAGATGAAAACAATACCTTACCGGCTTAATGCCACTCTGGACTGGGTAGAAGATTTTGCCATAGCTATGGGAGCAACTATCGAAGGACAACTTGTAAATATAGCAACCAATGAAATGAAAGGGGTTTGTTATTTTTCTCAAATTGATCCTCAGGTTTCTTCTATGATTATGGATATAAAATATGATCAGACGGTTAGTTTTACGCTGAGAAATAATGATGCTTCCTTTTTAGGTCTTTACTTTAATATTACGGATATTGAACTTGATTTTCTCATTGATGGAAATCCTCAGTCTTCAGGTAAATGGAAATATCGTTTTTCTATATTTGACGGTTCGCTTGACAGTGATTTTGCCATTAAGGAAAATTCATCGGTTTATACGCTCTGCATTTTTATAAAAAAGAATTTTCTTATCAATTATCTGGATAAAATGACCGCTTTTAAACCCGGTATCAAAGATTTTTTTGATCCACAGAAAAATACCATCACCCGTATTGACCGTATATCTGAAGAAAGCCTTTCAAGAATATTGGAATTGCGCAGAATTCCATATGACGCACCGTTCTATGACTATATCTATAAAAGCACCGTATATGCCCTGATTGGAGATTGTATCGATCAGTTTTCGCAAGGAAATGCTCCGGTAGTCAGTAAAATGTCCAGTGAAGATGTATACCGCATCAATATTACTATGGAACTATTGATCCAGTCACTTCATGATGATTTTCCGGGTATTGAACCTCTGGCAAAAATAGCCTTTATGTCTCCCACCAAATATAAAATGCTGTTTAAAAAAATAACAGGATTAAGTGTGAAGTCTTTTTTTATAAAAAATAAAATAGAACTTGCTAAAAATCTCCTTGAAACCGAAGATACTGATGTCAATGAGCTTTCAAGCCGGTTAAACTATCAAAGTGTTTCGTATTTTATAAAAAGATTTAAGGAATATTACGGAATGACCCCCAAAGAATTTGTAAAACAATTACACAGCGTATGAAAAATCAGGAAGAGTTTAAACATGTCTTTTCTCTGACACCTGAATGGCAGGAACTTTTTGTACAGGAGCTCGGAGCAAAACTCGTAGAAAATAAATACCTTTATATGCCTGATGGTACATCGTATAATCCGGCGTCTCTTACCTTACAAATTATTCCGGATGTAATGTCAGTTATTCTCATTGATACCATCGTAACCAATCCGGCAAAGCTCACAAGAATGCCTACAGATGATGATTTATGGATTATTTATTATGATTTGAGTAATAAGATGAATACTCATGTCATCAATGGAATTGCTCATAAGATAGGAATGGATTCAAATCTGGGTTTTGGAATTGTAGATTGCAATATAAAGAGTTCCTATATTGCCCGTATGAATGAGAGTTTCTATTCTTTACGGTTGCTGATAAAAAAAGATTTTTTAAAACAGCTGCTGAACATCAAAGACAGAGAGAGTACACTTACAGATTTGTTTGATGAAAATAAAAATTCAATGTTTTATTATAGTTATATAGACAGTCAGAGTAAGATTGTATTGAGTGCTCTCAAAGAGAGAAAATTGGACAGTGCTTCCTATGAATTTTTTCTTACGGCTGCCTGTTACCGGTTGCTGACTTATTTAGTTGATCGCTTAAATTCTAAAGAATTTGACCGGGTATCCCTCGTGAAAAATGAGGACATTGAAACTATTATCCAAAGCCAGGAATTTTTATTGTCGGATCTTACTAAGCCCTTTATAGGAATCCGGGAACTTGCAGAAAGATCCAATATGTCATTGTCTAAATACAAAGCCATTTATAAACATGTATATGGAACGACTCCTGCAAAGTTTTACAGAAACGAAAGATTGAATCTTGCTAAAGAACTGCTTAATGAAGGAATATATTCTGTAAATGATGTAGCAGAGTTGCTCCATTATGAAAATCCTGCGTATTTTAGAAAAATGTATGAGACCCTTTTGAAGATTAAAAAGTAGCATTTTTTACCATGTTGCTACTTTGCCGGTCTGCTTTTACTGAACTGTATTTTGATAATATAAAAAGAATTATTTTTGATTAAATTCTATGATGTTATCAGAAAAATAAAAAACCATGTACAAAAAACTATACCTCATTCTTTTTTTTATGTCGCTGTATTGTGTTACAGCACAGACGCAAACAGAAATTTACCTTATTGGAACAGTACATAAAAAATCTAAAATACTGACACCTGAAATTCTTTTTGATATTCTGGAACAGATAAAACCGGATGTTATTTTACAAGAGAACGACAGCCAGCAAATCAAAACTTTTTTGGATGACATTGAGCCGGATTCAAACGAACAGAATGCAACGCTTTGGTATTTAAAAAAATATCCGAAAACACTGAATCTGCCTTTTGAATTTGAAGGGCGTAATGAATACAGAAGAAAACACGGTATGGTACCTGCTGATGCGGAAACGATTGATTTACTGGATAGTCTTTATCAGGCAAAACTTTTGAATAAAAAGGAAATGAAAATTTATGCAGATTATTTGCATGCCAATACTGAGCTGAAAGCATACGGTAATAAAACATTTAAGGAGCTCAATTCTGAACAGTTTGACAGTATCAACCGCATACGGCAACATATACAACATAATGAACTGCAAAAAATAACGTCTGAGAATGACTATTTTGCAAAACGGTTTATTGTAAAACCTGACGGTAAAAAAATATCCTACAGAAACGGTTACAGGCTTTGGTGTAATTTCTGGGATTTACGAAATAATTCTATGGCCATTAATATCATCCGTATTGCCAATGAAAATATGGGTAAGCGCATTGTTGTATTGACCGGCGTACAGCATAAATATTATATAAAGGAATTGTTGAAAAAATATGAAGATGGTAGTTATACAGTTGTGGATTATTTTAAATAGTGTACCTCGCAATTTTCTGTTTTTTAAAAATGCAATAAAACAAATGAGCCCAATATATGGACTCATTATTCTTTTAATGCGGTTCAAATTTCTAAGGTCAATTACTATCGTTACTATTTTACTTTCTGAAAATATATTTATTTATTTATTATTAAGCAACTCATAGCAATCAATAAAGAAATAGCTGCCGTAATCCACAGCATATTTTCAATACAATAATATCTTGTAAGAAGAAAACGGATGCAAAATGCTGCTACCAAACTATAAACCGCTATTATTCTGCAATATTTAATCAGAGTATTCATAGTTAGAAAACAAAATAATACAGCACCCAAGACGAAATTACAAAGGTCAAAATGATAGCAACAACATCTATATAAAACCAAATGTTTTTACTTTTTCGGGTTTTGTATAGCTTATAAGAGTTTCTAACCTGAACAAGAATAAAAAACAAGATGAATAGTAAAATAAGTATTTTAGGCATATTTTATATTATTAATCAGAAGAAGCTTCCCATAAACAACCTGCAAAAGAGCCTACTGCTATTACGGTTCCTACTGGACCTAACATCCTAGAAGCAATTTTACCAAATGCTTTTATAATTGCTTTTTTAGTCCATTTATTACCTTGATTTCCATTTAGACCTGCTGTTCCCCATAAAAAATCCGCTCCAATAGCGACAGCTGCACAGAATGCTATTTCTTTCCAAGTGATTTCACTGGTCTTATACTCGTAGTTTGGAATATCAATATTCAAATTAGGAAATTCTTTTGTGAAAAATCTGTCTGGATAATTTAATCTAAGTTCAATAGAACTTAATGCTATAACAGGTAAAATTTCATTTTCTAGATTTGGCATATAAGTTGGGAGAACATCTTTATATGATGCTTTATATACTGGTTTATTACCATATATATTAGTATCTATTTTTTTTAAATTACTATTTTCAGGCACCTGAGAACCACTAAAATGTATTAATGGGAAATTAGGAGTTTTATTGTTAGTCAAATATAATTTATCGAGCATTTCAATGTCATCATTAGACAAACCTAAATAGTTTTGCAAGTATTCTTTAGAATAACTGATCAACTCAGGTAGTAAATTATTATATATGTTGTTTAAAATTTGTAAATTATATTTATGTATATTATAATCATCCTGAGGTAAACTGAATACATATGTACCTTCTTTGTAATCTTGTGAATAACTTTTAAGCATTAATACTTCTTTGTTAATTTCATGAGATTTTTCTAGAATAGACATTTCAATATCTATAATTTCTGTGCCATTTTCTTGAGCCTTTTGCTTTAAATTGTCTAGACTTTGAGCATTTATTTGAAGTGAAATACTCAAAAATAAAAATAACATCATTTTTTTCATGACTAAAAGTTTAAAATATTTATAAGTTTTTCTTACAGGTATACCGCTGTAATCGGTTTTATGTTTTTTTAGCTACTTAGCAGCAGTATGATAAATAATCAAAAATTTAAAAGCACAAGCTTTAAATTAGTGAGATAATGATTAAACCTTATCTGGGATGATAATGCAATTCAAATACTTAATTTGGTAGAAGTAAGTAAAAAAGATTCATTAAAGAATAAATGAACTTTATTAACTGTCTGATTGTAAATCTAATAATAAAAAATGTAACGGTTGCTACACTAAAGTGTAGAATTTAAAAGGATAATAATATTTTAACTTTTGTGTAGTATGAAACCATAAATATGGTTCTAAGATATGATCATGAATATGATTCTTATTTTTATACTGTAAATGAATGATGATTAATTAATTGGTTTTTTTATTTAGTTAATATTGGGTCACTTAACTGTAAATAAACAAAAATAGAATTATTATGAAGCTCAATTACATTTTAGTAGCTGTCTCGTTTGCAATTTTCGGTCAGGTGACGGCTCAGAATCTGGTAAACACGGTGGTTTTGAAACCTGAGTCAGCGATACGGAACTATAGGCATTTGCCCCTTTTACAACAGAAACTCTTCCTGTAAATAATTTTCTTACCAAAGAAGCTATTATTCAAAGTCAGGAATATTTGTTGCTTAAACCCGGTTCAGTTTTTTTAGGTCAATTGCTATTTTACCTTCTGAAGATGTATTTGTTTATTATTAAACAACTAATCTGAACAAGAATAAAAAACAAGATGAATAGTAAAATAAGTATTTTAGGCATATTTGGAATTCATTTATTAACATTACTTATCGGTTACATCTTTTAAGATGCCATTATCAATACAAAATTGTAAATATTTCTTTGCTAATTCATCATTATCAACGTTCAGGCTATCCTTTAAAGAAAAATCAATCGAATAATTCATTAACGGTTCTTTAATAAACAGATTTTTTATTTTATTAGATGACTTATTGTTTTGAAGTGCCTTGTATAAAGATAAGGGAGTATAATTTTGAGCTTTAAAGGAATTATCGGTTAGTATTAATGATTCATTTTTTGGATAGAGGTTAAACTCTTTTTTCCAGACTACATGTATTGTATCATTTTCTATTCTTTTTTCAGAAAAATCAGTTTTATACATGATAGAAAAATAGGTGAAACTAAGCATAACTAAATTAAAGAGAGCATGTAAAAGCACCGCTCTTTTGAGATTGAAATTGATTACAACCCATAATAGGATGGCTCCTAATCCCAGCTGAAAAAGGATCGTATAGAAAGCAGACAATGATGTAAAATCGGATACCTGATAGTGGATGGTACCAAAAAGGAGAATCGAGAAAAAGAAAATCAGATTATTTTCCTTTCCGTTGTTGAGTAATATAAATGTAAGGATAGCAAGGAAAAGAATAAGATTTATAAAGTTAAAAGAAATGAGTACATATACAACCAATAGAATAAGGGAGGGTATTTGTATTTTTTTACTACGGGTAAAATATCCTCTGAAAGCGAGCTCTTCAAAAACAGGGGCTATAATTATTGAAAAAAACAGCAGTGTAATAAAGTTGGTTTCCATGTTTAATCTTGAGTGGTAGTATTCTGTTTTTGTAGACCATAACACAACTAATCCTAATAGAACAGCTACTATACCACTGTATAAAATCCAGTTTTTCTTTTTATTTTTCATGATATTATAAAAATTTCTTTATTATGTTTATTGTTTGACTTTGCGGTAGAAACAGTATCAATATTTTATTAATACCGAAAGGAATATCGGTAAACTTATTGTCCGATTTGAGATACCTGAACCGAACTTATTAAAGGTATTTAAATACTATGTTGTGATGTAATCTGGTAGAAGTAAGTTAGAAAAGTTCATTAAAGAATAAATAAACTTTAGTAACTATTTGATTGTAAATATAATAATAAAAAATGTTACGGTTGCTATCCTAAAATGTAGAATTTAAAGTGATAATATTATTTTAACTTTTGTGTAGTATCCAACTATAAATACAGTTCTAAGAAAAGAACAGGGTTATAGGTTTTTATTTTTATGTTGTAAATGAATGATTATTAATTAATTAATAATTGGTTTTTATTCAGTTAATATTGGTTCGCTTAATTTGTAAATAAACAAAAAATAGAATTATTATGAAGTTTAATTACATTTTAGCGGTTGTATCGTTTGCACTGTTCGGGCAGGTGAAGGCTCAGAATCTGGTAGAAAACGGAGGTTTTGAAAGCTGGATTAGCGATACAGAACCAGAGGCATTCGGCCCGTTTACGACAGGAACTCTTTCTGTAAATAATTTTCTTACCAAAGAAGCTGTCATTAAAAAATCAGGAAATTTTTCTGCGAGACATACCTCTCAGGATGGAACTCAAACCATTGGAGGCGAATTGGTTGAGGTAACCGGAGGACAAACCTATGTGATCAGCTATTGGTTTCTGGATAATGATCCGAAAGCGACAACGCGTACATGGTCTAACTGGATGAGTGGCACTACAGCGCTTACAGATCCGAATAATCCGGAACATCATATGGCTGTACTGCATCAAACTTCATTTTCTGAAGACAGTCCGGAATGGAAAAAGGTTGAACATATACTTACAGCTCCTTCTACAGCTACTCATTTGAGATTACAGGCAAGAACATACAGAGGTTCTGCTTCACAGGTAGGAGGTTATATTTATTATGACGATTTTTCTGTAGTGGTTGCTGATGCTGCTTCTATTGAAAAAAATGGAATTGATGGATTGAAAGTGTATCCGAATCCGGTCTTATCTACGGACAGACTTTATATCTCTTCTAAAGAAAATCGGGCAAAAGAGATTGTTTTTTACGATCTTTTAGGCAAAAAGGTGTTAGAAACAACCTTACCTCAGGATGATTTTATAAATATCAGTATGCTGAGTAAGGGCGTTTACACGCTTAAAATAGCAGAAAACAATAAGACATCAGTCAGAAAAATAATCATTAAATAATTACCCGGCGTATATTTTGATCAGAGAATCCATGTGTTCAGATTTTTTATAAAATCGATAAGTAACACAAACATATTGTCATTTCTGATTTTTTCTACTTTAATTCTTTCTGAATTACACTTTATGTGATGATAGGGAATCAAAGGTCAAAATGTATCACCTTTAAAATAGTTTATTTTCATTGTTTGTGTTTTTTTGTCGGGAGGTGTTTTAAAGCATCTCCCTACTTTACATACGCAAATTCAAAAAACCTACTACTATGAGATTAAAAATAACCCAATTTTTTCTTTGGGCGTGTATAGCATCCGGCTATGCTCAAATTCCGGAATATTACAGTTCCATTGATTTTACCGCCTCAGCAACGGGATTAAAAAACCAGTTGTCTGAACTTATTCAGAATACCCACACTACTCAGCTCAACTATACACCTGATGTATGGAATTTGCTTAAAACTTCTGATCTGGAGAACCCGGGGTCCTCAAAAATGCTTTTGATTTACGGATATAATGATACCGATGCTAATGCCAGTACTGATCGTACGCGTGATAAAAACCTCAGCTGTCACACTTCTGATTGTAATGGCTTGTGGGTAAGAGAACACGTTTTTCCACGATCATTGGGTACCCCTAATCTCGGATTTGAAAATGCAGGTTCTGATGCACATAACCTGAGACCGATTGATAATCAGATGAACAATTCACGCAGTAACCGTAAATTCGCATCCGGTAGCGGAAACGCAGCAATAGTAGCGAACGGTAACTTTTATCCCGGAGATGAATGGAAAGGAGATATTGCCCGTATGATGATGTATATGTATCTGCGTTATCCGAATCAATGCCCGGCAACTGTTATAGGAACCGGAAGCATTACTTATAGCAGTTTTAATGATATGCCCGATATATTTCTGGAATGGAACCAGCAGGATCCCGTCAGTGCATTAGAAAGAAAAAGAAATGACGTAATACAGGTTTTCCAGGGTAACCGCAATCCATTTATAGATAATCCGTATCTCGCTACATTGATATGGAACGGTCCTGAGGCAGAAAATACCTGGACAGCGCTGAGTATCGAAAAAGTTGAGATCGCCCAATGGCAAGTTTATCCTACAGTAACTACAGATAAAGTCTATATAAAATATGAAACCCAAAACATACCGGATCACTACCAGTATCAGTTGTATAATATGCAGGGACAATTAGTAATACAGGGAACTACATCTACTGAAATAGATGTGAGTGCTTCTACACCGGGTATTTATATTCTAAAGATTCAGGCTGACAACGCTGTTAAAACTGTAAGAATAATAAAGAAATAAATGGAGGCTAAAGTTTCCGAAATTCAAATTCATTGTTAGGTTAATGTCCGTCTCTATGACGGACATTCTGTTATTTCATGGTTTTTACATTAACTGAAAATTAACAAATTTTGATTTGTATAAAGACAATATATTAAGATAAAATAACGCAAATCCGTTTCGTATATTGACTTTTTATTCATTGTTATGGTGTTTTTTATATTTTTTAATATTGATGAATACTTATTGTTAAAATTGCATTTAGCTAAACTACGGTATCTAATTTTGATAGTGAAAAAGAAACCCTGCAGGTACTCTTTCTAAACCAAAAACCATTAACCTAAAAATTAGTATTCATTATGTCAAAAAAACGATTCTTTCAAGTATTGTTTCTTGCCGGAGCATCTTTCCTTTCTTTTGGAGGAATACAAACGATGTCCGGTTTGGAACGAACGGCAGATGTACGTTCATCGGCTGAGTTAACAAATTCAGATCCGGCTATGGCTATTCCGTATGAGTATATGCCAAATTTCTCTAAACAACTGTTTGCGGATAGTTGTGAAAGTGGAGAGACTTTTTCTAACATAGGCAGCAGCCAGACCAATTATACCCTTAGAACCTGGAACGGTGACAACGGAATTAGCTGGTCTGCTACAGATGCCCGTACTGATCAGAATTTAAACGGGAGAGCTATAACGTTGCGTTCCGGAATTTTGAAAAATACACTGGCTATTCCGGGAGGAATGCAGAAACTGACGTTTAAATATAAAAGAGTATTTACAGGAAACTCTACTTTGCGTGTATTCGTAAACGGAGTTGAAAAAAGTACTATTATTGTTTCTTCTGAAACAGAACAAACGGCTGTTATTAACGATATTAACACAGAAGGTAATATTCTTTTGGAATTGAGAAACAGTGGTAACCGTGTTATTATTGACGATATACAATGGACATGTTTTGGCGATGTTACTCCAAAACCACAATTACAGTTGGTGGACAGTAACAATACAAATGTGGACTGTGGAATTTTTACTATGAATTACGGAAACACTGCAGTAGGTACAAGTCAGGAAGCTATCTTTACGATAAAAAATACTGGAACAGCACCGTTAAATGTAGATTCTCTATCTATAGTAGGTGCGAATGCAGCTGATTTTACCGTTGTTTCACCGGCTTCTTCGTTTGTAGTAGCGCCTCAGGGAGGTTCAAATATCGTATTGGTACGTTTCAATAACCTTACAGCGGGTAATAAAACAGCTCTACTTAACATTCACAGTAATACAGAAGAATGTAATATATTTTTAGTAGGAACAGGTGTTGAGCCATGTACAGCTCCAGTAGATACACCCGTTATTTCTTTTGTAAATAACAATGCACTTTTTGCTGATGTTCAGATAACCGGAGTTACGGCAAGCGGTTATCTGGCAGTTATGGCTCCAACCAACTTATTAACACAGACTCCTGCAAATGGTACTACTTATACGACAGGTAGTTCTTTTGGTGAAGGTACTGTAGTGTATAATGGATCTGATGCTAATTTTTCGGTATCCTTAATCGATTATGAAGATAATCCTTATTTGTTTGTATTTCCATATAACGCAGAAAACTGTACAGAAGGTCCTGCTTATGTTGAATTTGCAAGGGGAGAAGAAGTTACATTGGCTTGTACAGCAGGTTTAGAGTCTTTTGATGCTATTGATACTACCAGTGCAGGAACGTATCGCACAAGAAACTGGACCGGATTAGGAGGTATTTCCTGGACAGCAACAGACTCAAGAGCGGATCAGGAGTTAATGGGAACTGCTGTAACTTTGCGTGCAGGAAGTATCAAAAACAATACGCCTGTTTCAGGAATTGGTACTTTAGTATTCAACTATAAGAGAGTATTTAACGGAAGCTCAGTAATCAAAATATTGATCAACGGTTCAGAATATGATGCTGTAGATGTAGATTCAGATATCGCTCAGACCTTTGCAACTGTTATCAATGTTCCGGGTAATGCCAACAATACTATAGAAATTGTAAACACCAGCAGCAGCGGAGGAAGAGTAGTTATAGATAATCTTTCTTGGACGTGTTATGAAGCACCGACCCAACCGGTAGCATTACAATTATATGATGCACAGGACAACGCTCAGCCATGTGGAAGCTATACTCTTGATTTTGGAACTACAACTGAAGGTTCCGGGAACAGTGTGATAAAAACATTCAAAATTAAAAATGAAGGAATATCTGAAGATCTGGTCATCAATAGTATTACTGTAAATGACACTTTAAGCTATGAAATTGAAACAGCAGGTCTTGCTCCAATTGCACCAAACGGAGAATTGCTGGTAACAGTAAAATTTGTTGGAACAGCTACACTTCAGGATGTAGTAACCATTGATAGTAATGCGGGAACATGTACTTTGATGTTAGAAGCAAAAGTTGCAAAAGCATGTAGTACCCCAACAGCAGTGGCAACAATTGAAGTTCCTCAGAATACAGTTACTCAGACAGGAGCTGTTGCTACTATTGACGCTGGTTCTGAAGTTGCAGATCGTTATCTGGTATTGAGAAGTACTTCTGCAATAACGGTACATCCTCAAACGAATGAGTCGTATACAGTAGGTGATGTTATCGGAAGTGCAGTAGTGGTGTACGAAGGTAACCCTGGCACCTTTACAATGACAGATCTTACAGCGGGTACTTTATATCATGTAGCCGTATTCCCTTACAACAATACAGACTGTAGCGGTCCGGTATATGCAGAAACTGCTGCTACTGAATCTTTCGAAACTCCTGCTGCAATGGATTGTGGTATTGTAGAGACATTTACTAATATGGGAAGCTCTCAAACCAACTATACAACCAGAACCTGGACAGGAGATAATCAGGTATCATGGCAGGCTACTCAGGCACGTACAGATCAAACGTTAAACGGTCCGGCAATTGCCTTGAGAAGTACTGGAAAAATTAGTACTGTTATCCCTGCTACTCAGTTAACAGATGGTGTATTGACATTTAATTACAAACGTGTATTTACAGGAAACTCAACTGTAAAAGTTTATATCAACGGCACAGCTATGGGTAGCAGCATCAATGTGTCTTCTGAGACAGCTCAGGAAGCATCAGTGAATGTAATGATACCAACAGGAGCGACAGAAATTCTTTTAGAAATAGAAGTTTCAGGAAACAGAGTCATCATCGATGACATTAAATGGACCTGTAGAGCAGCTCGTGAAACAAAATCGATGCCTACAGATAATACGGCAGTTCCTGCAATTGTAAAAGAGGTGAATGTATATCCAAATCCAAATAACGGAAACTTCCGTATTGATTTTGGAAATGCTGAAAGCAATGCGTATGTAGAAATATATAACGCACTTGGAAAAAGAGTTTTCGCTGCTTCTGTTACATCTGATCAAACTATTGATTTAGGAAATGTGGCAAAAGGAATTTATCTGATCAAAATTGAATCAGGAAATACGGTAACACAACAAAAAATGATTGTTAAATAATACGATACAACGTATATATTAACGGGCTCCGGATATTATCCGGAGCTTTTTTTATAACTACTTTCTATGCAATAGTTGTAAAAGGGATGTTAGAATCCCAATTCTTTTTTGTAAAGAGTATCCATTCGGCTCCTTTTTATGTGACTGTGTTTTGTTTTACAATTATTTAATAATTAGTGTATTATGTCTTAATGTACTATACATTTTATAAAACTAATTTTACCTGCCTCAAATATTCTAAAACTAAAAAATGAAAAAAAATACAATTACTATTCCATTGCTTTCTTTGTTGTTTTCGCTTATTATTCTGGCAGTAACAACAATGTCTGGCAAAGAAAAAAGCTTGAATGTTTCTGAACTAAAACAGCCTTTTGAAAAATCGCCGTCTTATCATCATACTGCTAATAAGAAAGATCAAACTGCAGATTCAGATTACATTTTGTCTATGGTACCCGCATCAGGTCCTGAAAAAACAAAAGTTATCATTTACGGAAGAGGATTTTATACCCTAATAACAGCTGTTACATTTAATAATCATGCTATAGCGTTTACAGTATTGTCTGATACAGAAATTCAGGTGGAGGTCCCTGAAAATTCAGTAAGTGGAGTCTTTACTGTAATATCATCAGGTGATACCTTCAGTACTTCGGTTTTTAATGTAATGTCAAGCGATTGTTCCGGATCTGTTTTAGGAACAGATTTGTACATATCAGAGCTATATGACCACGTACCCGGAAGTTATGGTGTTATAGAATTATATAATCCAACGGGTAATGTTATCAATTTTAACGGACAATATGTGCTTGAAAGAGCAGGTGATATTGGTGGCCCGGCAAGTTATACGCTGGTATTGACGGGTTCAGTCGGACCGGAATCTACCTATTTGGTGTTGAGTAGTCAGGGGTCTGCTCCCGGATGTAATGTACCTATCAATGCGAATATGGGTTCGGGAATCAATTCTAATGATGAATTTAAACTTCGAAAAAACGGTACGCTGATAGATATTGCCAGAGCTCCCAATTACAACGGATATACCGTTATCAGAAAACCTAATGCATCGGCACCGACAAGCAATTATAATAATGCTGACTGGAACAGCACCTCTAATTTCAGTTGTGCAAATTTAGGTAATCATGTGGTCGTTTCTGTTGTTACCCAAAGTATTCTTACGCAGCCTGTAAATGCTACTGTTTGTAAAAATAATACGGCTGTTTTTAATGTATATGTAACCAATGCTGCAAGCGCTGTTTATCAATGGAAGATGTCTGATGCAAGCGGACTCTGGGTAAATGTTCCAGAAGGAGCCATTTATTCCGGAACCAATACAGCATCTTTATCCGTTATTACCAATGATTTAACTACGGGGATACAATTTTATTGCGAAATTACTTATCCAACCTGTACTTTAACCTCCCAAACTGTGCAGCTCACGATAACGCATCTGCCAGAGGTAACCTTTGACATTACAGATCCGGATTGTGACACAGCGACAGGGCAGATCACTATTACACCTGTCAGCGGAAGTGGATTTTTATACAGTATCAATGATATCGATTTTCAGACTGATCCCTATTTCAACAACCTGTTGCCCGGATCTTATACCCTTACCGTAAAAACGATCGGTAACTGTAGCAGCAATTTTCCTTTTATTATTACTCCTTCTCCGGATATACCTCCAATAGCTGAGGTACAGATTACGCATCCGGGCTGTGAAGATACAACCGGAGGATTTATAATCATCAGTCCTGTTGGTTCCGGATTTACTTATAGTCTGGATGGTATTACTTTTCAGGACAGTACTGAGTTTGAAAATGTAGCTCCCGGAGATTATACGCTGATTGTAAAACAAGGGGGGTGTACTTCTGACAAAAACATCAGCATCCATCCGGTGCCTGTGCAACCGTCAGTTCCGGTTGTGACGATAACACAGCCTGACTGCGGGCAGTCTGCAGGCAGTTTACAGATAAATACTCCTGCAGGAAATGAATTTACCTATAGTATCAATGGAGTTGATTATCAAAATACTCCTTTGTTTTCTGATCTTTCCCCGGGCAGTTATTCTGTTACAGTAAGAAATGAAGAAGGATGTATATCTCCAATAACCCAGGCAACCATCAATGAACCTCCGGCTATACCTTTACCACCTGTTATAGAGGTACAACAACCAGATTGTGAGTCTGCTACAGCCAGTCTTTTTATCAGCGCTCCCCAGGGTAGCGGATGGACTTATAGTATTAACGGTACTGATTATCAAAACAGTCCTGTTTTCTCAGCACTTCCAACAGGAACTTATAATGTAACGGTAAAAAACAATGAGGGATGTGTGTCTTCCGAAGTACAGATTGTTGTAAATCCTGCACCTGCTACACCCGCTCAGGCAACAGTAAAGGTAACACATCCTACATGCATACAATCAGGAAGTATAGAGGTTATAGCTCCTTTAGCTGACGGATGGCAATACAGTATCAACGGAGTTGATTATCAGAATCAACCTTTATTTGATAACCTTAGTTCCGGAAACTATTATGTATGGGTAAGAAATATACACGGGTGTATTTCCAGATCTGAAAATATTATAGTAAATGTGCCGGATTCCATTGCTGAACCATCTGTAGCTCTGGTACAGCCAAACTGTTCTACTGCTACAGGTTCAATCAATATAATTATGCCTTTGGGATCTGGTTTGGAGTATAGCATTGACGGACTCACATTTCAAAGCAGTCCGCTGTTTACGAATGTGAATCCGGGTACATATCAAGTATATGTAAGAGATAAAAACGGATGCAGTGCTTCTTCAACCTTAACACTCGATGCGATAACAACATTAACACTTACGGGTTGGCAGGGATGTGTAGAAGACCGACAGGAAAAAAACTATATTTTAGAAGTAATACCTATGGAGACAGCTGTTGATTCTGCTACTATGCAATGGATATGGAAAAACGCTGAAGGAGCAGTCATTCATGAGGGGGAGAGTCGTTTTAACGTAACAGATTATGTTAATAAAAGTGGAATTAAAGACTCTGAATTTCCACTTCGGTTTACCGTTACTGTAAGTAATAAAAGTGGTTGTGAGCAGGAAATCAATTTTACTGTAGAAAGTATTTTTTGTAGTATTCCGAAAGGAATTTCACCCAATAACGACGGATATAATGACAACTTTAACCTTATTGGATTGAATGTCAGCAGACTTGTAATCTACAACAGAAATGGAACGGAAGTTTACAGCAAGAATGATTACAGAAACGAATGGTACGGTCAGACTCACAATGGAAATGATCTGCCAACAGGAACTTATTTCTATGTAATTACTCCGGTAGCCGGTAAAAGCCAGGCCGGGTGGATTTATCTGACAAGAGAAATTCAATAGTAAAAAAAATTAAAAACTCCCGAACAATTCGGGAGTTTTTTGCTTTTAATTACTTATTTGATGATTATATAACTTTTAAGTTATTTAAAGTTAATGTGTTATGTTTTAGCCTGCTCTATAGAAATGATAAATTAGCCCCCAGCACATTTTATTAAAAAGTACATGACTTTTCGAAAAAATAATAATCTTAGCAGCCTTTTTAAAGCGCTCTTTTTCTTACTCGTATTAGGTCTTACTGATGCTAATGCCCAGATATACAAACATGATTTCGGGATAGCACCTATAAATACACATCCCTATCTTATAACTCCTGCTATAACAGATCCCAATCTTTCGGGGTCATCATGGTCCAATAGTACCGGATCGTGGTCAGGCGGTACAGGAAGCAGTGGTCAGGCACTAACGCTATTCAACACTTCGGGAACTACGACTGTTACCTTAACCTTTAACATAGCGAACAGTTATGAAGTAACCGTATCTTCTTTTAGCTTTTGGGCACAGCGCAGTAATTCCGGACCGCAAAACTGGAGTATGTCTATCAATGGCAATACTGTAGGATCAGGAGCAATAGCTACTTCGGGTACATCCACAGGAAACTTAACAGTTGCTGCACCTGTTCAGGGATTAACTAATACGGTAACAATTGTGCTTACCCTTACAAATGCTTCGGGAAATGGTAATTTTCGTTTAGATGATTTTACCCTTAATGGAACTGTACTAACAAATTGTAATACCGTAAGTATAAATTCTTTTTTTCCGGAGTCGGGACCACAAAACACTATGGTTACGATTAACGGAACTGGATTTACCAATGCTTCAGCGGTAAAATTCGGAGGAATTTCATCCGCTAATTTCCAGGTAATATCCGATACACAGATAAATGCTGTTGTTCCTGCTGTGAACACTACATCTGTTATCTCTGTGACAGGCAGTGATGGTTGTAATGCTTATTCGTCAAACAGTTTTGCGCTTATGCGAAACAATTGTGTTTCCAGTTCAGAAATATATATATCCGAATTATATGATCATAATGTCGGAAGTTATGGAATGATCGAATTATACAATCCTACAGCAGAGGTCATAAACTTTAACGGAGCTTATGAATTACAGCGTGCAGGTGATATTGGCGGAGCTCCGAGTTATACCTTAGTTTTGTCAGGTTCAGTAAATCCCGGATCTACTTATCTTGTAAGAAGTTACGGATCGGGTGTCATTCCCTGTACCATTACGGAAGATGCCAATATGGGACAGGGAATCAATGCCAATGATGAATTTAAATTACTCAAAAACGGTGTTGTTATAGATATCGCAAGAGCCCCTAATAATGTGGGATATACAGTAATCAGGCAACCGGATGCAGTGGCTCCTTCCACCAGCTATTTGCTTGCCGACTGGAGTTTCAATACTCAGAATTGCAGTGATTTAGGTTCACATACAACAGCACCTCAGCCTACGCCAATTGTTATACAACCGCTTTCTCAGAGTATTTGTGAAAATGCTTCCGCGACTTTTACCGTAGGAATGGATTCCGGAACAGGATATACCTACCAGTGGAAAAGGTTACAAAACAATGGTCAGTGGATCAATGTCATCAATGATACCTTCTATTCAGGAGCTACAACAGCCTCATTACTTATAAATCAGGTTCCCTTGAGTTATCATAATAATCAATATTATTGTGAAATTATGCTTTCGGGCTGTGTGATTAAAAGTCATGCAGTACAACTCAGCATAATACCAAAACCCGGAACTGTTGAAGTTTCACTTATACAGCCAGGCTGTGAGATAGAAACTGGCAGTATACAGGTTATAGCTCCTTTGGGAACTGATCTTAGTTATTCAGTTGACGGTATCAATTTTCAGAGTTCACCACTTTTTGAAAATCTTCCTGAAGGATCCTACACGGTTACAGTTCGGAATAGTGCATTATGTACTTCTGTTTCATCATCGATATCTCTTGTAAATAGTCCGCAATTGCCGGACAATCCCGTGGCTGTGATCACCCAGCCGGATTGTGAACAGCCAACGGGAATCCTTACAGTCAACACTCCTTTGGGAGCAGCATATACCTATAGTATCGATGGAGTAAATTTTCAGGCCAACCCGGTATTTAGCAACCTTACTTCAGGAAATTATACCGTAACAGTAAAAAATACCAACGGCTGTACGGCAACGGGTATTTTCACAGTAAACCCTACACCAAATCTGCCGGAAGCTCCCCAAGTAAATACCACACAGCCCGATTGCGAAACACCTTTCGGAACCATATCTGTAACAGCACCTCTTACTTCGGGACTTACCTATAGCATCAACGGAGTCGATTATCAAAGCGAAACAGACTTTTTAAGTCTGGCGCCGGGAAATTATACTGTAACTGTAAAAAATGAACAAGGCTGTGTTTCAACAGCTACAGAAGTACTCATTAATCCTGCTACAGGTACTCCTGATGCAGCTACAGTGATTCTACAACAACCGGATTGTAATGCTGTTTATGGAGTGGTAACGGTAAATGCTCCATTGGGATCCCAGTTTACCTACAGTATTGACGGAATCAGTTTTCAATCAGATACCGTTTTCAATAATGTACTGCCTGGAAACTATAACATCTTTGTGAAAGAAGGATCATGCCAGTCTGTGAGTGCTGCTTTTACAGTTAATATACCTCCAAACAAACCATTGCCTATACTGGAAGATCAGATTCTTTGTCTGGACGAACTAACAGGAAAACCAAGAGTTCCGGCATTTTTTGATACCGGGCTCAATGCAGCGACTTACCTATATAAGTGGTACAGAAACGGCATCTTGCTGCCGGATAATACAAGTATCTTACAGATAGAAGCAGCAGGTACTTACAAAGTAGAAGTAACGGATTCTGTTACGGGATGTACAGGAACAGCAACGGCACAGACAATCGTTTCTCCTGCTATTGATGCCACGGTAACGGTTACCGGAGAGTTCGGAGAAACGCAGACCATCTATGTACAGGTTCAATTGAGTGGATTAGCGGCGTATGAGTATAGTATTGATGGAGTACACTTTCAGAACAGTCCTTATTTTATTGGAAATTATGAAGGAGAATATACCATTCTTGTCAGAGATAAATTAGGATGTTCCGAAAAACGCATTCCCGTTTTTGTACTCAACTATCCCCGCTTTTTTACTCCGGACGGAGATGGAATAAACGATACATGGAACATTAAAGGACTGAGAAGACATACGGAAGCTGAGATTTACATTTTTGACAGATACGGAAAACTGATATCCTTTATAAAACCAAATGGTGCAGGGTGGGATGGTGAATTTAACGGAAAACCAATGCCGTCAAGTGATTATTGGTTTAAGTTATTATATCTGAGTGACGGTGTAAAAAAAGAATTCAGGGCCCATTTTACCCTAAAAAGATAATAAATGAATTTTCTACTAATCAATAAAACAAAAGTATTACTACGATGAAACAAAAAAACAATTTTACAGTTTCTTTATCGAAAATGATATTGTTGGTATTTCTATTCTTTTTTGCTTCCCATGCAGAAGGACAAATTTTGGGTTGGAATGCTACAAATGTATCCGGTTTCGGACCGAGTCCATGGACGGCTCAGACGGTTAACCCCAACGTCACTGCCTCTGGCTTGTCCAGAGGATCGTCTATTGGAGTAGGCGGTAGTGGGGCATCAGGAGCATGGGGAGGTTCACAAGGATGGAACTCAAATGGAGCAACTGCAGACAACAGCAGTTTTTATTTTACCGTACAGGCAAAAACAGGCTATAAAATCAGTTTATCAAATGTTACCTCTGCCACCAGACGTTCTGCAGCCGGACCTTCAGGATATACACTTTACTATTCTGTAGATGGTGGAGCTTTTATAGAAGCAGGGAGCACTAATACTACTTCAACATCAGGAACTACCGGAACAGCAAATACCATCAGTTTATCGGGTATTACAGCTCTGCAGAATGTTCCGGAAGGTAAAGTAATAAAATTCAGAATCAATCCTACAGGTAGTACCACAGGAACCTATTATTTAACCGGAGGATCAAATGCACTGAGGCTGAATGGAACAGTTGAGGTATCATCTGTAGATTGTTCACAGACTCCGCTTCCTCAGGCATCTTCACAGGTTTTTTGTACTTCAGCTACAGTTGCTGATCTGACAGCAACCGGGCAAAATCTTAAATGGTATGCCACACAGACAGGAACTGCTGTTTTGTCAACTGCTGCCGCTTTAACAACCGGTACCTATTATGTATCTCAAACTGTTGATACGTGTGAGAGTAACCGCACTGCTGTAAATGTAACAATTAATGCAACTGCTGCACCAACTGCTTCTGATCAGTTATTCTGTACTTCAGCTACAGTTGCTGATCTGATAGCAACCGGACAAAATCTGAAATGGTATGCTTCCCAGTCAGGGACTGCTGTTTTAGCAGATACCGCTTTATTATCAAACGGTACCTATTATGTTTCTCAAACTGTTGATACGTGTGAGAGTAGCCGTACCGCAGTAACCGTAACCATTCATACAACCGCTGTGCCAACAGCATCGGCTCAGACACTGTGCAGTACTGCTACCGTTGCAGATTTACAGGCTACGGGTCAAAACCTCAAATGGTATGCAAATGCAACCGATACAGTTGCATTAAATCAGGACGTTTTACTGACAGAAAATACGTATTACGTTTCGCAGACCGTAAACGGATGTGAGAGTGAGCGTCAGAGTGTAAATGTAACACTTCAGACCGTTGCCTTGCCATTAGCTTCAGATCAGAATTTATGTGGTAGTTCAGTAATTGCTGATCTGCAGGTAACAGGAGATAATATCAAATGGTATGCTTCTGCAACAAGCACAGACATTCTACAGCCAGAAACACTCTTGTCTGATGGCATCTATTATGTGTCACAAACGATTAACGGTTGTGAAAGTGCCCGCAGAGCAGTAGTGGTAACATTAAATACAGTTGCAATACCGGTTGCAGATGACCAAACCTTTTGCGGAGCTTCTACCAGAGCTGATCTTACAGCAACAGGAGACAACATCAAATGGTATGCTTCGCCTACAAGTACAGTAGTTCTGACGCCGGAAACAGTGCTGTCAAATGCTACTTACTATGTATCGCAAACCATTAACGGGTGTGAAAGTGCCCGCAAAGCTGTTCAGGTTGTCATCAATAGTCAGGTATTACCTCAGGTACAAAATCAATCTTTTTGCGGATTGGCTACTGTTGCTGATTTGGTTGCAACAGGGCAAAATATACAATGGTACGCTACAGAAACAGGAACAGATGTACTGGCATCAGGCACACAATTAGTTTCCGGTACCTATTATGTTTCTCAGACCATCAACGGTTGTGAGGGACAAAGAAAAGCAGTACTCATTACCATAACAAATGTCACAGCTCCGGTAGTAGCGTCTCAGACACTGTGCAATAGGGCAAAAGTTGCAGACCTTGCTTCAGAATCAATGACATTGAGATGGTATGCAACAGAAAACAGTTCACAGGTGTTAGCTGCTGATACGATACTTAGCACGGGTACTTATTATGTATCACAACTTGTAAACGCATGTGAAAGTGCGAGAACAGCAGTACAGATAACCATCAATACCCCGGCTCTGCCAACAGCAAATACCTCTCAGGTCTTTTGTGGTTCAGCCGTTTTATCAGATCTTGTAGCTTCAGGGCAGGGACTTCAATGGTATGCCACACAAACAGCTACATCGGCACTTCCGGCAAATACATCACTCACAACAGCAGTTTATTACGTATCTCAGACCATAGACAGTTGTGAAAGTGATCGTTTGGCAGTGAATGTAATTGTCAATACCACCATAGCTCCAACTGCATCTGCTACACAGACTTTTTGTGATTCCGCACGTATTACTGATTTAATGGTTACAGGTCAGAATATTAAATGGTATGCTACAGCATCTGATATCAATGCTCTATCTGGTACAACGGTATTATCAAACGGTACCTATTATGTTTCCCAAACCATTAATAACTGTGAAAGTCCAAGAACATCAGTTCAGGTAATTATAAATACTACTGCAATGCCGATAGCAGAAGCACAGGCATTTTGTATTGCAGCAACCGTAGCAGACCTACAGGCTACAGGACAAAATATTCAGTGGTATGCTTCTTCTTCAGCTGCGCAGCCAATGACTTCAGCGACAGCGCTTACTACTGCTACCTATTATGTAACGCAAAAAATAAATGACTGTGAAAGCCCGAGAAAGCCGGTACAGGTAACTTTACATACAACTGCCGCACCACAGGCAGATGCTCAGACTTTTTGTGGTTTGGCCACTGTAGCAGATCTTGAAGCAATCGGACAGAATATTAAATGGTATGCAGGGCAGGCCACTTCACAATCTCTTGCTCCGGATACCACTCTTACTACCGGAACCTATTATGTAAGCCAGACACTAAATAACTGCGAAAGTGTTCGTAAACCGGTATCGGTAGCGGTAATCATTACAGTAGAACCCATAGCAGTTGATCAGACATTTTGTACTTCGGCAACTGTAGCGGATCTACAGGCAACGGGTCAAAACATCCAGTGGTATGCTTCTTCCACAGCTACTCAGCCAATGGATTCTAATACAGCACTTATTACTGCTACGTATTACGTATCACAAAAGATTGATAACTGCGAAAGCACAAGAAAAAGTGTTTCTGTTACAGTACATTTAACAGCAATGCCTGATGCTTTGCAACAATCATTCTGTGGTTCAGCACGCGTATCAGATCTTGTAGCTACCGGACAAAATCTGAAATGGTATGCAACACAAACAAGTACCACACCATTGACACCAGATACAGCACTTACAACAGCTGTTTACTATGTTTCTCAAACGCTTAATAATTGTGAAAGCGAACGCCGTGCAATAGATGTCATTGTTCATCTTATTGAGCTGCCAACAGCAGAAAATCAGACTTTTTGCGGAGCTGCAGTTGTTACTGATTTACAGGCAGAGGGAGAAAATATTAAATGGTATAGTGGCTTAACGGATTCACAGGCTTTATCGTCAGGGAGTGTTTTAACAAGTGGTACTTATTACGCAACCCAAACCATTAACGGATGTGAAAGTAACAGAGCTTCCGTGGTGATTACAATCAATACGATTGCCTTACCGGAAGCTGTTTCACAGACTTTTTGCGGTTCGGCAACAGTATCGAATTTGATGGCAACCGGTGAAAATATTCAATGGTATGCTTCACAAACCAGCACTTCACCATTAACTATGAATGCCACGCTCTCAAATGGCTTCTACTATGTTTCACAAACAATAAATGGTTGTGAAAGTGCTCGCAAAAGTGTCGCTGTTACTGTACATACTATTCCTGTAGCCTTGGCAGCTCAACATCTTATTTTCTGCAGCACGCAGACCTTTGCACAGGTCAATACGGGAGCTGCACCAAATGCTATTGTTAGATGGTATGACGGACCGGCATCTGCACAGGCAATTTCTATAAACGAGCCCGTGATGAACGGAATGTATTATGTGAGCCAGACAATAAACGGCTGTGAATCTGAACGTACCCTGATTCAGATTACGCTGCAACCTTCTCTAACCAAGCCAAATGCCACTACTCAGACAATTTGTGGCGCAGGTACCATTTCGGATCTGACTGCTTCCGGTGGAGCACAAGGAGCAACATATATATGGTATAATTCCTTAACCTCAGAAACCCCGTTATCTTCAGAAACGGCTTTGATCAATGATGTGTATTATGTCGCTCAGACTCTAAACGGCTGTTTTTCTGAAAGACGTGCTGTGTTGGTCCGTGTTGTAGATATCAGTGCTCCAAATGTAACTCCGTTTACCATTTGCGGAGGAGGGACAATTTCAGATTTACATATAGTTGCAGCTACAGGCATTACTTATAACTGGTATGCAGCAGCAGCAGGTACTCAAATACTCTCTCAAACGACTCCGCTAACTACAGGTACTTATTATGTTTCACGGGTACAATATGGTTGTGAGTCTGCACGGACAGCCGTACAGGTCACTATAGGCAGTGTTCCTTCAGCACCGACAGGACCTGCAGAGCAAAGTTTTTCAATTCATCAGAATACAGATGCAAGAATCAGCCATCTGATTACGAACGAACAAAATGTAATTTGGTATATCAGTCATAATGATGCTTTATCGGGGAATAACCCTCTGTCACCAGATAAACCTTTGGTAAACGGTCAGACCTATTATGGGGTCATTATCGGTACCAATGGTTGTCCTAGTGCTCCATTGGCAGTAAGAGTTGATGTGACGCTGGGTACAGATGAGTTTGATAAAGCATCCTTATCCTATTATCCAAATCCTGTCAATGATATGTTGTATATGACCTGTAAGGATGTGATCGATCACGTTCAGATTTATACACTGGATGGAAAAAAAGTAAAAGAACAGCGTTTTTCAGATAGTACTGCAAAAATAGATATGACTGCGCTTGCCTCAGGAATTTATATGATTCAGATACACTCCAATACTACTAATCAGCTTATTAAAGTAATAAAGAAATAAGCTTTTAAGTACTCTATTCAAAAAGCAGGAGAAAAAATCTCCTGCTTTTTACATTTTAGTGTTCAACAAACTTTTGAGATGCTGAAATAACAACCTGTTTTTATCAAGTTGTGTTATCCGGGACAAATGTCCTTTTCTCAGTTTGTCTTTTTTTGGAAGTTTGTCTTCTTTTGAAAATATAAGAATGAAAGACAAAATAAATACTATTGCATTTGATGCAGATGATACATTATGGATCAATGAGCCTTATTTTCAGCAGGCAGAGAAACAATTTTGTGAATTACTTAAAAATTATCTGTCTCCGGATTTGGTATCGCAGGAACTGTTTACTACTGAAATGAAAAATTTGCATTTGTACGGATACGGTGTTAAAGGCTTTGTATTGTGCATGATTGAAACGGCCAACAGAATTTCTAATCATACTGTTTCACTGAAACGAATTGATGAAATTATAGCGATTGGTCATGATCTTTTGCAAAAGCCTGTAGAATTAATGAAAGGAGTAACAGAAACATTAGACCAGCTAAAAGGGAAATACAAACTTATAGTGGCTACAAAAGGAGACTTATTGGATCAGGAAAGAAAATTAAAAAAGTCAGGATTGCAAGGTTATTTCCACCACATTGAAATCATGAGTGATAAAAAAACAACGGATTATCAGAAATTATTACATCATTTAGATTGCAAACCGGAAAATTTTCTCATGTTGGGTAATTCTGTTAAATCGGATATCATTCCTGTATTAGCGTTAGGTGCCTATGCAGCTCACATTCCGTATGAAGTAACATGGACGCATGAACAGCATGAACAGACTGTGAAAAATGACAATTTTGTAGCGTTGAAATGCATTGATAGCATTTTGCAGTATCTGTAGAAATCAGATAAGCGATAAAGATGATTAAATAACTTAACTCACAGGCAAGTTGATAATTAATTTTTTTTATCTAAATAAGATAGAAAAAGAGAAGGGGCTAATCCGGTAACTGTTTTGAAAGTAGCAGTGAATTTGCTGTGTGAAGAAAAATTACATTCTTCAGCCAGATAGCTGATCTTATATTTTCTGTATTCAGGTTCATTTTTAAGTTTTTCAATGATATAATGAATCTTCAATTCATTGATATAGCTGTTGAAATCTTTTTGTTTATGTTTATTAATTACATAAGAAAGATATTTTGTATTTGTTTTGAAGCGGGATGAAAGAGATGAAAGAGAAACATTGCTGTCGAGAAAATTCTTATTTTTTTCAAACAGATTTAATTTTTCTAATAGGATTTCTTCTGTTTCTTTTTTGATCAGCTCTTTAGAATGAGCTTCAATCTTCAAAAAATTTGCTACACTTCCATTATAGTCCGTTTTATTTCTCTTACTTTCAATTTCTTTCAGAATCTGTTTAAACCTTTCATAATCTTTCTTTCTTTTTTTTCTGAAATACAGAATCATCACTCCGAGAAGTGTGAGAAAAATAACAATAAATACCATAATTAAGGTATATGTTTTTTGAGACGTTTGAATTGACTTTTCCTTTAGAATTGTTTTTAAAACGGTTTCATTTGCTTCCGTTTTTGCCTGCGAAATTTTTTGTTGTATTTCCATCGATTTCAGCCGGTAATATTCTACCGAATCTTTATTTCCTCTTTTTTCATGTATAGAAGCTATACTTTCATATATTGAAGGTATTTCACTTTTGAGATTTGATTCTTCTATGTTTCTGACGGCTTTAAAATAATAATAGAGGGCTGAATCTAATTGCTTTTCACTGTCTTTAATAGTACCCCATAATTTGTAGGTTACGGAAGTGTAAGGATAGGGGTATTTTTCGGTAATGTCAATCGCTTTTTTTAAACTCAGAATAGCCGAATCATACTTTTTTAATGAGATATAATACGTTGCCAGATAGTTGTAATGACTGGTTTTGTTTCTATAAATAAAATCTTCTTCTAAACCCTGTAGCGCTGATTTGTTTTTATCGAGAAAATATTTTACCGAATCCTTTAAACCTTTTTTATGGTACAGGTAAATAAGGTTTTCATATAACAGACTCTGTGTATATTTTTTGTTTTTAGATAGGGTAATTTTCTCAGCAGCTTGCAATGCTCTTTTGAATTCTGAGATAGAAACATCAGAAAATCCCATGTTGCCATAAGCACGCCCTCTTACTCTATAGATATCTGTAATGAGCTGAGGTGTATTTTTAGTATAGTCTTCATGCAGACTGGCAGAGAGGTAATCTAAAGCTTTTTTATAATCGTCACTCTCAAGAAGAACATTAGCGATATAATAGCCGGCGAGCGCTTTTCCCTGCGAGTAATTTATCTTTTCACTTTTTTCAAGCGCAATACTGGAATTTTTAAAAGCTAAAGACAGATCAATTGAAAATAAATAGTTTTTAGAAAGCAACAGTAAACTATCTATTTCTTGTTTTTGACTTTTGGTTTGTGAAATTAAGTTAATAGATGACAATAGAAAAACTATAAAAAGTAATTTCCTCATTTATATAAGTTTAATTTGATTAATTCTGGTTAGTTTGTAGAATTGAGTTTTTAATTAAATTAAAATTAAACCATTTTTATTGGTTTAAAAAGTTTTAAATGTGAAAAGAGTCAATTGTTTCAGGTTATATGATTTGTATACTCTCTTATGGAGTTGAAAATAAAGATTCTTTTATGGTTGATGAAAACAAAATTTCGATTGTCAAGAAATGTTCACTATACCTGATGGATTTAATCAGCTTATTCCGATATGTGAATTTTTTAGTAATGGTATTAAATTTTCTTGATATGTTTATTATGTTGTGAAAATAACTACATTTGGCTTACCTATTACTAAAACAATTATATATGAAAAAACTAATGCTACTATTTTCAGTTCTGTTACTGTTTTGTTCCATGACATGTGATGATGAAAGATATGTGGGCGAATTACTGATCAAAAACGAGAGTAATGAACCTATATATTATTATAAGGAATTTTCCACAACAGATGTGACTCTCGATGACATCTCAAAAAGCAGATTGGATAATCAAATGCTTTCTGTTGGTGAAAAACAAAAATGGTTATTGTATGAAGATTCTTTTGCTAATGATAGCAAAATATATGTTTATTTTTTTAAAAAATCTATCTTAGATCAATATTCCTGGGAAGAAATAAAAGAGAATAATGTATATTCAAAACGGTATACTTATACTTTAAGTGAATTAAAAGCAGCGAAATGGAGCATTATTTTCACTGATAATGACATTAATTAAATAAAAATACCGCTTATTATAGCGGTATTTTATATTGATAAAATTTAGAAACCGGAACTTTATTTCAATCGTTCTTTGAGCAGGCATAAAACCCCTATTTCACTCTCAGACAAATTTTCATTCTTTTTAAGCAGTTTATTCACCTCTTTTTGGAAATACTTCAATGTTTTTCCATTCAGATATTTATCAATGACACGCGGATCTATATACGAACTTCTGGCAACTGCAGGAGTATTTCCTAATTTTTCACTGACCTGAATTACAGCATTTCGAATGTTTTTATCCATCGTTTTCTGATCTTTTTCATCTTCAGCATTCAGTTCATCCAGTGCAATAGCTGCAATCATGGTACCGGACCAGGTTCTGAAATCTTTGGCAGAAAACTCCTCTCCCATAATTTCTCGTATATATTCATTAAGATGTTCACTCTTTACATCCTGTATATGGTTGTTTTCATCTAAAAATTTAAAAATCTCATAACCCGGCATTTCATCGATTTCTTTTACAATTTTTGCCAGCTTAGCATCTACAATATGCTTTTCTTGCTCTTTTCCAGACTTACCTCTGTAAGAAAATATAAGTTCACTTCCGTTGATCTGAAGATGCTTGCTTCGCATCGTAGTCAATCCGTAACTTTTATTTTGTTTGGTGTATACATCGCTTCCGGGGCGGAAAAAAGCTGTTTCAAGCAGACGAACCATAGTTGCCAGTACCTTTTCACGGGTAGGTTTTCGTTTGCGCATATGCTGTCCTGTTACACGACGCATATGTTCGAGCTGTTCAGCAAAATCAATAATTCTGTCAAACTTTTTTTGTTCTTGTTTCATCCTGAATTTAGGATTATAAATATATTGTTTGCGCCCTTGTACATCTCTACCCGTAACAAGTATTTTGCTGCCTCTTTTATCGGAAATTTCTACTTCCTTCCATGCAGGTGGAATGACAAGAGACTTAATATAATCTTTTATGTCTTTATCTGTAACTACAGCTCCGTGTTGATCTGTATAACGGAATCCTCTTCCTTGTTTTTTTCGGTAATACATAGTTCAGGAATTAGCATCTTTTCTCATAAAAATACATTTTTTAACCCATACATTATCTATCTCATTTCAATAATTTTTTAATTTTATTTTCAATACCTGTTTTGAACTGAGATATGATCAAATTGATCATTCCGAATAAGAATACGCGGAGCATCTGAGTAAACAGAGCATATAGTTTTACATTTTTAATTTGACTAATGTAGATAGAAAGATTTTTTTAAATTCCCGCAAACTCAATTGGTATGTTTTGTTAATAGATAATTCAAATTCTTAAACAGTGTTTTGAGTCATTTCTTTTCTGAATATTTATTAAAAAACGTTGCTGAATCTCTTTGTTTGTTAATTGTATTGAAAAGTCTTTTAGTGTTATTTTTATGTCTTATTGTGTAAGAGTATTCCTGATAACTAATCTATTTTTACATAATGTAAATATCTTCAGGTAATTTTCTTTCAAGCCTTTGTTACATCCTGTTTCTGAACCCTAATTATATTGTTACTTAAAGATGATAACAATTACTTATAAATACAACCATATTTCGAATCTTATTCAGACAATTGCAAGAAGTATGGGAGACATTGTAAAGGACAATACCATAAAAGGAGATAATTTTTTATATACTGGAATTCACAAAATGTTGTCTTTGGAGAATGAACTTTCAGCTATTATTGTGGATGTTACCTATCATGACAATGCTATTATCAGTCATAGAACAAATGACAGCAGTATGCTTGGGTTGTGCTTTTATATTACTAATAAAGACCTTGATTTCAATCTGAATCTAAATCATGTAATGCGTCCTATAGGGCAGTTAAACTATAATATGTCTTTAATGGATATGAGTATACCAACAGACTATATAGTTAAAAAAGGGACCTCTATTTATGCGATCTGCATTTTTAATAAAAGAACAGAATTAGAAAAGTATTTGCATAAAACATCGGTTATAGAAGTACATAAAGAGACTGTTTTAGATCAAAGAAAGAATACGATTATAAGGATGGGGCGGATGAGTAATGAAAGTCGTAACTTTATTAATGAATTCAGGAAAATTTCTTATGACAGCCCTTCTTTTGAAATGTATTTCAAAGGTGTCGTATATGGACTGATTAGTAATTATCTGCAAGAAATAGGAGCAAATAAAGTAGTAATTGGTAAAGTAATTGGAGATGATCTGAAGCATATAATATCTTCAAAAAGACTATTATTAAACCTACTGGAAGAACAATTTCCAGGAATTGATTTTCTGGCAGAAAAGGTATCTATGTCACCTACAAAGTATAAAAAATTATTTTCTAAGATTACCGGATCAACACCGGGTGAGTATTTTTCGAAAAATAAATTACATCTGGCAAAGGAGCTGCTTGAGTCAGGAAAGTACACTGTCAACGAAGTAGCTGAGAAGTTACATTATCGAAGCATTTCTTATTTCTCTAAACGATTTAAGGAAACCTACGGAATCTTTCCGAAAGAATATCAAAGTACTTTATTATGCCAAAATCATTTTTTGAAATTGAACACAAATTCTCCCTGAATTCTTCCGGTCTGCAACAATTTGCTGAGCAACTCGGATGTAATATGGAAAATAACACATCTGTAAATTTTCCACCAGAAATAGCTGCCGGATCGGCAGGTTTAATAAAAGTTCAATCGGATGTTTGGGTTTTTATTATAGATGCCACCCTGAACAAACCTATAAGATTTACAAGAATTCCAATGGAAGAAGACTGTTGGATTCTATATTATGATTTAAGCGATCATTACAGTAGGCATATTGTAGATGGTGTAAAGCATACCATCGGTTACAAAGCCAAACTGGGTTTTGCTGTCATGGACAGCCGGATCAAAAGCTCCTACATCTCAGATATTGGTGACAGAGCTTATTCTTTAAGAATAGTGATAAAAAAATCTTTTCTCAATAAATATCTTATAGAGAAAGGATTTATTGAAAACTTTTGGCATATTCTGGGACATAACGGAACCTTTTTTTATGGACAGCTGGATGCAAGAAGTAAAGTGATGCTGTATAATCTAAAGAAGCATAAGATGAATAGCTTTAATTATGAGTTTTTATTAAAAAGTACCACCTATAATTTATTGGGATATTTTTTTGAAAGACTCAATATAAATGCTCCTTTAAGGGTAGTCTATGAAAAGGACAGGAAAGCCATTCTTATGAGCAATAAATTTTTATTGTCAAATCTTGTCGTTCCTTTTCCAGGCATAGAAAAATTAGCAGAAATAGCCAATATGTCTGTTACCAAATATAAATATCTATATAAAAGTATTTTTGGAATGACTCCTGCAGTTTTCTTTAAAAATGAAAAACTATTACTGGCAAGAGAATTGTTAGAAAGCGGTAATTTTAAGACAGTCGGAGAAGTTGCATTCCTTTTAGGCTACCAAAAGCTATCTTATTTCTCCATGATTTATATGAATCAATTTGGGATATATCCTGTGGAGAGTTTGCAGACGATCAAAATAAAGTAAATATTCTTTAGTTATATAACACCCTTTTTTATCAGCACTTTATTTTCTTATCCTTTTAAGCAGATCTTCTTTAATGGGACACAATTCAACAGAATCCAGATTTGTTTAAACATGTAATTTAAAGAAATAGTTACAGTCTAATTGTTTTTAAATATGTCTTTTAGAGTTGATTTTATGACTTTTTGTAACAGGTCTTTAAAATCATTAATGAATACTTTTGTAAACAGATATTGTTTGGCTTTGGTCAATCATTGTTGTAATTATGTTGTCATATAATGATAGCAGGTTAATTAGTTAAATGATAAATAGAGCATGTATGGATTAATCTGTACATGCTTTTTTCCCTTTTAGAGTTGAAAAATAATAAATAAGATATGAAAAATATAAAATGGAGAATTATATGGTTGTTTTGTTTAATTTCTTTTGGATGTTTTTCACAAACAACTATATCAGCAGGAGTAACTCCTGTAACCTGTACCAACAACGGTACGCTTGAAATTACTTTAATTGATGGTCCGGTTGGAGTTACTTACGGGATAGTAAAAGCACCTTTTGATATTACTCAGATTGTTAGTAGCAATTCGCCTCTATTTACCATGTTGGAATCGGGACTGTACTATTTTGGTTACTATGAGGGTACGAGTTTTGTAAAAGCTGACGATCCGATATACATAGCTGATTATTACAATTCAGACCCGCCTGTTCTTAGTTATTATAAGGATGATTATTATGCTTATTGCCAAAATGGAAATGATCCTTTGGGTAGCATATATGCTTATGTATATAGTGGAAATGGTCCTTATACAATTAGTTTATTAGATATATCGAATATGGTCATTCAGGAATACACTTCTGTATATGGAGGTGTTAATTTTAACGGACTTAGTGCCGGAACCTATCGTTTAAAAGCAGAAGATGAATGCGGTACCGTAGTATATACTCCTACAGATATTATCATAAAAGCTAATATTCCTTATACCGATTTTTCAATAGGCTATCCGTCAAATAATCCTAATGAATCCTATTTTGAAGTACTCTATAATAATGATACTGACGGTGCATGTTCAGGAATAAGGAAAGCTGGTATTACATCTCCAATAATGATTTTAGGCAGGGCATGGGCCAGTTCTCATGAAATTGTACAAGATATTACCACAATGCCTGGAGGACCAAAGTTTTATGGAGATAAATACGGTCAGATGCGATTTAAATTTGAGGTTCAGAATGAATCCGGTGCCTTTGATGTATATGATGATTTAACCTATAATGAGGTATTAGACGGATATTATCCTTTACCTGATGATCGGTCTGAATGGGGGATTATAAGATTGACTTTTAAGATTTGTGGTATAGAAAAAACAAATTCTTTTAATCTTGCGAATTATTCAGGTTTTAAAGTCTTGCCCGTTGCAGGTAAAACAATATATATGAGGGATAACCCTGATCTGAATAATTGTGATACGGGCCCTGGAAAAGTATTGGCAGTATTTGATGCACTATACCCTGAGAGTGGTTGCCCTCCGTTTGTTATGAAAGTTACAGATCAGGCTACACAAATCACCACAACAGATACCATTACAAGCGCTATGCGTTATGGAGAAATCTTATTAGATATCGGGAAAACATATACATTTAAAATAACCGATGCCTCGGGAGCTGAGCTCACCCATTACCTCTTTTACAACCAGACATCAGCTTCTTATACACCCTCACAAAGCAATCCTGCGAGTGTATATATCAACCCTGCATATTACACTCCGAAACCCATAAGAGATAAATTAAAGTTAGTTGAAGGACCAAGTATAAAAAAAATGGGAAAAACGGCGCTTGTGCTACAGGGAATTACAAATGAGATAGGACTGACGTTTCCGGTTACAATTACCTCGGTTAGCGGACCTTCATCCATCTATAAGACTATTGACGGGACAGGCAGTCTCTTTTCTACCTACTTTTTAGGATTAGGAGATGATTTGTTACAAGGAAATTATACGATCAAAGTAAAAGATTCGGGCTGTTTTGAAGAGGACTTTACAATCTCGTTAGTTAGTTATATTTCTGATATTGCTCTGCAGAATGTGACTTATACACCAGATACACAAATTTGTGACCGTTACGTAATCAGCGGTGAAATCAAAATCAGTGCTGTGGGAAGAAGGTTGGGTTTAAATCCGGATGCTATACTTGAAGCTTATGGTTCTGGTGCGGCTTATCCCAGATTAGTATCAGGTCCTCAGGGATTAGGTTATTTTTATGCAAATGGGGTTTCTGGAAAATGGTTTAATATCTGGGGGCAAGATATTCTTCCGTTTACTTTCACAGCAAATATTTCAGGTGATTATGTGTTGGCTATAAGTCCGAAAGAAGGGTTCAATACATTTGTCACATCTGAAGATATTATGGAAAATACCCTTACGGTTCCTATTACCGTTTCTTCTGACTTTCCAATAGTTGATCTATCTAAATCAGGTGGTGCTGTTTGTGGTGGATCGACAACAGGCGATTTATATATCAAGGTAGACAATGCAACAGGGCCTGTTACCTATTTTCTTAAAAAAAGTACTGATGCCCATTTTCCTGCTACTGGACAGAGTAGTCCAGTTTTCACAGGGCTTTCTGAAGGAAGCTATCAGGTCAAGATCGTTACAAGGTGTTACCAGATAATCCAGTCATTTGTAATGGTAAACCAATCTGCAAACAATATTATTGTTGGTGAAAGAGAACTGTGTAAAGGTGATACATTAGATTTAACCCCTTTACCTGTAGGTCCTCTGAAAAGTATAGAATGGAAATTTCCTGACGGAACTACTACTACGGATTATAATTTATTGCGTAATAATATGACAGCAGGAGACAACGGTACCTACTCAATAAAAATAGAAACGCTTTCGGGATGTGTCTTTACGCAAACTGTAAATGTGACTGTATACGAACCTGATGTGATAACGGATAGCAATTCATATGTTTTTTGTGTAGATGAAGCAATCCAGATCAATTTCAATAGCAGTGATCCTGCAACCACCTATTTATGGACGAATGATAACACAGCCGGAGGTATAGCTGCTTCGGGCAGTGGTTCTATTTTTGTTCCACAAGCAATAAACCATACTTCGTCAACAATAATTTCTTATATAAGAGTTGTTCCTGTTTTAAACGGATGTGAAGGAATGGCTGTAGACATACAGGTGAAAATTTTTGCCCGAGGTGATGTAGCACCCATTCAAGATATGATTATATGTGATGGAGATACTGTTCCGGAAATACTTTTAAAGCCTTCCAATGCACCGGATGGTACAGGGTACTTTGTTTCAAATAGCAATCCCTCTATCGGATTAAGTGATTATTTTCAGGTTACAGATGATAAAATAGCCTCTTTTGTCGCTTTAAATGATACCAATACTGTAAAAACAGCTGTACTTACCATACAACCCTATGTAATCGGTGAAGGTTGTGGTGGGGCTTCTTATAGTTTCACCATAACAGTAAAACCTAAAGCAGTCACCACTGATATAATAGTAAACGATGAAACAATATGTAAAGGAGAAGATGTCATCCTTAATGCGCTGTCTAATTTACAAAATCCGGTATTTAAATGGTATAATGATCCCGACCTTACAACAGAATTATTTGTTGGGGCCTCTTATCAGGTAATACCTGCAGTAACCACTAAATATTACGTTACAGTCAGCAATAATGATTTTTGTGAAAATAACCCAAATAATGCTAAGGAAATTACGGTTACCGTTCGCGAAAAACCAACAGTAACCAATATTACGACAGCTTGTTCAACAGTAACTAATACGTATACAGTGGCGTTTGAAGTAAATGGAATACCCCCGTTCATAATATCAGGTACTGGCTCTCCGGGTTCATGGACAGGAAATAAATGGACTTCATCACCAATTAACAATGGAACGGAGTATGATTTTCAACTTACTGAGACTAATGGATGTGATCCTATATTCATAAAAGGAAATGCTCCCGACTGTTGTGAACTTAGTATCAGCTGTCTTCCTTCGGTAACGGTAAGCTGTGGAACGGATTATTCTCCTGTAGTAACGGGATATCCGACTATTGACTCCTCATGCGGCGGTACAACCATCAGTTATATTGATGAAGGTTTTGTCGGAGGTTGTTCTTCGTATACAGGAACGTTTAAAAGACAGTTTACAGTTGAAGATGCTAATGGTAATATAGCTGTTTGTTTTCAGCAAATAACCGTTGAAGACACCATAGCACCTGTTTTTGCAGAATTACTTCCTGCAGATATTACGGTTAGTTGTGATGCGATTCCATCAGCAGCTGTATTGACTGCTACAGATGAGTGTGGTTCGGCAACTGTCATGTTTAAAGAAGAACGCACGGATGGTTCCTGTTCCGGAAATTACATCCTTACACGAACCTGGACCGCAACAGATGAGTGTGGCAACAGCACACAGCATGTTCAAATAATTAGTGTTGAAGACACCACAGCACCTTTCTTTGCAGAATTACTTCCTGCAGATATTACGGTTAGTTGTGATGCGATTCCACCAGCAGCTGTATTAACCGCACCAGCTGATTGTGGTTTGACAACTGTCATGTTCAAAGAAGAACGTACCGATGGTTCCTGTTCCGGAAATTACATCCTTACACGAACCTGGACCGCTACAGATGATTGCAGCAACAGCACACAGCATATTCAGATCATAACAGTACAAGATACCACAGCACCTTTCTTTGCAGAATTACTTCCTGCAGATATTA
>DAMCXY010000018.1:64929-68601 GCA_032096595.1 Flavobacterium sp. | reverse complement strand
AATCATAATCTGATTGAGGATTTTTTTTTGGAATTAAATAGACGAAATTTTTTATTGATAATAGAGTTTAATCCGATTTATTCAGCTTACTATATCTTTAAATTTGTTTAAAATTATTTCTTTAATTGTATATTTGATATAACTAAAAAAATAAAAGTTATGAAAACATTGGTTATAGGTGCTTCAGAAAATGTACAAAGATATTCTAACATGGCTATTAGAAAGCTATTGAACTATAATCATGAAGTGGTAGCTATTGGAGCTAAAGAGGGAGAAGTGAATGGTATAAAAATTAATAAAGAGCAAGTAGCTTTTGATGATATACATACCATCACATTATATTTAAATCCGCAAAGACAGGAAGCATATTTTGATTATGTTGTAGGATTACATCCTAAACGCGTCATTTTTAATCCCGGAACCGAAAACCCGGAGTTTTATAAATTGTTGAGAGATCATAATATCCCTTATGAAGAGGCTTGTACATTAGTTTTATTAAGTACTAATCAATACTAATTTTATGAAAAGAAAATCCCTGCTGAAATTGTTTTTAGTGCTATTTTTTCCAATTCTATTTGTCAATTGTTCTAATCCAGAATCTAAAGTTACAAGAGTTGTAAATAAATTTTATTCTGAGTATCAACATGATTTTAGAGAGGTAAATAAACGCTATATAACGCATAATTTGTATGAACTTATTATTAAAGCGGAGCAAATAGAGGAAGAAGATGAAATCCTTGTTAAAAATAGTGCTTATCCTACAGATAAACCTTTGCTAATTGAAGGTGATATTTTTACAAGTCTCTATGAAGGGCATACCTCATTTACAATTAAGAAAATAAATATTGTAGGAGATAAGGCGAATGTGAGAGTGGTCTTTGAAAATAAGAAATATGATGAAATATGGGAAGACGAAGTATTACTTGTAAAAGAGAAAAATCGTTGGAAGATTGACAATGTTCTTTTTAAAAAAGAGAGTAATACTTTTGGTTCTACACAGCAGTATCTTAAGCAGTTTATAAATTACAGTTTTGAACTAAACAGAAAAAGCACTTATTAATAAGTGCTTTTTCTGTTTAAATAATTATTTATTGGTTGCAATTACAAACTTCAGATTATTTTTTACTCCTATTTGTAAAACATTTACCAAATCTTGAACCTGTAAATTATAAGGAATTCTTACTACAACTGTCTGTTCTTTATTGGAATCAATTTTTGAAAGCAGCATAGCTTCCAGATTTTCAGGTGCTACTTCCTCTTTGTCAATAAAGAAACGTTTTTCTTCTGTTACAGAAATACTTATTAATTGTTTGCTTGTTTTTTCAGTAGTTTCTGCTTTCGGTAACGTCATTTTTATCACATTCGGATTAGCTAATGTCGAAATAATGATAAAGAAGAGCAATAGAAAAAACATAATATCACTCAAAGATGAAGTGGCAATTTCAGCCTGAAAGCGCTTATTTCTCTTTAATGCCATTTGGACGTTGTATTACATTAACAAAATCTAAAATATTTTTTTGAGTATTTAATGAGAAGTTATCAATAAGTCCGTTAAGTAAATGATAGGCTGCATAAGCGATAATACCTACAATTAAACCTGCACCACTACTAATCATTTTCTCATATAAACCACCAGATATATTAGCGATACTAATATTTTCAGTGATTGAGATATTATAAAAAATCTTAATTACCCCTGAAATAGTCCCGATAAAACCAAGTGTTGGAGCTATACCAGCAATGATACCCAAATGTCCTAATTTCTTTTCCATATGAGCAATTTCAATATTTGCCACTTTTTCCATGTTTGATTCTACTTCAGCAATTGGTCTTCCAATAGTTAATAAACCTTCTTGTAAAACACGAGCTTCAGAAGTCTGGTCTCTCTGAATAGAAGCAACAGCTAAATCTAAATTTCCCGTATTTAACTGGGCAGCAATATTGTTCATTAAGTGACTGCTTGTTTTTGATGTCTTTTTGATAAATAAATAACGCTCAATCGTCAGATAGATGGTATAAATAAATAAAATGACAATAGGAATCAAAAATACCCCACCTTTGAAGGCAAATTCTAAAATAGACAGTTCTTTTTGAGTAGTCACATTTTCAACAACAGCCCCTGTGGCTTGTGTTAATGAATCAATTGGAGCTTGTAAAAAAAAAGTAAGCATAAAGTTTTATTTATTTTTAATAAAGTTTCATTTTTGCAATAAAGATAGTTTTATTACAGCAAAAATGATGCTAAATAATAAAATTTTTTGTCTAACACAAAAAAATATCATTTCATTGTGTCACATTACCAAAATACTTTAGATTGGATGTTTGCTCAACTGCCTATGTACCATAAAGTTGGAGCCGCTGCTTATAAGAAAGATCTTAACAATACTTGGTTATTGTCTGAACATTTAAGTCATCCTGAGCGAAAAATCAAAACCATTCATATTGGTGGAACCAATGGAAAAGGTTCTACATCTTCGATGATTTCTTCCATATTGCAGGAGGCTGGATATAAGGTAGGGCTTTATACATCACCTCATTTAATAGATTTTAGAGAGCGTATCAAAATTAATAACGAGATGATTCCGGAAAAAACAGTCATAGAATTTATCGAAAAAAATAAAGCATTTCTTCAGGAAAAGCAATTGAGTTTTTTTGAAATGACAGTAGGACTTGCGTTTGATTATTTTGCTAAAGAACAAGTTGATGTAGCGGTTATTGAGGTAGGTTTAGGAGGGCGATTAGATTCTACTAATATTATTTCACCTTTAGTATCTGTTATTACCAATATTGGATGGGATCATATGGCAATGTTGGGAAACAGTCTGGAAGAGATAGCTTTTGAAAAAGCAGGTATTATAAAAAAAGAGACCCCCGTTATTATAGGAGAATATACCGCAACTACTAAAAATGTATTTTTAGAAAAGGCCAAAGAAATGCAGGCTCCTTTGTATTTTGCATCCGATATGGATAATTATAAATCGGTCGAATCAGATTTAAAAGGAAACTATCAGCAATATAATAAACGTACCGTGCAAGTTGTAATAGATCAATTGCGCAGCTTTTTTTCTATTTCCAGAGAGAATGAGATTGAAGGGTTTAGAAATGTCGTAAAAAATACGGGATTACAGGGAAGATGGCAGCAGTTGTCAGATCAGCCATTGATTATTGCTGATACAGCACATAATAAAGACGGTCTCAAGCAAACCATGCAGCAGGTTCGTGAACAGAAATATGATAAATTGTACTTTGTTTTTGGTATTGTTAATGACAAAGATGTGGAAGCAATTTTACTTTTATTGCCTTTGGAAGCAAAATATTTTATAGCAAAACCAAATATTCCGAGAGGAATGGAAACCGATATACTTGCTGAAAAAATGACTGCATTTGGTTTTGATTTTGAAATATGTAATTCTATACCAGTTGCTTATGAAAAGGCAAAAGTAAAGGCTCAGGCAAATGATATGATTTACGTGGGAGGAAGCACTTTTGTTGTTGCAGAAATTTTATAGAAAACTCCTGTTTTTGTTTGCAAATTAAAAAAAGCGTTCTATATTTGCACTCGCAATAAGCAACAAGCTTACTTGATGAAAGTAAGGGCGATTAGCTCAGCTGGTTCAGAGCACCTCGTTTACACCGAGGGGGTCGGGGGTTCGAACCCCTCATCGCCCACAA
>DAMCXY010000018.1:0-64829 GCA_032096595.1 Flavobacterium sp. | reverse complement strand
AGCACCTCGTTTACACCGAGGGGGTCGGGGGTTCGAACCCCTCATCGCCCACAAAATCCAAAAACTCCAAATTCCCTTGATTTTGGAGTTTTTTGCTTTATATAGATTTTATGATTTTTATTGTTTACATCTTATTTAGCGAAAGCAAAAATAAATTCTATGTAGGGTTTACTTCTAATTTAGAGGAAAGACTTGTCCGACATAATCAGAAAAGTAAAGGTTTTACGGGAAATGTAAACGATTGGCAAATAGTTTATACCGAACACTACTCAACCAAGGAACTTGCCCATAAAAGACAGCTCCGGATTAAATCATGGAAAAGCAGGATTAAAATTCAAGCATTAATCAATAATAATAAAGAGTAGAAGAGATGATTTAGAGCATTCCGATTTTCATCGGAAGAGGTCGGGGGTTCGAACCCCTCATCGCCCACAAAATTTAAAAACTCCAAATTTCTTTGATTTTGGAGTTTTTTGCTTTATATAGATTCTATGGCTTTTATTGTTTACATCTTATTTAGCGAAAGCAAAAATAAATTCTATGTAGGGTTTACTTCTAATTGAGATGAAAGACTTGTTCGACATAATCAGAAAAGTAAAGGTTTGTCGGACATGATATTGGTATATAAGACTAATATACAAAATTAGCTCATACGAACGCGGATTAGTCTTTAGCATTTTTAAAATGGCTGCAACTATTGTAACTGCATTTCTATTTCGAAATCGCTATATTATTTGTTCGAAAAGACATATCTAACTTTTAACTTTAGTACTTGAATATTGGCAATTTTCTAGCGGCCAATCCAGTCGTTCGCTTGTCATGGTTATATTACGAATATTCAGGTTTCTTAGCGTATAAATTTTTCTTTTTCTTGTTTGTGTGGCCTTTAACTTATCCAGTTCAGGAATCAAGATAGTTAGCCATAAATTGGCAAAATGGTGAAGGTTAACGTACTCTTCATTGGAATTGGAGTCAAACAGTTTAATTAGTTTTTCGCACTTTTGCTTGCAAGCTTGTTTAATAATGGTAAGGTGGTGTTTTGTATATACAAGCAATTAATATGAATGCTGGATGGATAAGAATGAGCGTCTTCAAATTTATTTTTTTCTTCTTTTTGTTTTGAAAGCGGGATTCTTTCTTCCTTTATTTTTAAAAAGTTGTATTAGCTGATTTTTATTTTGTAATAGTCCTTTGTCTTTTTCTTCTTGAAATATTTCTGCTTTTAGGGTGTATATAATTTCATTATTTTTTGTTGACTTGAGTGATAAACGACTTTCCGATAGGTCTTTGTTTAATGTGATATATTGAATTTCCAGTTCGTTACTGTAGTTTAAATCCATACTTTTTATTATTCCCAAAATATCACTATCAGCGTTAGGATATGAGTTTTCGACATAGATGTAATCTCCCAATTGAATCGCCAATGCCTCACGTTTCTCCCTGATAATCATCTCTTTTTTTATTACGGTATTTTCTTTGTTTTTTATTAGGCTAAGAATTACAGCAGAGTTTATGGTAGAGTAAGAGTCAGCTATATGGTTGATTGTTTTTTCTTTAAGGGTTGAAATATCAATCTGGATATTATCGATTACGTCTGTATAATAACCAACGGAAAATGGTATGTCATTTTCCAGGACAAATCTCCTGATGTCTGATACATTGCCTCCGCCAGCATTATGGAGTTCTTCATCTGTCACTACATTTTCTCTACTTGTTAATTCTTTGACAGCAGCGTTAATCAAATCCTTGTGATAATGACGATCAAAATCAAATTCTCTGTTAGTAACTTTCAGGTATTCTTTTTTAAATGGAAGTTTATTGTCTTCATTGGAATACCTGGATAGCCTCAAGAAATGTGATATATAGTTAAAGAAAGGCTCTTGTTCTAAAGGAGTTATTTTTAAAACACAATCAGGGGGAAGTATATTCTTTATAAATCCCTCAAAGATATGTTGGGCAAACTGATAATGATAAATAAAGGACTTCACCACTTCGATATCTATATGGTAATCTCTTTGAGATTTGTAAATGAAAGATACAAATTTGCTTCCTGTTGCATTTTGAGAATTGTAGAAAAATTGGTTGGCATTTCTTTTATCTTCAGCAGAAAAACTTTTATAATCAATAAAATCAACATCTATATAGAATCGACATGCATGATTTGAAAAAGCTTCGGCGAGCCCAAAGTAAACTGATATTTTTTCAATTTTATCTTTTAACTGTACTATGCCGTTGCAATGCCTGTTTACATAAGAGGTAAATTCGGAATCAATATAATCGTTATGCCACATCATTTCTATGTTTTAAAATTCATAAGTTCTAATAAAAAATACAGGGGTGTCCCAATCTTCATCATTGCCAAGAGAAACAGATTCCCATTCTTCACCGCTATCAAATTCCAGTTCGCAATATTCCTGGTAACAGATTTTCGCATCGAATATTTGCATCATTGTGATAACTGCAATAGGGTAAAGGGCTAAATCATCTATTTTGTTGGCTAAATCTATAATATCACCAATACCATCATAGCATTCCATGTAAACCTGAAACTGTCGCCATGATTTTTCTTTCATTTCATCAAGATGCGCTGTTTTCCCAACTGTTTCTTTCACTTTTTGGTATTCAGTAGTCCAATATTTTTCCCATTCATTAAGCATTTCTGGCAGGAAAACATGTTTTTCAATACCGGCATCAATATAAATTTCGCTCCATATGCTTTCGTTGGTCATGGTATATATCTCTTCGTAAGATCGCTGTTCAATTATAGATTTCAGGAAGGCAGTTTTTCCTTCGTAGGTATCTATTTCATAGACCTCATTATCTGTATGAAAGTGCATTAGTCCGCCAACAGCTTCAGCCATATAATCTCCTTTTTTAAGATTGCTGTATTTTTCAAATGCTAAAAGGAAATCATTATATTTTGGCAGGCCATTTTTCTCATTTTCAAAGTCAAACATTTTCCGGGCAATTCCTTCAATGCCAGATCCGTCAAGATATGTAGCTGCTTCGTTTTTTAGTATAGTCAAAATATTCTCTTTACCTTCTGACTTTAGTTCATGATATCTGTTGGTGAGATATTTTTTGAAGTTCAACAATGTAAAATAATAAACATCTTCATCCTTTACTTCTTCCTTTTTAGCATTCCATTCTTTTGGGTCAATGGTGTGCTCCAGACTGAACGTTATTCTTTCTGTTCCATCATTAATACGGCAATATAAATTTTTCTTTCTGCCCTCGTTTAAGTAGTATGCTATTTTCATATAAATCTAATTGTGTAACACATTTTTTTGTATATATTGTAAATGTAGTAAAAAAATGTATTACAAATGTATATCAAAAAAATAATAATCATTAATATTTGTATAGCCCTGTTTATTTAGTTGTATATGAAAAAATAGTATATGAAATAAATTAAGTAACAGATATCTTCTTCTCAATATACCGATACAACTGCCCAGATGGAGTTGTAGCGTTTTGTGATAGTATTTCTTTACAGCCGAATAGAATAAAAACATCTTTTGCACGAGATACAGCTACATTCAGCATGTTAACTCCTCTGTCGTAGAAATAGCTTTTGCCTAAATCGTTGGTGCCATAGGTGGAGGAGAACAGGACTACGGGACGTTCTGCTCCTTGTAGGGCATGTACAGTACCTATGGTCAATCCTGAGAGGTTGATTCCTGCGCGGCGTAATGTGAGGGCCAGTTCGTGTTTTTGTCCCGTAAAGGGGGTGATTATACCTACTATATCTGCCAGGCGAAGCGTCTTTTGCGGTCTTTTTTCTTTTGCTGCGGTGCTGTTTTCGATGTCCTGATAATGGCTAAGTAACTGCTGCTGATTGGTGAGTATCCATTGGGCTATGGCGGTGGCTTCTTCTGTATTTGCCCGACTGCTGCCACCCCTGATTACGGAAATACCGCTGACTGCATGAAATTGCATTGGGGCAAACGGACTGTTTTTTGCCGACCCTTTTTTGGGTTCCAACAGGCCATGATAGGCCAGACGGTTACAATATTCAATAATTTCATCAAAACAGCGTCGGTGTTCGGTGAGCATCATGCCGCGTTCCATTTCCGGATATAATTGATATGGGGTGGTTTTCTGGGCGAGTTGCATCATGCTGCAGGCGCTGCTGAGGAAACCTTTGCTTTGTAGATCGGCTATTGATTTCTGGTCATTGATGTTGGTTATTATTTTGTATCGATGCAGGTTGGCATGGTCTACTTTGGCGGGTACGTTCCATACGGGTTCTATTTGTAATGTGTCGCCTACTACCAAGGCTTTTTTGGCTAATGCAAATGTGGCTGCGCCTACTTCTGGCGAAACTTGTCCGGCTTCGTCTACGATTAGCAGGTCTATGTAGTCCAGCAGGGGTGGGGTATCCCAGATGCTTCCTGTTTCTGTGTTTCTGACAAGTTTTGAATAGGTAAAGAATTTGGGTGCCATGAAGAATGTGGAAACAAAGCAGGGGCTCAGCATGGCAAAGCGTTGCCAGCGTTTGCGGGCATCTCTTTCTCCGTTTTTGTATACCCTATCTTCCAGTATGAGGTCTTTGGTGGCCATGATCCAGCGTCCTTCCCAGTAATGGATGGCGAGGTAAAACAGGTCGTATTTTAAACCCATTTCGAGTTCATCATAGAAGTAGGTTTCTTTTTTGTGTTCGGCCATTTTAAATCCTTCGTCGTCTATGGGGGGATTGGATGTAATGTTATTGTTTTGTTTCCAGTTTTTCCAGGCTTGTGAAAGCTTTTTGATTTGTTGGATTACTTGCAGTTTTTCATCAAAAAAATGGTGGAAGGAGCTGATTTTATAAAAGTTTACGGTGTCATAGTTTACCAAACAATCACGGAATAGTTGTTTTAGTCGGATGGCTCTTTTTTCTTTTACGAAACGTAGGAATGAAAAGAGTTTTATCCAGAATGATTCCTGATCCAGATAGTCGCTGAGTTTTCGCTCTATGTCTTTAATGTTTGTTTCTATCTGGTCAAGTGTCTTTTCGTCTAATTTTTGTCCTGAGAATAAACTGCTGGTGGTTGTGGCGCCTAATTTTTGAAGGTGTACGGGTATTGTTTTGTATTGCTGCCATAATTTGATGCCTTCCTGAAGTTCTTTTTGTTTGTGTTGCAATGTGGCTTGTAGTTGTTTGGTGATGTTCGATACAGTCAGTCCTTCTTGCTGGAGGTAATTTTTAGATTTTTCAATATAGGTTTGTTCTGCAATATCCAGATAGTTATGATTTTCTTTATCTGTATGCGCTCCGCTCAGTCGGCCTTTTTCTCGTTTTAGATGGGGTATGCCTCCTGATACTATTTTGCTTTGTGCGGGCAGGTAGAGGCCAAAGCCTTTCAGATTTGGCAACCAGCGTTCATACAGCAGTCCTGGTTTTTGGGTCACGCTGAAAAAACTGTCTATGATGTTGGTTACTGCCTGATTGTTGGTGGAGCAGGCTACGATTACTGCGGGGTCATGTCCTTTTACGGCACTTTGTACTACTTCGTTTGCTACTATGCTTTGGAGGAGGGTTGTCTTTCCAGTTCCAGGTGGGCCATTTACGGCTAGTACTTCGCCTTTTTGCAAGGTTTGGAAATGGTAAAGCGATTTTCTCTGTGAGATGGAGAGGGGATAGGCATGCGCCATCTGGCCAAGGTGAGTGGCGGATGTGTCTTCAAAGTGGTTGGTGGTTAATAGGGATTTTAGTTGTGTGTTGGATCTGTCTGCCAGTTTTTCTAATAAGGACGGTACTTTTTTTTCACGGATGAGGTAGTCGTATAGCCTGATAATGCCGTCTGCTGCGGCTGTAAGGTTTTCATGGGCGACTATGGTGTTTGAGAAACTGACGGTATGATTTTCTGAAACATATTCCTGTAGTTGTATTCCTGTAATCAGTTGGAAACAGTCTTGTATATAGTTCCAATATTCAGTCCATTTTTCTTCGCCTGCAAAGGGCCTGGCAAATGCGTTGTCTATTTTGTCTACGTCTGAAAAAATAAAGTTTACGGCTTCATTTACCTGTGGTTCCAGGTGTGTACGTGGAATGTAGGGGAAGGTGTCTTCATCGGGTTTTAAGAATCCGTTTCTGTTGAGCAGGGCTCTGATCCAGAACGGATAGCTGATGCCTGTTTCTCCGGAGTATTTGGTGTATTCGGGATCGGGGCTTACTCTGAATGGGGCTATCAGGATGCTGGTTTCTTCTAATTTTTCCCAATCAGGATCATTTTGGTTTGACCGTCCTTTTGCTTCGTTTTGTTTTTTCTCAACTTCATCGAGTAATGTTGTTGCAGATGATGAAGGCACATGGCCTTTGGCATAGTCAATAGGCTGATTGTGCAGGTGTATGGTTTTGTCTACTTTTATTTCTACCCGTGAGCCATCGGCCAGGGTGTTGCGCCAGTATGCTAATAATTGTATTTGATCTTTGTGTGCCATTGTTTTCTAAAAAGAAATTACTTTATTCCAAACCATTTTAAGATTTCATTACCTATGTCATGATTTAGTTTGTTTGTGTCTGGTAAAAAAATGGATAGTTGGGCAATACCGCATTTGTGATGCTCAGTTTTGCCAGCAATGGGATTGAATTCTGCAAATCCGTCAAATTTTGAATGGATTGCCGGATAAAGGAGCATTGCATCTGTTGATGACCAATAGTCATTGTAGGCATACATTTGTCTGAGGTCTTGAATGGAGGGGTTTGAACCGGATATATTCTTCCATTTGGTGTCTATAATAAGGTATTTCTGGTTTTCATCTCCTGATTTTTTCTCGATTACTATATCAGGCTTGTTTTTATTTGTTTTCCAAAAAGGTTTCCCCCATTGATGGTGTATGATCAGGTTTTTATTTGCGGCTGCAGTTTTTAGTTTTGCTAATATGTATTGTTCCCACAGCATGTTCATATCAAACAAGAGGGCCAGCATGTTTTCATTTCCGTTTTTTATATTGGGTGCATATTGCAGTATAATGAATTTAGCGATTTCCAGAGCTGTGCTGTATGGTGCTGTTTTCCTGTTTTCTTTTAGTTTGTTAAATGTGTCAGGTGTAACCGTAATAGGAGAAACTTCCGGAAAAGATGCCTGTACTGTTTTGCAGAGGCTATAGATATAACTGTTTTTAGAAAAGTGTTCAATTATATCCAGTGCTTTGCTGATGATTTGGTGTATATGGTGGTCTGTGCCGTATACTTGATGTGTGGTGTAAAAACGTTCTTTATGAACTGCATTTCTGCTGAGGTGTCCGGCAAATTCCAGTTTTCCTTTTAATGCTTTTACATTGGCTGTTTGCTGATAATATTGTTTGATAAGCCCGCCATGAATTAAGGCTTTAACTTCGTTGAGATACCATTCAAAATAAATGTCGAGCAGATGTCTGTTTTGTTTTTCGACATTTGCATTGTCTGTATTTTGGACCTTGATTTTTCGAGCCACACGCAGCATGTCTATCAACACTTCCTGCCATAGATTTGTGTCGGTAGAGGCTTTGTCTATTTTAGGTAATATTTCTATTGTTAGCCCTTCTACTTGTATGACACCTACATATTGTTTGAAATAAATACTTCCGGGTAATGGGCGGAAATATTTGTCATTATGCAGTTCATTTAGCTTAAAGAGTGCATCATAGTGTTTTTTACTAAATAGCACACCATCATATTGACGGCCAATGATGAGTTTGTTGTGCTCAAAAACCTGTATCCTGTTTTTCAACCTGGTCATTTATACGGTTTTTATTTTAAGTGCTTCGATAGCACCTACTATGTTATTTTCGTTCAGTTCCGGAAATACATATTTAGGTTTGTCCGCATAGCCTGGGTATGGGTTGTTTCCTGCAAATTCTATGTTGCTGTTTTCATTGATACGGATAAATCCATCGCCAAGTACAAGGTTTATTTTTTCGTAATCGCCATAAAAATATTCTTGTAATAGTGGAATGATGCAGTTTTTGAATGTGTGCGCCAGAGCTGCTTTGTCCTTAACCTTGAGAAAGTAGGAGTGTCCTATGGTATGGTCTCTGTCCAATAGGGCTTCGATTCTGTCATTGATGGTTTCCAGCAGCAAGCCCAGATTGATTCCTTCTATGTCTGTTTTATCAATACGGCTATAGTCGGGTATGATTTCTACAAAGCTGAACCTGCGGCGGAGTGCCGTATCCAGCGCTTCTACGCTACGGTCTGCCGTATTCATGGTGCCAATGATGTAGATATTGGCAGGTACGCCAAAATCATTTTTTGAATAGGGTAGTTTTAATTTGATTTCTTCAGTAGCTCCTATGCGTTTATCGGGTTCAAGTAATGTGATTAGTTCTCCAAATATAGCCGATACATTACCACGGTTTATTTCGTCGATTATTAGTACATGGTTTTTATCGGGCGATTCAGAAACAGTATTGTATTTAATGAGGCCGTATTTTTCATACAGATGGTTTACAATACCTCTGATATAGCTCGGGTTATAAATTCCTTCTATTGATTCTGTCTGATAGAATTTCAGCAGATTTTCTATACTTGCTGGGTAGTTGGGGTTGTCATTCGTTGATTCGTGCGGGTTTATCCTGAATGTTACTCCTCCAAGATAGGATACATCAAATTTACTCCTGTTTGTATGTATGGTAAAGGGTTGATTGTTTGTAACGTCGTCTTTGAACCGTTTTAGTACTTCTTCAAAGTTAGAATTGCTTTTTATTCCTGCTTTTTCACATAGCAGTTTGAACAGGCCTGGTTGTGTGCTGTATACGACATCGTTGTTTAATGTTTCAGGTTTTATGCCTTCTACAAAATCTTCATAGCTCATGCTTTGATGAAAGGTAGTAAATACTATCTGCCCTGTTTCAGTAAGTCGTTTGTATTCGTCTGTGATTTTTTTGCGCTGCTCTTCGTCTGTCAACGTCTTATCGAATTTAAAATCCGGATTGGCAATTTTTATGGCCAATTCTTTGGTAGCATAGGTTTTACCGGTGCCGGGAGGACCATAAAGGATTTGATTTAGGGGATGTTTTTTATCGGTAGGAGTAGTGTTCATAGTTGTTATTGTGTTTGTTTCGGGATTATTTCTTACATCGACATTATAGTATTTACTAAAAAGGATGTCATTGGCTTCCTGCAAATTGAAGATTTGCTTGATTGTTGTATTTGCACTGGGAAGCCATGCTTTTTTGTGCTTTACAAGGTCTAAAGTGTTAGGCTGTACAGGTTGGGCTATGATTTCTATTTTTCTCCCTTTGTAGCCTTCGTCTAGATCATTTTTTATGTCTGATGGCAATTCTATAACATCGCTCGTGATTTTGGCAATACAGCCTAGTTTGTCTTTTCCATAGGTTATGTATACGTAATCGCCTATTCCCAAAGTGTTTTTAAATAGTTGTGCCTGACTTTTTCCCGTGTTTTCATGCATGGAAATTAAATTTTCTTTTTCGAGCCTTTCTACTATATTGACTTTGTAGTATCTGGGAGTTTTATAGAATACGCCCATTGAAAATTTGAATATGCGGTGTCCGTTCAGATTAATAAATGTTTTTCCTTTTTCACGAACTTCAAACCCCAGCTTGGTCAAATAGTCATTGGTTGGAGGTCCCCCACCATTAGGCCAGTCTAATGAGCCATCGTATTGTTTACGGGCATACCGCATTATTTCTTTGGGTGGGTATGGTTTGCCATTTACGATAACTTCCCAACGTGTGCCTGTGGTTAGGTTTATGTTTTCCTGATCGATTTCGTGTACGGCCGAGAGTATGTGTTCTTTGGTAATGTCTGAAGGTTTGAATTTCATTAATTATTCTTTTAAAAGGTTTGAACAATTGTTTAGGGTATAATTTTTTTGGTACAAAGCAAGCAGTATCAGCCCATCCTCCCGATTTGGAATGAGCTGATAGTAGCGTGGTTTTGCTTCGGAGTAGAGATCGAGTTCTTTCATGGTGAAGATAATGTCTATTTTATTATACAAAGCTTTTCTCGGATTTTTTATTTATAACTATTGAAATTTTACATTCATTGTTTTTATCTTTTTGAGATACCAATATTAATAAGGACGTAGGGTTAAAATCCGTTAATTAATCTTTCTTCCGTAAACGGTGATTTTTATATTAGGAATGATGTGAAGTGTAATTCCTTTACCTAAACTTATGCTGAAGCTGGCTTTGTCTACTACTTTTCCATTCGAATCATAAAATTTTCCAGAGGAAGAATAGGCTACTTTACCATTGTCATGATACGCTATTCCTGATGAGCTATATGCTGTCTTACCATTCGCATGATATACCGTGCCAGATGAAGATAGAGCGGTTTTGCCATTATCATGATAAGCGATGCCCGAAGAACTGTAAGCCGTCTTGCCATTCGCATGATATGCTATGCCAGAGGAAGAGAAAGCAGTTTTACCATTGTCATGATAAGCTACGCCAGAATCGCTCCATTTTGTCTTTTTGTTGTCGTGATATGTTGCCATTTTTTATTTTTTAATTAATTGAATAGAAGCTTCCAATGCTTCATAGTGTAAAGTTTTTTTATGATTTATTACAATTGACTTGTTATCCTGGATTAAAAATAAATCTTGGATCCTTTATTTCATTTAAAGCAACCCACTCAGCAAATTTTTCATTCAGAATTTCAGAAAAAGGTTTATCGAATGGTTCTTCGTTACATTCACAATCAATGAGATCGTCCAACACCTTCTCTACTGATTTTTTAATTTCATTATTATCTTTAACTTTTTGATACATTAACCAAGGTTTATCTTTTGATGTACCAGAAAGATAATTGCCTTGTTCATCCAATTCAATTTTGTCATGAGCAACTTCAAATGTTGAAATTGAAGTTCTATGTACCACACGTATCCCTTGTTCTCTTGCAGTTTGAATTTCCTTGTAGATATTTTGATTACCAGTCCAAACATTATTGACGTGACCTTTTTTGTTCTTAGGGTAATCTGAATCATGCAATACTGAAAAGTTTACTTTAAAGTGTGCCAGCATTTTAATCAACGGAACCATAGTAAATTTTCCTCTAGCTCTGATAAGTATTGGCTTGTAATTGATGTGATATTTTTCGTTTTCCATCCGCATCACTTTGTCAAAAGCCGCATACTCTGTATCGCCTTCAACTATTATTGGGTATTGGCCAAAAAACATTTCAGAAAGGTTCTGATCAAAACTATTCAATAATTTCAAATTGTCAATTTCATCCTCTGTAAAGGTTATTTCGTCTGATCTGTATGTACTCGGATTTGGATTTCCTTTATTTCTTGATAATCGAACTATTGTTGTATGATCTTCAAATGGATTAATAAAAAGAGGACTATGAGTCGTAAGCATAACCTGCCAAGATGGATCATTAGCTAGTTCATATAGGTATTTTGATGCTGCTCTGATACCGTTAGGATGAAGTGCTATCTCTGGTTCGTCAATTAATAGCATGTAACCTGGTAGCGATATCTCTCCATCTCTTTCGTCCATCGCTTTTTCTACTTCAATTTCTTTAGCCTGCTGTAATTCTTTTGATTTGTCATCAATAGCTGCTTGTTTGGTTTCTCTAGTTGCATCTGTTTTTGCTCTATCTCTTTCTCCCTCTAATTTTTTAATATCTTTCTCAAGTGCTTTTAATTTCTTTTCATTATCGACTTTAAAACTCTTCACCGCCTGTAGTCTTGAACGAACTTGTAATAATGACCAAAACAATGCTCGTTGAGAACCGCTTCCTTGCTGATCCCAATCTATATTTTCTTCAAATTCCCGTATGCTTAATTTAGACCCTTTAATTAATGCATCGAGAGGGTCAACTTTCAAGTCTGACATTCCTATATTTAAATCAACAGAAAGATTTGGGAAGATTTTGTTATGGCTATTAGTCATTCTTTGACTGATTTTTTCAATAATCTCTTTATGTTCTTCCACTGGCTTTTGAGCATGCTCAGTAAATATTTCTAATGCTTTGCTTAATTCAGATTCTTTATTATCTAAATGTGAACGTAGATTCTCCGCAATAGGATCAACTATAAGTTTTAGTAGGTTCTTTAATTCTACTTGTGGATTCTCTAATGCACCTATTCTAAAAGGAACAGGCAATCTGCTATTAAAAACACTATCTAACCCCGCAGCATTGCCGTCCTCTGAATAGCTCTCTAATTCGGGGTCATATGTTTTTCTTGTCTTAGAACCATTTTTATCCCATTCCCATCTGCTTTTTACAACTAATAAATCTCCTTGCTTCTCTTTCCACTTCTCAGCTATATTAGCCGTTCCTTCGGGTATATGGACAGAGATTTCCACATATGTATTTTCTTCTTTGGATTTTTTACAATAGTCCTTATCATATGAGTATATCTGAGTACCAACAGCTAATTCATAAGCTCTTAATATAGTTGATTTTCCTGTGTTGTTATCACCAACAAGACATAAAATATTATCAAGACTAACCGTTAAACCTTCGTTGCCAATACATCCAAGATTTCCAATAGATATTTTTAATAATTTTGATCTCATATTAATCGTATAAATTTTTCACATATCGGTTAATGTAACTATTCAAACCGCTGCCACTTCGGGCTAATCCTTTCATGGTTTCTACATGGCTACTTCCAGCTTTTCTGTAGCTATAAGTATAGGTGCGGGATGTTCCTGAAAATTTTACTTTAATGTAATCAGCTCCTATTTCATAAGCGGATACTCCTGAATCTCCTCTTGTATTTCTATATCTTTCCATTGTTTTTAGTTTTTATAATTCAACATAAATTTCTGACATTCCTTTATCGTCTCTTTGATAACCAGGGCGTGGTCCGTCAAAATGGTCTTCGGTAACTGTGATATCGTCGGCTTTACTAAGGTCATACATTCTCCAACCAAATTTTCCTGTAGAGCTATATCCATCAATTTGAAATGCACGTAGCCCTTCGTTCCCTGCTGTTGTTTCTCCATAGCAATGGGGTTCAACAACTCTTAATTCTCCATCATAGTAAAATTCTATTACTTTCTGATTTTCAATTGCTTCAATAATTTTTTTGTTCATGATTTTGTTTTTTATTTAAATGGTTACTTATAATTGATTGTTGGTGTGTACTCTGCGTGAGGGATAGTAGCGTAAAGCCCGCAGCGTAGCGAGGACTTGTAGCGGATAGCCCGACCCGAAGGGGCACGCCCATATACATAATATATCAATGTTGTTTTCATACGCTTATTACTTCTACTTTACTCTTCCCGCTCTGCTGCTTACTCACCTTAATCTGCACAGGAATCCGCTCGGTCATTTCCTGTACGTGGGAGATGACGCCTACTTTGCGGCCCTGATTGTGCAGCCTTTCCAGGGCATCCATGGCGATATTGAGCGTGGTGGGGTCTAACGAGCCAAAGCCTTCGTCAATAAAGAGGGATTCTACTTTCATACGGCTGGAGGATAGGGAGGCGAGGCCGAGGGCGAGGGCAAGAGACACGAGGAATGATTCTCCGCCCGAAAGGGAGTAAACCGTACGCACTTCATCGCCCATGTCCTGATCGACGACCTGCAGGCCAAGTGATGCGGGGATGCGCTCGATTTTGTAGCGGCTGGTGAGTGCCTGTAAATGGATGTTGGCATAGCCCAACAATACGTCGAGGGTGTATTCTTGTGCAATCTGGCGGAACTTTTTACCGTCGGCCGAGCCTATGATTTCGTTGAGTTTGCTCCAGTTTTCTGTAATGGCGGCTTGTGCTGCGATGGTTTTTAGCAGGTCGCCTATTTTGTTTTTATTGGCTTCGTTTTGTTGCAGTTGGTAGTGGTTTTGTCCTTTTTTATGCTTTTTTTGTTCTGCTTCTGATTTTGCGACGGTGTGAAGGGTGTTGAGTTCCTCAAGTGACCGTTCGGATAAACGATTTTGTTTGTGGGAGTCGAAGGTTTGTTTGCGTTCTGCAAGGATGTTGCTGGCTTTGGCTACTTCTTCTTCAATGGTTTGTAGTGCTGTTTGTTCGGTAGTGATCCATTCGTTGCTATGGGTTAATAGTTGGTGTAATGCGTCAATGTTCAGCGATTGGTTGTTTTTTTGGTTGTATTGGTTGAGCCAGTCCTGCATTTTTTGCAATGCATTTTGGACCTCGGTTTCTAAGGTTGTTAGTGTGTTTGTTAGTTCTTCTTTTTGGGTATGGGCTTTGGTGCTGTGTATGTTGAGTTGCTGCTGATTTTCTTTTAGTTGTTCGAGCTGTTGCTGGGCCTGGGTTTGGGCTTGTTTTAGGTTTGCTTCGACTGCATCAGCGGGTTGTCCTTCGAACAGGGTATTGCGCTGTTGGATGAGGTTTTGATGGATGTTGTGTTGCGCCAGGTGGGCTTCTGCTTTTTTGCTGACTTCGGTGGTCAGGTTTTTGGCCTGGTTTTCAAGCTGTTTTAGTGTTGCTTCGATTGCTGCTTTTTGGTGTGTGTGTTGCTCTAGTTTTAGGGTGTTTTCTTTCCACTGGCGGGCAAAGGTGTCTATATGTTGTATGAATGGGGCTGGGGCTGCTTTCCAGTTTGCCATCCAGTCGGGTGCGGTAAAATAGGGTGTGAGGTGCTGTTCTACACTGCTGAGGTCGGCGGTAGCTTTGTTTTGTTCTTTTGTGTTGCTGTTTTGCTGTTCGTGATGGACGGATAGTTTGTTTTGTATGTCTTTTATTTGGCTGGCAAGGTTGTCTGTGTTGTCTTTGAGCTGGTCTAGTTGGGTTTTTGCGGTTTCCAGTTGTTGCTTTTTGTGGGTATGTGCTTGTATTTTTTCGTTCAGATTGGCTTGTTGTGTTTTTAGGGCTTGTAATTTTTCCTGTATCCAGTCTGCTTTTTTAGCATCGGCTATGGCCTGGCTTTCCTGAGCACTATCAAATTGTTGCCAGGTTTGTTTTTTGGTTGCTAATGCTAATTGTTTTGCTGTAATGTCTTCACTTTGGCGCTGGATGGTTTGCTGCAGGGTATTGCTTTCTTGTTCCAGGGCATTGTACTGGCTATGGCTTGCGAGATAGCTTTGTTCTTTTTCTTGATAGGATTTTTCGAGTTGTGCCAGTACATTTTCTAATTGCGGATTATGCACGGAATAGGGGTGGCTGGTGCTGCCGCATACGGGGCATGGTTCGTCGTGAATTAATGTTTGTCTGAGGGTTTCTACATTTTCTGCGGATGCGAGGCGTGCTTGCTGCAGGAGCTGGTAGGCGGTGTCTTTTTGTGCCTTTTCCAGAGGGAGTTGTTGGGCTATTTTTTGTAGGGCTTGTTGTTTTGTTTGATCATCTGCCTGGTCTTTTAGTTGTTTTTGGTTTAGGGTTTCTAATTCTGTGAGGGCATTATAAAGCAGTTGCCAATGGGCTTGTGCCTGTATGGTGTTTTCTACTTGGCGGTCTGTTTCGGTTTTATCGAGGTTTAGGGTTTCGATAGGGATTAATAGGAGTTCTTTAGACTGGATGTCGTAGTTTTTCTTTACTTTTTCGAGGGTTTCCAGTTGTTGTTTCCACTGGTTTTCGAGGTTTGTTTTTTGGGCTTCGCTGGTCTGGATTTTGTCTTGTAATTCGGCCAGATTTGTAGCTGAGGTCTGCAGGGTTTCTAAAAGTTTTTGGGCATCCTGTAGTTTGGACAGGATGAGGTCTTTGTTTTCGGCAATCGGGCTACGGTCTGCGTGTTCTGTTTTCCAGTTGGTAATGGTTTTTATTTGGGTGACAAGGTTGTTGAATTCTTGTTGTTTGGCGGTTAGTTCTGCTTGCTGTTTTTGGTTGGCGTCGGAAGCGTTTTCGGCTTCTTCTTTGAGTTTTTGTACTTGTTCTTTTTTTTCTTCTAAGAGGGTGTCGAGTTTTCTTGCCTGCTCTAATAGGGGGAGGGCATGGGTAAGGGCTTTGTTTTTTTCTGAAAGATGGTTTTGTGCTTGTTCTAATTGTTTTTCGAGGTTTTGTTTTTGTTCTTGTTGGGTGGCTAGGGTTGTTTCTAGTGCCGTAAGGGCTGCTGTTTTTTCGGTATGTTGCTGTTGGGCATGTTTGAGGGCATCTGCCCAGCTTCTGGTTTGCTGTGCTTGCTGTATGGTTTGCAGTTTTTGTTTGCGTGGCGAGGCTAGTATTTTAGCTTCGGTGGCTTGTTGTAGTGCTGTTTGGGCTTCGTGGTGGCTGGTTTGCAGTTTGGCGAGCTGTTGGTGCCAGTTGATTTCTGCGGTTAGTTTTTCGATGTCTTTTTCGAGATTTTTGATCTCAGCTTCGAGGGTTTGTTGTTCGTCTGACAGGGTTTTTAGTTCGTCATCGGTAAGGGTAATGATGCCTTCTTTGCGCAGATTGAGTTCGCGTAGCAGGAGGTCTTCTGCTTTGTATTTTTCGTAAATTTTTTTGGATATTTCGGAATAGATGTGGGTTCCTGTCAGCTTTTCGAGCAGGGATGATTTTTCATCTCTGTTGGCTTTCATAAAGGCGGTAAAGTCGCCTTGGGCTAATAGTACGGAGCGGGTGAATTGTTCGAAGTTGAGGCCGACAAGGCGTGCTATTTCGTTTAGGGTTTCTGGTTTTTTGCCTGGTATGTCGGTGTTGGTGTTGATGTTTTTTAGGGAGACGTTGTCGGATTGCATGTTGCCATCGGCCATATTGCGGGCTCGTCTTACGCTCCATGTGGCTCGGTAGTGTTGTGTGTCTGTGCCTACAAAATCTACTTCGGCGTATCCGTCAGCCGTTCCGTCGCGCAGGATGCTGCGGACATCTCCCTGGTTTAGGGTGGTGCCTTGTACGTCACGGATTTCTATTCCTGCTTCTTTTGCCTGCAGGTATCGGGGTGTTTTGCTGTACAAGGCAAGGCAAAGGGCGTCTAATATGGTGGATTTGCCTGCGCCAGTGGCTCCGGTGATGGCAAATATTCCTGCAGAGCATAGTGGTTCGGCCGTAAAGTCGATTTCGATGGTGCCTTCGAGTGAGGCGAGGTTTTTGATGCGGATGGCTAGTATTTTCATTATTCGGCGGCTTGGTTTATTTCCTGTGCTACTTGCTGGAAGAGTTGCAGGATTTGGGTTGGTACTTCGCTATTGTATCTGGATTGGTATGTTTTGCCGAATACGTCGACGGGTTGTAGTTCGTTGAGTTTTTCGGGTGTGATAAATTCTGGTGCTTCTTGTGTGGAAACTGGATATTTTACATCGATTTTGGCTAGTTTGACTTTTTTGCCTGCGAGTGCGGTTTCTATTTTATGGCGCAAGGCGGGTTCGGGTCCTTCGAGCAGTACGCGTACTTCGAGGTAAGGGGTTGTTTCTGGTGTTGAATCTTTCTTTGGCAGTTGTTCTAATAGCGCTATGACTTCATGTAATGGCTGGTTGCTTAGGGGAACTCTTTGCAGGGGTACAAATAGCGGGATTTCTACGCTTTCGAGGTTGCTGATTTCCTGATCGAGTTCAAAGATGATGACCTGATGTTTGTAATTGAGTTCTGAAAAGGACATGGGTAACGGGCTGCCTGAGTAGCGGATGTGTTCTTTGCCGCCTATTTTCTGGGCTTTGTGGATGTGCCCGAGGGCTACGTATTTGATGTCGGGATGGAAGGCGGTGGCGGGTATGCATTCTACTCCTCCCATGATGAGGCGTTCGGTTTTGTCGAGGTCGGTTATTTCGGCATGATGGGTGTGCAGGTGTCCCATGGCGATGATGGTTTGTCCGTCTTGTTTTTTGTGTTCGGCATGTTTGTATGCTTGGTTGTATAATGCGGTGACGCCTTCTGTGTATGGGTTGGCACTGTCTGGCAGGGCTGGATAGTCGCCCATGCGCAGGAATGGTATGGCAAGGCAGTGTATTTTGGTATTTCCCGCTGTGTCGTGTATGGGTATGATTAGTTTTTCGTAATCGATGTTGCCTTCTGGGTCTTTTTCAACGAGTCCTATAATGTGGACGTTGGAGGATTGCAGCAATGGTTTTGGTGCTTCGAGTCGTGAGGCGGAATCGTGATTGCCTGCTGTTATGATGATTTGTAAACTGGGATTTGCTGTTGTGGCCTGGTTCAGGAAGGTGTAGAACATTCTGATGGATTGGGCGGACGGATTGGATATGTCGAATATGTCACCGCTGATGAGCAGGACATCGATTTGTTTGGTTTGTAATAGCTGTACGAGCCAGTTTAGGAACTGTTGATGTTCATAACTGCGGTCGTACTCGTGAAATAGCTGGCCTATGTGCCAGTCTGCTGTATGGAGGATTTTCATAATTTCTTGGTTGGCTTGATTTTTAATTTCTACGTGTGTGTGATAAATAAATCCGCCAACTCAAGATAAAAAGTTAATACAAAGTGGTGTGTTCTTTATTTTGATATAAAGAAGGAGTTTGTAGTGTGCTTTTTACTGTATATCTGTAAGTTTGAGATATACTTTGTGGGGGATTTAATTTAAATCTAGCTTGTTTATTTAGAGCAATTTAGTAATTATTTATTAAAAGTTAGAATAGTTTTTTAACATGATTTTATTTTCTTCTTTTTAGTGTCGGATTATGCTTAATGTTTGTTTGAAATCCGAATGTAGGGTTATTGAGGATTGTGTTTTTACGGGAATCCGTAATTTGGGGGGATTTTTTTTGATTAGGAATGCATATCATATGCTTGGTGTGTTAAGTGTTTCAATATCAAAATTATTACCGTTGACCAAACAATTGATTTTGATGTGCCGGAAAGTATAGTTATTTTGGAAGAATAAAAATCAATGCTATAAAAGATGAAGATACTCAGTTGTAGAAGATATCTATCAATCTTATGAAGCTCAGGACTTCGTTGGATAGAGGTACATTACCAGCTTATTTACACCTTTGGAAATAAGCATATCCCAAAGAAATTTCGAGCCTGTTCAAATTGATCCGGTTATAAGAAAAATAATAGTCCATGAATGTATAGTCAAAAACAGAACAGATAAACCATTAAAAATTAAAGGTAAAAGTGACAGTATGATTTCAAAATCTTTTTCAACAAGAAAAGTTTCAATTAATCAGGTTCTAAAAATACTAAAAGGAAGTGGTATAAGTGTTAATGAAGATGAAGCGGTTTTTATCTTGGATTTTCTATATATGTTGACGAACTCTTTCAAGAAAGATGAAAGTGTTGATAAGGTACTATATGGAAACGTTAAAGAAACTTCGCCCCCTCATCGCCTACAAAATTTAAAAACTCCAAATTTCTTTAATTTTGGAGTTTTTTGCTTTATATAGATTTTATGACTTTTATTGTTTACATCTTATACATCCTGCAATAGTAACTTATTAGTATTAAAACAATAGAATTAAATTACATTCAATATTTTTGAAATATGCCAACAGTTGATTTTTTTAAAGAGAAAGCTAAAATGCCTCAATTTCTTTTAGTAGTATTTATATTGGAATTTTTTTTAGTATTAATATTGGGAAATTTGGATAAATATGAAATGATATATCTGACTTTATTCAACGTTTTTTTTTGTGGTATCATTTTCTTTAGTTCGTTTTCTCTACAACTTAATAAATTTGGTGTTTCCTATTCTTTTTTATTGATTAGGAATAAAATTCCATGGCATGACATTAAATATATTGAATTAAAAAATACCCTTATGGGTGATTTTTCATTGGGTTATGGAGTTCGGTATTCAAGGAAATTAGGATGGGCGTATGTTTTTGGTTCTGATACTGCTCTATATATAGAATTAAAAAACCAGAAGAGATATGTTTTAAATGTGAAAAATAAAGAGCATTTAATTTGTTTTATAAAAGAGAATGGATTGACAGAATTTTTTATTAATATATGATACCATTAACTTTTCTTTTCTGTTACAGATTAAATTTATATAAGTACCTTATCCATTCAAATATATTATTTATAGTATACTAAGGAAAATGGAACTTCCATTTTTTTTAAAATTAATTTTTATTATATCTGTCCAATAATTACCTTTAGCTCCAAATCAATTATTTCATGAAAAAAATAACACTTTTTGCCTTTTTACTGGCAAGTCCCTTAGTATTTTCTCAACGAAATTTAACTATACAGGAGGCTACTTCCGGTGCTTATACGTCTTTTGCTCCAAAACAATTTGTAGCTCCTCAATTCAGGGGAGAGAATGCTATTACTTATCTGGAAAGTACATATCAGAATCTGGTACAAAGATCGAAAACGGATAAATGGAGTGAGAAAGCGTTGATGTCTAAAAATGACATCATTGAAGCTTTAAAAGAGAAAATAAAGGATGATGAATTTCAGTTATATATCTTTCCTTATGATTACACCTGGAAAACAGCTGATATAATAGCATTTAATGTTGAAGGCGCAAAGCAAAAATATTATGTTGAGTTAGATGCTAATACCAAAAAAATCACCAAAGCAATTCCATATAAAAGCCAGGGTAAAAATGAAACATTAACTTCAAAAGGTAATTACCTGGCATGGTTAGAGGATAATAATATATTCTTAACGGATGAAAATGGTAAAACACTACAAATCACCAATGATAAGGAGGGTATTGTAAACGGAAGTGATTATACACACCGTCAGGAGTTTGGTATTGATAAAGGAATGTGGTTCAGTGAAGATGGTAACAATTTGTTGTATTATCGAAAAGATGAATCAATGGTAACAGACTATCCTCTGATTGATTTTGCCAGCAGAGTAGCCGAAGTAAAGGACATTAAGTATCCAATGGCAGGTATGAAAAGTGAAGAAGTAACCTTGGTTGTATATAATATAGCTACCGGAAAAAAGGTAAGTTTACAAACAGGAGAACCAAAAGAACAATTTTTGACGATGGTTACCTGGGATCCTTCCAATGAATTTGTATATGTTGGGGTACTAAACCGTGGTCAGGATCATTTAAAACTAAATAAATACAAGGCAGCAGACGGATCATTCGTAACAACTCTTTTTGAGCAAAAGTCAAAAACGTATGTAGAGCCATCTCATCCGCTATTTTTTAATCCTAATAATCCGAAAGAATTTATTTATGTGACAGATATTGATGGATACCGTCAGATGTATTTGTATAACACATCGGGTAAATTGGTGAGAAAATTAGGATATAATCAGGTAGTATTTAAAGAATTGTCCGGATTTGACAAACAGCATGCTTACTATTTAGGAACAGCTAATAAAGGTTTGGACAAACAATTGTATCAGGTAAACCTTAAAAATGGTAAAACTCAAAAATTAACAGATGTTACCGGAACTCATACCGTTGCTTTTAATGAAAGCAAAACAGCTTTTTACGATCAGTATAGCAATACAGCTGTACCAAGAGTTATAAATATAGTGGATGTAAAGACCAGAAAAAAAGAAGAATTATTAAAAGCTGAAAATCCGTATGAAGGAAAAGTAACTTTACCTAAAATGGAAATGGTAACAATTAAGTCAGCTGACGGAAAGACAGATCTTAACGGACGCCTGATTTACCCTTCTGATTTTGATGCTGCTAAAAAATATCCTGTAATGGTATATGTATATGGAGGGCCGCATGCACAATTGGTAACCAATACGTGGTTGGGAGGAGCTTCTTTATTCGATTTTTATATGGCACAACAAGGTTTTGTAGTGTTTACATTAGATAACAGAGGAAGTGATAACAGAGGAAGAGATTTTGAACACATTGTACACCGTAAATTGGGTCAGGCAGAAATGGCAGATCAGATGAAAGGAATAGACTTTTTAAAATCAAAAAGTTTTGTTGATAAAGATAAAATCGGTGTATACGGTTGGTCTTTCGGAGGTTTTATGACTACTTCTCTTATGTTAAATCATCCGGAAACCTTTAAAGTAGGTGTAGCAGGTGGTCCGGTAATCGACTGGAAATGGTATGAAGTTATGTATGGAGAGCGTTATATGGATACTCCTGAAGAGAATCCTGAAGGCTATAAGCTTACAAGCACATTAGATAAAGTAAATAATCTTCAGGGACGTTTGCTGATGATACACGGAGCGCAAGATCCAGTAGTGGTGCAACAACACAGTATGGAGTTTATTGAAGCCTGTATTAAGGCTGGTAAACAGGTAGATTACTTTCTGTATCCTACTCATGAACACAATGTATCGGGTAAAGACCGAATTCACTTAAATGCTAAGATTGCCGATTATTTTATGACGCATTTAAAAAAGTAGAACGTACTTAAATAATAATACATAAAAAGAGCCACTTGATTAAGTGGCTCTTTCTTTTTTATATGACTTAGATTAGAATTGCTCTCTTCCTGCAAAGTGGAAAGCAGCTTCAATTTCTGCATTTTCATCACTGTCAGATCCGTGAACAGCATTCTCACCAATTGATTTTGCATATTTTTTACGGATAGTTCCTTCAGCAGCATCAGCAGGATTTGTAGCTCCGATTAATGTTCTGAAATCTTCTACTGCGTTGTCTTTTTCTAAAATAGCAGCCACGATTGGTCCTCTTGACATAAATTCTACCAATTCTCCGTAAAAAGGTCTTTCTGCGTGAACAGCATAGAATTTTTGAGCGTCAGCTACAGTTAACTGTGTCAATTTTAAAGATACGATTCTGAAACCACCTTCAGTAATCATGTTTAATATTCCTCCGATATTACCAGCTTCTACAGCATCTGGTTTAATCATTGTAAAGGTTCTTTTACCTGCCATTGTATTTTAATTTATTTTTATGCAAAATTAGTGTTTTTATTTTAAAAGTTTAAAAAGTATTTTGGGCTAACTGATATTTTTATGCTCTTGAAACAGGCAATTTTTACTGATCTTCTCCGAATTGTAACAGATAGCCATTATTGTCATAAATAGCAAATTCTTTCATATTCCATTCAAATAGTTCCAATTCATAGGCAACTCTTGTTTTGTTTTTTAACTCTTCCCAAAGCGTTTCAACCGTTTCCACTTCAAAATAAAACGATCCCGTAAATCCAATGTTGCGATAAGGGGTATGGTCATTTGGTTTTGCGATCATAATTTCGATACCATCTTTATTCAATGAAGCCCATTGCCATTCCTGATTTTGTTCTTGACACGTAAAACCTAATATTTTTGTGTAAAATATGATGGTTTCCTCAATGTCCTCTGTCCACAGTACAGGTGTTAATCGTTTAATGGTCATATCGCATGATTTTTATGTTTTTTCAAATACAGATAAATGTAAATAAAACCTGCGAAAATACCATATAAAACAGCCAGTAAGTAGCTGTTAAAAAGGAGATTGCTCAACATCAGAAAAGGTTTGTTCGATATATAATAGCCGGTGAGGGGGCTGTTTAGCGGTAAGATTTTGTCTGACAAATACACAATTACAAAAAATACATCCCAAAAAACATAGTATCGTAATAATGGGTACTTGGATATTGAAAAGCCTAAAATGGCGATTTTAAACAAAGTAAAAAGTACCATAAACAAATAGGTTTTGATTACAACAGGTGTTACAACCCCGCAATTGAAACCATATAAGAGGATTTCGTAATGATTAAAAAGTAGCACAGATAAAAGATTAGCGGCTAAGTTGTTTAGTAAAAAAAATAGGAGACCTCCGATAATGAGTTTGCTTATCCCTGTTATTAATTTCATTACTATATCAGAATATCACTTTCTAAATCAGACTTTTCAATCTCAAATTCAAATCCCAGTTTTGTAACGATTTCAATAACCAGTTTTTTATACCAATTTTCAGATTTTGGATGTATATATAATTTTTCAATCATGGTATGTACGTCAACCTGTATTTTTACGCCTTCGTTTACATTGATATCGAGAGGCGTTACGTCAGCAAGAATCCGTAATTCATTTTCATACTGAAAGCTCTTTCGCTTGAACAAAAAAGGGAAAAAATCATCGTCAAAAGGAATGTGTTCCTTTTTATAGTCGATATAATTTACTTCTCCGATATTTTGAGGGATACGTTCTTCAATAAGTGACTGTTTGAGTTTACCAATGGTTGACTGTATAGCCAAGCCTTCGTTATTTTTTGTAAAAACCTGCCACATAGCATAACTCTCGTAATAATTGGTGTGCCAACTGCTGATGACAATATTCTTTCTTTTAGATTTATAAGCATCCAGATATTCCGGATTGTCTTTTAATAATTTCTTGATTTCTTCATAGGTAGGTTCGCTAAAAGTACCCTCATACTGGTCTTCAAATTTATCAGAACGTGACATAAACATCTTTTCGGATAGCAATAAATCCAGAAATTTTGATAAATCCATATATTTCCATACCAAGGTATCGTCAGAAGGAATGTGAAGTTTATTATTTTGCTGAAACATGTTAAGATGTAATTTGTAATAACCGCATGGAAAGTTCTATATCATTTTCGGTGCCGGTATGCTTTTTAGGTTCATCAGATAATTTGACTACTCCCGTCCAGTGCGCATTTTCGGGTAATGCTTCCGTCATTTTGAGTACAATATTCATTGCAGGCAATCCCACATCATTGGTTAAATCTGTTCCGATTCCAAAAGACATTCCGATTTTATTCTTGCAATAATGCACAATACGTTCTACCTTATCATAATTCAATCCGTCTGAGAAAATGATGGTTTTAGTCATCGGATCGATTCCAAATTGCTTATAGTGTGCGATGGTTTTATCCGCAAACTCGATCGGATCACCACTGTCGTGTCTGACCCCATCAAATAATTTGGCAAATTTTTTATCAAACTGTTCAAAAAACTTTTCTGTTGTATAAGTGTCTGTAAGAGCGATTCCCAAATCTCCACGGTAAACATCTACCCAATGTTCCAATCCCATAACATTTGCCATTTTATAACCGTATTTTGCTGCGTGAAACATAAACCACTCATGTGCATGAGTTCCAATAGGCTTTACATGGTACTTCATTGCCAAATGCACATTGCTCGTACCTATAAACAAACCATTTCCATGTTCTTTAAGCGTATTCACGACTAAATCCTGTACAGCAAATGAATGTCTTCTCCGGGTACCAAATTCAGCGAGCTGTATGCCTAATTTTTTAAAATTATTCATCTTTGTACGTGTTGTGGCAATCACTTGTTCATCTGTATCTCTTGTGAGATTATTTTCTGTGTAATACAGTTCACAAATCAGCGCCATAATCGGAACTTCCCATAGAATGGTTCGGTACCAGTATCCTTCAATAGAAACTTGTAAATCATCTCCGTCTTGCTGAACAGTTACTTCATTAGGATCGAATCGATATCCCTGAAGAAAATCAAGATACGTAGGATCCAGATATGGGCAATGAATGCGTAGAAATTCTTTCTCTTTATAGTCAAGCCGCAGTTTGGCCATTTGATCAAGAGCTTCTTTCAGTCTTTCAGCAAAATGAGGTGGAAATTTATGTTTTCCACGATTGATAAACTGATAACGCGCTTTGGCATAAGGAAAAAGCTTTATAACCGCATGCTGCATGGTCAGTTTATAAAAATCATTATCCAGAATCGAAGGAAGTATAGGAATATTAGGATTCATTTATTTTCTATTTCATTTTATTAAATGTACAAATTTATGCAGTACCCGTTGATGTTTTCGGAGATCTTAATTATAAAAAGATTATCGTTATTATTCAGGATTAGGGTTTACAAATTCATATTTATAAAGCTTAATCAGCCATAAAAACAAAGAAAACAGAATAGGCCCGAAGATGATCCCAATAAAGCCAAATAAATTAATACCTACAATTACACCAAGAATGGTTACCAGCGGGTGTACATCAGCCATTTTTTTCTGTAACAGGAACCGGATAAAGTTATCTGCAAGACCAACAATAATTAAGCTATAGGCCAATAATCCAAACGCATTACCCGTATCTCCCTTTGCTAATAATATCACGACTAACGGGATATATATAATCGCAGCACCCAATACCGGAAGCATGGCTGCAAAAATAGTAAGGATGAAATACACAAAAGAATCTTCCACACCAAAAACAATATATCCGATATAAGCTACTACTGCTTGCAAAAAAGCCGTGAGCGGAACACCGACAGCATTAGAGATAACCAGTTCTTTTAAATCGGTATTCATACGTTTCAGATTCGTTTTCTTTAAAGGAACATAATCGTAGAATCCTTTTTCAAGTTTTTGATGATTCAGCAGCATAAAATACAACAAAAAATACGCTACAGCGAGTTGCATAGAGCTGTTTACAGAAGCATTTAGTACAGATTCAAGCAGTTTAATACCGAGTTCTGTCATTTTTCCGATATTATTATCATTAAAAAGATCAATATTAAACTTTGTCTGCAAATTCTCTATTGCCTTGTCAATATTTCCCTGAATTCCCTGTTTGTCATCCAGCAATACCATTATTTTTTTGGTAAGTGTCTGAATCAGCAAATACAGAGGACCAATGATAACAATAGCACTGGAAAGCATAAGTAATATGATACTGGCTATTTTATTCCAGTTTTTTTTCTCTACTAACCACCGGTATGGGGTCAAAAGTAAAACGAATAAACAAATGGCTCCCAAAAATCCGGGCAATAATATCATCATGCTTTTCGCCATCAAGATGAAAAGAAATATGATAATGGCTAAAAATCCCAATTGTAATAATACGTTATTGGAGATAAATTGTTTGTGGTGGGGTTTCATAAAAGCTATTTTTTATGAAAATAAAAAAATAATTTCTCAAAAACAATTATTTCATAAAGTGATTTATATGCGTGTTTGTATAAAAAATACAATTGAATGCAGAGGTATTTGCAACTCAGTTATTTGCATTTTTTGCGGAATGTTTTTAAATGTTTAGAATCAAAATGGATAGGAATCAGGCTGTCTTGTGCTACATTGTATTCATATAGCATACCTTCTTGGGGATCAACTCAAACCAGGCAACAGTATGATTATACTCAGGATGTTTTTCATTAATGCGAAAACTGTAATTTTCTCCATTCATACTTTCCTTTGGATCATTCAGTATTTCAATTCCGTATTGTAGTGTAGCATCTGTTTCCTGAGCTTTTTCAATATGGGTAATGTAATATTGATATTCAGGTGAACTCAAAAGTAATTTTATAACAATTTCCAGGCATTGCTCCTTATTTAAATTAGCTTTATCGGCTTGCGGTGACACTACTCCTAATACAGACATATACAACCATAAAAAAGACCAGTTACAGTAAAATGCAATACTCATTATTTTGTTGTGATTAAAAACGTTTGATAAATCAAAAATACGTAATTCATTTTAAAATAATTCTTAATTTTAACCCCCAACAAACAAGACAAACAATACCATGGAATTCGATAAAAAAAACGTGTCAGACGAAACGTTAATTGAACTATATAAAAAAATATTAAAACCTCGTTTAATCGAAGAAAAGATGCTTATTCTGATCCGTCAGGGAAAAGTTTCTAAATGGTTTTCAGGAATAGGACAGGAGGCTATTGCTGTCGGAGTAACCTCAATTCTTCATACAGACGAATATATACTGCCTATGCACCGAAATCTTGGTGTATTTACTTCCAGAAACATTCCTTTACACCGGTTGTTTTCACAATGGCAGGGTAAAGCCAATGGTTTTACTAAAGGTCGTGACCGCTCTTTCCATTTCGGTACGCAGGAATATAAAATTATAGGTATGATTTCCCATTTGGGACCTCAGTTAGGAATTGCCGATGGTATTGCTCTGGCACATAAGCTACGCGAAGAGAAAAAAATCACCGCTGTTTTTACCGGTGAAGGAGCTACTTCTGAAGGAGATTTCCATGAAGCACTTAACGTAGCATCTGTATGGGATCTACCGGTATTATTCATCATTGAAAATAACGGTTACGGACTTTCTACACCAACCAATGAGCAGTACCGTTGCGAAAATCTTGCGGATAAAGGAGTAGGATATGGAATGGAAAGCCATATAATAGATGGTAATAATATACTGGAAGTGTATACCCGACTTTCGGAAATAGCGGCAGATATGCGCGAAAATCCGCGTCCGGTTCTGATTGAAATGAAAACATTCAGAATGCGTGGTCATGAAGAAGCCAGCGGTACAAAATATATTCCACAGGAATTATTTGATATGTGGAAAGTAAAAGATCCGGTTGAAAATTATAAGAATTACCTTTTACAAACAGGTGTCTTGTCAGAACATAAAGATGCTGAAATCCGTGCTGAAATCAAAAAAGAAATCGATACTGACTGGGCAAAAGTTCAGGAAGAGCCAGCGATAGAAGCACGTCTTGAAGATGAAATAAACGATGTTTATAAAGCGTATGATTTTGAAGAAATATCAGCTGGAGATAAAACAGAAAATATCCGTTTTATAGATGCCATTACGCAATCATTAAGACAATCCATGCAACGCCATGATAATTTAGTCATTATGGGGCAGGACATTGCAGAATACGGAGGTGCTTTTAAAGTAACAGATGGTTTTGTAGCAGAGTTCGGTAAAGGTCGTGTACGAAATACGCCTATATGTGAAAGTATTATTGTATCTGCCGGGATGGGACTTTCTATCAATAAACAAAAAGCAATTGTAGAAATGCAATTTGCAGATTTTGTTTCTACAGGTTTCAATCCGATTGTCAATTTATTGGCAAAATCTCACTATCGCTGGTTAGAAAATGCCGATGTAGTGGTGCGTATGCCATGTGGTGGTGGTACTCAGGCAGGACCTTATCATTCGCAAACCAATGAAGCCTGGTTTACTAAAACTCCTGGTCTTAAAGTAGTTTATCCTGCATTTCCTGCAGATGCAAAAGGTTTATTGAATACAGCCATTAACGATCCGAATCCGGTAATGTTTTTTGAACACAAATTACTGTACAGAAGTATCTATCAGGATGTACCTACAGATTACTATACCCTTCCCTTAGGAAAGGCTGCTTTGCTTAGAGAAGGAAAGGATGTTACTGTGATTTCGTTTGGAGCAGGAGTGCATTGGGCATTAGAAATTTTAGATAAAAACCCGTCTGTATCTGCTGATCTGATTGATTTGAGAACCTTACAGCCATTGGATTATGAAACAATTTTTGCGTCTGTTAAGAAAACCAATAAAGTAATCATACTTCAGGAAGACAGCCTTTTCGGAGGAATTGCAAGTGATATATCGGCTGAAATTATGGAAAATTGTTTTGAACATCTGGATGCTCCGGTAAAAAGAGTTGCCAGTCTTGAAACACCAATTCCGTTTATGAAAAATTTAGAAGATCAATACCTTCCGAAAGAACGCTTTGAAAAAGAATTATTAGTACTTTTGCAGTATTAAACACACAACGAATAATTAATGAAAACAATCATCTCTTCCCATTTCAATTTTCCGGGGCAAAAATCTGTTTATAAAGGAAAAGTGCGTGAAGTTTACAACATCAACGACTCTATTTTAGTGATGATCGCCACAGATCGTTTATCAGCATTTGATGTGGTAATGCCAAAAGGTATTCCTTATAAAGGTCAGATTCTGAATCAGATTGCGACTAAGTTCATGCAACTAACAGCAGATATTGTTCCCAACTGGTTAATAGCTACTCCGGATCCGAATGTAGCTGTGGGACATTTATGTGAACCTTTTAAAGTAGAAATGGTAATTCGTGGTTATCTTTCAGGGCATGCAGCAAGAGAATATGCTTTGGGCAAAAGAGTTCTTTGTGGTGTTACCTTACCGGAAGGCTTAAAAGAAAACGACCGTTTTCCGGAACCGATCATTACACCGACAACTAAAGCAGATTTAGGAGTTCATGACGAAGATATTTCTCGTGAAGAAATCCTTTCTAAAGGAATTGTATCGGAAGAAGATTATGTAGTACTTGAAAACTATACGCGTGCGCTTTTTGAAAGAGGAACAGCAATTGCGAAAGAAAAAGGCTTGATTTTGGTCGATACAAAATATGAATTTGGAAAAACCAAAGACGGTAAAATTGTTCTAATTGACGAAATTCATACACCGGATTCTTCGCGCTATTTTTACGCAGAGGGGTATCAGGAACGTCAGGACAAAGGAGAAGCTCAGAAGCAATTATCGAAAGAGTTTGTTCGTCAATGGCTCATATCAAATGGATTTCAGGGTAAAGATGGACAGCAGATTCCTGAAATGACTGATGAGTACATAGAATCGGTTTCTGAACGTTATATTGAATTATATGAAAACATTCTGGGCGAAAAATTTGTCAAAGCAGATGTTACAAATATTGAAGAAAGAATTGAAAAAAATGTAACTGATTTTCTTTCAAACTATTCAAAATAAAAAAAAATGTCAATTTTAGAATCTTTAAATTGGAGATACGCCGCAAAAAAATTAAACGGTTCTGTAGTCTCTGATGAGAAAGTAGAAAAAATAATAGAAGCAGCCCGTTTGGCACCAACTTCTTCGGGTTTACAGCCCTTTGAAATTTTTGTGATCACCAATACGGCTTTACGCGAAAAAATAAAGAGTGTGGCCTATAACCAGTCACAAATTACAGACGGATCTCATCTGATTGTATTTGCTGCCTGGAATAACTATACCACAGACCGTATCAATCACTATTTTGATCATTATGAGCAGGAGCGCGATTTACCAAAAGGATTTTCTGACGGGTATAAAAACGGGGTAACCAAACAGTTGACGTCGCTGACTGAAGAACAGCAGTTTGAGCATGCGGCGCGACAGGTTTACATTGCTTTTTCTTTTGCTATGGCAGAAGCTGCGGTTCTCAGAGTAGATGCATCACCCATGGAAGGTTTTGTGGCTGCTGAGCTTGATAAACTCATGCGGTTTGAAGAAAAAGGATTGAGAAGCGTATTAATTATGCCTCTGGGCTATAGAGATGAAGAAAACGATTGGCAGGCAAACCTTAAAAAGGTTCGTAAATTTCCAAAAGATATGATTCATTATATAAAATAAAAAAAACGGCGTTCATCTATATGAACGCCGTTTTAGTATTATACATTTCCGTACGAGTTCGATTCTCCTCCGTCAATAGCAATCGTTTGTCCGCTTACATAAGAAGCATCTTCACTTAACAGAAAAACGACTACTTTTGCAACCTCTTCAGGTTGCCCGAGTCTCTTGGAAGGATTTGCCTGAGCATATTCTGTTTCCGCTGCTTTAGGATCAGCCGGATTTACCTGTTTAAAAGCTTCTGCTACCATTGGCGTAAGTATAGCACCCGGAGCAATAGCGTTTGTGGTAATGCCATATCTGCTGTATTCCAACGCTGCATTTTTGGTCATACCCGATACTGCATGTTTACTTGCTACATACGGTGTCTGATTCATAACACCTCTGATACCACCAACTGAAGCTACATTAACAATACGGCCATAATTATTTTTCTTCATAACAGGAATCACATATCTGAGTCCATAATAAACCCCCATTAAATTTATGTCAATTACTTTTTTAAAGATTTCAAGATCATACGTTTCAATAGACGCTTGTTTTCCTTCTATTCCGGCGTTGTTATAAAAACCATCAATAGTACCATAGGCTTCAAGTGTTTTATTTACATACTCTTTCACCTTCGTTTCATCCGATACATCTGCAACAAGCGTGATAACGGCTGTATCAGGAGTTGACTCCTTAATCGTTTTTACCGCTTTTGCTAATGCTTCAGCATTATAATCTACCAGACTTAAACGGGCTCCCTGTTTAGCAGCTTCAACTGCCGTTGCAAGTCCTAAGCCCATTCCGGCTCCGGTGATAACTATTACTTTGTTTTCTAATCTTCCCATGGTTTACTTGTTTTTAGTCTTCTATAAATATAAGTCTATCCAAGTCAATACAACATAATGTAGATTAAGTAACGCTGTTTTTGTTAGTTGGTTTTCTCTTCTTTGTTGAAATATACCAGATAGTAATACATCTGTTTTTCTTCATCCCAACCTTTTTCAATGAATTTTTCAGCTGATTCCGGATTGATAAAATCCAGTTTTATCTGCACATTGGTATCCAGATTGATCACATTTTTCATTTTTTTACGCGCATCGGTTACCGCGTTGTTGGCAATCGGGAAATTGCTGATGTCTTCAATGCTGTATTTTTCTCCGCGGTCTACTTTGTAATTTTTAAATTCAGCCTGTAAATCCGGATTGTCAATAACTTCATTCAGGAAATTAGTTTCTTCAAATTCATCATTTTTAGCAAAGTAGTTTACAGAGCGGTTCATAAACATTACCTCTTCCTTTTTATCTTCTGCCGGTAGCACTACATCTTTTGCAAAATCCTGAACAAATTTTAAATATTTTTTGGTCATGTAGTTTTCATCCTGAAAAGCATCCACTGATAAGAAATGTTCCAACCAGTAACGCGCATCATAGCGGTTGCTGTCAACCGTCAGTATTTTATATCCTTCTTCTTTTTTATAGTTGAAAATCAGACACCCTTTATCTAATTTGTTTAAACTGATTCCTTGCTGTAAAATCATCTCCAAATTTGAACCGTTTTCTTCAAATTGAAGAAAATCTGCCTGTAATTCACTTTTGAAAATTCCGATTGCATCTACTACATTATTGTCAATAGAAACATTGCTGAGGTAAGCAACATACACCTCTCCATTTTTAATATGAGGGTGATTTGACTGATCAAACAAGTGTTTTGTTATTTTTTTTGATATTTCGTGTACATTACTCGGATTCAGAAAAAGTTCTGAAGCAAAATTGTACATATCATTGTATTCCAGATCAACATCATGAGCAAATTGAAAATAATTTTCTTCTTTTTCTCTAAATGGTTTGAAGAAGAATTCTTTCAAAAGAGGCGTGATCTCATCGTTTAGATTAAAAACATTTTCAGAAAGAAAAATAGCTTCGTTGCGGCTTTTATTACCTACGCGGTGAATAGACAGGGATTCAATCTGCGTGTTAAATAAGTTGATCATTTTTATATAGAATTTTTTATTAAGTAAAAAAAAGAAAACCTTTTGAGTTTTCTTTAAATTGTTTTTTTGTTTGTGATAAGGATCTTAATATTCGTCTTCATATCCGAAATCCGAAAAGTTATCGTCTCCCTCAAACATATCTAAATCATCATCGTCATAATCGTCATCAAAATCACCAAACATATCGTCTTTAGATATAGGAGCATTAAAGTCTTTTACGGGAGCTTCACTTGGCAGCGTTCCATGGGCAAACATCAATACCGGAAATTCTTTTTCGTCAGATTCATCTTCTTCTTCAGTAGCAGCCAATTCTACAAAGAAAGTCCACATACTGAACGGGTCATAAATATAGAGAATCTTAGTATTCTGCTCATCAAGAATAGAAGAGAGAGGATAATCTGCCATCGTTTTTTGTTCTCCTGGCACATCACCCATATCAAACAAAGGAATTTCTTCATCCTGAGTCCAGTTTTCATCACAGGTATAAAATGAACCTCCTTCTGAACCATCAAAACCGAAAGCATTGACAATGGTATTGTGTAAATCTTCTAATGAGTTATCATCTTTTATGGCAATATCTCTGAATACATCTTCTTCTGCATCAAGAATTACCCTGAATTTATAAATCATAATTTTAGTATTTGATCCTACAAATGTATTATTTAAATATTACTTTAAACATGATTGGAATCGGATTTTATAAACAATAAAGTTTTTTTTACAATTCATCCTTGAAAATCAACAGTTCAGTAAAATTAAATTTTTCTTACACTTCAGTTGCCTTACTTTTGGTTTATAATTTAGAAATAATCCTATAGCTATATCTGTTTCTGTAAATCTAAAAATATGAAAACGTTATTAAAAAATCTTATAAAAGCGGTTGTTGTAAGCTTATTGATATGTACCGTTATTACCCTTATCAATTTTATATCAAAAAGAGAGATGGTATGGAATGAAGCCTATCTGAGGAATAATATCATAGGTTTTATATATGGAATTGTACTCTATTTTGTAAATGCTTATCTGTTTCATTTTATCAAAAGGATAGTAAAAGATGATAACTCTTATAAGAAACGCATATTGTTATTTCTGCCTCTGAGCGTTGCAGCTACATCATTGTCCGTATTTTTAATCAATATGGGATTGAAAACAGGATATGAAGGCCTTTCGTTTGATCAGTTCATTGCCGGACAGAGAATGAGTAATTATATAGTAATCATCATTATCTCGCTTATCATAGCTCTTAGTATTTTTAGTTTTTATTTCTATCGGGCATATAAAGAGGGGCAGCTAAAAAATCAGACTACTATTGCCAGCAATGCGACTGCAACTTTTGAGAGTCTAAAGAATCAGCTTGATCCGCATTTTTTATTCAATTCGTTGAATGTGTTAAGTGCTCTTATTGAAGAAAATCCTAAAAAGGCACAGGAATTTACAGTTTCCCTGTCAAAAGTTTACCGTTATGTATTGGAACAGAAAGATAAGAATCTCGTATATGTGGAAGAAGAAATGGACTTTGCCCGTTTGTATGTAAGTCTGCTTCAGATGCGGTTTGAAAATGCTTTAGAAATCAGTTTTCCCGATGTGCAGCCTTATGTTCATTTAAAAATGATTCCGCTAAGTCTGCAACTGTTATTAGAAAATGCCATAAAACATAATATTGTAAGTGAAACAAAGCCTTTAAAAATTCAATTGTATTTTAAAGATAATAGCTTAATAGTACGAAACAACTATCAGAAAAAGGAAACTTTCTCAAAAGAAAAGGGTATTGGACTCAATAATATCATCAACCGCTATGCACTGGTTTCTAATGAGCACATCCATATTGACAATGATGAAAACCATTTCAGCGTTTCATTGCCTCTCATTTCAGAAGATATGACTTTCCGGTTTGGAGTTCAGTTAAAAGAAGAAGAACTCTTCCAGAGAGCGTATGAGCGCATGAATAGATTGAAAGAATGGTATGTAAGTATTTATTTTGTAATCTTCGGATTTCCACTTTTTTTACTCATCAATAAGTTGTGGTTTCCCGATTATAAATGGTGGCCTTATATCATTTTGTTCTTCATGGTGTTTAATATGCTGATAAACGGATTCAGAGCATTGGATATTCTGGGAAAATGGGAGCGAAATATGATCATCAAACAAATTAATAAAAAATAAAAGTTATGGAAAAGAATAAGCATATAGAGCTATTAAAAGCAAAAAAAAGAGTAAAACAAATAAAAGAGTTTTATTCTCATCTGTTCACCTATATTTTGGTAAATTCTATCTTAATTATACTCAATCTGTTCAATTCAAAAGGAGGGTATTGGTTTATTTATCCGCTATTGGGCTGGGGAATCGGTTTGTTTTCTCATGCTGCAAATACCTTTCACTTTATTCCTTTTTTAGGAAAAAACTGGGAAGACAGAAAAATACAACAATTTATGGACGAAGAACGCAATAAATTCAGACAATGAGAATCGTTATAATTGAAGATGAAAAACCGGCTGCCCGTTTGCTGAAGCGAAAAATAGAGGCTTTGGGGTATACAATTCAGCAACAATTGTCTTCTGTAGAAGAAGGACTCGATTGGTTTGGTAAAAATGAACATCCGGATTTAATTTTTGTTGATATCCAATTATCTGACGGACTCTCTTTTGAAATTTTTGAAAGCATTACTATTCAGAGTGCCGTTATTTTTACTACTGCTTATGACGAATATGCATTAAAAGCATTCAAACTCAATAGTGTGGATTATCTTTTAAAACCCATTGATGAACATGAATTGGAAATGGCTTTGCTGAAATTTAAAAGCAGATATGAAAAGAAATATGTAGATGTAGAATTGATGAAAAATCTACTGAAAAGACAAAATAAGGAACGTTATACGGTAAAAGTCGGAAATACATTGAAAATTATTGAAAGTGATTATATACAGTGCTTTTACAGTGCCAATAAAATCAGTTATCTCTCTACTCTCGAAGGACGAAATTATTTTTTGGATGACACCCTTGATATTCTTGAAAGTGAATGTGATAATAAAAAATTTTTCCGGGTCAACCGGCAGTTTATCATCAATATTAATGCGGTAAAAGAAATCAGTATTTATACTAATTCCCGTTTAAAAATCACATTACAAAACTTTAAAGAAGAGGAAATAATTGTGAGCAGAGAAAAAGTAGCTGCTTTTAAAAACTGGATAAGCTGATGAGTTTGTTGTTTATGAAATTAGGAATGTTTCTGGTCTTTTTTTTAGTATTTTTGTTGGTATAGCAATTAGAAAAATGAAAAAAGCAGCACAACTGATATTGGTGTTTTGTCTGGTTTTCTGTACCAATAGTATAGTGGCCCAAACAGTCAGAAAATCAGATAAGGAAATTTTAGAGAAACCGTACAAGCCGGAAGAAGATGCACAGGCAAAAATCGATGCTTTGTTTGTACAGGCAAAAAAACAACATAAAAACATTATCATTCAGGCAGGTGGTAATTGGTGTGTGTGGTGTCTCAGATTTAATGACTATATTAAAAAGACGCCTGAAATAAAGAAAGTCGTAGACAATAATTTTCTTTATTATCATTTGAATTTTTCATCTGAAAATAAGAATGAAAAAGTATTTAAAAAATATGCCCCGGATGGCGCACAGCTTGGCTATCCGTTTTTCATTGTTTTAGATGCTAGTGGTAAAGTACTTAAACTTCAGGAAAGCGGAAGTATGGAAAGCGGAAAAGGATATGACAAAGAAAAAGTACTGGCTTTTTTTAAACAATGGAAAGCCAAATAAAGTTCAAATAAAAAATCACTCTGTAAAGAGTGATTTTTTTATATATATGACTGATTAACTTTCAAAAGATTGCAGTGCAACCAGCTTGGAATAGGTACCTCCCTGTGATAATAATTGTTCATGAGTTCCCTGTTCTACGATTTCCCCTTTCTGCATCACTACAATAAGATCGGCTTTTTGAATGGTAGACAATCGGTGGGCTATGACTACTGATGTTCTGTTTTGCATCATTTTGTCGAGAGCATCCTGTACCAAGCGTTCACTTTCTGTATCTAAAGCAGAAGTCGCTTCATCAAGAATCATAACAGGAGGATTTTTTAAGACTGCTCTGGCAATGGAGAGACGTTGTTTCTGACCGCCTGAAACTTTATTTCCGGCATCTCCGATATTAGTGTCCAGACCTTCTGGCAGATCCATTACAAAATCGTAAGCATTCGCTATTTTTAAAGCAGCAATGATTTCTTCGTCTGTAGCATCTAATTTACCGATTCGGATATTGTCTTTAATGCTGCCGTTAAACATAATACTGTCCTGAGTTACCAATCCTGTCAGATCACGAAGAGATTTCATGGTTACGTCTTTTATATTATGACCGTCAATCCGGATTTCTCCTTTGTTTACATCGTAAAAACGCGTCAACAAATTGGCAATGGTACTTTTTCCACTACCGGATTGTCCAACAAGTGCAATAGTTTTACCCTTTGGAATTTCAAGAGAAAAATTCTTTAATACGGCATCCTCTCCATAGGCAAAAGTAATATTCTTAAGACTGATTTTATCATTAAATTCTTTAATATCAATAGCATTCGGAGTATCTTCAATAGTATTCTCTACCTCCAGTACCTCAAAAACGCGTTCTGCTGCTGCCAAACCATTTTTTACCTGATAAGAAGCTCTTGAAATTGCTTTTGCAGGGGTAAGAATATTATATGCCAAACCGATAAAAGCAATAAATAATGAACCGCTTAGGGTTTTATCTACCAGTACAAGGTTACCACCGTAAAACAATAATACTGCTATGACGATAATACCCATAAATTCACTCATGGGAGATGATAGATTGTTTTTCTTACCTATTTTATTGGACAATTTGTATAATCTGTTCAGTGAATCATTAAAAATCTTGTTGAAGAAATTTTCTGCATTGTAACTTTTTACCACTTTTAAACCGGTAAGACTTTCATCCACGATAGAAATAAGATACCCGTTTTCCTGTTGAGCCCGCGTTGACTGAGATTTAAGCGATTTTCCTATTTTTGAAATGATGAAACCTGAAATCGGGATAAAAATAAATACAAATAAAGTAAGCTTAACGCTGAAATTTAACATCATAAGAATAGAGAAAATAATAGTAAGCGGTTCTTTCACAATAAGTTCCAATACCATGAAAAAGGAATTCTGTACTTCATTTACATCGCCAAGCATACGTGACATTACATCTCCTTTGCGTTTTTCAGAATAATAAGAGATGGGTAGCTCTGTAATTTTTTTATACATTTTGGCACGTAAATCTCTTAAAACGCCATTTTTTAATTTCATCAAATGCTGTAAAGCCGCATAATTAAAAAGGTTCTTAAGAAGAAAAGTCGTTAATACGAGACCTACTGTAAATAAAAGAGCATAATTGGCACCATATTCATTTGAAAAATGCGTTACATAATAAAAAATATATTCTTTTAGATAAGTACTGATATTTTCTATTCCGGTATAAACAGGAATTTCATATATTTTTATATCATTATTAAACAATACTTCTAATACAGGATACATCGCTGCAAACCCCAGTGTACCAAATAATGCATACAGAATATTGAATACAATATTCCAAACCACATGGAATTTGTAGTTTTTTACAAAAGGTATTATTTTTTTTAAATTTTCATCCATTAGTTCAAGCCTAAATCAGTAATAAAATGTTTGATTTTTTCAGTCAGATACGCATCAGTATCTTCAATTTCATCTGTATGCTCTATCGGAGCATTACAGCTGAAATAAAATTTTATTTTGGGTTCTGTACCACTTGGTCGGGCACATATTTTACTTCCGTCTTCCAGATAATAGATTAATACATCTGACTTTGGCAGATAAAGCGGTTCTTCTTCACCTGAAAACATGTTTTTTGCTTTTGAACTTTGATAATCTTCAACAAAGACTACACGTTCTCCGTTTAATTCTTTAACAGGATTTTCTCTGAAATTAGTCATCATTTGTTTAATTTCAGTAGCACCTTCCATTCCCTTTTTGGTAATTGAAATCAGGTGTTCTTTATAGTAACCGAAGTCGGCATACAGATTTTGCAATTCCTGATAAATAGAACTACCAGCTGCTTTTGCCAAGGCTGCGATTTCACAGATCAACAGGGTAGAAGCAACAGCATCTTTATCGCGTACGGCATCTCCTACCATATAACCAAAACTTTCTTCTCCACCTCCAATGAATGTTTTTTCCGGAAAATCTTTAATCATTTTTGCAATCCATTTAAAGCCGGTAAGCCCTACTTTACATTCTACTCCGTAATATTCGCCTAAAGCCAGCATCATCGGAGTTGAAACAATAGTGGAACCAATGAATTCTTTTCCCGTAATTTTTCCTGCTCTTTTCCATTGTTCTAATAAAAAGGCTGTCATTACGATCATGGTTTGATTGCCGTTTAGCAATACCATTTTATCTTCGTTATCCCGCACTGCAATTCCTAAGCGGTCAGCATCAGGATCAGTTCCGATTACAATATCTGCTCCGGTTTCATCAGCCAGTGCCAGAGCCATTGCCATTGCTTCAGGTTCTTCCGGATTAGGTGATTTTACCGTAGGAAAATTACCGTCAGGCAGCGCCTGTTCCTTGACAATCTGTACCTTTGTATAGCCCGCTTTATCCAAAACGTTTGGTATTGCTTTTATGGATGTTCCGTGAAGGGAAGTAAATACGATTTTTAAATTTTCTTTTGCAGATACCGGAATGTTGAATCCTGCATTTTCTAAGGCAGAAGCTGCGAAAGCGTCGTCAATTTCCTTATCGATATATTGGATAAGGTTTTCATTTGCCTGAAAATTAATATCTTCATAGGCAAGTTTTTCTATTTCCTCAATGATTTCTTTATCCTGTGGTGGGACAATCTGTCCGCCATCCTGCCAGTAAACTTTGTAGCCGTTATATTCAGGCGGATTGTGAGAAGCAGTAAGCACTACTCCTGTATGGCAGTTCAGATATTTTACCGCAAAAGATAATTCCGGAGTAGGGCGAAGGTCTGAAAATAAAAAAACCTGAATACCATTTGCAGAGAAAACATCGGCTACTACTTTTGCCAGTGTATTACTGTTATGTCGGCAATCATAAGCAATTGCTACACGAAGTTGCTCTCCCGGAAAAGATTTCTTTAAATAATCAGAAAGACCCTGTGTATTTTTCCCCAGTGTATATTTATTGATTCTGTTTGTTCCCACCCCCATAATACCTCGCATACCTCCCGTGCCAAATTCAAGGTTTTTGTAAAAGGCATCTTCAAGTTCTTTTGGAGATGAAGTCATGAGTTCTTTGATCTCTTGCTGCGTGATTTCATCAAAAGCAGGTGAGAGCCATTGATGTACTTTATCTAAAATATTTTGAGCTATGTGCATTTTTTTCTTTATATTTATTTAAACGAAAGACCTTAAAAAGTCTTTTCCTAATTGTTGACTTATGAAAAAAGCATTTTTTAAGTCCCTGGCTAAAATCAATCACTTGATATTACCCAATTATACTAAAAAACAACTTGATTTAAGTAAAGCAACAAAATTACAGAAAGCGCTTGTTGCCTGGAAATATTACGTAACCATAAACAGTCTTTAAAAGAATGATTGAGATCAGGTTGTTTCTGAAACTTTGTATCGTTTAGACTTGTTTTTGGTTCTGAGAATAATCTCTCCTAAAAATCCGGCTAAAAAAAGTTGTGTCCCGATAACCATTGCTGTCAGCGAAATATAAAACCAAGGATTGTTTGTAATGAGTATAGCGGTATGTCCAGTATATATTTTATAGAGTTTTACGATGCCGATATAGGCTGCCGAAATAAATCCGACTCCAAACATCAGAGCTCCTAAAGCACCAAAAAGGTGCATAGGTCTTTTTCCGAATTTAGATAAGAACCAAATCGTAATCAGATCCAGAAAACCGTTAACAAAGCGGCTCATACCAAATTTTGAATGTCCGTATTTTCTTGCCTGATGTATTACCGTTTTTTCTCCGATTTTGTCATAACCTTCATTTTTGGCTAAAACAGGGATATAGCGGTGCATTTCACCATAAACATCAATATTTTTTATTACGTCTTTTTTATAGGCCTTGAGACCACAGTTAAAATCATTTAATTGTACACCAGAAGTTTTTCGGGCTGCCCAGTTAAATAACTTGGATGGAATATTTTTAGCCAAAACGGAATCATATCTTTTTTTCTTCCATCCCGAAACCAGATCATAGTGTTGATCTGTAATCATTGTGTAAAGTTCTGGAATTTCATCCGGACTGTCCTGTAAATCGGCATCCATTGTAATGACAACATTCCCTGATGCTTTTTTAAAGCCGATATTCAGTGCCTGAGATTTGCCATAATTTTTTTGAAAACGAACTCCCTTTACACAAGGATTTGTTTGTGCCAGTTGCCTGATGGTAACCCATGATGTATCAGTGCTTCCGTCATCTATAAATAAAATTTCATAGGAAAAACCATGGTTATTCATTACTCTTACGATCCAATCGTGTAGTTCCGGCAGGGATTCCTTCTCATTGAGCAAGGGTATGACAACAGAAATATCGATCATTAGGCTTGTGGTTTGGCAGAAAACTCTGTTTTATTTCTAAAGATCAAAGCTGCGATCAAACCGGCAACGGATAACATCGCAATTCGGATAGCACCTGAAGTTAATAAAGTGCCTATCGCATACGGATTAGATGCTTTCACGGCTTCTATGGATACCTGAGCCTGTTCAGCAGGAACATTAAATTTATTTAATTGTTCAGCAGTTAAAGCAATATAATGCTGTTTTAAAGCCTCACCCGTAGCAGTATCAAAAACACCGTATATTAAAAATTGAAGAAGAGTAGGCACAAGAACACCAATTGTAATTACTAAAATGTAAGGGGTAAAAGCTTCACGAAATGTAATGTAGCCTCCAATTTTCTTTTTTGATGTAACCATACTGATGATTCCGAAAATAAGAATTAAAAAAATTAATCCAAATCCGTTGATAATGGAATTCATCAGCGTATAATCGTAAAAATAGATAAACAGATTAATGATGACCAGTATAATGGCTAATAAAACACCATACCTGATGCCAATATTTTTGATTGTTTGATTCATTATAATACTATATAATATAAGTTTACAAATATAGAAAAATGTAAGGAATACACTTACATTATATAAGAGTAAATTAAGAGTAGAATATGTAGGAATAGTTATTAAACTCTGGTTATTAGCACAAGCTTAATAGAATGTAATCCCGGTTGTGATAAAATAAATTTATAGATATTGGCGCTGAATAAAGTAAACTTCAATCATTTTTTGTGCTATCGTAAAGTATAGAAATGTAGAAATAGTATTTGTTTTTTATTTAAACATTTGATATTTAGTTTTTTATAGTTGAAGTGTTTTGTATGTTGATTTTATAAAGAAAGAATGGTCAAAGTTGTCTTTTTTAGATAAAAAAATGTTTGTAAATTGAAATTTAATTGTAAATTTGCCATCTGAAATAAATAATTAAAAACAAAAAGTTATACAACGTTTATACCTTTTTTGAAAATAAAAGCATCAGAACGGAGTATAGCCATAATATTAAAGACGATTTATCATGAAAAAAGGTATTCACCCAGAAAATTACAGATTAGTAGCATTTAAAGATATGTCTAACGAAGACGTATTCATCACAAAATCAACAGTAGAGACAAAAGAAACCATCGAAGTTGACGGAGTAGAATACCCGGTTTATAAAATGGAGATCTCCAGAACATCTCACCCTTTTTATACTGGTAAATCTAAACTTATCGATACTGCAGGACGTATTGATAAATTCAAAACTAAATATGCTAAATTCAACAAATAAGAAGTTGAAAAATATAGGAAAGCCGTTCGTAACGAACGGCTTTTTTTATATATGAATGTTTATATTTGTAACTCAATAAAAATTTAGGTATGAACTACATCTTATTTGACGGAAGTGTTAGAAATGCATTATTGCCTTTTACTTTTACCAGACCGGTAGGAGATATTCGCGTTGGTATTCTGACCATTCGTGAGAAATGGGAAAAATATCTCGGCAATACCACTACAACCATTACAGAAGATTATTTGTCTGATAAATATCCGATGGTAGAGATGGATGAAAATATTCTTATTAATGCAGCGTATCTGCCTAATGAGATATTGGTTGAACTTATTACTAATCTTCATGACCGGCAAGCAGTAGTAAAAGAAGATGAGATAATTGCTTTTTATACTACTGACGCACAGGAAGAAATTGATTTTGATGATTATGAGTTCATTGAATATACAGATGATTGTTTAAAAATTGAGCATACCTGGGATATCTTTCAGAAAAATGATGCCGCAATCCGTGAAGATTTTGAGCTGCTTACTCAAGACCGTAAGTCACAGCCCATCCCTTCAACCGTACAGGTTTTGAATCCGGAAAATATTTTTATCGAAGAAGGTGCAGTTCTTAATTTTGTAACGCTCAATGCCTCTACAGGTCCGATATACATCGGTAAAAATGCAGAAATTATGGAAGGATCTGTTATCAGAGGACCTTTCGCTTTGTGTGAAGAAGCACAGGTAAAACTGGGTACCAAAATCTACGGGGCTACTACGGTAGGGCCGCATTGTCGTGTAGGAGGAGAAATAAACAATTCGGTTTTGTTTGCGTATTCTAACAAAGGACATGATGGTTTTTTAGGAAATGCTGTATTGGGGGAGTGGTGTAATATTGGAGCAGACAGCAACAATTCAAATTTAAAGAACAACTATGAACCTGTAAAATTATGGAATTACGAAACAGCACGTTTTGAAAACACGGGATTGCAATTTTGCGGCTTAATGATGGGCGATCACAGCAAATGCGGTATCAATACTATGTTTAATACAGGTACAGTAGTGGGGGTGTGTGCCAATATATTCGGAGCCGGTTTTCCTCGAAATTACATCGCTAATTTTACATGGGGCGGTGCTCAGGGAGTGCAGGTATACCTGCCTAAAAAAGCATTTGAAACAGCAAAAATTGTTATGCAGCGCCGCCATATAGAATTTTCTTCTATGGAAGAAGCTATTTTACAGCATGTCTTTGATGAAACAGCTGAATGGCAAAAAACTGATACCATATAGAAAACAAAAGGATAATGAAACTTCATTATCCTTTTTTATTTATCATTGTAGTTTTTAACGTACCAAAGAGAAATGACCTTTTAATACTTTTTTATCTGAAAAAGTAATGGTAAACCAATAATCTGTAGAGGGCATTGGATGGTTATTGTGCATTCCGTCCCAATAATACTGAGCAGAAAATTCATATAATAATTTTCCGTAGCGGTCAAAAATCCGGATAATCGCTTTACTGTCCATCCAACTGAGGTTTTCAATCCGCCATACATCATTCCTGCCATCCCCATTAGGTGAAAAAAACCTTGGATAATCAAGCAGATATACTTTTTCCTGATAAGATCCGCAGCCATTTTTATCGCGTATATAAACGGTATAAACACCCGGAGAAAGATTGGTAAATGATGCGTTGCTTTGGAAATTTTCTCCGTCAAGAGAATATTCATAGTCACCACTTCCCGAGGCATAAATTGTGATTGAATTAGAAGTAGCAGAGAAGTCCTGTATGTCAAACCTTACATCATCCGGACCGGCTGAAACGATAATTGTAAATTGTTCTGTCACCTCACAGCCATCTTCAGTAGTATAAGTAACGGTATATAATCCGGCTTCCGATACCATTATAGTACGGGTAACTTCATTTGTGTTCCATGTGTAAGTAGTACTTTCTCCCAATGCTTTTAGTTCCACAGAATCACCCTTGCACAATTTTATTTCTTTTTTGGGAAATAGCACACTTGTAAAAATGGTTAACTCAACCGGGATAATGGCATAACAGCTACCATTCAGGCTGATTTGTGCATATATCGTCTGTTGGTTCGGAACGGTATTGTTAAAGGTGTTGGTAAAACCATTCTGACCTGATAAGGCATCATTTGCTGTCAGATAATAAGTAACCTGATACTGATTGTTCAAACTATTTTGTTGAAGTATTTCTTGTGAAATAGCGCTTAGTGAAAAACTTGTAAGTCCATCCTGTGTTTCATCAGAATCACATTTTGCATATAAATGGGCAGGTAAATTTTCATTATTAATGAGCAATTTAACTTTTACAGTATACTCACAGCCATTTTCAGATTGTATGATGGCATATAAAGTTGTATTATTTGCCGCCTGATAGTTAGTAGTATTAGCAATTACACCTGAAGGGATGTTATTATTTATACTCTGATAAAAGAATATTTCTTCATATTCATTTTGGGTAATCAGTGGTATCGCATCATTCAGATTGAAAAATGATGTTGTAGTTCCTGTGAGACCGCAAACCTGTAAGGAAACTTCAGAAGTATAAGTGAAATTGTCATATTCAATCGTAATCTCACCATAAGTAACACAATTGTTGCTTTTGGTTATTTCTACCTTATAGACGCCTGCTTGCGTAACATTATAAGTAGCATTTGTAGCACCCGCAATTAGTTGATTGTTACGGTACCATTTATAAGAAGCTGCATTGGGTATAGCGGCATTTAAAGAAAGGGTTTCTCCGGCACATAAAGCATTAAATGTACTCAATAAACGGTCATTCCCTAACGATATGGAAGCATCAAAGCTATTGGCACGTAAAAAAACAGCAGAATCATACAAATTATTACCCTGATCGGCAATCACAATTTTTATATGATATGTGTGTCCCGGAACTACATTGGCCTCAACCATTAGCGGAACAGTATTTCCGTTGTATGCAATTGGAGAATTAATGTTGTTATAACTTGCAAAATACTGTGCATTGGCCGGTGGACACAAACCCCCTGCACCTCTGATGGTACTTGATGTTACAGGAATAGTTGTGTTAGGTACTAAAGCCAGATTTTGCGGAGTTCCATTATTGGTTACATCTGTCAGTATAAAAGCAAAACCATCTGTATAACCGCATTGTGAAGGTGTACCGGACAACAAATATTGCTCTGAAGCAAAGATGTATTCAAAACGCATGGTATTGGCATCCGGAATGAAATTAAATTCTAAACTCGTAGCGTTATAGGTATTGTTGATATTAACAGAATTTTCAAGATCAATATCACCTCCCCAGGAAGAAGGACCGTCGCTAAGAGTTCCGCTGTTAGGTCCCGGAGCAGCATTTAATTTACCTGTAGTAAGGATAATTCCTTCATCAAACGGGAAGTTGGATTGTCCTTTGTTAAAATATCCCCAGCTCTTAATACCATCCTGAAAAGTATACCCTTTTACCTGAATGGCACTCACTTCTGTACATGTACCGTTTAAAAAAACATTGTTAACAAGATCATTGTTGGTATAGGTATTATTCACTGTAATATTCTGAGAATAGCTTATAATACTTGAAATTAAGGCAATTGAGAGTAATAGTAGGCGTTTTTTCATAATGTGCAAAGATACATCGAAAAAAAAATATCTGAAGTTATCTCTATGCTAAATTTTTAAATCTATTGAAAAGGTACTGTTGTTGGTTTTCCAAAATTGAAATTCTGCAGGTCAAAATTAGAATTTCGCAGGTTATTGGTTTTAATAATATTGCTTCCATCTCCGGGAATACGAGGGTAAAAAGCGATAGAAAGCTGTATATTATTAAAAACAAGGTAATCGTTTGTGATTAAAATTCCCAATCCGATTTTTGAATACATATCTTTCTTTACAAACGCATTGTTTTCATCCCCCATAAAAGCCATAGTCGCTGACAAGAAAGGACTGAAACGAAAACCTAAAACTTCAGTAGGAGCATAGGACTGTAATTGAAAATTCAATACTACTTTTTTGGTTCCCCAGAGTGTATAGCTGTCAAATCCATTGATTCCGTTACTTCCATTTAAAGAAATTCTGTCTTTTGCATAGTTTAAACGGTTATAACCATATACGATTTCAGGATTAATAAACTGTCTGAACTTCCAATTGCCCCACTCCCATAAGCGGGAGAAATAAATTCCTTCAAGCCGTATAACGCTTTGTTCCAGATTGTTTCCATTAAAATAAGTTCCCCATTGAATTTCTCCTCCAAAATAACCTGATCTGGTATATTTTCCGATAGATACCTTAGAACCGAGATACGGACGTCTGATTCCATTTTTATAGTGCAATCCTCCAACAACAGAGATGATTTTTCCTACAGCAACGTCTTCAATGCGATCATAATTAAAAATATATTTATCCTGAACATAGTTAATTGAACTGACTCCTATGGTTGCCAAAACCATTTGCTGATCACTGTAGAATTGTTCAGGATCAAATTCAATCTGAGGTGTTTGCTTGTAATTCTGGTTGTAATAGCGTATTGAAGTGATCAGATTGGTACGTATTTTTACATCTTTATATTTGTCAAAAAGATGGAACGAGCGTCCTGCCCAGATATCATAATAGGTGTATTTAATGTCTTGCTTATCTTTCTCTATTATCAGATTCGGAATGGAGTCTTTATAATAGGTATCATTGATACTGATACCTCCTGCCCATTTTGCGAGAGGAGAATAAAAATTTCGTTCGGCATAAATACCTTTTGACACATTTTTGTCTAAATCACGGTTATAATACAAACCTGTATTGATAAAGGTATTGGAAATATTGTTTATTTGATATTGTGAATTATAACCATGACGCCCTTCTTTAAAGCGGGTTGTATATTGATTCGAAAAATAGTGTCCTAATCCGGCAAAATTCTGAGATGTAACTCTCAATCGGGCAGTAGAAGTAGATAATGAACCATTAGGATAAATACTCCACGTGTCTAAAACCCGAATGCTTACGTCAATGGAATCATTGCTACCTTCGATGGGAATGGGCTTTACAATAACGCTTCGAATATAACGCTGCTGACGTATCAAACGTTCAGATTCTTTGAGCTTTAAAGAATCTAAAGGCTGATTTTTTTTAAAGAGCAATATGTTACGTATGGTAAACTGTTTGGTCTTCAGATGTAATTTATTCCCTATGATCTCCGCTCTTTTTGTTGGGGTACGGGTACTGTCAATAACCGAATGACCAAAAGGATCCATAGTTACAATTTTGATGTTTCGAATGATTTTTCCCTGATGTTTGTCGTAATCATAGTCAATTTCTTTTTGGCGTACTGCCTGAAGCCGTGTCTGACTTTCAGAAGATCTTTTCCGAAAAAGGGTTTTATGGATAAATTTTCCGAATTTACTTTTGTTGGATTTAGAATAATCCTGTAAAATTTTGATATCTGTCTTTTTTTCGAGTTCCGTTTTTTCAGGTACAGAGTCGTTCTGTTGGGCATACATTCCCAAACAAAACAACATGGTAAAACACCATAAAAAAAGTTTTCTTTTACTCAATGAAAAAAAAATTACAAGATGATTGTTCTATGATCAGGTATTTACTTCTAAATCTTTGATGTATGCTTCGTATTCATAAAAAAACAACTCAAATTGAGTCATGTGTTCTGCAAAAAAATCAAAAATTGTTTCCCATGTATTTCTGTTATTGATGCTTACACCATGCGTTTCTACCCAAATACGGCTGATACATTTTCCGTTTTCAAGATAAAAATGACGTTCAAATATTGCTTCAGGCAAATATTCTTCGTGTAAAATAGATTTCAGTGATTCTATTTTTTCAAAATAAATTTTACGCTTTTCTTCATCCTTAGGTTCAATATCAAGCAAAACCTGTGCCTTTTTATTATCAACATAAAATTTGAACGCAAAGTCTTTGATTTTCGTATTATGCAGTAGCCATTTCCTCGGGTAGGTATTGGCAAAAGCAATCCAAAAATCTTTCTTTAGCTGTAAGGCCTCTTCTTTACTGTACATTTAACTTTTTATTTTAGATGATTGCAAATATTATGTTTTAAATTTAATTAAAAAAGTATATGCAGTTTAATACCTTTTTGAATTTAATACCTAAAATTAAACAAATTCCTTTAATGGCTTCAGAAGCCCATCTAAAAATGGCTCCTTTAGAACGAATAAAATATTACGATAAGGATTATGATTTTAGTGTACACAATCCCAGAGAATCCGCTGTACTTTCTTTATTTTATCCGAAACAGGATGAAACACACCTGCTTTTAATTGTTCGGGCCACCTATCCGGGTATTCATTCTTCTCAAATTGCTTTTCCAGGAGGAAAAAGAGAAGTTGAAGATTTTGATTTGATGGCAACTGCTTTGCGGGAAACAAATGAAGAGGTTGGTATACAGCCAAATGAAATAGAAGTAGTGCGAAAATTCAGCGATTTATATATACCTCCCAGCAATTTTCTCGTTTCTCCGTATATGGGAGTGCACCATCAAGAGATTGAAATTCATATTGACCCCAGAGAAGTAGCTTCTTATATTGAAGTGCCACTGAAAGAGCTCTTGAATGATGCGTTGATATCAGACATTAAAATGTCTACTTCATATGCAAACGAAATCATGGTCCCTGCTTTTGTTATTGAAGATCATGTAGTCTGGGGAGCTACAGCAATGATTTTGAGTGAAATAAAAGATACTATTAATAATGTACTGATAAAATAAGCTTTTGTTACCTTTACAGGGACGAAAATTTCTTATATGATATTATTTAAAAAAGATCCGTTTGGATATAATTTGCTTTTAAAGAAATGGCTGATAAGAAGCTTTGGTTTTTTAACGCATCAGCGGTATAAAGGTTTTAATCAGCTAAAAATAGAAGGTTCGGAGATCATAAAGAAATTACCCGACAGTAATGTTTTATTCATCTCTAATCATCAGACCTATTTTGCCGATGTGGTGGCCATGTTTCATGTGTTTAATGCCAGTTTGAAAGGAAGGGTAGACAATATCAATAATGTGATGTATATCTGGAATCCCAAACTCAATATTTATTTTGTTTCAGCCAAAGAAACGATGAAATCAGGTATTCTACCCCGTATTATGGGATATACAGGAGCTATAACTGTTGAGAGAACATGGCGTGAGAAGGGAAAGGATATTTCTGAGAAAAAGGCAGTAAAACCCGAAGATACCGAAAATATAAGAAAAGCATTGAATGACGGTTGGGTAATAACATTTCCGCAAGGTACAACCAAATCTTTCAAACCTGTAAGAAAGGGGACAGCCCATATCATAAAACAGCATAGACCCATTGTTGTACCCATTGTAATTGACGGATTCAGAAGGTCTTTTGATAAAAAAGGATTATGGCTTAAAAAGAAAGGAATTTTACAGTCTTTTGTCATAAAGGAACCTTTGGAAATCGATTATGAAAATGAAACGATTGATGAAATTGTAGAAAAAATTGAGTATGCTATTGAGCAGCATCCGTCATTTCTAAAGGTTATTCCTCCGGAGATTTTAGAAAATGAAGAAAAATTAAATTTAGAAAGAACTTACGATTATCACCCCAAAAAAAATGAACCTGAATAGGTTCATTTTTTTTATACTGCATTTATGATGGCAATAAAATCATCAAGATGTAAGGCTGCTCCGCCGATCAACCCGCCGTCAACATCAGGTTTTGAAAAAATTTCACGTGCATTTTCAGGTTTTACACTACCTCCATACAGTATAGAGACGCTTTCAGCTGTATCTCTATCATATTGATGTTCAATTTGTTCTCTGATGAATTTATGCATTTCCTGCGCCTGTTCTGCAGTTGCCGTTTCACCCGTACCAATAGCCCATACAGGTTCATAAGCAATCACGATATTTTCCCAGGCAGCTTTTGGCAAATGAAATAAGGCATCTTTTAACTGATAATATACTACATTTTGATATTGTTTATTCTGACGATCTTTTAACTCTTCGCCTACACAAAAAATAATACGCATATTATGTTTTAGTGCTGTATCTGCTTTTGCTGCCAGAATACTGTCTGTTTCTTTAAAATACTGACGTCTTTCAGAATGTCCTAACAGTACGATATGAGTTCCTATACTCGTAAGCATATCTGCTGAAATCTCTCCGGTAAAAGCTCCGCCTTCAGCCTGATGCATGTTCTGAGCAGCGACACCTATATTTGTGTGTTCAAGGTGTTTGGCTGCAATCAGTAAGTTGGTAAAAGAAGGAGCAACAATGATTTCTACTTCTTTGTCTGATGGGAGTTTTTCAATTAGTTCGTTTAAAAAATCTGTTGTTTCCTGTGCATTTTTATGCATTTTCCAGTTACCTGCTACTATTGAATGTCTCATAAGTTATTTTTCTAAATGTTTAATTGTATTTATAAATAGCGTGTCAGTTGCAATTGTAGTTTTATAATTGGCAATTGTTCCCTCTTTATCGATAATCATGTAACGTGGAATCCAGTCTAATTTTATAGATTGTCCGAATTCACCTTTCATACTTTCCTGTAAATAATAATGATCTCCGGGAAGATTATATTTTTTGAGCGCTTCTTTCCATTTATCCTCAGTCTTATCCAATGAAATATACACATAGGCTACTTTTGGATATTCTTTCTGAATCTGAGTATAAGCAGGGAATCCTTTGATACAGTCGGGACACCATGAAGCCCATATATCCAGTACAATGGTTTTTCCTTTGTGTTTTTCAAGAATAGATTGGAATGTAATCTTATTTCCTTTGATATCTGTCATTTCTTTATTCAGTGTTATGTTACTGAATTCATTTTGTGACAGTTGTTTCAATGAATCGTTTGGTGTTTCAATCTTAAGAGAATCTTTAAGACTGTTAATTTCAGATGAGATTTCTTTATCTATTTTTTTAGTATCACAACTATAAAAACTTAGTCCCAGTATAGCTGTGAGGATAGCAAATTTTTTTTTCATATTATTTTAGTTTAATTCGTGGATCCAGATAAGCATAAATGATATCAACGAGAATCGTTATAAGTACAAAGGTAGTAGCTATTACCAATACTGCACCCATAATAACGGGTAAATCGAGATTATTTAACGCATCAACCACTTCTTTTCCCAATCCGTTCCAACCGAAGATAAATTCTACAAAAACGGCTCCTGCCAACAGGGAAGCAAACCATCCGGAAAGGGCTGTTACTACAGGATTTAAAGCATTTTTAAGAGCATGTCTTGTTACAATTTTATATACGGATAAGCCTTTTGCCTGTGCTGTTCGAATATAGTCCTGATTCAGAACTTCTAATAGTGAGTTGCGCATCAGCTGAATGACTACACCAAGGGGTCTGATTCCCAAAACAAAAGCGGGGAGTATACTGTTTTTTAATTGTAAATGTACGCCTTCACCAAAATCATCTACTTCATATAAGCTTCCGGTCATATTCAGATGTGTATATTCATGCAGCACAAAACCAAATATCCAGGCAAATAGGATGGCACTGAAAAAGGAAGGAATACTCATGCCAATGGTACTGACAAAAGCTGTAAGCCGGTCAAAAAGTGTGTCTTTGTATAAAGCAGAAAATATTCCGAAAATAAGTCCGATAACGATAGCGATAGTGATGGCAAAAACAGCTAAAAAAGCAGTGCTTGGCAGTGTGTTGGCTATGATATCACTTACTTTTTTACCATTCTTCTGAAAGCTTTCTCTGAGGTATGGCTTTTTTAATACAATGTGTTTATTATTGATTTCTCCTAACAGATAACCTCCATACTTTTCAGGGGTATAAAAAGTATATTCCTGAGGATTTGTGCCATGTAATGATACTGGAGACAGATCGTTGAGATAATAGACGTACTGAATGGATAATGGTTGGTCAAAACCATATTTTTTTTTAATAATGGCAAGCTGTTCGGAATTTTCATTCTGATCCAGCATCATTCGGGCAGGATCTCCCGGCAGAACATTGAATAATAAAAATACCACCGTAATTACTCCGAAAAGAGTAAGAAAAGCATAAGCGAGTTTATTAAAAAAATAGCGAAGCAAATTATTTTAAAGTTACTTTATCTGCGTTGTTCCAATGTTCTTTCTCAACAATAGTTCCGTATTCCAGTACTACAATACTTGGATTGGCCCTTTCTATTGTTTTTAATGTAGTGGCGTCACAAAAGTAAAAATCAAATGTGAAATGGTATTTGGAATTTTTAGTTTCAATAACATTATTACTCGAAGCTGTCATTCCGATTACTTTATACCCTTTTGCTTTCGCTTTTTCGGCAACAGCATTTAATTTTTTAAGTCCTTCTACATCAGCTTTTTCCAGATCATAAGCTACAAACATCACTAATTTTGGTTCTTCAAGAAAATCTTCTATATAATTTGCCCCGTCTTTCTCTATAAAGAAATCATGTATTGGCGGTTCATATCCCTGTTCTACCAATATTTCTTCACGACTGATAAATTCTGCGCCTTCCGGAACATTTGCTATTTCATCCATCGTGTATTGTTTTTCTGCTCCGTTTACTTTATAGGTAAAAATAATGTTATATTTAGATTGTGGAGCTCCTTCCGGTACTTCCATTCCTTTTTTAATGTTCGTACCTACTTTATATGCTCTGAAGTCCACAAATGGTAAATAATTTAATACAGAATACCCCATGATTCCACATAAAATCAAAGCAATTGCTACAATTGCATAATTTGTAGAGTCTTTTTTTACGATAGGTCTAATGTGTTTTTGATTCAGCATCAAAATAAGAATGAGTACCAATAATGCTACATCTTTATAAAAAGATTGCCAAGGGGTCAATTTTAAAGCATCTCCAAAACATCCACAATCGGTCACTTTATTAAAATAAGCTGAATAAAAAGTAAGAAAAGAAAAGAAGACAATCATAAGGAATAAACTCCAAAGGGTAAACTTCTTTTTAAAACCTAATAAGAGTAAAACACCTAAAAATACTTCAGCGATGACTAAAAAAACTGCTAATCCAAGTGTATAAGGTTGTAGAAAAGGCATATTGAATACAGCCTCAGAAAAATATTCGTCGAGTTTAAAAGAAAATCCGACAGGATCGTTCAGTTTTATCAATCCGGAGATGATAAACAGAAATCCAACAATAAATCGTGACAAATGTGTAAGAGCTTTCATTTTTTTATTTTTTAGTTAGGAGCAAATCCCATGAGTATCAAAGCAAAAATAGCATAATTAATCATATCCTGATAATTTGCTTCAATGCCTTCAGATACAAGAGTTTTACCCTGATTATTCTCAATTTGTTTCACGCGCAATAACTTTTGTAAGATAATATCGGTTAAGGAGCTTACGCGCATATCTCTCCATGCTTCTCCGTAATCGTGATTCTTATTTTCCATAAGAGTTTTGGTAATCAATACATTTCTGTCATATAGAGCAGTGGCTTCTTCATTGGTCAGATCGGGCTGCTGCGCCACTCCTTTTTCAATCTGAATAAGGGCCATAATACAATAATTAATGATTCCGATAAATTCTGACGATTCGTCTTCATCTACTTTTCGTTCGCTATTTTCCTGTAAACTTCTTATTCTTTGTGCTTTGATAAAAATTTGATCTGTAAGTGACGGCAACCTTAGAATACGCCAGGCACAACCATAATCCTGCATTTTTTTGATATATAATGAACGACAGATGTTAATAATTTTGTCGTATTGCTCAGAAGTGCTACTCATATAAAGTATATTTGTATAAATTTTAAATCCAAAAATAAGCATTCTGTTGCTGAGGTAAAAATTATGAGTAAAGTATTTGACAGAATACTATAAAAAATAATGTATTTATGACAATCAATTGCAATGGTCGGTTACTGGATCTTACGGTTCCTAAAGTAATGGGAATCCTTAACTGTACGCCTAATTCTTTTTTTGACGGAGGTAAATATGGTTCTCAGAATGAACTCCTTAAACAAGTAGAAAAAATGCTTGCAGAAGGTGCTGCTATTATTGATATTGGAGCATACTCTTCACAGCCTCAGGCAGATTTTGTTTCTGAAGCGCAGGAGTTGGAACGTTTAATGACCACTTTAATAATGGTACGAAAGCACTTTCCTGATGCAATACTGTCTGTTGATACCTTTAGAGCTGAAGTGGCCAGAATCAGTATTGAAAACGGAGCTGATATTATTAATGATATTGCTGCTGGCAAATTAGATGAAAAAATGCTGCCGGTTGTAGGTCATTATAAGGTACCTTATATAATGATGCACATGCAGGGAACACCACAAACCATGCAGCAGTTTACAAATTATGATGACATTCTGCACGAGATGATTTATTATTTTTCAGAGAGGGTAGCATCCGCAAGAGAGCAAGGTATTACAGATATTATTATTGATCCGGGCTTTGGTTTTTCAAAAACGATGGAGCAAAATTATCATATATTAAACAATCTTCATCTTTTGAAAATATTGGAATTACCTGTATTATCAGCATTATCCAGAAAATCTATGATTTATAAAATGCTGAATATAACTCCTAATATGGCATTAAATGGTACCAGTGTTTTAAATACCGTCTCTTTGCAAAACGGTGCTCATTTACTCAGAGTTCATGATGTAAAAGAAGCTGTGGAATGTATAAAACTAACACGAGCACTATATGAAAATTAAAACAGTAAGTTTATTAACTTTAGGTATAATGACTTCATGCGGAAAACAGTATGAGATGAAAATTCCTCGTTCAGATTTTTCAATTGTGAGTAGTATGGAAAACCATTCGCCGATATACCTGTCCGATGATAACGGAACCGTTTCTGTAAATCGTACCAGCTCTATAGGATCAACCAATTGGGTTTTTTCTGTAGAAAAGGATATGAATGCACAGAAAGTGCTGAAAGAAGTGAAAAAGTTAAAAGACAAAAAGTATTCAGCAACTATTCATCCCGATGATGAAGGAGTCTATTTTTCTTATATGGATACGATACATAAAAATATTGCCTTTCTTCCATTTACAGAAGTACTTTATACTACAAAACCCATTTCTTCAGAACAGTCTTTTATATATTATAAAAAGAATCAGCTATTTGAATTTCAAGGGGATACGGGGTTGTTGGAGTCATTTGACTGGACAAAAGCACCACATCCGGTTTTTAAGGTAACGCCGGATCTTACTTTTGAAGATTATGTACAGGCTAAAATACTACTTACTAAAAATGCAGAAATTAGAAAATATATCAGTACAATTGAGGTAATAGAATAATTATTGATGATGATAAGGTTCATTTTTTAGTATCGTAAATCCTCTGTAGAGTTGTTCTATGAAAAACAGGCGGATCATCTGATGAGAAAAGGTCATTTCGGAAAGTGATATCTTTCCGTTAGCTTTTTTATACACCTCTTCAGAAAAGCCATAAGGGCCTCCGATAACAAAGACAAGTGTTTTAATACCTGAATTCATCTTTTTTTGTAATTCTTCTGAAAAACCCATGCTGGTAAAACTTTTTCCGTTCTCATCCAATAAAATCAACTGATCAGTAGTATTGATTTTAGACAAAATCATTTCTCCCTCTTTTTCTTTTTGCTGATTTTCAGATAAATTTTTAGCGTTTTTGATATCCGGAATGATTTCCATATCAAATTTGATATAAAAAGACAAGCGTTTCGTATAATCGTCAATCAGGGCCTGTAAAGACTTGTTGTCGGTTTTACCAATGGCTAAAAGCTTTATGTTCATATAGTTTTTATGTTATGCGGTCTTATGCTTATCTAAATTGCCTACAAAAATATACTTTTTTTCTGATGCACGGGGCAGCTTATTCTGTGAGTAGATCAAAATCAATCTTCTTTAAGTCTTTTATTTTGTATGGATGGTATCATTTAATTGCAACAATTGATAAGTTCTCCTTTTATGTAAGTTTTGGGTTAAAGGATATTATTTAAACAAACATCAAAAAATTAACATATTAGTGTCATAATTACATGACATTAAATTTTATTGTCAGCAGAATAATTTGTGCATAAAAGGAGTCAGAGTAACCTTTTTTGTTTAAATGTGAATTTTTTGAGTAAATTATGAATAATTTGTTCTTTTTTTGCTATAAAAGTGTTTTAAATAAAAAATGTCCAAATGTATTGCAGTTGCAGATACGATTCGGACATTCTTATTTTGCTGTACTACTTTTTGAGAATGATGTTTATAAACATATTTTTTTGCTCTTCTCAATTGTTGGTTCATAATAAAGTTTTTTAATACATCTATGATGTTTTTTGAATTATTTTAAAGACAAACTTGTTTCGAGTTAGTTTTTCATCTTTTCAATAATACTCATCAAAACCCTGTTTTGCTCTTTTAGAAAAGCAATGGTTTCCTCATACTGACTGATCATTTTATCAGAATAGTTAACGAGGTTATACCCGTTGTTGCCCGTTGAGTTCTGTATGTTGAAAATATTTTTTTCATTGAACCCAAGGATTTCTATGGGACTTACATTTAGAATTTCACTTATCTCATTCAATCTGCTAATGGTTAATTGTGTTTCTCCTGATTCGATTTTTGAATATGCTCTTACAGACAGCTTTAATTGACTGGCCATATAATCTTGAGTTAAGTTTTTTAACTCTCGAATGTTTTTAACTTTTGTTTCGGGGTTTTTAATCATAAAAAAGAACTTTTTAATGTAATATGTCTGTTTCGGTTCATAAAAAGAATAATAAGTTCATTAAATGGAACTAATTGTTCTTATGTTGCCTTTTTTTTAACCTTAAATTTGTATTAATCGATATAATGTAAATGTTCTGTTAATATGTTTGTATTACAAAATGTAATTAGCTTATTTTTTGATTTAATCTTTTTTTATTCATAAAAAAAAATAAAAAGTTCAAATATAAACCGAATATTTCTATTAAATCCTATTGCTCTCAATATAATGTGCATATATTATGCCAAAGAGTATTATTACTATAACCTTTAAAATAATACAATTTATGAAAAAAATTACAATTATCACAGCATTATCAGTTAGCACTTATTTTTATAATGCACAAGTAGGGATCTGAGATACCTTGCTTTCTACAGTATCAACAGGATGCTATAAAACCAAACACACAGATGTGGATTAGCTCTGTTTTTCTTATGATGAGAGCAGATACATTCCATGTATGTATTGCACAAAAGATTCAAATTTATTAACCATTGTAACCTTTAATCTTATTTGTTACTTGTTATGCTTATGACTTTTATTATTTAGAATTATCAATTGTAGAAAAACTTTTTACATTATAAAAAAGACTTTTTATCATTTTTTATCTCTAAACATAGGTTTGTAATCTAAATTTTCTTTTTTATTTATTGATAGCCATTCATAAGTAATTCAATGTTATAAGTGCTGTGATTTAATTCACATGACATATAAGTAGCATTTATGATATTTTAAATTATATTTTATGAAAAAAATTACAATTATTGCAGCATTGTTGGGAGCTACTTATTTTTCTAATGCACAGGTTGGGATAGGTACTTCTGAGCCGTCATCTTCATCACAATTGGATGTAGTTTCAGCAGATAAAGGGGTTTTAATTCCACGTATTGCTTTACGTTCTACAACAGAATTTGGTCCTTTAGTCGGAGATCCCGTAGAGAGTTTATTGGTATATAATACTCAATCGGTAGCAGATGTAACTCCGGGATTTTATTTCTGGCAGGCTGCTAAATGGGAACGTGTTGTAAATCAATCGCAATTGACAGATCTTGTTGGAGATATGGCTAACCTGAGAAATCTGGTTAACTACATAGTGCCTACTAATCCGGAAGCCCCTACGACAGGAGGTCCTGTGCATACGTCAGTAGTTTACAACCCCACTACACAGGAGTTTTCTTTTGTTACCTATGAAAACGGAGCGTATACTTCTACACCGATAGATTTGAGTGGTTTAGTAGCTGCCGCAGAAACAAAAACATTTGTAAGAAAAGTTGAAGATGCTGCTACCGGTGTCGTTACGTATCATTATTTTAATGAAGAAGCAATTGCCGATTGGTTAGCAGCAAACAGTGCCAATACAATAAATAATATACCAAATGCAGATGGGCTGGGAATTGAAGTAACTGCAGACATCGTTAACAACTTTGAGCAAATCCTTAGCTTGTCAACGACTTATGAGGGTAATTCTACCACTATTCAGGAAATAATTCAACAAATAGCTTCTGAAGCTGAAGGAAATGTAATCTATACCAATCTGGGAGATTCCACTAATCCAAACTGGGTTTTTCAATATTGGAACGGAACACAGTATCAAACCATCTCATTAAATGATATAGTGGCAGCAGCAGAATCCAAAACCAGTATCGTAAGATTTCAGAATCAACATTATTATTTGTCTGAGGCCTATATTCAGGGCGGAGGCTCTACAGATGTTTCTACATGGACAACAGCACCTGCCGGAACTATTCTTATTGATGTAGTAGCAGATGTAGCTTTCAACATCCAGGAAATTTTAGATACTGTAATTAACATTACAGAGGGCACGCGTACATTTACTACGGTTGAACAATACCTGCAATATATCGCTACTTTATCAGAAGGTAATGTGATCTACACCAATATCGGTGATGCAGCTACACCAAACTGGGTTTTTCAATATTGGGATGGAACGCAATACCAAACCATCACGATAAGTGATTTAGTAACTGCTTCTGAAACCAAAACTACTATGGAAAGAAAAGGTACAGCGGGTACCTATGCTCAGGTGATAGCAGAACCAACTGTAGATGCTGATGTAGTTTACCGATATAATGCTGAAAACGTTACCAACTATATCAATGTAACAGCTGATATTTTGGAATCTATAACAAATAATGAAAACATTCAGAATGTCATTTCAAACATTTTAAATGCAGGCGGAAATGTGTATTACGGTGATCATGATGCCAATGCTGCTACTGAAAATGTTTTTTATACGATTGATCCGGCTACACAAGTAAAAACGCCTATTGATATTTCTGGTGTAGTAGTGAATGCAATAGTTAATGCTTCTACAACTCAGTTACAGGAAGTGAAAAATGTATTAGGAGATACCTACAGCGAAACTACTGTTGTAAACACGGGAGATACCTGGATTGACGGAGGTAAAGTGTATAAAGGAATTTATGCCGCGACAGTTACAGGAGGTACGGCTAATGTAAGTGCAATTACTATAACACCGCCGACCGGTACTACGCTTGGTGATGTAATCAGTATCAAGATCTTAAATGCAGCCACAAATTCTATCATCAATACTTCAACAACAGATGTGGCAGTTGCAGGAACGAGTTTGACATTCAAAATCGGAACCGGAAACATGTACAATGTTTTAAGCGCTGCCAATCTCAATATTAAGGTGCTTGTAGAATTTTCAGCGGTGAATTAATTAACAACAAATAACCATAAACTGCCTATACTAAAGTGATTAAGAATTTAATTGTTGCACTGTGTTTAGGCGGTTTTTTCTTTTTAAAAAATAAAAACTATGAACAAAAAAATTATCTATTTATCAGTAATGTTATTTAGTGCAATGTCTTTTGCACAAGTAAAAATCGGAGGTACTGATGGTACCCCAAACAAAGATGCAATGTTAGAAATACAGTCTGACAATAAGGGAATGTTGCTACCAAGAGTGGCATTAACCTCTTTGACGAGTCCGGCTCCGCTTGCAGAGCATGTTTCTGGTATGGTTGTCTATAATACGGCAACGGGAACCGGCATCACTCCCGGATTATATCATAATAACGGAGTGAGTTGGGCAAAACTTGTCAATGAAAACTATGGTTCAGTAAAATTCTTTTATATGCCATCTATTGTTTTCAATACAACAACTGTTGCCACAGCACAAAAAAGAAATCTTTATGCAGAATATAAGGCGCAATTTACAAACAAAGTATTTATAGCAAATCCTGTTACAGGTGGGGCTGTAGGTACTGCTGTGAGACCAACATTTGTAAAAAGTACCAACGCACCGGATACTATTCCGAATCTACCTTTAGCCACTGATTTATATTATTATGTGACAGATTATGATACAACTGCTTTGGCAAATCTGAGCATTGACGCAAATGGAATATTAACCTATGACATCATCGGAACCGGAACACCATATTCTTTTGTAAACATTGTTTTCGTTGTTAAATAATTAACCTAAAACTGATAACAATGAAAAAGAATATATTTAATTTTTTTAGCAAGGCAATTCCGATTGGAGTCTTTTTGTTAGGAGTGGGAACGTATACAGCTCATGCACAGACAAAAGTGTATGCAACCAATACTACGGGCAGTAATACGCACGTAGATACTCCAAACGAAGCACTCAATGGAAATGAAACATTTGCCAAATTAAACTCCTATGGAGGAGTTGCTGTAGGTATTGGTAGTTACACAGGAGATCTGACACTTAATTATACGACACCCATTCCTGCAGCTGATGAGTACTATCTCAGGCTAACTACCACAGGGAATAATTTGCTTGGTGGTTTATTAGGTGGTGGATTAGGACAATTACTCTCAACCGTTGTTGGAGGATTAGTATTAGGAAATCACTATATGCAGGTAGACGTATACAACACCAGTGTAAGTACTACAACACCTTTGTTGACTGCTTTGACCAATACTACCTATAGCAATACATTAGACAGAATGCGTATTGTACAGGATAAAGCAGGACATTATTATATGCGTATCAAATCCCCTTCTGCTTATAACAGAGTAGTACTAAAAGATGTAACCAATGCGGTACTTTTAGGGGTAAGCAATAGTACTAATGTGTACAATGGTTTCTATTTTACGGGTAGTACTAATTGTGTCGATATGATGACCTATTATGATGTAAGTAGCAACTTATTGACATTAGGCGTTGCCGGTCTGGGAACTACAGGTGTTACAAATGCTCAGAATGCTATTGATGACAGTACTACAACCGCCTCAAATATCAGCATGGGGGTTTTGTCTGTAGCAGGTAGTATTTCGCAATCTTTTATTTTACCAACAACAACTGCTAACACCAAAGATATTCAGGTGATGTTACAGATGGCAAACCCGGCTCTATTAAGCGTTGGTGTTGCTGAAGGTGTTTTTATTGAAGCTTACAACAACGGAACTTTAGTGTCATCGCAACAGGTAAACAGTGCCTTTTTAGGAGCAGATTTGCTGGGATTGGTCAATCAGGGACAGAAAATACTGGTACGGTACAAACCAACCGGATCATATGATGAAGTGAAAATTACTGTTAAAGGTTTAGCCAATGTAGGTATAGCTAAAACAGTAGATATTTATGATGTTGCTATAGTAAATTCTCAACCAGATTTAAATCAGACAGTTTGTACAGTAAACGGAACATTTAATTTAAATACAATCATACCGGGCTATTCAGCGTCAAATACCTATAAGTACTATACGTATCAAGGGGCAGAGGTTACAACTCCGACCGCAGTAAAACCAGGTTCTTATTTAGTAAAAGGAGTTACTGCAACAGGATATTGTGCCAATCAGTATGTATATATTACCGCTACACAGACAAGCCAATATACCATCACAGGAAGAGTCAATCATACCGTAGCTCAGGGAGCAAGTTTTACATTTCCGCAGTATACCACAGATTTGCCTAATGTTACTGCTTCTAACATCAGGATTTATGATATTAATGGGGTTCAGGTAACCGGTCCGGTTACATTCCCGCAGCTTGGAACGTATTATTATACCGTAAGAGCGATTAACAATGCAGGAACCTGTGAAGTAGTGAAAAGGCTGACGGTATATGTATATGATCAGGCAACCTGTGGTTTCAGATATGAAAAATACCATGCCACCAATACAACAGATTGGGGGACTGTTTCCTTATTAGGAATTCCTCTTGGTGCTATAAGCGATCGGGCAAAAGCAGGTGACGGCGATCTGTCAACCTTTGCTACCATATCCAATATAGTATCTTTAGTCGGTATCGGTACTACTTATCAGGATTTGAAATTTGCAGCACCAGTAACAGCAGGTACACCGGTTACGATAAAAATAGGACAAACTTTCAGTCTCGCTCAGGTAGTAGGTGGTATTACAGTGGTTGGTTTGGATGCCAGTGGAAATCCCATAGGTAATTTACAATCAGTTGGCGATGCTGCTTTGCTACATTTATTGGTAGGAGACAATGTGTTTGAATATACTTTCACACCTACTGCTGCTAATGGTTCGCAACCTGCCTATCAGGGGGTAAGAGTATTATTGGGAAGTGTTTTAGGTCTCGCTAATAATATGAATGTTTATGGAGCCTACATCAATAGAAATGTTCCGGTTCAGGACAATACCGGAAACTGTACAATTGATCCGAATGTTGTGGTAAATGGAGCAGTTATTCCAGGAAATACTCAAGCCACCTTAACCCTAAACAGTACGGCTCAGGATGTATTATGGGGCGTTCAGGACCCTGGACTGGGAGTGGCTACTTCATTATCATCGGTCTTATATCCTTATCAGGCAGTGGACAATAATCTGGATACCTATGCGGTGTTTAATACAGCGGTCTCCGTATTAAATAAACAAACGCTTACAGCAAAATTCAAACAGGTTGCAAGACCGGGCGATGAGGTTCGTATCATCATTGGCAGTGAAAACATTGGAATATTGAATCTTAATTTACTGGCTGATTTTAAAATTCAGCGTTACATGGGAAATGCTCCTGTGGGAGATCTGTTAACCAATCAGGATTTTGGTCTGGTTGACTTAAATGTCTTAGGTCTTTTGGGAAGCAATCCTTCAAGAAAAGCGATTATTGTATCAGCAATCGATGTACCATTTGATCGTGTGGAAATTAGTCATACAAAACTGGCTGCTGTACAATTGCTTGGAGAGTATACCTATATCTATGATGTAGCGGTAATACCAAATTTGGAGTTTGATAATATCATAAGTACAGGTGGTAGAGTGGATCTTTGTTTATCACAACCACTGGCTATCGAAAAATTAGATAATTGTACTGGCTATATAGTTTCATTTGCACACAAAGTGACAACAGGTGGAGTCGATAGCTATGTAGACATACCGGGTTCAACCTTAACAGTTATTTCTGATCAGAATGGAATTATCAGATATGCCTTGACACAAACTTATTCCAACTATGGAAATGCTCTCTATCTGAAAATTCAGTCAACACGTAGCGGATGTCTGTTTGGTGAAACGCAATATTTTAATGTAAAAGTTGAAGCTTGTGAATCTAAGACTATTGTAAATCCTATGATTAGAAGCCGAATGATTCATAATTAATAGCCAGAAACATGAAAAGAAAAAATATAAATATTCGAAAAGACCTTCTTTATGTTTCCATGTGCTGTATGGTGACGTATTCACTGTCGGCACAAGAAAATATTACCGTAAATAAAGGAGGACTCTATATAAAACCAAATACCGTTATTGCTACCTATTTTGACTTTTCCAACAAAGGTACAGGCAATGTAATCAACGACGGAGAGTTTTATTTCTATGGAGATTATAACAACGAAGGGCTGTTTAGTTTTACTACCAATCAGCGTACGGGTTATGTCGTTTTTGAAGGCAGCAACAAAACCATCCAAAGCATCAGCGGAGATTCTCCGAGTATGTTTTACGATGTGTTGTTCAATAAAGCTGGAACTACTTATTCCTTTGATCTTACCAATGACATCTCTTCTCAGGGTAAGGTTAACCTTCTTAACGGAGTAGTATTGATGAACAAAGAACAGGGAGGTGCCTTTATTTTCCTGAAAGGAGCTACTCATATCAATACTTCCGATAAAAGCCATGTAGACGGAGAAGTAAGTAAGCAAGGAAACGATAATTTCCGTTATCCAATCGGAAACGGTGGCTATTATCGTTATGCTCAAATATCGGCTCCTGCAGCAGAAGCCGATCACTATACGGGAGAATATTTTCTAAAAAACTCTAATCCTTTATATCCGCATACTAATAAAGCGCCGGGTATTGAACTCATCGATACTCAGGAATATTGGGCAGTAGAGCAAAAAGAAAATACTCAGGGATCAGTATTGCTTACCCTCTCATGGGATGAGCGTACCACCCCTGCAGCATTACTTGCCAATGAAGCCAAAGATCTGCGTATTGTACGCTGGGATGCTTCTCAAAACCTATGGGTAAATGAAGGAGGAATCATTAACAGAGCAGACAAGACGGTAACTACTCCTGCAGTAGTGAATGGCTTTGGTATCTTCACTTTGGCTAAGCTTACCCCGGATATGGATACACCTACAGAAATCGTTATCTACAACGGTGTAACGCCAAACGGGGATGGTTCCAATGATTATTTCATTATCGACAACATCCAGCGTTATCCGAATAACAGTGTTCGTATATATAACCGCTGGGGTCGTGAGATCTTTAAGACCACTAACT
>DAMCXY010000017.1:0-73336 GCA_032096595.1 Flavobacterium sp. | reverse complement strand
CTGTTGCCTGATAATTGGATAATTCAGGTTCCTGAATCGCTCCTGTATTCGAGTTAGCGTCATCTTCTGAATGATGATATGTTACCGTATATCCTAATGCTCCATGATATACAATAGCGGACTGAACAGTTAAATCAAATGAATTTGGCTGATCTGCACATATTGCTAAATTTGGCAAATACACCAAGTTCAATGGACAATCAATAACTGAGATTGTAAAAGATTTTATTTTATAGCATGGATTGTTTAATGATTGAATGCGTACCCAGATTGTTACCGGATTAGAATCATTTGGAATAGAATAAAATTCATCAATAGCCCCTGTTTCGTTTTCTGCATCATCTTCTGACAAATGATAGGTATACATTACCTGATCAAAAGTAATACCTTCAACAGCCTGCGTAAGATCAAAAGTAGTTTCTCCACCCTGCATTTTACAGAGTTCTAAATTAGTAGGATCCTGTATAATGGTAATATCATTATAAAACTCTATAGTAACCGGTTCAGGGTTAAATGCACAAGATCCGGTAAGTACATCAATTTCTACACTGTATACACCAGGTTCCGTTACTTCATAAGAAGGCCCTGTAGCACCCGGTATAATAACACCGTCTTTTTTCCATACAAAAACATACTCATCCGGGCTTAATCCTGTATCTAATAAATAAGACTGCTCATCACAAAGAGCGGTATCATCTACCAAAAGTTTATCTTCCCCAATTTTAAATTCCCCGATATTGAAACTACCAGCCTCAATAAATACTGCGGAATCAAAACTACTATCCTGTCTGTCTGCAATAACTAATTTTATATGGTAAGTTGTATTAGGAATAACATCAGATTGTGCAGTCAACTTTACAGTCTGTCCTCGAAAATTAATTGCTGACTGAGCAGCAATCGTTGCATTTGCTATATTATAACTCCCGAAATATTCCGGATTTACTGAAGGACAATCTGTAGATCCTACTGGGTTCCACTGCTGATCTCTAATAGTCAGTACAGAAACCGGATCTGTAGTACCCGGCACCAATGCGAGATTAACAACATCACCTGTTACTGTATTCGTAAGAAAAAAAGCAAAAGCATCTGGAAAAGTACATTGATACTGCCCATACTCTTCTGAAGCGAATAAGAAATTAAAACTCATTTCATTTGTAAAAGGCTTGAAATCAAATTCTAAAATAGTAGCATTAAGATAGTTGTCATTCCGATTCAGAATATTATTCATATAATCTTGTAACTGTGTATCTCCTAACCATAAATTATTTCCGTTACCCTGCGTCCCTACTTTTGGACCAGGAGCAGCTGTAGCTCTTCCTGTACTTAATACAACGCCGGCACTCATCGGGAAATTAGGATTGGTATTCTGAAAATAACCAATACCATTATTGATCTGGTTAGTTCCTCCGAAAGTGGTACCCGTAGTCCAAGTAATATTTGATATTTCAGCACAAGGTGTATCAACAAGAATATCTTCCACTAATTGCGGCACGGTATATTGCGTTGTATTTACAGTAATTGGTTGTGCCAATACATGTAAAAACGGGACGAGGAGAAAAACTATCAGTAAATGTTTTTTCATAAAAATATAGATCCTTTTGGAATTAATAAACCTAAACAAATGTTAATTTTACGTTTAAATTCCAAATATAAATAATCAATCGATATTTCTTTGTTAATTTTGAAAAAAAACTAAAAAAATGTTTAATATCATAATAAAAGAGACCCAAAACCCTGCTATACTGAAGTTTGAATTTCCAGATTTTATAAGCTACGGATCTAATTTTGAATATAAAAATATAGACGAAACAAAAAACTCTCCTCTCGCAAAGAAATTATTCTATTTACCCTTTGTAAAAACGGTTTATATTTCAGGAAATTTCGTTGCTATTGAGCGTTTCTCTATTGTGGAATGGTCTGATGTTCAGGAGGAGGTAAAAAATCAGATCGAACAATTTATTCAGGATGGAGGAAAAGTATTGATTGAAACTGAAGAAAGTACTAACAAAAAGATACCGGTAACCGTATATGGTGAATCTACACCTAATCCTGGTGTCCTAAAATTTGTATCTAATAAGCTATTTACAAAAACCTCTATCGAATTTAAAAACATAGATGAAACAGATGCTTCACCACTTGCAAAGGAACTTTTTAAATTACCTTATGTAAAAGAAGTGTTTATTGATGAAAATTATGTTTCGGTAAGCAAATACGAATCGTATGATTGGAATGAAATAACGGTAGAAATACGTAGTTTTATTAAGAATTATATTGAGAATGGCGGTACTGTAATTGATGATTCCAAAATAGTTACTACTACTGCTCATGAGAAAAAACAAGATGAATATTTTGACAAACTGGATGTTACCTCCCAACAGATCATCAATATTCTGGAAGAATATATAAAACCAGCCGTTGCAAGTGACGGAGGAAATATTGCTTTTGAGAATTTTGATGCCGAAAGTAAAAAGGTTAGTGTAACACTTCAAGGAGCATGCAGCGGATGTCCATCATCAACTTTTACCCTTAAAAACGGAATTGAAAACATGCTAAGGCAAATGCTCAATGATAATGAAATTATGGTTGAGGCACACAATGCATAATCAAAAAAGAGCTTTTTAAGCTCTTTTTTATTTCTCGTTATTAATATAGATTATTATGAATGAATTAATAAATGCTAATTCTCCTTATCTGCTTCAACATTCAGAAAATCCTGTTCATTGGAAAATGTGGCGTACAGAGGTATTGGAAGAAGCTAAAAAATCCGATAAATTACTCATTATCAGCATCGGTTATGCTGCCTGTCACTGGTGTCATGTAATGGAAAAAGAATGTTTTGAAAATGATGATGTAGCTTCAGTTATGAATACTGACTATATTTCTATAAAAATAGACAGAGAGGAGCAACCCGAAGTAGATGCTATATACATGAAAGCCTTACAGATTATGACCGGTCAGGGTGGATGGCCATTAAATATAGTTGCTCTTCCGGACGGGAGGCCTGTATGGGGAGCTACTTATGTAAACAAACGACAATGGACAGAAGTGCTTACTCAGCTGCAACAATTATATAAGAGTGATACTGCTAAAATGTATGAATATGCAGACCGACTCCACGAAGGTATGAAAGTATTGGGCAATGTAAATGCTCATGTTGAACCCGACTTATCTTTTAGCATAGAGCAACTGGTTTCAAAATGGCAGAGAAGCTTTGACCTTGAATATGGTGGTTATGCCAGATCTCCAAAATTCATGATGCCAACTAATCTTGATTTTTTGCAAGCTTATGGAACACTCACGAATAATAACGAATTACTAAATCACATAGATACAACACTTACAAGAATGGCATGGGGAGGCTTGTTCGATACTCTACATGGCGGTTTTAGCCGTTATTCAGTAGATGAAAAATGGCATATTCCCCATTTTGAAAAAATGTTATACGACAATGCGCAACTTTTAAAAACATATGCCGATGCCTATAAACGAACAAACTATCCATTATATAAACAAGTACTGCAAAAAACAATTTCCTTTATAACAGATGAATTTCAAGACTCATCAGGTGGTTTTTACAGTGCGTTAGATGCTGACAGCCTTGATAAAAAAAATATTTTAAAAGAAGGAGCTTATTATACGTGGCGAAAAGATGCATTAAAAGATCTTTTAAAAGAAGACTTTGAACTATTTAGTAAGGTTTATAATATTAATGAGTTTGGTCATTGGGAAGATGGTGAATATGTATTAATTCAAAACAAACCTCTAAAAGATCTCGCACAGCATTACAGCATACCAGTAGAAGAACTGGAAATAAAGAAGAGAAAATGGGAACAGAAACTTTTTTCAGAAAGAAAAAAAAGAGCTTATCCCCGCTTAGATGATAAGATTTTAACTTCCTGGAATGCACTATTATTATCAGGAATGATTCATGCAAATTCGGTTTTAAAAAATGAGGCCATAGAAAAAACCATTTTCAAGTTAGAACATTTCATTCATAATGTACTTACAAATGAAAACTTTGAATTAGGGCATGCATATAAAAATAACAAGGTATACATTGATGGACTTATGGAAGATTATGCTTTTGTGATTCAGGCTAATATTGATCTTTATAGCTATTATGGAAAAGAAGAATATCTATTGAATGCAAAAAAGTTTTCAAACATAGCGTTTGATCTTTTTTATGATGAAAGTCAGAACTGCTTCAGAGCACATCAAAAAAATCCTGCTTTAATAATGGATCATTTTGACATAGAAGATAATGTAATTCCAGCTTCTAATTCTATTATGACTAACAATCTGCTCCTATTGAACAGTATAGACTATAATCCTCACTATCACAAATCAGCTCTTAAAATGTTGGAGAATATTATTCATACTATTGACTATGCTTCCGCTTTTTCACATTGGCTACTGGCTTATCTTAAGACAAAAGATACGTTTAAAATGATAACTGTTGGGAGTAATTTGTACAAAAAAAACATGGAGACTTTAAGAAATAAATATTTACCAAATACGTTACTTTTATATAAAGAATTAGAGAATTCACCTAAAATAGAGGTATGTTCAAGTAATAAATGCATCTTGTTGAATGATTTTAACGAATTATTAGACATGATCTCAATTAAATAATATAATTTAGTGAAATAATTTATCTAAAATAAAAACAATTAAAATGAAAAAAACAGTTCTGTCAATTATAGGATTAGCATTATTTTCGATAGTTGACGCCAATGCACAAGTTAATTTACAGGGTGGACAGAGCGGTAATTTGGGCATGCTCACTTTTTCCAGAAAAGATGACTTCAGCAAAGCTAATATCAGCGGAAGCATGTATATCAATGAAAAATACAGCACGGCAAGAGTTAATGGCGGAACCCAAACTTTTATGATCCGATTTAACCCTTATAACAATACAATGGAATACAACAATGACAATCAGGAAGTTGTATTGACAAAAGATAAAAACACATTAGTAGAGTTTCTAAATGGTGCTACATATAAATTATTAACTTATAAAGATAAAAATTCGAGAAGTAAAGAAGATTATATGAAATCTATCTATGATACTCCAGAAGTTGGTTTTTATAAGTTAGAAAAAGTGGATTTAATTCCTGCTAAAGTTCCTACTAACAGTTATGATCAGGCAGCTCCGGCTGAATACAGAAGAGCAAAAGATGAATATTTTATGAAATTAGGAGAAAATACTTTTGTAGCCCCTACTAAATCTAAAGATATCATCAAACTTTTTCCTGGAAAGGAAAAAGAATTAAAAGAGTATTTTAAATCCAATAAAGTAAACTTTACGGATGATGCCGATTTAATTAAATTAGGAAGATATATTACTTCTATTCTATAATACTATTTACTTATTCAGCATAAAATCTTTCAAATAGAAAGGTTCAAAATAGGCGACATCTTCGATGTCGCTTTTTTGATATTTCTCATAGCTAATAGCTGTCATTTCATTCGCTGAAGGAAAAATGATTTCTTCACAATATAAGAACTTAGAAGTATTTAAAATTTCTTTGCATTTAGGAGCTCCATCACCAATTAGGTACATTTTTTTATCGATATGATTAAAAGTGTCTTTGTCAATTATTATTGCTTTGGTTTCAGAAACAGCTTTATAGTCGGCATCATAAAAACGGGCAAATACTTCCATTCTCCGGGCATCAATCATCGGAACAATTAAAGCATCATGCTCTATAACCAATTGACGGGCTATAACCTCTAATGTATCGATAGCTATTAAAGGAATCTCTAAAGCATAACAAAGGCCTTTCGCAGCAGAAACACCTATTCGCAGACCAGTATAAGACCCAGGACCTTTACTTACAGCAACTGCGTTTAATTCTTTTATATCAATAGCATTTTCTTTTAATAAACTTTCTATAAAGACATGCAACTTTTCTGCATGACTGAAGTTTTCTTCTGCAATTTCTTTTATAGCTATTAACTTCCCGCTTTTAGCAAGAGCAACAGAACACTTTTTTGTAGCTGTTTCAATATTTAAAATAAGTGCCATTTATTTTTTATTCTTTTCAGATTTTGTAAAAACCTTGTCTCCCTGTTTTAATTCTTTACTGACTGTAGAGTATGGTCCTGAAATAATTTCATCTCCTTCTTTCAGACCACTGATTATTTCTATATTTTCATCATCCTGAATTCCTGTAGTAACAAAACGAATCTCCGCTACTTCTCCGTTCTTCACGAAAACAGCTTCGAATTTTTTATCTGTTTTGTCGCTTTCTTTATTTTTTTCAGCAATTGAATTTTTCTCTTTTTCCTGTTTATTCTTAGTAGCAGCCTCTGACTTACTTTTCATAACAACCGCACTAATAGGCACGGTATAAACATTTTCCTTTTTACTGGAAATGATATCAACAGTAGCGGTCATACCCGGACGAAAAGGAGAATATGTATCTGGTTTTCCCAATAATAAATCTGCGTATGATTCTTTTAATAAACGTACTTTTACTTTAAAATTTGTTACCTGATCGGCTGTTAATTTATCATCCGCAGAATTAGATATAGAAGTTACAATTCCTTTAAACTCTTTTTTCAGATAAGCATCAACTTCAATTATCGCTTCATTTCCTACAGCAATTTTTACAATATCATTTTCATTCACATCAACTTCAACCTCCATGTTATTAAGGTTGGCCACTCGCATCATATCTGTTCCTGCCATTTGCTGAGTTCCCAAAACACGCTCTCCCAATTCAACATCTAATCGCGAAATGGTTCCTGCAACAGGTGCAAAAATTGAGGTTCTGTTCATGTTATCTTTTGCTTCTTTTACAGTCGCTTCTGATGCCTGAACATTATAATAAGCTGAATTCTTAGAAGCTACAGCAACTTCATAAGCAGAAACAATTTTATCCCATTCCGATTTTGAGATGACTCCTTTTTCAAGAAGGACTTTATTTCTGTCATAATTCAGCTTTGCTTCTTTTAATTGTGCATCGGCCTGATTCATACTGGCTTTTGATGTTGATAAAGTAGCTACAGATCTATCGATGCTGGACTGGTAAAGGTCCGGATTTATGCGCACCAATAAATCTCCTTTGCTTACTACCTGCCCTTCTACTACTCTCAATTCAATAATTTCTCCTGAAACTTCTGAAGATATTTTCACTTCCACTTCAGGTTGAATTTTTCCGGTTGCAGAAACTTTTTCAACAATTGTATTCTTTGTCAATTTTGTTGTTTCAATTTCTATTCCTTCTTGTTTTTTACCCATTTTTTGAATAAAAAAAACAATGGCTAACAATGCAACTACAATTATGGATAGAATGATATAAAGTTTTTTTCTTTTCATTTTATTCTGCTTTAAAAATAGGTAATCCGAAATAATATTCCAGTATTTTAGTTTTGAAAATATAATCGTATTTGGTTCTTAATACTTCTGACTGTGCGGCAATAAAAAGATTTTGATTTTGATTTAAATCAAAAATGTTAATCAATCCTACCTCATATCTCTGTCTTGCATACTCAAGAGATTGTTGTCTTGCTCTAAAAGCTTTCTTAGCTGCTTCATGCGTTTCTAATGCACCTTTGGTATCTGTATAGGCCGTAAACACTTTTTGTTCTAACTGCAATGTTGATTCCTCTAAATTCAATTTTGCGGTTTCATAAGCAATTTTACTTTTCTGAACATTATTTCTTGTAGTAAAACCGTTGAATACCGGAATAGACAAACCGATACCAAAATTGTGTCCTTTATTCATATCGAACTGATTCCATAAAGACTCCGGCGATCCCCATATACTTGTAAAATTTGGAGTAACCACTTTTTGGTTTGTTCCTTCTACAAATCCTATTTCTTTCGTAGGTTCTGCTGCATTCAATTCGTAACCTTTCACTACCTGTGCATAGGCTGCACGGGTTGCAAAACTATAAAAACCTCTTATCGTAGGATAGTAAGCTGCTTTAGCAATAGCAATGTCTTTTTCAGCAAGATCAACCTGAGTTTCTAATATCTTATAATCTAATAATACATCTTTAGAATTATCTATAAATGTTTGTGGATTTTCTAACAGAAGCATTGAATTAGCGGTATCAAATGTTTCATCAGCCACATCGAAGTTATTATAATCTTCAATTTGTAATATCTGAGCTAAATTGAGTTTCGCTATTTTAAGATTATTGTCAGCAAGGATTACATTCTGATTGGTTGTTGCCACTGTAGCCTGTATATCCAACAAATCTCCTGCAGGAACAGATCCCGCATCAACTAACGCCTGTATACGCTCTTCCTGTTGTAAATCATAGATCAATTGCGCCTTATTTACTTTTAAGTATTCTTTATTAAAAATAACCTGGAGATAGGCATTTACCACATTAAGTGAAATATCATCAGTTATCTTTTCTGACTGATAACGCGCTGCTAAAACAGCCAGATCTGCTCTGCGTAATCTGTTTAGATTCTGACCTCCTTTGAAAATATCCAACCCTACGTCCAATCCGGCAGAAGTAAACTGAGTAGTTTGGTTTTGCAAAAGTCCGGTTGTAATATTTTGATTCAAACCTATTGTCCAAGAATGTGACCCGGAAGCATTTACTGTTGGCATAAAAGCTCCCTTAGCTCCTGTTTTATCAACAACCGCCAATTTCTCATCAAGCTCAGCTTTTTTGATAGAAATATTATGTTCTCTCGCATATTGAACACATGCTTCCAATGTCCAATGACTGTTCTGAGAAAATCCTTTTATTCCTAACAGGCAAAAGCTGGTAATTATAAAAAACTTCACATTCATGTTTAATGTTATTTACAAATAAGTAGCTAAGACAGGTATTATGTTACACTGTTCCATAAAAAAAACCGCAAAAGCGGTTTAAATTTTTTAAGCAATTGCTTTTTTCTTTTTATATATCCGATATACAGCCCATCCTACAACAATCAACAACAGATACGGAAAAGCCATCAAATACACAATTCCATCATTTATTGCTGCTGCAGGCACTCCCGACTCTTCAGATTCCAAAACAGCTCTGCACATTGCACATTGAGCACTTGCCGAATTTGCAATTAACAGCAAAGATACTACTAAAAGGTATTTAGAATATTTTACCATTTCTCTGTATATTAATTAATAGTTATAGTAAGGAGAAATCATACAGTATACCACTACTCCTGTTACCGCTACATACAACCATAACGGATATGCGTAACGAGCAATTTTTTTATGTAATTCATATTTCCCTAAAATACCTCTTACATACGTAACCAATACGATAGGAATGATAATAACTGACAGAACAATATGTGTTATTAAAATGAAATAATATACATAAGCAATGATTCCTTCACCACCAAATTTGGTAGAATCAGCCGTCATGTGATACGCTACATACATGGCTAAAAATAAGCACGAACATACTACAGCTGTTTTCATCAGCATCTCATGCAGTTTTCTGTTACCGTTTTTTACAGCTATTACAGCACTGATCAACAACAGAGCAGTGATACCATTAATAGTCGCATAAATTGGTGGTAAAAAGGACAGAGGTTCTACATCAATACCAAAATCTTTAAGCTTCACTCCAAAGAGAATTGCAACAACTAAAGGAATTGCAATTGATAAAACTTTGATCCAAAAGTTATATTTTTTTTCTAAAGTCTGATTATATTCCATTATTCCGCTAATAATTTTTTAATATCTTCTTTTATCATTTCAACACCGGCTTCTTCAGTACCATCATAGTAAATTACAGGATTACCGGATTCGTCAAGTCTTGAACGTATTTTTCCATTTTTATCTATGATTGCAAACAAGCCTGAATGTTCGAAACCGCCCGGAGCATCATCATTTTTTCCCACATACATATTGAATTTTTTAGCCACACTGAAAATATCATCCTGATTTCCTGTAAGAAAATTCCAGTTTTTACTTACAGCACCAATTTCTGCCGCATGTTCTTTTAACACTTCCGGAGTATCCGTTACAGAATCAATAGTAAAGGATGCTATTCCGAAGTTGTTTTCGAATTTAAATTCATTTTGAATCTTAACCATATTTTCATTCATAATCGGACAAATTGTAGGGCATGAAGTAAAGAAGAACTCTACTAAATATACTTTTCCTTTATAAAAATCCTGATTTATGGTGTCCCGGTTTTGATTGATAAACTCAAACGAAGGCACTTTTGCAATCTCAATAAGAGCATTATTGGTTTTATTTAAGCGATCGGCTTCTACTACTGCCCCATCCTTGAACCTATTTACAATCTTAGGGATAAAATAGATTCCGAAAACCAATATGATAAACGAGATCCAGATATAAGATTTATTTTTCATGTTTTATAATATTGTATTAATTAGCTGCATTTTCTATTTTATAATTTTTCTTGAGAGCAAAACGATATTCCGCCAATATTACTTTTACATCGTCTTCCATTTCGTTATGCAAATCAGCAGGAGAAATGGTATAATACCCTTCTTTATACTCTTCGTCGCCTTTTTTGTTCTTTCCTTTTCTGCCTCGTAAATTAAGCTCTTTATCTATCAGATAAGCATAAGGTGTACCTGTATTCGCGTTTAAACTCCCTTTTAACTGAAGTTTATTATAGTATTCTTTAATATCTTCTTTATCTGCAAAAACAAAAAACCAACTTGACAAATCAGCATCTCGACTAAGTGTTTTTATAAGTTCAGCTACTTCCGCCTCATTTCCGTGAGGAACAACATAAACGACCTGAAAGTCAGCATATTTTTTATTTTTGGTATAGATTTCATGGCACAGATTTGCAATATTTACTTTTGCTTCTCTGGTAAGATCTCCTGAAAATCCAAGTACAGTAATCTTATCTTTTAATTGGATATTATGATTTGCTGATGTTGTCCATGCAGAAGAGATTTCGGGAACATTTTTTGTCAAAGTGGGTAATTTCACAAACGAATTAACGCCGGAGGCAAAGAATAGATACACCATAATAGGAACTACAAACAGTGCAATAAAAAGTAGTGTTTTTTTCATTAGAAAAAATTTTTACAAAAATAAAAAAAGGCGGTTGAATAACCGCCTTTTTAACTCTTATTTATATATTAAAATATCCATCTGTAGCTTGAATTATGGAATACATCATATATGTAATCTCCTTCAATCAGAATCAACGCTGCCATATATAACATTAAGAAAATCATTGTACCAACAATTGACCATCTAAAGTTTGCTTTTTCACCTTCTAAGTGCATAAATGCCCACATAATGTAATATGCTTTCCATATAGTCAACAAGATAAAAATCCAGTTTAAAAGACTTAAATGTAAGAAAGTCGGATGAAATAAAAAGTCAGGTTTAAAAATTCCCAATACAACTTCAACAATTGTAATCAAGGAGAGTATAACGAAAACGGTCCAAATTCTTTTTACGTTTGACCCATGTGTATCTGCTGCCATTTTTTAAACTTTTAAATATTAAACTAAATAGAAGAATGTGAATACAAACACCCATACCAAATCGACAAAGTGCCAGTACAATCCAACTTTTTCAACCATCTCATAACTCCCTCTTCTTTCATAAGTTCCCATAAGAACATTAAAGAAAATAATGATATTTAATAAAATCCCTACTGAAACGTGAAATCCGTGGAAACCGGTAATGAAGAAGAACAAATCTGCAAATACTTTATGACCAAACTCGTTTCTTACCAGATTAGCTCCTTCTACCACATATTTAAAATCATCAATACGTGCTAAAGATTCTTCTCTTGACAAAATTTGTTTATGATGTCTTTTTACATCAAACTGAGTACGGATTTGTATTTCAGGGTGTTTTTCAAGTCCTTTTTTAACCTGCTCTAATGAATATTTTGTTGGTGTAGAATTACCTAAGAACCAGGAACCGCTACTTCTTGTCAATTTTTCATCCTGACGCGCAACTGAAGTATCAGCAAAGTCAGCCAAAGCTACCTGCTTTCCGTCTTTACCTACAAACTGAAGAATCTCTCCTCCTTTTGTTTCAACTGCACCATAAGTACCTGTGATAAAGTTTTTCCATTCCCATGCCTGACATCCAACGAATACCATACCACCGATAATGGTTAAAAACATATATACAGCTACTTTATTTTTTTTCATCTGATGACCTGCATCTACAGCCAAAACCATAGTAACAGAAGAAAAAATCAAAATAAAGGTCATCAATGCCACATAATACATTGGTGCGTTAACACCATGTAAAAATGGAAAGTGATTGAATACCTCATCTGCAATTGGCCAAGAATCGATGAATTTAAATCTTGTCATACCATAGGCTACAAGAAATCCACAAAATGTCAAAGAATCTGATAGTATGAAATACCACATCATCATTTTCCCATAACTTGCACCAAACGGTGATTTGTCACCACCACCCCAGACTTTCTCTTTAGTCGTCGATGTAATAACTGTCGCTCCCATAAAAATTTTAAGTTAAAAAGTTCCCAAATTTACACCTTTTTTCTTTTCAAGAAAAGCAAAAAGGTTATTTGTAAAATGTAAAAAATAAAAATAAGTAAATCCAAAGAAAGTCGAGAAAGTGCCAGTACATCGCACCTAATTCAATTCCAAGACTTTGAGAAGAATTATACTTTTGTTTATAATGATTATAAATTATAATCAACAATGAAATCAAGCCACCTGCAAGATGGGCTATATGCACTAAAACTACAACGTATAAAAATGAAGTTGTGATAGTACTTTCACTACCCGTAAAATAATAACCTGCCTGAATTACCTGATCAAAACCATAAAACTGAAGCATTACAAAAGCTACTCCAAGCAATAAGGTAAGAAACAGAAACAGACTCGTTTTGGAACGGTTGTCTTTTTTGATAGCTGTTTTTGCCAAATGAAAGGTAACACTACTAACAACAATGGTTATTGTGCTCCATAGAAATGCCTGAGGCAAAACAAAATCTTTCAACCAGTCTGGTCTTGATTTACTGATAACATAAGCACTGGTAAGTCCAGCAAAGATCATTACTATACTTGCCATACCAAAAATCAGCATGGTTTTATAGGCTTTATCTTTTTTCTCTCTTTCTTTTACTAAATCCATGTAATTAACTATCTCAAAAATTTATCCAATATATATATAATCTGTATAAGCGAAATATAACTTACACTAACCAGCATTAATGATCGAGCTGCTTTTGCTGTTCTGGTTTTATAAAGCTGAATTGCCGCCCATAGCATCCACATACCGCATATAAATACTATTACAGCTGAAACGGGACTTAAGTAAAGTCTTCCTGTAAGCCCCAAAACTGGAAAAACAGAAACAATAGTCAGCCAGATGGTATATAAAATGGTCTGTAAGGCCGTTTTAGTATCTTTTCTTCCTGTTGGCAACATAGAGAAGCCGGCTTTTTTGTAATCATCAAACAAAAACCACCCAATTGCCCAAAAATGAGGGAATTGCCAAAAAAACTGGATTAAAAATAAGGTTCCCGCCTCGATACCAAATTCATTGGTTTGCGCCACCCACCCAAGCATAAAGGGAATTGCTCCCGGAAAAGCCCCAACAAATACAGATAAGGGCGTTTTTAATTTCAAAGGGGTATAAACGCTTGTATATAAAAAGATGGAAATAGCACCGAACATTGCTGTTTTTGGACTTACTATATACAAAATTGTGAGTCCGATAACAGTCAGGAAAGTAGCCAGAATAAAAGCTGTTTTTGGCGCTACTCTGCCCGATGCAATAGGCCGGTTTTTAGTACGGTCCATTTTGGCATCAAAATCTTTTTCTATGATCTGATTATAGGTATTGGATGCCCCAACCATACAGTAACCGCCAATAGCCAGCATTACCAATACAGAAAAATCAATATCACTCCAATCGTTTACTGCTAAAATATACCCGGCAATGGTAGAAAAAACAACACTGATTGCCAGACCAGATTTGGTAAGTTGTTTAAATTCACTAAAAACAGAAAATGTTTTATTGTTTTGTTTTATTGTCTCCAAAATGTTACAATTTGGTAAGAATACTCGATTTGCAAATATACTTTAAAAAAGTAGATTAATAATTCTTTACAAAAAACTATTTGTTAAACTTCTTTAATAATCATTTTCTGCAATTTTTTGATTCAGAATAGCTTTCTGAGATGATGTACCAATTCTTTTTACTCCTAATGCAATCATTTTCACAGCATCTTCGTAATTCTTTATGCCTCCAGAAGCTTTGACCTGTAACGGAGTCGCATTTTCGAGCATCAAAACAACTGAAGCTATTGTGGCTCCGTTGGGCACTCCATCAGCCGTTTTATAAAATCCCGTAGATGATTTCACAAATACACGCTGATACACATCTTCTTCAAAATTACTAACAATACAATTCTTTATCAGTGCTGTAAGCTGTACAATCTGTTGCACATTTAAGGCTGCAGTTTCAATAATCCATTTAATGGTTTTTCCCTGCTCCAATACCATTTCCGATAAGTCAACGACTTCTTCTTTAACCTTTTTAGTTTCTCCCCGTAAAAAGGCTTTGTAATCAATCACGAAATCTAATTCATCAGCTCCATCTTCAATAGCTTTTGTCGCTTCCATACGCTTTTTTTCCATACCGCCGTCTCCATCCGGAAAGTCTATTACTGTACCCACAAGAACTTTAGAGACTGAAGCAGATATCTGTTTTCTTGCTGTACTTACATATTCCAACGGAATCATTACCAGTTTATACTTTTCCAGTATAGATTCTTCGATGAGAGAAAGCACTTCCTTTTCTACTTCTTTGGCACTAAGATCAGAATTAGCAGTTGTCTTTAAAAAAGTAGCATCGATATATTTACTAAGATTTGTCATTTTTTGTGGTATAAAAAAACCTCACTTATAAAGGTGAGGTTTTGTTTTTATTTTTAAACAATGCCGTCAGCAAGATACCGGAGACTACTCCGAATGTATTTGCCAGAACATCTAATAATTCTGCTGAACGGGTGGTTGTAAAATAGTCTTGTAAACATTCAATAAGAATACCAAATGCAACGCAAAACAAAAAGACCCCTACAGCTTTTTTCAGGAATTGCTGATTTGAATTAATGCTCCATAAACACAAAATGGCAAATATGGAATATAAAACAAAATGAACCATTTTATCCAAATGCGGAATGTTTATTTTATTTACCTGAGGTACCTCATTAAAATTCATTAAGCAAACCACGGATATTAATACAGCCCAAAAAACAGCAACGCCTATTTTTTTATCAGGCACCGATTAGTTCTTTGTATTGCTCGCTGGTCATTAAACCTTCAATCTGAGCAGCATCAGCCATTTTTACCTTTACCATCCAACCAGCACCATAAGCATCTGAGTTTACCAATTCAGGTTGTGATTCTAACTCTTCATTGAATTCAATAATTTCACCTGATACAGGCAAAAATAAATCAGAAACAGTTTTTACGGCTTCAACAGTACCAAATACTTCATCCTGATCAAGAGTCTGATCCAATGTATCTACTTCAACATAAACGATGTCTCCCAATTCTTTCTGAGCAAAATCTGTGATTCCTACAGTTGCAACGTCTCCGTCAACACTTACCCATTCGTGATCTTTAGTGTACTTTAAATTAGCTGGTATATTCATTTTTAATTTGTTTTTAGCAAATGTATAACTTTATTGATGATTCTAAAATAATTGGGCTTTAATTTCCGAAATTATAGCGTAATGTAAATCCTGATCGAACAGTTGTAATAGGGTACATGGTAGAAATAACGGCTTTTGAAAAACTATGTTCGTAATAAAAAATACCCATAAAGTTCTTACTGAAAGTATAATCAGCCTTTAAACCGAAAGACCATATATCCTGACCTGCTCCGATCTGATTATTATTATAATCCAGATAACGGATGAGTGTATTGTTTTTTCTCCAGCTAAAATCAGCTTTTACATTGATGTCACTCACGATTCTACCTCCTGCAACACCTTCAAAATCGGTTTCAAAAGCGACATCTTTTATACGGAATCCCACACCGAAAATATATTCGTTACCCGTCACTTCTGTCAACAGGTTATTATCAAAACTCATGGAAAGCGCACGGTCTTTTTTGACCTCTCCTCTGATGCTCATCGCATTTTTCATTTCAAACTCTACACGAATAAGCGGATTGAACTGCTCTATCATATTTATATTGCTTGCTACAATCTCAGAGGCATAATCACCCGCAGCATTCAACGCATCCGGATTCTGATAATAATCATAGTTCGTCTGGAATGCATTTACTGTATATGATGAACGGTACATATGGTTTATTGAAAATTTATTGAAACGTTCTTTGAACCACCCTATCTTCATTAAACCTGTATATTTTAATGACCAACCCGGAAGCGGAATCTTTCTCATGAATCCTTTTGATACAGATCCGGCGTCACCACCTGTATAAGCTGCCAGAAAAGCCGGAATCAAAACCTGCTGACTGGTTCTTCCGTATCCTTTCGGATAACCGTATTGATCCAGATTAGAAGGGTCGTTGATGTCTATTCCACGTTCAGTTGCCAGACGGTTTGCAATAACGAGCCTATTCTCTCTGAAAGCATCAAATGCCGCTGAACCATTGATATCACTTCTGCCGAAAGCTGTATTTATCATAATGGTTGATATAGAAAAATTTCCATATTCATAAGGGGAACGTGAGTTATACATTCCATCAGCTGATACATCAAACTGTTCAGACATATTATTGGAATATTGTCTGTTTGCGCTCAACTCTATAACCAGATCGGTAATAGGACGCAGTTCTGCAGAAAAATCTAAATTCTGTGTTTTGACTCTGCTGAATTGCTGGTTGTATTCCGGATAGTTGGTAAGCCAACCATTTCTTGCTGCTTCATAACGGATATCAGCCTGACTTCCGAATACAAACCCCAAAGTAGGTTTTGAAGAGCCAAAAAAACCTAAGCCCGGCAAATAACCCGGAAGAACTGTACCATTGGTTTCATTATAACTTATCCTAACCGTTTTTAATGAAGTCGCCACTCCAATTAATGCATCGGTAAACGCATGATCTTTTTCATCTTCTTTTTTATTGGCTGCATTTTCTTTATTGCGTTCAATACGCTGCCCCGGTTGCGGCTTTTCTACCGGTTTTTTATTTTTATCTGTTGTCTTTTTTCGCTGGCTACTCGGTACCAATCCTACATATTTGTAGAACTTATCCATTGAAAAACTCGTGTTTAAACGATGGGTATTCGCATTCTGTACGGTATTTCCTAATGCATAATTCTGACCTTCATAATCAATGGAAGAAAAAGCATCTGAAGAACGCTGCCAACTGTAATCTCCGGTATAAGAATAGGTAGAGTTTACAAAAGATAAAAATGGTATTTTATCAAACGGTAACTGATAATTCAATGAAAATTGCTGTGTGCGTGTATTTGCTTCACCCGGATCAAAATATCCGTCCCAGATACCCATACTGTTATCTACTCTGTTGAAATTATCAATATAATTTCTCACAATATTGTTATTGGATACGGAATAGGTAATGTTTAATTTTTTTGTAAGATTAAAATTAGCTCCGTAATTATAATTGAAGAAGTAGTTTCTTCTGTACAGCGGACTGATCTCTATTCCCTGAACATCCATTAAACGGAATTGCTGCTGGTTGAGCTGGCGCAAAATATTGGTATTGAACATAACGTTTGTTGGCATTATATTCAGATTAATATCGCTGATCAGCTTAAGATAGCTGTTCTTTTTGAATTTTTCTGCTTTTTTAAAGGGTTCTATTGACCATGGTTTAAAGCTGTAATTGTAATCTACAGAAGAGCGTGCCTGTTGATCTTCCATATTTTCTATCTCAAAATTATGCTGAACAACTCTGTTATAGGAGTGGGAAAACGTAAGGTTTTCTACATCATAAAAACGCTCTTTTTGTCCCTCACTTCGTTGTTTTTTTACGCCAATAAAGTTGATACTTGTCCGTTTGGTATAATCAATTGCACGGCTTTTGATCGCTTTTTTCTCCGATTCTGAATTTGCATAATCCATAGCCACTTTCAGTTTTACATCCGGGTTGTTCGGATCATATTCCGGCGTAATTGTTTCTTCAGATATAGAGTAACTTATCGGAATGGTAAGGTTCCATTTTTTAGGAAGCAATTGATTTGCGTTGACTGCTGTAGAGACATTGTATTGAAAAATATCTTCTCTGCTTCTTTCCTGCGGTCCCTGTTCTAAAGCTCCGAATCCAATTGTTGATTTGTTTCCCGTAACAGATAGGTTGGCAAAGTCAGCTATTTTGGTATCCAAAGCCGCAACAGCTGCCCAACCACCTTTGTTGCTCATATCTGAAACACGCAATTCATTGAACCACACTTCTCCCCTAAGATCTCTTGGACGCTGGCTCGTAGAAGCATATAATACATCGGTCTGGTTACGAATACCAAGCATGATGGTACGCACCATTCCAAAATTTGGATTTCCTTTAATTCCTAAACGCAGTTTATTAATTTTTCCTGCAAGAGCCGGATCAATTTCATCTTCATTTTTAAAGTAGATGAGATTTGGATTAAAAGCAGGATCGCTATTTTTACTTAACTTTAGTTTCGTCAATAAGTCTAAAGATAATTCTATTTCGTTTTGTATTTTCCACACTTGTTCTGCAGTTCTCTCATCCCATTCTGTTAATTTTAGCGGAATCTCTACCTGATAGAAGTTTTGTGTAAAATCGTTACCAAATCGAATAAAGGCAACGAGTTCATCATCCCGCAATCGTTCTGAATCTCCCTGAGGCTCTAATGCTTCAGCATGTAAAAACATACGAAGTTTTTTGTATTGCCTCATATCAACACTTACATTTTTAAATACAGCTCTTGAATCTCCAGGCTCTAATCCTGATGGAGCTGCAATGCTTGAATTTTGTTTATAAACAGTTAATGATAAGGACTGCTCATTCTGATTGATAATGGTATTATTCTGATTGACACGCTCTCGTTCTATACCTGGTGGCATAATATACGGAATTGGCTCTCTTGAGAAATTATCTATGATATTTAAGGTACGTACATCAAAACCTGTATTTGTTCCAGCGATAATAACAGAAGGATCTTCAACCAGTGTCTTTTCATATTTTCTCCATTCACTTCTTACAAGATCTAAAGTTGCCAGACGCAGTGTTACTTCTTCTGTAAAACCTGTCAGGAAAATACGCATAAAACGAACGGATTGTAAATCGGAAATTGCTCCGATGGCATTGGCCGGATTTGGTGTAATCGGAACTTTATATTGTACCCATTTTACAGGTGTTGTTTCACCATTTTGCATAGTTGCAGTAGTCGTACGAACATCTACAACATAATTTTCACCAATGATCGGATTTGGTTTTACCGGAACCTTGTATTGAAAATATGCGTTAATGGTATTCATAGTATTGTCGCCATCAATATCTTCTACATCCGGTAAATTTCTTGAAGCACGGTTGCTGTCAGAAAATTCCACAGGTGTATTTCCCTGTAATCCATTATAATTTTTATAGCGTTCTACAACGTTCCCGGAAGCTGTAAGGAAAAATTCATAGTTATCAGCTGCCGGATCTTGTAAGTAAGCAAAATCAGGGAATTTTGCAGCTTCTTCTTCATCCAGAATACCGTCCAAACCGGCATCCTGATAGATACGATTGTTAGCATTATTATCAAATGCATAGATAAGAGCTGTTGAAGCGGGTACTTTTCCCCAAATAGTGCTTATGGTAGGTCCGTTTCCATCTGCTCCCGGCAAACCGTTTTCATACTGTTTCATACCATCCTGAAGAATATCTTCTGATATATATCCAAAATTCAGATAGACTTCTCCCTGATTACTCGGGTTAAAAGTATCTCCCGGATTTCCTGTATACGGATCCATCATCCAGAATTCAACATACTCTACGTTAGATTGTTCAAAATTCGTTGATTGTATAGACCTCATAATACCTGCCCAGTTGTTTTGCGGATTAGGCAGTTCATTTGTCGCTACAAACTGAGGGTTGTAATTATACGGACCTCGCTCTTTTGGATAGTACGTAAGATCTAAAGTATTCAACGTAAGTAATTCACCCGCAGCGATATCCATTGAAGGAAATAATTCTTCTTTATAGATACGACGTGTACGGTTTGATGACAAATCGGATTCATTGATTCCATTTGGTCTTCTGGATGGCGAGTAAAATACCTGATCAATTTTATACCATGAAAGTTTCGCCCGTCTGTAACCGGAACTGACATCTGTATTCATTTCTCCATAACCAACCGGTACACTGGAAAGAAACCATGAATTTGGTGCAGAAATATCCATATTGGTACTGGTACCTTCAAAATCGTCTATGTAAGAAGTAGCTTCTCCATTGAGTTGATCAATTTTAGAAGCTCCCGGCATAAGATAAGCAAACTCACCTTTAAAACTGATGGTTGAAGGAACATCGGTATCTATATTAGGCAGTTTGTTTACTAAACGCGTAAGAAACGGCGCTTCTGAACTGAAATTGGCATTTAAACCTACAATGGTATTGTTAACCGATTCATCATTAAAGTTAGACTTTACCGTCATAGGTCTTTCCGACAATCTTAAATAGGTACCTCCTAATACAAAGTTTTCACTGAATTTGTGCTCTATATGAGTTCCAAAGAATGTACGCTGTTTTTGAGCAAAATTATTATTGCTTTCTACAGACACTTCAATCTGAGCATTTGATGCTGCCAATCCCGGATCAAGTATATTGACTCTTCCGCGCTGATAATCGACTGTATAATCCTGTCCTTCTACTAATGTTCTTCCACTTGTAGTTACCACTACAGAGCCTGGTTGCAGATTGAAACCCGGAATTGGAATACCATCTCCTCCTTCACTCTTAAAACGCCCTTTTAATTGAAATTTATTTTTGTCACTTTCCTGTAATGCCCGCGCATAGGTACTACGGTACATGGTTTTGAATACGTATTTTTTTTGGTTTTCGTTGTAAGAAGCATCTATTTCATAGTTCTGACTCGGATTATCCGATAATTTTTTAAACAGGTGCTCCCCGAAAGGCTCAACAGTAGTAAATATAATTCTACCTGTCTGTGCATCAACTGTAATACCCGTCAGTTTATTATTGCTTTGCATTCCCTGATTGGAATTATTATTTCCAAAACCACCACCGCCTGTTTGGGACTGATTACCAGATTGAAAAGGATCTGTATTCAATGCTGATGACACAAAGTCAAAATATCCGTCTCCGCCTTCCTGTGGATCATTGGTATTATTCAAACGGTCCAGATTAAATACATTTAAAAGTGGTGTATTTGCTACTCCTGCCGGTAATGTTGTTCCGGCAACCGGCTGTATGTAATTTAAAGGTTGTGGATCGGTATAAAGTATATTGAATCTAAAACCATCCTGCGCTAATTGATAAGCCCCTGGTAACTGATAGATGTTTTTCATCATAAGATCCCAGACCGGTTCTTCAGTAGAAGTCAAGGAACTCTTCAAAAGCTTTACAATCAAACTCTGCGTTGTTGGTATTTCATTATCATCAGCATCATTTCCTATGACCGTTGAATCTACTCCATCCGTACCAAATTCTCCCACCCGGTATACCTGATCACCAATCGTATATTCATAAGCAACAGCTACAATTTCATCATTATTCATCGGCTGGTTTAATGAGATATATCCTAACTGAGGATGAAACTTAAACTCCTGTTCAGTCAGTTTTCTTGCATTTTCCAATTTTACAAAATCCCTTCCTTCCGTAACCGGAATATTAAACCCGCCTAAAGCAGTATTGATCTGTCTTATGGTATTGTTTAAAAAATTGGAACCTATCTGTCCAGGATCAAACTTATTATTTTTGTTACTGGTAGGAGCATCTATAGGAGTAGTGAGAACGAAATCAGGAAACGCACCTAAATCGATACCGATAATTTGTTCTGCCGGAACATTACTTAAACGGGCTTCTCCCAAATCCTGAATTGCCACAATATTTCTTGTATTGTTATCTCTTTGCGCAACCCTGTTTTGACGGTTGGTAATCCAGACTTCAACGCGGGTTATACGCACACGGCTATCGATATACGGATAGTTTCTTAACGCATTGTCGTATTTATTTCTAAAATACTGGGAAAGAAAAAAGTGTCTGTTGGCATCATAATCCAACGCGAATAATTCAAAATTCTGAACGGTACCACCGCCTTCTGAAACAATGGTTTTTCTTTCTGAATTTTGTTTGGAAAAAACGCCTGTAATTGTTGTTGCTCCAAATTGAAGCTGCGTTTTTACACCAAAAAGATTTTGTGCACCACGAATCAATGAGTTATTGATAGGCATACTTACATTACCTACTTCAATAGCTTGTAGAATATCATCTTCATCAGGCTGATAATTCAATTTTATCATTTGCTGCTGAAAACCAAAAGTTGCCTGTGTATCATAATTGATATTCACATCCATATTGGTTCCTACCTTTCCCTGCATACTCATGCTGATCCGTGGATTAAAATCCATAGCCAAAGTAGAACGGTTTCTTGGAGAAATCATAGGATTATCCTGTTTGGTATAGCGCATACCTAAGTCAACTTCAACAGAACCTGTAGGTTTAATATCAATGGTGTTACTACCAAAAATGGATTTGAATAAACCTGAATTAACCCGGTATCGCGGCAGCAAATCTTTTTGTTCTTCTTCACTCGCCCGACCATCAACAGCACTCATTTTTGCACGATAATAATCACGCATATTTCTTTTGAGTAATAAATCTTCATATTGCTCACGATTCAATACCAAAGGAAATTCAATATCAAACCCTTCAATTGATTTTGTGTATACGTAGGTATCGGTTACAGCATCATACTCGTAACCAGCAATAATTGCATCTATATCCTTAAGCTCTATCTTTCCTTTAAAAACATTATTTAAAGTATCCTGTACCTGCTCATTTTCATCTATCTGACCAAAAGCTAATGGCGCAATAAACAGACATAGTATTGCTAAAACATATTTATTTAAAAAATTAAATATACGATATACGTTCAATTTATAAGTTTTTTAATGCTTGTTTTATAATCATTTCAACCGTTGCATCTGGGGATAATTCAACGATTTTTTTAACAATTTTTTCTGAAGATTTTCTTAAAAATCCTAAAACCTCTAATGCAGATAACGCTTCTTCCGCGTTTGTATTGTGGATTGTATAAGTTAAATCTTCTAAATTATATAATTTAATGACTTTTTCCTGCAGATCTATTACGATACGCTGTGCTGTTTTTAAACCAATTCCTTTAATAGACTGGATGGTTTTGACATCATTGTTTGAAATGGCGTGTAATAGTTCCTGAGGAGGTATATAAGACAGCATATTACGTGCAGTATTTCCTCCAACTCCGGAAACAGAAATGAGCAATTTAAAAATTTCACGTTCTATTTTTTCCAGAAAACCGTATAGGGTATGAGAATCTTCTTTGATTTGAAGGTAGGTATAAAGCAGTATATTTTCTGAGTCTGGTAATGAGGTATAAGTATGTAAAGAAATATGGAGTGAATATCCTATTCCATTACAGTCGACAATTAATTCTGTTGGTGATTTTTCTACCAATCTCCCTTTTACAAACGAAATCATTTTTGTATATTTTCTCCAAAAGTAACAAAAAAATTAACGTTATTCACTTCATTTGTCCAAAAGAGATTGGTAAAAATTTTATTAAATATTTATGCTTTTTTCTTTCTTTTTTGTTTTTCCTGTGCATCAATCACAGCTACTGCTGACATATTTACCATTTCGTCAACACTTGCTCCTAACTGAAATACGTGAACTGCTTCATCCAGTCCCAATATAATTGGTCCGATTGAGGTAGCACCGTTTAGCTCCTTAAGCATTTTATACGTTGTATTTGCAGTATCTAAATTAGGAAATAATAATGTGTTTACTTTTTTACCTACTAATCTTGAAAAAGGAAATTTTTCTTTCAGCATTTCCTGATTTAAGGCAAAATCCATTTGTACTTCACCATCCACAATCATTTCAGGATGTTGGTCATGAAGAATCTGAACCGCTTTTCTCAATTTTACGGGAGATTCTTCACTTGAAGACCCAAAATTACCGAAAGACACCATGGCCATCACCGGATCTAAACCAAACATTTTGACTGTATAGCTGGTCATTAAGGCGATTTTAGCTAATTCTTCTGCTGTCGGATTAGGATTTACTGCTGTATCTGCCAAAAATAAAGGGCCACGCTGCGTCATCATTAGATTGGTAGTAGAGACTTTAGAAACTCCGTTAGCTCTCGGAATCATCTGCAAAATTGGTTTCAGGGAGGAAGGATAGTTTCTCGAATATCCGGATAACATAACATCTGCTTCACCTTCTAATACCATCATGGAGGCAAAATAACTTCTGTCTCTCATGATTTTCTGCGCGTCTAATAATGTAACCCCTCTTCGTTCTCTTGCTTTCCAGAATTTTTGAGCGAAACGATTTCTTCGTTCTTTTTCTTCGGAAGTTTTTGGATCGATGATCTCTACATCAGCATCAAATCCGATTTCTTCTTTGAGTTCTAAAATTATTTCTTTATTTCCCAGCAAAATTGGAACTCCAATTCCTTCTTCATGAACAATCTGGGCTGCTTTTAGTACATTCAGCTGATCTGCTTCTGTATAGATAACTCTTTTAGGATCGGTTTTAGCTCTGTTGATGAGTAAACGAACCATTTTATTATCCGACCCCATGCGATCAAATAATTCGTTTTTATATTTTTCCCAGTCAAGTATAGGTTCTGTTGCTACTCCTGATTCCATTGCTGCTTTAGCGATTGCAGGCGGAATTTCAGTCATTAATCGGGGATCGAAAGGTTTTGGCAAGATGTAATCTTTACCAAATACAAGCTTTTTCTCACCATAAGCAATATTTACCTGCTCTGGTACCGTTTCTTTTGCGAGATTTGCCAAAGCATATACAGCTGCCATTTTCATTTCTTCATTTATTTTGGTAGCTCTTACATCAAGCGCACCCCTAAAGATAAAAGGAAATCCTAATACATTATTTACCTGGTTGGGTTTATCTGAACGACCTGTAGCCATAATGATATCACTTCTGGTCGCTATTGCCAGATCATAATCAATTTCCGGTACCGGATTTGCCATTGCAAACACAATCGGATTTTCATTCATGGACAAGAGCATATCGGGCGTTAAAACATTCGGAGCAGACAATCCCAGAAACATATCGCTTCCTTTTACTGCATCAGCCAGGCTCATACCCTGCACTTCTTTTGCATAATGCATCTGAATAGGCAACAAATCAGTTCTTCTGGTATGCAATACCCCGTCTTTATCGAACATGATAATATTTTCAAGTCTTACCCCTAATTGTAAATAAAGATTAGAGCAAGCCAAAGCAGCTGATCCTGCACCAGAAACTACTACTTTAATATCTTCAATTTTTTTATTGGCCAATAAAAGAGCATTTAATAAAGCAGCAGCAGAAATAATTGCCGTTCCATGCTGGTCATCATGCATAACCGGAATGTCTAATTCTTCTTTCAGACGACGTTCGATTTCAAATGATTCAGGGGCTTTGATATCCTCTAAATTGATTCCTCCAAAAGTTGGCGCTATATTTTTTACAGTTTCTACAAATTTATCAATGTCTTTAGTATCAACTTCAATATCGAATACATCTATATCTGCAAAGATTTTAAATAGGAGTCCTTTTCCTTCCATTACAGGTTTAGATGCTTCGGGACCGATGTCACCTAATCCTAAAACGGCTGTTCCGTTTGAAATAACAGCCACAAGATTACCTTTGGCGGTATATTTATAGACATTTTTTACATTTTTTGCAATTTCCAGACAAGGTTCTGCTACACCCGGTGAGTAAGCTAATGATAAGTCTCTTTGAGAAGCGTATGCCTTAGTTGGTACAACTTCTATTTTTCCCGGTTTTGGTTTTGCGTGATACAGTAATGCTTCTCTTCGTTTGCTATCTTTATGCATAATTTATGTTTTATGTAAGAGACAAATATACCACTAAGATCGTTTTAAGAGAATAAAGATTTGTTATTTTTTTAGAATTTACGTGTTTAAAAAACGGATATTTCTGAGAAGTCCATCATATTTGGTTCTTTTGACAGCAGAATTTTTAAAGACTTTATCAAATGTATCTTTGGTGATTTCTTCCCAGTCTTTTTTTGTCATTGTCAGCAGATTTTCCCTCGGTTTAAGTAAAGGTTCTGAATGAGGAGCAGAGAATCTATTCCACGGACATACATCCTGACAAACATCACATCCAAACATCCAGTCATCAAATTTACCTTTCATTTCTTCAGGGATATTGTCTTTTAATTCAATGGTAAAATAAGAAATACATTTACTACCATTGACTACATTAGGACTTTCAATTGCCTGTGTGGGACATGCATCAATACATGCTGTACATGTACCACAATGATCCGTTGCAGGATGATCATATTCAAGCTCTATATCACAAATAAGTTCTGCAATAAAAAAGAAGGATCCATTTTTCTTAGAAATGAGATTGTTGTTTTTGCCGACCCAGCCAAGACCGCTTTTTGCAGCCCATGCTTTATCTAAAACAGGAGCAGAATCCACGAAAACACGGCCGTTGATTTCTCCTATCTCTTCATTTATGAATTCAAACAGATGTCGCAGTTTTTCTTTGATTACAGAATGATAATCTGAACCATAAGCGTATTTAGAAATTTTATAACTACCTTCTATCTGAAGCTCGGAAGGAAAGTAATTCAATGTAAGAGATATTACTGATTTAGCACCATCAACCAGAAGTCGCGGATCTAATCTTTTATCAAAATGGTTTTCCATATACTGCATTTTTCCATGCATATTATTATTAAGCCATTTTTCTAATCTCGGTGCCTCTTCCTCCAGAAAAGTTGCTTCTGATATACCACAAGAAAGGAAGCCCAGTCGCTGAGCCTCCTTTTTTATCATTTGTGTATACTTATGTTTTATTGTTTCATTCATTAAACAAACCTCCTAATCCGGGTTTTATTTTACCTAAATGAATATATGCTTTTTCCGTTACCTCTCTACCTCTCGGAGTTCTGTATATAAATCCTTCCTGTATCAGAAACGGCTCGTAAACTTCTTCTATGGTTTCTGCATTTTCAGATACGGCAGTTGCCAGTGTTGAAAGTCCTACAGGACCTCCTTTAAATTTATCAATAATAGTGGAAAGAATACGGTTATCCATTTCATCCAATCCATGCTTATCTACATTAAGTGCATTGAGTGCAAATTTTGCGATTTCAATATCGATACTACCATTACCTTTTATCTGTGCAAAATCGCGTACTCTGCGTAAAAGTGCATTGGCAATACGCGGTGTACCTCTGCTACGACCAGCAATTTCGATCGCCGCTTCCATAGTAATAGGTACCTTAAGTATACCCGAACTTCTCTCAACTATTGTACTTAAAAGTTCAACATTGTAGTATTGCAAGCGGCTTTGTATTCCAAAACGAGCACGCATCGGAGAGGTAAGTAATCCTGAACGGGTTGTTGCCCCAACCAATGTAAATGGATTCAGATGAATCTGAACGGAACGGGCATTAGGTCCGGATTCAATCATGATATCAATTTTGAAATCTTCCATAGCTGAATAGAGATACTCTTCAACAACAGGACTCAATCGGTGTATTTCATCAATAAATAATACATCTCTCTCTTCGAGATTGGTCAGTAAACCTGCCAAATCTCCGGGTTTATCCAAAACCGGACCCGATGTAATTTTAATACCGACGTTCAACTCATTTGCAAGAATATTTGCCAATGTTGTTTTTCCAAGTCCCGGAGGTCCGTGAAACAAGGTATGATCCAAAGCTTCATTCCGCAAATTAGCGGCTTTAACAAAGACTTGAAGGTTTTCCAAAACCTGTGCCTGCCCCGAAAAATCATCAAAACTCAAGGGCCGCAGTTTTTTTTCTGCTTCCATTTCTTCAGAAGAAAAATGTTGATTTGTCGGATTTAAATTCTCATTCATCTTACAAAGATAAAATTAAAAAAGCCACTTTAAAAAAAGTGGCTTTAAATATTTATGCGTGATGTCCTCCGTCTTTTTCTCCTTCTCGTAAAGGAACTGTCTGAGGAACGAAATCTTCTTCATAACCTGGCTTACTATAATCGTAAGGCCATCTGTGAACTGTTGGTATTTTACCAGGCCAGTTTCCGTGAATATGTTCCACTGGTGTAGTCCACTCCAATGTAGTAGCTCTCCATGGATTTTGAGAAGCTTTTTTACCGTAGAAAATACTGTAAAAGAAGTTCCAGAAAAACACCAATTGAAAGGCTGCTCCTACTAATGCGAACATGGTAATGATGATGTTTACATCAACCATATCGTCAAACATAGGGAATGCACTATTTGTATAATAACGACGTGGTAAACCAGCTAATCCGATAAAGTGCATTGGTAAGAAAACACCATAAGCACAGATTGCAGTAACCCAGAAGTGAATATATCCTAAGTTTTTATTCATCATTCTACCAAACATTTTAGGGAACCAGTGGTAGATACCAGCAAACATTCCATAAAGAGCAGAAATACCCATTACTAAGTGGAAGTGAGCAATAACGAAATATGTATCGTGTACGTTGATATCCAATGTTGAATCTCCTAAGATGATTCCTGTAAGACCTCCTGAAATGAAAGTTGATACGAAACCAATACAGAACAACATAGAAGGGTTTAACTGTAAGTTTCCTTTCCAGATGGTAGTGATATAGTTAAATGCTTTTACAGCAGAAGGAATTGCGATTAATAAGGTTGTAAAGGTAAATACAGACCCTAAGAAAGGATTCATTCCCGAAACGAACATATGGTGACCCCAAACGATTGTAGATAAAAATGCAATAGCAAGAATTGATGTGATCATCGCACGGTATCCGAAGATAGGTTTTCTTGCATTAGCAGCAATAACTTCAGAAGCAATACCCATCGCAGGCAAGATTACGATATATACCTCAGGGTGTCCCAAGAACCAGAACAAGTGTTCAAATAATACCGGTGATCCTCCTTGATAGTGCAATACTTCTCCTGCTAAATAGATATCAGATAAGAAGAAAGATGTACCAAAACTTCTATCCATGATTAATAACAAAGCAGCAGATAATAATACCGGGAATGAAACTACCCCAATGATTGCTGTTACAAATAAAGCCCAGATCGTAAGAGGCAGACGCGTCATTGTCATACCTTCTGTTCTCAAATTCAAAACCGTTACAATATAGTTTAATGATCCCATTAATGACTGTGCAATAAACAAAGCCATTGCAATCAACCATAAAGTCATTCCTGTACCAGAACCTGGAATTGCTTCAGGAACTGCCGATAGCGGAGGATAAATAGTCCAACCTGCTGATGCCGGTCCTGATTCCACGAATAAAGAAGACAACATGATTACTGATGATAAAGCAAAAATCCAATAAGACAACATGTTCATAAAACCTGACGCCATATCTCTTGCCCCAATCTGTAATGGAATTAATAAATTTGAAAATGTACCACTCAATCCGGCAGTCAAAACAAAGAATACCATAATGGTTCCGTGAATTGTAACTAAAGCCAGATAAATATCGTTTCTCATTACTCCTCCCGGAGCAAATTCATCTCCTAATAACCAGGAAAAAACTTTAAAGGATTCTTCCGGCCATGCAATTTGCATACGAAATAATAAGGACATCCCGATTCCAATGATTCCCATAAAGATTCCTGTAATAAGGAACTGTTTGGCAATCATTTTATGGTCTGTACTAAAGATATACTTCGTTACAAAAGTTTCTTTATGATGATGCTCATGCTCTTGGTCATGGCCGTGTGTTAAATCGTGTCCTACTGCTGACATAATTATAATTTTTGTGTAAACAAATTTTTACTGGTTCAATTTATTTTGCAGCCACAACTTTCGTTGAATCTGCTTTCATCTGGTTTGTATCTAGTTTGCTTTCAACCCCTGCATCAGGAGCCGGAGCAGCCGGAGTTTCCGCAGCAGGTTCTGCTTTAGGAGCTTTTTCTTCCGCTACCTGTTGTCCTAATGTAGGTAAACCATTCAACCATTTTTTAAATTCCTTTTCTGACTGAACTACGATTTTTGCCTGCATGTTGTAGTGAGAACGACCACATATTTTGTTACATAATAGTACGTAATCAAAAACGTATGGTGATAATGCTTCTTCACCTTTTGCTACCAAATCAACGCTTCTTTCAGAACGCAATTTATTGATCTTATTTACTTTACTAACGATTTCAGGGCGTTCACGCATTTCTTCGGTAGTAATCGTAGGTGTCATTGCAAATTGAGTTACCATTCCAGGAACACAGTTCATCTGAGCTCTGAAGTGAGGGAAATAAGCAGAGTGTAATACGTCTTGTGAACGCATTTTGAAAACTACTTTTTTACCTACCGGCAAGTGTAATTCTTTTGATAATTTATCATCTTGAGCATTCGGATCTGACATATCAACACCCGTTGCATTTACACCTTCAATAAAACGAACGTTCGCTTTTCCTAAGGTGTTATCATCTCCTGAATAACGGATATCCCAACCAAATTGTTTAGCATAAACCTCTACATATATTACATCTTCGTCTTCTTTGACGTTCATAATACTGTTCCATGTAAATAATCCGTACAAGATTAAACCTGATAAAACAATTACCGGGATAATCGTCCAGATCATCTCTAATTTATCATTATCTGAGAAATACAGTGCTTTCTTATCTTTACGACCTCTGTTAACAAAAGAAAAGTAGTGCAATAAAAATTGAGTAAATGCCTGTACAAAAAGGATTAATCCTAAAGAGATCCACATCAAATTATCAACATCTTTTCCGTGTTCAGATGCAGCATTATCCAATAGAGGCATATACCCCCATTTCACACAACAATAAATAGTAAGGATATAAATAAAGGCTAAGAAACCAAATAATAAATAACCATTGATATTATTGTCTTTATCAGTAGCAACTTCAGATTTATACTCGCCATCTTCACTATATACTTTAGTTGAGTTGGTCAAATCAAATATTTTAGTTAACTGCCATATTGCAATTCCTAATAATGCTACGATAACAAAAATTAATAAACTCGTCATTTGTTTATTATTTAAATATTAATAATGAAAATGTTTACTCTCTCCAATCATTGGATTATTCTTAGCTAATAACGGTGCTTTAGTTAAAGCGTTGAAACCAACAAAAATAAACAATCCTGCAAAGAACATAACTGAACCTATTTCAGCAATACCGATGAACCATGAACCACCTACTGTACCTGGCATAATCATATTGAAGAAGTCTAAATAGTGACCTACTAAAATACATGTACCTGCCATTATGATTATCCAAGACAAACGTTTGAAATCTGTATTGATTAATAATAGAAGTGGTAATACAAAGTTTAATACCAGCATACCGAAGAATGGTAAATTATATTCCTGAATTCTAAAGATAAAATATGTAACCTCCTCAGGAATGTTAGCATACCACATCAACATGAATTGTGAGAACCATAAATAAGTCCAGAAAATAGATAAACCAAACATGAATTTAGCTAAATCGTGGATATGGCTTGTATTTACATATTCTAAAAATCCTCTTGATTTCAGATATATTGTTGTAAGTGCTATAACGGTTATAGCAGATACAAAGAAACTTGCAAAAACATACCATCCGAATAATGTACTGTACCAGTGTGTGTCAATTGACATAATCCAGTCCCAAGACATAATTGATTCAGTAATGATAAAAAACACTAAATAACCAGCCGAATATTTAAAGTTCTTTTTATAATACGAAATATCATTGGTTTCATCTAATGCAATAGAATTCTTACGGGATAAGTATCTGTATAAATTCCAACCTCCAATGAATATTACCGCTCTGATAAGGAAAAAAGGGATGTTTAAAAAACCTGTTTTACCCTGAATAATTGTATCTTCTGCAACTACAGCATCATCCATCCAAATGAACAAGTGATTGATATGAGCTGAACTCAATACCAATAATCCAAAGAAGATAATAGAACCTGGTAATAAATAAGCAGATAAACCTTCCATAACTCTAAAAAGTACCGGAGACCAACCTGCAGAAGCAGCGTATTGGATAGCATTAAATGTCAAGATTCCTAAAGAAATCAACATGAAAAATATACATGCTACATAAACTGCTGCCCAAGGCTTGTTTTGTAATTGATGTAAAACATGCTCTAAATGTTTTTGATGTTCCTGATGAGCATCAACTTTTTCATGAGAACCAGCAGCTGCGTGTTCTGCATGAGCATTATGATCAGGAGTAGCATGGGCATCGCCGTGATCACCATGATGATCATTTGCTAAAAGAGTCTCAACATCCTGGACTGTTTTTGGAGCAGTTAAAAAACCGTATGCGATACCAACAATTCCAAGAATCATAAGAATAAAGGCAAAGGTTTTTAATTTTTTCGAAAATGTGTACATATCTAAACTTTCAAATAAGTTTTACAATTATAATTCTGATTTCAATTTCAACACGTAATCTGTAACTAACCAACGTTCATGTTGTGTTAACTGATTTTTGTGCGATCCCATTGAATTTAGTCCGTAAGTTATCACGTGAAAGACTCCCCCTTCGGTTAATTCTCTCTCAGCATAGTTAGGAACTCCCAAGAATTTTTCTCTTTTTACTAAATTACCTTTTCCGTCTCCTTTATCACCATGACAGATAGCGCAATAGATCGTAAACAATTGTTTTGCCTCTGCATGATCGCTGTCTGTTAAAGAATCTAATGGTGATTTCAAATTAGCTTTTGCCAAAGCAAGCCCTTCAGGAGTATTTTCATACTCGTAAGGATCAAAACCACGAGGTATAGAACCTTTTGCTGGTAATTGACCTTCTTTTCCGTTGTTAAAAGCACTTGACTCAGAGTACGTTTCGTAAGCTACTGACTCGTACATATTAGGAAATAACTGAAAGTTAGGTTTTTCCTTATGAAAACAAGAAGTAGTTAGTGCTGAAACTCCTGCTAATGCTACTATTTTATATAAAGTCTTCATTCTACTATTATTGTTTTTCAATTACTTTAACTTCTACTGCACCAGTATTTTTAAAGAATTCTACTGCGTCATCTTCGCTTCCGTGTAAAGCAACTTCCATTAAGAAATGGTCATCTGTTGTTCTTACATCCGGATTTTCAGCTTGTTTAAAAGGCCATAATCTACTTCTCAAGAAGAAGGTAATAACCATTAAATGGGCTGCAAAAAACACTGTTAATTCAAACATAATAGGCACAAATGAAGGCATATTCTGAATATAACTAAAACTTGGTTTACCACCAATATCCTGTGGCCAGTCCTGAATCATGATGTAGTTCATCATATAGGTTGCAAAAGACAAACCGCATAATCCATAGATAAAAGAACAAATCGCAAGACGCGTTGGAGCTAATCCCATGGCTTTATCTAATCCGTGAACTGGAAAAGGAGTATAAACTTCCTCAATATGATGATGTGCTGCACGTGTTGTTTTAACAGCGTCCATTAAAATATCATCATCATTGTATAGTGCATGTATAACTTTTGTACTCATATCTTATTAATGATTATGTGAATGGTTCCCGTTTTCTCTCGCTCTCTTGTAATTGTCTCCTGAAGATTTCAAAATTGTTTTAACCTCTGCCTGAGCAATTACAGGGAAACTTCTTGAATATAACAAGAATAATACAAAGAAGAATCCGATTGTTCCTATATAAATACCCGCATCAACAAATGTTGGCTGGAACATTGTCCATGATGATGGTAAGTAATCTCTGTGAAGTGATGTAACGATGATTACAAAACGTTCAAACCACATACCGATGTTTACAATGATGGAAATGATGAATGATGCCATGATACTTGTACGTACTTTTTTGAACCACATTACCTGTGGAGAAATTACGTTACATGTCATCATCAACCAGTATGACCACCAGTAAGGTCCCGTAGCACGGTTTAAGAATGCATATTGTTCATACTCTACACCTGAATACCATGCAACCCACAACTCTGTAATATAAGCGATACCTACAACAGAACCTGTAATCATTACAATAATATTCATTAATTCGATATGCTGAATTGTGATATAATCTTCAAGATTCGATACTTTTCTCATGATGATAAGCAGTGTATTAACCATTGCAAATCCTGAGAAGATAGCTCCTGCCACGAAGTAAGGTGGTAAGATCGTTGTATGCCATCCCGGGATCACCGATGTAGCAAAGTCAAAAGATACAATCGTGTGTACAGAGAGTACTAATGGAGTAGCAAGACCTGCCAACACCAAAGAAACCTCCTCAAAACGTTGCCAGTCTTTAGCTCTACCTGACCAACCAAATGATAATATAGAATAAATTCTCTTTGTAAAAGGTGTAATAGCTCTATCGCGTAACATAGCAAAATCCGGTAAAAGACCTGTCCACCAGAAAACCAATGATACAGATAAATACGTAGAAATTGCAAATACGTCCCAAAGAAGTGGCGAGTTAAAGTTAACCCATAACGAACCAAACTGGTTAGGCATTGGCAATACCCAGAAAGCTAACCAAGGACGTCCCATGTGAATGATTGGGAACAATCCCGCCTGAACTACAGAGAAAATAGTCATTGCCTCTGCAGAACGGTTGATCGCCATTCTCCATTTTTGTCTGAATAATAATAATACGGCTGAAATAAGTGTTCCCGCGTGACCAATACCTACCCACCATACAAAGTTGGTAATATCCCAAGCCCAGCCTACGGTTTTATTTAATCCCCAAGTACCAATACCTGTACTGATTGTATAAACCATACAACCAGCTCCCCAAAGGAATGCAACTAATGCTATTGAGAACGCAATCCACCATTGTTTATTAGCTCTCCCTTCTACAGGTCTAGCCACATCCACAGTTACATCGTGATATGATTTATCTCCGACAACTAAAGGTTTTCTAATGGGTGCTTCGTAATGTGACGACATAATCCTTTATAATGTTTCTAATTAATAAAATACTTTTATACGTTTCTTACTTTTACCTGATATACAACATTAGGCTTTACTCCTAAATGCTCTAACAAATGATAAGCTCTTGGATCCTGAGTTAATTCAACAATTGCATCTTCCGGCTCGTTAACATCTCCAAAAACCATTGCTCCTGTAGAACAAGCTGCCGAACATGCACATGCATCATTGAATTCGTTTTTAGCCACTCTTCTACCTTCTTTCTTAGCTTTCAAAATTACAGCCTGAGTAGATTGTATACAGAATGAACATTTTTCCATAACTCCTCGAGAACGTACAACTACATCCGGATTCAATACCATACGTCCTAAATCATCATTCATATGATAATCAAACGCATCATTTTGATTGTATAGGAACCAGTTGAAACGACGTACTTTGTAAGGACAGTTATTCGCACAGTAACGGGTACCCACACAACGGTTGTATGCCATATGGTTTTGTCCCTGACGACCATGAGAAGTTGCCGCAACCGGACAAACTGTTTCACATGGTGCATGATTACAGTGCTGACACATTACAGGCTGGAATGCAACCTGAGGATTGTCAGATGGATTTTCTAATCCCTGGAACGTATCGATATTGTCCATCAAACCTTTAGCAGATTCTTTTTTCTCAATATCAGCTGCAAAATCATCCTGAGAAGAATAGTATCTGTCAATACGCAACCAGTGCATATCACGACTTCTTCTTACTTCTGATTTTCCAACTACCGGTACGTTATTTTCAGCATGACAAGCAATCACACAAGCTCCACAACCTGTACATGCATTTAAATCGATAGATAAATTGAAGTGATGTCCTACTTTTCTATCAAAAGATTCCCAGATGTCCACTGACTTAGCAGGAACAGACTGGTGGTCTAAGGAAACCATCGGAGTGATGTTCCACTCTTTTGCATCCTGACTGTTAAATACTTTTAAAGTAGTTTCTTTTAAGATATCTCCTCTACCCATTAAGGTATTGTGCAACTGAACACAAGCAAATTCGTGATCTCCACTTCCTTTCTCAATAGTTGCTACCTGTGTATTATTGAAATCTTTATATAATGAGTAAGCGTTAACACCTACCTGCATTTCTTCTTTTAAGGCTGCCTTACGCCCGTAACCTAAAGCTAACCCCATTGTTCCTACAGCCTGACCTGGCTGAATGTAAACAGGAACATTTTCTAAGGTTTTGTCTCCTACCTTTATCGTTGCATAGCTTCCGTTAAGACCTCCGTTGGCAACATGATAATTTTTAAGACCAAACTGTTCAGCATCTTTTCGTGAAATCGTTACATAATTATCCCACGATACTCGAGTAATAGGATCAGGAAATTCTTGCAACCAAGGATTGTTTGCCTGTTGTCCGTCTCCCATACCTGTTTTAGTATAAAGAACTAATTCAAGTCCGTTTGCTTTTTTAGCAGCAGCTACCTGAGCAGCAGCACCGTTGAAGTCAGCTGAACCTGAACCTGTATTTGACGCTTCGTATGTATAGAAACCATTATGAACTAATTGATTCCATGTAGTTCCTGCAGCAATCGAGGTACCAACAGCTCTTAAGTAATCGTAGTAAGACTCCGTTTTACCTAATAAAGCCATCAAACCTTCCTGAAACTGTTTGGTATTGAATAATGGACGTATAGTTGGTTGTGTTACTGAATAATGTCCTTTTTTCATTTGAACATCACCCCATGACTCTAAATAATGAGGAGCTGCAGCTGCAATAGTTGTCAGTCCGGCAGTTTCATCTTCTTTAAGAGCATATGAAACAGATAATTTTACTTTTTTCAATCCTTCTGCAAAAGCAGCAGCATCAGATAAAGTATATACAGGGTTGATTCCAGACATAATCAATGTGGAAACAGCTCCTGCATTCATATCTTTTATCAGTTGAGTAACCTCTTTATTATTACCTGTTCTGGTATATTTAGGTTTTGCCGGTTGAAAAGCTGCAGAACCTAAAGCCTGATTGATTGCAAACACTAATAACTGAGCGTTTACATCATCAATACCTGAAACTAAAACTCCAGTAGAACCAGCAGATTTCAATTGTTGAGCCGCTTTTACAACTTCTGCATCTGCAGCAGTATTGGCAACACTTACATTTGAACCTGTAATAATATTATATAATTTTACTAAAGCCAGCTTCTGATCAGCACCTGTCATTGGCACACGTCTGTCAGCATTAGCTCCTGATAAAGTCATGTTTGATTCAAACTGGATATGTTTAGACATTTTTCCGTTTTTAGGAATACGTCCTTTTGCATAGTTACCTTCATAACCACCACCATTCCAGTCACCCAGAAAATCTGCTCCAACAGAAACAATTACATCTGCCTGACCAAAATCGTAATCCGGCAAAGCTCTTTCTCCATAAGCCTGTTGGTATGCATCAATAGCTGTATCACAAGAAACAGCATCATACACAATATGCTTAGCTTTAGGGTAAGCTGCAACAAATTCTGCGATCAACTTATCAGTAGAAGGAGAAGCCATTGAATTGGTAAGCAAAACAATCTGACCCGTAGCGGTATCTATACTTGCTTTAATTTTTTGTTCAACCTCAGACCAGGACGCTGCTTTACCGTCGATCTTAGGCTGCTTTAAACGTAAACTGTCATATAGAGACAATACAGAAGCATGAACACGAGCATTTGCTCCGCTCAAAGCACCTTCCATAAAGTTATTTTGAATCTGAATAGGACGACCCTCACGTGTTTTGATTAAAACATTTGTAAAATCAAAACCATCAGCGATAGTCGTTGCATAATAATCTGCAACTCCAGGGATAATTTCTTCTGGCTGAATTACATATGGAATAGATTTTTTCAAAGGTCCCTCACAAGCAACCAACGATGCAGCTGCAGTTGAAAAACCAACGTATTTCAAAAAGTCCCTACGAGAAGTTGATGACGAAGACAAGGCGTTTTTATCCCCAAGAAAATCTTCTGTAGGAATTTCTTCAACAAACTCATTGTTTCTTAGCCTCTCAACAATAGAACTGTTCTCGTTAAGCTCCTCAACACTTTTCCAGTATTTTTTGTTTGATGCCATTGTATATATATATTAGCTTCTTAAATTATTATTAATAGTGACATTTTCCACACTCTAACCCACCTAAATGAGCCACAGTCAATTTCTCAACACCGTATTTCTTTGATAATTCTTCATGAATTTTCGCATAATACTCATTGTCTTGAACCTTAACTTCTGTTGTACGGTGACAATCAACACACCATCCCATTGTTAACGGAGAGTGCTGTCTCATGATTTCCATTTCTTCCACCGGACCGTGACAAGTCTGACATTCTAAACCTGCAACAGAAACGTGTTGTGAGTGATTAAAGTACACAAAATCTGGTAAATTGTGAATACGAACCCATTTAACCGGTTTCTCCTCACCTGTATATGATTGTGTTGCCGGATCCCAACCTACAGCATTGTATATTTTCTGGATCTCAGCTGTATAAAATTCTTTTGAATAATCTACATAAGTAGAATCTGCACTTCCTGTAAACTCTGAAATATTTTTATGACAGTTCATACAAACATTCAAAGAAGGGATACCCGAAGTCTTACTTGTTCTTGCAGAAGAGTGACAATACTTACAGTCAATACCATTTTCACCTGCGTGAATTTTATGTGAAAAGTGAATTGGCTGAATTGGCTCGTAACCCTTATCAACACCTATCTGCATCATATAACCAAATGCAAAGTAAGCTCCAAGCAACATCAAAACAATAACAGAAGCAATAACTGCGAATTGATTTTTAACAAATGCTTTCCACAACGGAAGAGATTTTTTCTCTCTTACTGTCAAATCGTTTTTATCAATTACTTTATCTAACACTTTCTTAACAAAGAAAAGCATCACAACAAGCATTACCAAAACGATCGCCAAAGCTCCTAAAATTACCGTATTAGAAATCCCGTCTCCTGATGCAGCTGCAGTAGCATTTGCTGCTCCCGGCCCACCAGCAGGCGGTGCTGCCTTCTCTTCTGAAGTATACGCTAAAATATTATCAATATCCTCATCAGACAAGTTAGGAAAAGAGTTCATAGGAACCTGCTTCCATTCATTAAATAATTTTACAGCTTCTGCATCTCCTGACTTAATTAATGCAGAACTATTTCTAATCCACTTGTGCAACCACTCTGTAGAGTGTCTTTCAACAACACCACGAAGTGCAGGTCCCGTTGAATTAGCATCTAACTTATGACAAGCCGCACACTGAGAATTAAACAACTCCTTACCTTTTGCCGCATCTTGCGCATAAGATAGCGTAGAGAATGTTAGCATAAATGCTAAACACAAGAAAAGAATCCTTGAAAACGAATTATGGTTACCCACTTTTTTCATAGTTAAAGAATGATTATCATCTAATTTTCTAAGAGATAAATGCTCGGTATGACTACTAAAAACACTTATCTTTTTTATAAACTCCGACAAAAATACAACATAAGAAGCACTAACAAAACCCTTATGAAGTCCAAAATGCAATTTATATCAATTCTAAATAAATCGTTATAGCGAGGATTTTTAAAAGATTTTATACTTTTGTTTCAAATAACATTCATTATGAATAATTTAAGAAATTCAATCTTCGTTTTTATCACAATTTTAACATTTACCATCAGTAATAATGGATATGCTCAGGAGTCCAAATTTAAAATAATTCAAGATAACAATTTTGAGAAACTCCTTTTAGAAAAAAGAAAGATCAATAATTCATTTTCTATTTATAAAAATTTTTCTATTCAGATATTTCACGGAGAGAAAAGTGTCGGAGAGGAACATTATTATGAATTTAAAAAAATGTACCCTGCTGTAGATGCTACTATTATTTACAGCAATCCCAATTACAAAGTAGTTGTTGGAAACTACAAGAACAAAATTGACGCAGAAAGAAATTTAAAAATATTTTCAAAAAAATATCCGGGAGCTTTTCTGGTACGTCTAAAAAAATAAAAAAAACGGCTTGATTAGCCGTTTTTTTTATTGCAAAATTTTAGAAAATATAATAATTGAAGTCGGAAACAATAGGCATACACTAACCTTCAATAAACAAATAGAGAATATTATAACGCATATACAATAGCAATCTAAAAACTATGTATGAATATCCAAAATTGCATGATCTCACTGTTTCGGTTTATGGCTTCATCACCAAAATGGAAGGTGAGTATTTAATCCATTCCTTTCGATTATCTATGATTTTTTTCCAGCTTCCGAGGCTGATCATCATCAGATCTTTTTGCTCCAGAAAATCTTTCTGAATTTCCCGCTCCGGTATGATAGAAATATTATTAGGTTTCATTTGTTCAATAGCCCGAATACTTTCGCGAATAAAAGAATGCTTTTTAATTACACCATTAAAATCCATGATCACAATCTGGCTGTCATTGTTATGAATAAACTTTTGAATGTATTCAATCAGAAAGACATCTTCCTTGCGCATGAACGGAATGAATATTTTATCTACTGCCTGCATTCCTTTATCTATAAATATGCCTAACGGCAATTTACTGTTTGCAATAATATGACGGGTACGATCGTCAAACGGTGAGTTTTCGAAAAATTTCTCTTTACCCATTACTTTATCGACGATAACATCCGGATTGATAAATCGGGTAGTATATCCTAAAAGTTTCCCTAAGAGGGTGCCCTCATAAATAGATTCTCCGAGTCCGATAAGCAGTAAATCATATTCGCCTTTATTAGCTACTTCCACAATATCAGAATCAATATCGATAGAGACTTTGTATAGTGCTGATACTTTCTGATGAAGCATTTTAGATTCTTCGACAATTGGTAAAAACTGCTTTTGCTCATAATCAGGATCAAAAGCATATATCTGATCACTCGAACCTAAATGTAATGCAGTAACGATTGAATTATCCTGTTGTTTCTTTGAAAGACTGTTAGCAATCTTTAACATCTTTTTTCCGCGATCCGGATTACCAAATGAAAACAAAATTTTATACTTGCTGTCATTGACAATCTCTTCCGCAACGCTTTCACCTTTATCATTTTTAAATACTTTATTGATAAAATCAATAGCAGGTCCTGTCATAAAAGTTGTTGCAAGTGCCATAATAACCATCATAGCAAATACTTCCGGAGTAAGCACTCCCAGTTCAAAACCGATGTTCAGTGCAATCAACTCCATTAATCCACGGGTATTCATTAAGGCACCAATTGTTAAACTGTCTTTCCATGACTGCCCAACATATTTCGCAGCGAGTGCACTTCCGATAAATTTACCCGTAACTGCCACTAAAATGATTAATCCCGCAATTTTCCACAGATAGATATCATTCAGCAATCCAATTTCTGTACGTAAACCTGTATACACAAAAAACAGGGGTAAGAACAAGACAACAGCGACATCCTCTACTTTTTCCACAAACATATGTCTGAAACGATTATTATCGGGCATAATGGCACCCGTCATAAATGCACCAAATAAAGCATGGATTCCTATTACTTCGGTAGCATAAGACGATAAAACCAAAACCAAAAGAAAGATGGCCACTACAGGCTTACTCAAAGTAGTTTTATTGGCATTCAACTGCCCTATCCTCTTTAAAAAAGGTCGTACAAGCTTCATCATAAAAAAAACATACACCAAAGCCAGCCCCACTACATACAAGGCACTCACAAATGAGCCCGCTTTGACTATAGCAATTACTACTGCCAGTATACACCAAGCCGTAATATCATCTGCTGCTGCAGAAGTCAATACTACCGTTCCCAGTTTGGTTTTATGAATACCGCGTTCCTGAACAATTCTTGCCAATACCGGAAATGCAGTAATACTCATTGCAATTCCCATAAAGAGTGAAAACGAAAGAAAATTAATTCCTTCCGGAGCAAACGAATCGTATATAAAATATGCCAGTACCATTCCCAAGGCAAAAGGAATAATAATACTCGCATGACTGATTACAATAGCATCATGCGCTTTACTTTTCAACACCTTAAGATCGAGCTCCATCCCGATAACAAACATAAACAGAATAAGTCCTATCTGACTAAAGAACTGGAGATTTCCTAAAGATGCTGCCGGAAATAAGGCAGCGGATGCTTCAGGAAAATACATCCCGAATAAAGAAGGTCCTAAGACTATACCCGCAATGATTTCTCCAATAACAGAAGGCTGACCAATCTTATTAAAAAACCAGCCAAAAAAACGGGCAACAATCACAATCGTTATAATTTGTAATAATAAGATCGCTAATGGATGATGCAAATTGATCTGTAGAGAATCGATAAATTCAAACCAACTCGTTTTATCTGAAGTAGCTTCTACCACATCTTTCTCTAATTGCTTTCCTTCAACAGCAGCCCAATACATAATGTATGAAAACACAAGAATGATAGTGGTATAAAAAATAGTATTTTTATATTTTTTCATGAATTCTGATAATTACTTTAATAATGCTGCAAATTTGAAGATTAATTCGATTCCATCAGTTGTAGTGTAATAAAACAGGAACCGTTTTGTAATGAAGCCCTGTTTTTTTGTAACAAAAAAACTTACATCCTGTTCAGAAATTCAGTTCGGTAATTAGTACTTAAAACCAAAGAAATCGGTTTTTGATTTTCATTAACAATAGTCGTCACAATTTCGTCATGAGAAAAGAAATTTACGATACCCATCGAAATAAGTTCCCCTTTATTAATTCTGCAAAACTGCTGTTTAGGAAGTATCTCCTGTAGCTTCTCAAAAGAAATGTTTTTGAGCAATACTTTTGTACCATCCTGCAAAAAAGTAACTTTATCTCTACTATCTACATCAGACACTTTGATATAAGTAATATTATTAAAATACAACAAGGTTTTTCCTTTGTCTGTATTTACTTTAAAAAATTCTTTCTTAGGTTTTTGCTTTTCAACAAAACGTACTGCTTTATCAATTGCTTTTTGAAGCCGTTCTTTTTTTACGGGTTTCGTGATATAGTCAATCGCATCCAGTTCAAAAGCTTCAACTGCAAATTCCTTATATGCTGTAGTAAAAATTACAGGTTTATCATTTAAAAGATTGGCAACACTTAAACCATTTATTCCCGGCATTTCAATATCAAGTATGCACAGATCGAAATCCAGATCAGGAGCTTCTTTTAATAATTTCTCAGGATTATCAAAAGACTTGACTACTTCAATTTCCGGAATCTGCTCACACAGCATTTTCAGATACCGCAGCCCCAGCAATTCATCATCAAGCAAAATACATTTAATCGTTGTTTTCAAGTAATTTAATTTTTAGATAAGCAATATGAACATCATTTTCTATAAATTTCTCCAGCTTGTACTGGTCTTTATATAAGATTCCCAAACGGGTTTCCAGACTATTAGCTCCGAAACCACCTTTCTTTTTCCTCATTGGTTTCCTTTCAGAAGTTTTGTTGGATACAGTAAGCGAAAACACACCATTTTTTAATTCAATCAGAATGGAGATAAAAGAGTCAGGACTTAGAATATCAGCATGTTTAAAGGCATTTTCAATTAAATCTACTGATATAAGCGGCGCTAAAATTCTTTTATCCATCAACGGATCTTTTTCATCGGTTCGTATTTTAATTTTCAGATCAAACAGAGGGCTTATTTTGATCTTATTAATCTCTATAAGATTCTTAGCAAACTCTATTTCTTCTCTTGGAGTAACATATTTCTTCTGAGTCTCATATAATACGAAATCCAGTACATTGGCCAGTTTTTCTAAAGTATAATAGGATTGATAGGCATGCGACTGAATAGAATTAAGGATATTTTTAAACAAGTGGGGATTGAGCTTTGATTCAAGATTCTCTAATTGCAGATTATTGACTTTCATTTCCAGATCACGGTAATGCTGTTCCGCTGTTTTTTGCCGGTTTTTAGACTTTCTCAATTCTAAAACCAATATAACAACAGCTATAAGAAGCCCAATAATAAAAAAATAACTTGTCTGCATAACTAAGATAAAAAACAAGCCCTTCTCATAAATCAGAAAGGCTTGTAAATATTAATTTCCCGAAGGAATGGTATTTTGTTTCGTAGAAACATCCATCACGGGCAGTAAACCTTCTGACGGCATATAAATAATTTGAGGCAGATCTCCTTTGTCTGCCAGTTTTTCTAATGTCCGGATAAATAAATACTGATTATACGTAGAATTAAGTGTTCCGTTTTCCAGCTTCATTGCTTCAGCCATTCCTTTTGCGCGTTCTATCTCTGCCTGTGCATTCAATTTTTCAGCTTCGAGCCTTGCTTTGGCTTCTTCAATCAATATCTTACGATTTTGTTCCGCCTTTGCCATTTCAGCTTTTCCAGCCATTTCCTGTTGCCATACATTATAGGTTGGCAAACCAAACATAAGGGCTATGACAAAAAAAACCACTGCTACAAAAACACCTATAACAACTCCTGCCTTATTCATATTTTTCTTTTATTTTATCCAACTAAATTAATAATTTTCCCTGGAACAATGATGATCTTCTTAGGCTCTCTTCCCTGTAACTGCTGTTGCGTTCTTTCATCTGCCATAACAATCTCCTGTATCTGTTCAACAGTTAAATCTAACGGAAGATTCAGTGTAAAACGCATTTTCCCATTAAAAGAAACCGGATATTCTTTCTCACTTTCTACAAGATATTTCTCATCAAAAATTGGAAACAAAGCTTCTGAAACAGATTGATCATGACCAAGTGCATGCCATAACTCTTCAGCAATATGAGGAGCGTAAGGTGCAATTATTACCGCCAATGGTTCAAGAATAGCTCTGTGGTGGCATTTTTGCTGTGTCAGCTCATTTACACAGATCATAAACTGGGAAACTGAGGTATTAAAAGAAAAGTTTTCGATATCTTCCCTAACCTTTTTGATGGTTTTATGAAGCGTTTTATACATTTCTTTTGTTGGCTCATCGTCAACAACGATAAATCCATTATCATCAAAGTAAAGTCTCCATAATTTTTTAAGGAACCCAAATACGCCTGATATACCTGCTGTATTCCATGGTTTTGCCTGTTCTAAAGGACCTAAAAACATTTCATACAAACGCAAGGTATCGGCTCCATATTCATCACATATATCATCCGGATTGACCACATTGTATTTTGATTTAGACATTTTTTCTACCTCACGACCTACAATATATTTGCCCTGATCATCTAATACAAACTCAGCATCTCTATATTCTGAATACAAAGGATGCTGCTTAAATGCCTCAATATCCAGTTCATTTGTCACATCATTAATAACAGCTAAATCAACATGTATGGGGTATACTTTAGTTGTACCGATTTTATCTTTTGTGATGAGCGTTTTAGAATCTTCTGTACGGTAAACAAAAGCACTCATTCCCAAAATCATTCCCTGATTAATCAATTTTTTAAAAGGTTCATCAGTTGTGATAACTCCTATATCTTTTAAGAACTTATTCCAGAAACGTGCATATAGTAAATGTCCGGTCGCGTGTTCGCTTCCGCCTATATACAAATCTACATTTTGCCAGTATTGCAATGCTTCTCTGCTGGCGATTTCATTTTCATTGTGAGCATCCATATAGCGCAGCCAGTACCATGAACTCCCTGCCCAACCGGGCATTGTGTTTAATTCTAACGGAAATACACTGCTATAATCAATCAGCTTATTACTGACAACTTTATTATTTTTGGTATCCCATGCCCATTCCTGTGCGTTACCCAATGGTGGTTGTCCATCTTCAGTAGGGAGATATTTTTCTACTTCCGGCAAACGGATTGGCAAGTATGCTGCTTCAATCATTTTTGGTAATCCGTTGACATAATAAACAGGAAACGGCTCACCCCAATAGCGTTGACGTGAAAAAACTGCGTCTCGCAAACGGTAGTTTACTTTTGCTCTTCCGGCACTGATCTTTTCAAGCGCTGCAATACTCTCTTTAGTCGCCTGTTTATAATCCATTCCATTCAGAAAATCAGAATTAATCAGTTCAAAACCGACTTTATCGGTATAAGCAGCTTCAGAAATATCCTGATTGAATATATTTTTTATTGGAATAGCAAAATGATTCGCAAACGCATAATCACGTTCGTCTCCACATGGTACTGCCATAACAGCTCCTGTACCGTATCCTGCCAGTACGTAATCTCCGATCCATACAGGAATTTCTTCTTTTGTAAATGGATGAATAGCATAAGCTCCCGTAAAAACCCCCGAAATGGTTTTTACATCAGCCATACGTTCGCGCTCTGATCGTTTGGCAGTAGCAGCAACATAAGCCTGAACCGCCTCTTTTTGCTCTTTCGTAGTAATTTCTTGTACCAAATCATGCTCAGGAGCCAGTGTCATAAAGCTCACTCCAAAAATAGTATCAGGCCGTGTTGTAAACACTTCAATGGAAGCATCTGTATCCTTTAGTCTAAAAAACACAGAAGCACCTACCGATTTCCCAATCCAGTTTCTTTGTGATTCTTTAATAGATTCACTCCAGTCTATTGTATCCAATCCCTGAAGTAACCGTTCTGCATACGAAGAAATACGCATGCTCCACTGTGTCATCTTTTTCCGGATTACAGGATATCCTCCTCTTTCAGAAACACCATTGATGATCTCATCATTGGCCAAAACGGTTCCCAAAGCCGGACACCAGTTTACTTCCGTTTCTGCCAGATAGGTCATACGATATTGAAGCAATATTTTTTCTTTTTGTTCTTCTGAAAAACCATTCCATTCTGCAGCCGAGAAAATTTCGATATTTTCATCGGAAACAGCATACACAGAAGCATTTCCTTTCATCGAGAAAATAGCTGTAAGATTTTCAATAGGTTCTGCTCTATCCGTATCTTTATTGTACCAAGAGTTGAATAACTGAATAAAAATCCATTGTGTATGTTTATAATATTGCGGATCTGAAGTACGTACTTCTCTGCTCCAGTCAAATGAAAACCCTATTTTATCAAGCTGTTCGCGATAACGCGCTATATTCACTTCCGTTGTCAATGCCGGGTGTTGCCCCGTCTGAATAGCATATTGCTCAGCCGGAAGGCCAAACGAATCATATCCTTGCGGATGTAGTACATTAAAACCTGTATGTCTTTTGAATCTTGAAAAAATGTCAGAAGCAATATACCCTAAAGGGTGTCCTACATGCAGTCCGGCTCCAGAAGGGTAGGGAAACATATCCAACACATAGTATTTAGGTTTTGATGTTTCATTTGATGCTTTAAAAGTCTGGTTTTCTGCCCAATACTTCTGCCATTTCTGTTCAATTTCTTTTGGATTATATTTCATTTTAAGCGAAAAAATTTATCGTTTAAGTATATTGTTTTCAACTATTTTAGAGTTGTTTAAAACCATTTTATTTTAAACAACAGCAAAAATAAGCTATATTTATAAGAAATATAAATCTTTATCATTTATAATGGCGTAAAAATAATTTTCTTTAGTATTTTTACCCCTTAAAAAAATCAGCTATGGCAACCTCGTACGAAAGATATCAAAAGAGAAGACTCATCTCGTCTTATTTTTCTGTAATTTTAAGTATATTCTTAGTTCTGTTCTTACTGGGTTCTTTGGGTTTATTCATTATCAATTCAGAGAAAATATCCAATAACTTCAGAGAAAACATTCCTATGTCCGTTTATTTTAAAGACACGGCAAAACCGGAAGACCTTAAATCCTTTGAAGAAGAAGTAAAAAAATCAGCATACATCAAAGATATCGTATTTGTACACAAAGATTCTGCAGCTGTTTCTCAACAGGAGGTAATCGGCGAAGACTTTGTTCACTTTTTAGGCTTTAATCCATTACAAAATTCTTTTGACCTGCACTTCAAAGGAGCATACGTAGAACAGGACAGTATCAAGAATATTGAACTGAATTTTAAAGAAAATAATCTTATTGATGATGTGGTATACGATCGTCAGCTGGTAGATTTGGTCAACAAAAACATACAGACGATCACGTACTGGGTATTGATCATCAGCGGCTTCTTTGCTTTAATCGCCATGTTGCTTATCAATAGTTCGATGCGTTTATCGATTTACTCCAAGCGATTTATCATTAAAACCATGCAAATGGTTGGAGCGACAAAAGCCTTTATCCGTAAACCTTTTATCTGGACCAGTGTAAAACTGGGAATGATCGGTTCTGTATTAGCCATCATCGGTATCATTATTCTGACTTATTATGCTGATCAGAAATTCCCTACCCTCCATTTATTGCAAGATTATCAGTCTTTGATAACTGTTTGTGCAGGTGTATTTATAGTAGGAATAATCATTACTTACATAAGTACTTATTTTGCTACTCAACGCTTTTTAAATTTAAAGTCAGACGATTTATATTAACATAAAGAATCATGAAAAATAAAGAAAACCAATCATCCTTCTTATTTCACAAAGAAAACTATATCATTTTGTTGATCGGAATTGCTGTTATTGCTTTAGGTTTTATTTTAATGTCCGGTGGTGGCAGCGACGACCCAAATGTCTTTAACCACGATGTTTTCAGTTTTAGAAGAATACGCCTGGCTCCTACCACTATTTTCATCGGATTAGGAATCTGTATTTATTCTATCTTCAAGACTCCGAAAAAATAACCCCACTATAGCTTAAAAAACAAATCAATGGACATATTCCAAGCAATTATCATTGCCATAATCGAAGGACTAACAGAATACCTTCCCATCTCTTCTACAGCACATATGGGCTTTACCGCTGCATTGATGGGAATGGAAGAAACCGAATTTTTGAAAATGTTTCAGGTTTCTATTCAATTTGGAGCTATACTTTCTGTCGTTGCTCTGTATTGGAAAAAATTCTTCAACTTTTCAAATCTGGGTTTTTATATAAAACTGGCATTGGCAGTAGTTCCTGCTCTTGGTTTAGGTTATTTATTAGATGATAAAATTGAAGCGGTTTTAGGAAATCAGATTGCTATTTCATCCATGCTGGTATTTGGTGGTGTAATTCTTCTGTTTGTAGATAAATGGTTCAAACATCCAACTGTAACAGATGAAAAAGAAATCAGTATAAAAAAGGCGGTTATCATTGGTTTCTGGCAATGTCTGGCAATGATGCCCGGAACCTCACGTTCAGCTGCTTCTATTATTGGGGGTATGACACAGGGACTCACCAGAAGAGCTGCTGCAGAATTTTCATTTTTTCTTGCAGTACCTACCATGCTGGCAGTCACGGTATATTCTGTATTTGTGAAAACCTGGGGAGCAGGCACAGTAAACCCTCAGAAAGGATATGAAATGATCATGGCTTCATCTGAAACCATACAGATCTTTATCATTGGTAATGTAATTGCTTTTATCGTTGCTTTAGTAGCCGTAAAAACATTTATCAATGTCCTGACCAAATACGGATTCAAATTTTGGGGTTGGTACCGAATCATCATCGGAATCGTTTTGTTGGTTTATTTTACGTATTATAAATAAATCATGGAAAAACTTACTTCAGAAAACTTTCAGGAAGGACAGATTTTACTTATTGACAAACCTTTGAACTGGTCTTCTTTTCAGGCGGTAAATAAAATAAAATGGACGTTAATAAAAAAACTGCATTTACCTAAAAAATTTAAAATAGGGCATGCAGGAACTTTAGATCCGTTGGCTACGGGATTGTTGATTATCTGCACCGGAAAATTCACCAAAAGAATACCCGAATTACAGGGACAAATCAAAGAATATACAGGAACAATTGTTCTCGGAGCAACAACACCGTCTTATGATCTGGAAACAGAAATAAACGAAACGTTTCCTACAGCCCATATTACACCTGATTTATTAGAACAGGCCCGTTTAAAATTTATAGGGAACATTGATCAGATTCCTCCCGTTTTTTCTGCCCTTAAAAAAGAAGGAAAGCGTTTATATGAACATGCAAGAGCCGGAGAAGAAGTAGATATTCCTTCAAGAAAAATTGAGATTGCGGAATTTGAACTCACGCGTATTGCACTTCCCGAAATAGATTTCAGAGTAGTGTGCAGCAAAGGTACCTATATCCGTTCTTTAGCATTTGATTTCGGCAAGGCAGTAAATTCCGGAGGCCATCTTACCCGATTACGAAGAACCAAGATTGGAGACTTTTCGGCAGATAATGCGATGGATCCAATAGCCTTTGAAAAGATATATACCACGGATTTGACTGAATAACATTTATGAAAGCGATCCTCTTTTTCTTTTTATTCACTCTGGGTATAACTGCCCAAAACCGTCCTCTCAAAGAAGGAGATCTTATTTTTCAAAATCTGAATTGCGGCCCTATGTGTGAAGCTATTAATGCTGTTACCCAAGGTTACAATGAAATGGACTTTAACCACATGGGCATAGTATTTAAGCAGGATAACGAATGGTATGTCATAGAAGCTGCCGGAGAAGCGGTGAGAAAAACATCTGTATCCGTTTTCCTAACTTATACTGATAACCCTATGTATCTGGCACGGCTTAAATCAGAATACCAATTTCTTATTCCTAAAGCAATTGATTTTGCAAAATCCCAGATTGGTATTCCATACGACAATGATTTTATTTACAACAATGGAAAATATTATTGCTCGGAACTCATTTATGACGCTTTTCTACAAGCCTATCAAAAGCCCTTTTTTCAGCTTTATCCTATGACCTATAAAGAGCCGCAGTCTAACAACTATTTTCCGGTATGGGTTCAGCATTTTTCTTCACTCGGAATTGAAATTCCGGAAGGTAAACCAGGATGTAATCCGGGCGGAATGAGCAAAGATGAAAAAATTGATATGCTCGGAATTATACGGTAACAACTACCTATATTCAAAAAAAATGCACTCTCACATGGAAAGTGCATTTGCAGAATATAATAAATACTTCTAAAATTATTCTTTGATAAGCTGTAATTCAATATCTAAGTTAACATCTTCTGATACCAAAACCCCACCTGTTTCCAATGCAGAATTCCAGTTTAACCCCCATTCTTTTCTATTGATTTTTCCAGACACATTAAGTCCTGCTTTAGTATTTCCCCATGGATCTTTCATAAGTCCACTATATTCAGCTTTAAGGGATACCGGTTTTTTGACACCAAGAATCTCTAAATCTCCGTTTATCTTATATTCATTTCCTGAACCTTCTACAGATGTGCTGTGAAATTTCAAATCCGGATATTGCTCAACGTTGAAGAAATCGCCACTTCTTAAATGATTATCTCTATCTGCATTGTTTGTATTTACAGAGGCCGTTTTAGCCACAAAATCCAGCTTGGCATCTTTCAGACCTTCCTCTCCTAATTCAAAATCTCCAGAAAAATCATTAAAATTTCCTTTTACATTTGTAAACATCATGTGTTTTACTTTAAACCCGACATTACTGTGAGTCGGATCAATTTTCCATTTTGCACTCATAACTTTTATTTTTAATAGGTTAATTCCATTGGTACTTCCATGATTAAAAAGCGGGCATCGGAAGCAGCTTTAATAGCTATACTTTTTTCGTCCCATATTCCGATTGCATCTCTTGTATGCAATTCGTTTCCATCCACGGTAAGATCTCCTGAAATGATAAAAAGATAAATACCATTAGAAGGATCTTTCAGCTCATAGTTTTTTTGATTTCCGGCTGTAAAATCTGCCAGATGAAACCAGGCATTTTGATGAATCCACAATCCTTCATCATCCGCATTAGGTGAAACTACCTGAGTAAATTCATTGGGTTTCAGATCGTATTTTAACTGATCATAGCGCGGTGTTACATTTCTCTTATCAGGAAACAGCCATATCTGCAATAAAGTAACCGCTTCATCTTTATTCGCATTATACTCGCTGTGAGTAACTCCGGTTCCGGCACTCATCACCTGTATTTCTCCATTTCTGATAATTCCTTCAGAGCCTAAACTGTCTTTATGTGCAAGATCTCCGGATAAAGGAATGGAAATAATTTCCATATTATCATGCGGATGTGTACCAAATCCCATTCCTCCGGCGATATAGTCATCATTTAAAACACGTAATACACCAAAATGTATCCGGTCAGGATTATTATATCCTGCAAAGCTAAATGTATGATGCGTGATAAGCCATCCATGATTGGCAAATCCTCTGCTATCTGCTGTGTGAATAATCTGATTTGTTTTCATTTTAATTTCCCTTTCTTTAAGTTCTATTACAAAGTTACCATCTATTTTGACTAAACTCCTTAATCTAAATTAACAAATGATTACGCATTAAAAAACCCGGCTTTACACAAGTCGGGCTAATCTTTATTTCTGTTTTAATAATCTGCTTTTCATCTTGCTGAAAAACTCAGGTGTTACTCCTATATAAGACGCAATATGCTTCTGCGGAAGACAATTCTTTACATCTTTAAACTGTTTCTGAAACTTGTCATAACGCTCCTCGGCAGTAAGAGACATTTTATCAATAATTCTCTGTTGATTGGAAACCAGAGAATTTTGAGTAAGAATTCTGAAAAAACGTTCTAATTTAGGCACTTTAAGATATAACTCTTCTACTTTTTTACGGGATAGCAGATATACTTCAGCATCATCTATCACATCTATATACATAATACTGGGCTTTTCTGACAAATAACTATACATATCTGCGATCCACCACCCCGGAGTAGCAAAATTCAAAACATGCTCTGCTCCGTTTTCATCAACGGTATAACTGCGTAGAATACCTTTTAAAACAAAATATGTCCAATGGCTATCTTCACCTGGTTTTACTAAAACCTGCTTAGTCGGATAGGTCTCAAATACTACCTGTTCTAAAATAATCCGTTCTTCTTCAGGTGTCAAATCAACCCATTTATTGATCCCTTCTATTAATAAATCTTTCATCTATTCTTTATACAGCTATGTGTTATACCTACCTAATGATCCTCCTAAATTAGGAAAAAAAAAGCATTTTATACAGCCTTATTTTCAACATAATCATACAGCGTAAAATATGGATGAAAAGCTCAATAAAAAATGAACCGTTTCAATCCGGCTTTAAACGTCATTACTTCTACAACACAAATTACTAAAAAACAGTAATTTATAAAAAAAGTAAAGGAGCCCTCTAAAAAATAATTCTTTAAATTAAATGACCACATTCAGAGATATTGAGTAATTTTACCAAAGATTAAATGCTATGAAAAACACGTGTATTCTTTTGTTGCTATTAACCATTATTAGCTGTAATAGAGACAAAAAAGAAAAAATCAACACCGTTGCAGAACCTCAGTCTGTAAAAATAGATTCCGGCAGTTTATTGTTTGAATCAAGATCTACTGTTGCTTTTTATAAAAGTAATGGATATAAAACTGTATGGATAAAAGAGAACAATAGAAAAGCGCTCATTGATCTGCTGCTAAACGCTGACAAACATGTATTAAATCCGTCGAGTTATGCCCTTAAAAAACTCATCTTTGCGGACAGAGATTATACAACAATGCCTTACAAAGAGCGTGTAAAGGCAGATGCTTTATTTACAAAAAATTTTTTAAAATTTGCCAAAGATCTGTCTCATGGCAGAGTAAACCCTAAAAAGTATTACGGTGACTGGGAACCTATCCTACGCGAAATAAATTTCAACTCCCTGCTCACACAGGCTATATATGAGGAAAATTTTGAGAAAGCAGTAGAACGGCTTCTTCCCAAAAATGAGTATTACAAGGGTTTAAAAGAAAGCTATTTTGTTTATTATAACAAAGAAAAAGACACATTGCTGGATCTCTCAGCTGCACAAACTGCTAAAATCAAAAAGAAACTCTTCTATTTAGACGATCTCAAAAGCCGTAACTTCAGTTCTGAGTGGGATGACGAAAGTACGGAGGCTTTAAAAAACTTCCAGAGAAGACATGGTATTTCTGTAACAGGGAATATCACCCCACAAACCCTACGTGAACTTAATGTATCGCTCCAGGATCGTATAGAACAGTTGGTAGTAAATCTCGAACGATCTAAATGGATACCTGATGATTTAGGGGAAAATTACGTATTGGTAAACCTACCTGAATATAAGTTATTCTATTACTCCAAGGGTACATTGGTGGAAACACACGATGTAATCATCGGTAAAGACAGCAGAAGAACGCCTGTCTTATCTTCAAGTTTCAGTAACTTAGTAATCAATCCTACATGGACGGTTCCGCCAACAATTCTGAAAAATGATTTGGTACCGCAGGCATCAACCAATCGCAGCTATTTTGCAAATCACAGAATGACCATCTACAATAGTAAAGGTCAGCTTGTAGATCCTGAAAACTGGAATCCTGAAAATGCAAAAAACTACCGGTATGTACAGAATACAGGAAATTTGAATGCATTAGGACTTATAAAATTTGATTTTCCAAACAAACATATGGTGTACCTACACGATACCAACAATAAATCTTTATTCGATCGATCAGACAGAGCATTAAGTTCGGGATGTGTCCGGGTAAAAAATCCGTTTGGACTTGCAGAAAAAATATTGGAAGCTGAGCAAAGCGCTTACACAAGAGCAAAACTGGATACATTGGTCAGTAGAAAAAGCACCAAATACATCGCTCTTAAAAAGAAAGTAAACGTTCATCAGCTATATTGGACTGCATGGAAAAATGACCAGGGAGTGCAATTTAGAAATGACGTTTACAATCTGGATAAAGGTCTTTATAAAAAACTTTCTAAATCTTAATTAATCAATTCTGATTTAGAAAGGTATTCAGAATTTTTACCATGGTAAATAAACAGGCAACTTTCATCTTTGATAAAGTTGATGATCTGTTTGTAATTGTTCATCGGTAAAGCCGGGCATCCTAAGCTTCTGCCTAATCTTCCCTGTGATCCGATAAAATTTTCATTGGCATAATCAGCACCGTGAATAACAATATCACGCATACGTGCATTGTCATTGATACCTCTTTCCAATCCGTCTAATCTTAAAGATAATCCGTGTTTCCCGGAATACGTTTCAGCCGTTTTATAAAAACCTAAACTGCTTTTATAAGACTCCGGGCGATTAGAAAAATCATTGGCATATTCATTCCCACTGTTTTTACCGTGAGAAACCACTGTCTGAAACATGATTTCTCCACTTTTCATATCAATTACCCACATTCTTTTTTCCGTAGAAGATAACGTAAAATCAATAATGGTAAGAATATCCTTATCTATTTTTCCTTGTTGCTTTAATTTAAAATACCCTTTATAAGCTGCTTTAAAACTGGCTAAATCCGGTTTTTCAAAATTCTTTTCATTCAAATCCAGATACGTTGACAGCATCACTTTTTCTGCAGCATCAAGACTTAGATTTGCCGTGGTTGCATTCTTACCTGTCAAAGCGGCAAGTTCTTTAGATTTTAGTGATTCTTTATCTCCGTTTGAAGATACGCTGGTATTTTTTAATTTGATGTCCTTTTGAACAACTCGAGAAGAAGATTTATTTACTACCTTTTTTCCATTTCCGTTCCCATTTCCGTCTATCCCTCCATTATCATGGATTTTTAGTGGTTTGAAAGCTAACAATGCCACTAAAACAACTGGTAATAATTTCAATTTCATTTCATTTCACTGGTTTAATTTTACATATATTGAACGTAAATATAGAAACATTATTATTAAAGCCTCATTTTTTTAAACTTTAATTAATAAACTTTAACATTATTTATTATTTAAGCAATCAAACAAATAGTAAATATATTTTGGCTTATTATCAGTAAATTTGCTGTATCACAAGAGCAATGTATATGAACAAAAAAGTAATTCTCATGATTTTGGATGGTTGGGGAAAATCTCCGGATCCAAAAATCTCTGCAGTAGATCAGGCCCACACTCCATTTATAGATAGTTTGTATCTTCACTACCCGAATGCGCAATTGCGTACTGACGGACTCAATGTAGGATTACCCGAAGGTCAGATGGGAAACTCTGAAGTCGGACATATGAATCTTGGTGCAGGCAGAATTGTATATCAGGATCTTGCAAAAATTAATCTTGCTGTTCAAAATAAAACTTTAGCACAGGAAAAGGTTTTATTAGAAGCTTTCGATTATGCCAAACAACACAACAAAAACATTCATTTACTTGGACTTGTTTCCGATGGCGGAGTACATTCTCATATACAGCATCTGTTCGGAATTCTGGATGCTGCGAAAGATCATAACATCAAAAATATATTCGTACATGCCTTTACAGATGGTCGCGATGTAGATCCGAAATCGGGTGCCGGACATATCGATGCACTTATAAAACACATGAATGATACTACAGGAAAATTGGCTTCTGTAGTAGGTAGATATTATGCCATGGATCGTGACAAAAGATGGGAGCGTGTAAAGAAAGCCTATGATCTGTTGGTTAAAGGTATTGGAATGCCTTCAAAAAATGCTGTATTATCCCTTTCTGACAGCTATTTAAACGAAGTTACAGACGAATTTATTGAACCGATAATAATGGTCAATGAAACTAATGATCCCATAGCTACCATTCAGGAAGACGATGTTGTACTATTCTTTAATTTCAGAACTGACCGCGGAAGAGAACTTACAGAAGTACTATCTCAAAAAGATTATCCGGAATTTGGGATGCAAAAATTGCCGCTTTATTTTGTAACGTTAACCAATTATGACGATCAGTTCCAAAACATCCACGTTATTTATGATAAGGACAATATCACTGAAACCCTTGGAGAAGTATTGGAAAAAGCTGGTAAAAAACAAATCCGTATTGCAGAAACAGAAAAATACCCTCACGTCACATTTTTCTTTTCCGGAGGAAGAGAAGAGCCCTTTCGAGGAGAGCAACGCATTCTTTGCCCGTCTCCCAAAGTAGCGACTTACGATTTAAAACCAGAAATGAGTGCTTATGATCTGAAAGATGCATTGATTACAGAGCTAAACAAGCAGGATGTTGATTTTGTTTGTCTAAATTTTGCCAATGGAGATATGGTAGGACATACAGGCAGTATGAGTGCCGCTATAAAAGCTTGCGAAACAGTTGATATCTGTACCAAAGGTGTTGTAGAAGCTGCTATTAAAAATAATTACACGGTTTTAATTCTTGCTGATCACGGAAATTGCGAAACCATGTTTAACCCGGACGGTTCTCCAAATACAGCACATACCACTAATCCGGTTCCTCTGATTTTAATTGACGAAGATATAAAAACCATAAAAGATGGCGTATTGAGTGATATTGCCCCAACCATACTTGAATTGATGGGAATACCTCAGCCAAAAGCAATGACAAGACATTCACTTTTATAAGTTTTGTTAAAATAATTTATTTTCAGTATATTTACCATTGATATTAACCAATTTTTAATGGAGAAATTATGAAAAAAAAATTACTTTACCTTACATGTCTGTTAAGTTACGGACTGTATACCAATTCAATGAATGCACAAACAATGATTTCGTTTGAAGCTTCAGAAGGTTTTTCAACAGGTACTATCAACGCACAAAACGGTTGGTACGTAACGAGTGATGAAGATGGGAATTTTATTTCCGAACAGGAAATCAGCAGCGTTATGGCTTCTAACGGAACCCAATCATTTAAAATAGATGAAGATCCTACATTTTCCCCACAAACGACCCCGGTAATGGGTGGATTTTATGATTTTGCAGATCCTTTAGCGTCTACTCATTATACCATTGAAGCCGATTTCTACATAAGTGAAGACGGAGGAGCTAATTTTCAAATGGCAATTGCGGGAGCTGTAAATTATATTGCCCTTTTTCAATTTGACTTTGAAAACAATTTCAGAACAGTAGAAACCGTAAACAATGTAACTAACTGGAGCAACATTCCTAACTTAGCATGGCAACCACAAACCTGGTACACCATCAAAATTGAAGTTGAAGGAAATGTAACCAAATATTATATTGATGGTACCTTAGCGCGCACAGGAACAACTCTTTCTTCAGAACAATTTGAACACATGCAGCTTACACATGACAATTGGGGTGGTTATGCACATATCGATAACATCATCATTACAGACCTGAATTCTGCAAGCACTTACAATCCTGAAAAATTTGAGTATAATGTATATCCAAACCCTGCTACTAATGCAATTACAATTGCAATGAAAGACAACAGCAGAGGATTAGATCAGATTGCTATTACCGACCTGAACGGAAGAACTGTAAAAACATTTGAGTTAAACAAAGAAAATGAAATCACATTGGATATTTCAGATGTTGCAAGCGGTATCTATTTAATGAGAATCACTTCTCAAGATGCTGTAGAAACAAGAAAAATAGTTAAAAAATAAAAATTTTTTCTTATCAAAAGAAAATCAGAAAGAGCTGTCTTTAGTTGCAAAGACAGCTCTTTTTATATATTGCATTATAGTACATCCATAAATAGTGAGTATATTTGCACCAGAAATTTTATATTAAAATGATCGTAATTAAAACCCGAGAAGAAATCGAAATGATGCGTGAAAGCGCATTAATTGTTTCAAAAGCATTAGGAATGCTTGCTTCGGAAATAAAGCCGGGAGTAAGCACTCTGCATTTAGATAAATTAGCTGAAAGTTTTATCAGAGACCACGGAGCAGAACCTGGTTTTCTTGGATTATATGGTTGTCCATGCAGTTTGCTTACCAGTGTAAATGAACAGATTGTACATGGGCTTCCAACAGAAAGAGTATTAGAAGAAGGTGATATTATTTCAGCAGATTTAGGCGCTCTGAAAAACGGATGGTATGGTGATCATGCCTATACCTTTGCTGTTGGAGAGATTGCAGCAGACACTGCCAAATTACTTGAAGTAACCAAACAATCATTATATGTCGGTATCCGTGAATACAGAAACGGAAATCGCGTGGAAGACGTAGGATCTGCAATTCAGAAATATGCGGAAGGTTTCGGATACGGCGTAGTCAGAGAATTGGTTGGACACGGAATCGGTAAAAAAATGCACGAAGGTCCTGAAATGCCTAATTACGGAAAAAAAGGAAAAGGGAAGAAATTTGTGGAAGGTATGGTCGTTGCCATTGAACCAATGATAAATATGGGAACAAAAAACATCAAACAGTTAAAAGACGGATGGACAATTTCTACCAGAGATGGTAAACCTTCTGCACATTTTGAACATGATGTAGCTCTTGTTGACGGCAAACCGGAAATCCTGTCTACTTTCTATTATATATACCAGGCTTTGGGTATCAAAAGTACTGAAGAAGATGAATTCAGACAAAAGCCTTTAGTCCTGTAATAGGTAATGAAAAAGATTTTTAAAATAGTTTTAAATACCGTACCACGACCTTTACTGATTCGGTTGAGTTATGTTGCACGTCCTGTTTTAGCGCTATTTTTAAAAGGCAGTAAATATATTGACCCTATTGACGGAAAATCTTTTCGAAGTTTTCTTCCGTATGGATACGGAAATCAACGTAAAAATGCACTGTCTCCAAGCACGCTTTCATTAGAAAGACATAGACTGTTATGGCTTTACCTGAAAGAGGAGACTTCATTTTTCATTAAACCACTGAAGGTATTGCATTTTGCACCGGAGCAGGCTTTCTACAAACGTTTTAAAAAGCAAAAAAATCTGGAATACATCACTACAGATTTACATTCTCCATTAGCAGATGTTAAAGCAGACATCTGTAATCTTCCGTTTGAAGATAATTCTTTTGATGTGATTTTATGCAATCACGTTTTAGAACACATACCAGATGATACCAAAGCAATGCAGGAGCTTTACAGAATATTAAAACCCGGAGGAACGGGAATTTTTCAAATTCCGCAAGACCTGAACCGGACCACAACCTTTGAAGATAACAGCATAACCGATCCTAAAGAAAGAACTGCTATTTTCGGGCAATATGACCATGTACGAGTATATGGAAGAGATTATTTTGATAAATTGCGTTCCATAGGCTTTAAAGTGGAAGAAGTAGATTATACAAACAAACTCTCTGCCGATCTGGTAGAAAAATATTGTCTGGCAAAAGGAGAAATCATTCCCGTTTGTTATAAATAAAAATCCTGATGTCAGGATTTTTTTATTTGATTCTTTTTTTTCCAACTAAAAAAGTATCTTTATAAAAAAAAGATGAAATTTTTTTACTTATTTTTTCTATTCTTTTTCACAAAAGAAGTCTTTTCACAAGAAACAAAAGAAGTTCCTACCCCCTATTATATCAAAACAGCTTATTTTACTCAGGGAAGTCAGGCGCTTATACCGATTTTCAAACTAAACGATCGCTTTTCATTTGTATTTGATGACCTTATGGGCGAAGAAAGTGATTATTACTACCAAATCAAACATTTCAATAAAGACTGGACACCATCTCCTCTGCTTAAATCAGAATATATGAATGGAATGGACAATATCCGTATAGTAGATTACGGCAATTCATTCAATACATTACAAACCTATTCAAGATATATTCTCAACTTTCCGAATAATCGCACAAAGTTATTAGTCAGCGGTAATTATATACTTGAAATATTAAATCAGGATCATGAAGTAATTTTCTCCAGAAAGTTTATACTTTATGAAGAACAGATTAATGTAGGAGTAGAAATAAAGAAAACCCGCTCTTTTTCGACGTCTGATGCAAAACAAAATGTTCAGATGACACTGGATTATGGAAACCACAACTATTTTAATCCGAAAGAAAATTTCAAGATACTTATACTACAAAACGGAAGATGGGATAATGCCATCAAAGACGTTGCTCCCCAATATAGCATCGGCACGCAGTTCACTTATCAATACGACAAAGAAACTCAGTTTTTCGGCGGTAATGAATACCTTTTTATTGACAACAGCGACATCAGACAGGTGAATAATTACATTCAATCCATTACATCTGACAACGGCATTTTCAGCTCTTATCTATATCCTTCGATACCCAGAGGAGGAGACAAAAAATATACGTTTTTTCAGGATATAGATGGTTCATTTTTACCGAGAAATAAATACCGGGATAATGCCGCTATTGAAGCCGATTATGCATGGGTATATTTCAAACTGCAACAGGAAGAACTAAAAGGAAAAAAAATATATGTACTGGGGATGTTCAATAATTATCAGCTGACAGATGAAAACGAATTAAAATATAATAGCGCCACCCGGCAATATGAAGGAGCCCTTCTGATAAAACAAGGCTTTACCAACTATATGTATGCTGTAGTGAATAACGGAAAAATTGAGGATCAAAACGCAATCGACGGTAATTTCTATGAAACAGAAAATACTTATACCGTTTTAATCTATTACAGAGGAAATATTGATCGCTATGACAGAGTCATAGGCTTTGGTGAAGCAAAAAGTATTAATATAACAAATTAGTTTTTTTAGTTATTTAAATATTCGTAAATTTGAGATATTTATCAGATGCAAAATGGTTTCTCAAATCACTAAAGGTATAAAAATTATGGTCAGGACTAGTTTTGAAGGCACCTACTTCAAGAACTACAAGATTCATTTTGCCTTTAGCTACGAAATTACCATTGAAAACCAAAGCAAAGATCTGGTACAGTTGCTTTCCAGGCATTGGGAAATCAAAGATGCGCTCAATGATGTAGAGATGGTGGATGGTGAAGGTGTAGTGGGACAAAAACCCATCATTAAACCCGGAGAAAGCCACACCTACAGTTCAGGCAGTTTACTGACCTCCCCTTTCGGAACCATGAAAGGATTTTTCAACATGATCAATTTCACAAACTCACGCAAATTCAAAGTGTATATTCCTATATTTAAATTATGTACACCATTTGCCTTAAATTAAACCTAAATAAAATAAATCAATTATGCCAAAAGGAATTTTCAATGTGCCTAAAGCATTTAATGAGCCTGTCAAATCATATGCACCGGGTTCAAAAGAAAGAGAAGACGTATTAAAAGCATTTAAAGAATTATATCAATCTACCGTTGACATTCCTTTATACATTGGTGGAGAACAGATAAAAACCGGAAATACAAAAAAATTATTCCCTCCTTTTGATCACCAGCACCATTTAGGTGTTTATCATACAGCAGACAAAGGTTTGGTAGAAAAAGCTATCTCATCTGCTTTGGAAGCACGCCAAAAATGGTCAGAAATGGCTTGGGAACACAGAGCATCAATCTTTTTAAAAGCAGCAGAATTATTAGCAGGTCCGTACCGTGCTAAAATTAATGCAGCAACAATGATTGCTCAGGGAAAAACAGTACATCAGGCAGAAATAGATTCAGCATGCGAGTTTATCGATTTCCTGAGATACAATGTGCAGTATATGACTGAAATTTATGCTCAGCAACCTGCTTCTTCAGAAGGTATCTGGAATCGTTTAGAGCATCGTCCGTTAGAAGGATTTGTATATGCTATTACTCCTTTTAACTTTACTGCAATTTCAGGAAACTTACCTTCTTGTGTGGCTTTGATGGGAAATGTTGTAGTATGGAAACCGGCAGCTACTCAGATTTACTCAGCAAATGTAATCGTTGAAGTTTTCAAAAAAGCAGGATTACCTGACGGTGTTATTAATGTAGTTTATGGTGATTCAGGAATGATTACCGATACAATTCTTTCAAATGAAAATTTTGCAGGAATCCATTTCACAGGTTCTACAGGTGTATTTAATGATTTTTGGGCTACCATTGGTAAAAACATTCATAAATACAAAACATATCCACGAATTGTAGGAGAAACCGGAGGAAAAGATTTCGTTTGGGCACATCCTTCATCAGATGCAAAAGAAGTAGCAACGGCACTTTCAAGAGGTGCTTTTGAATATCAGGGACAAAAGTGTTCGGCTGCATCAAGAGCTTATATTCCTTCTTCTATCTGGAATGATGTAAAGAAATATGTAATTGAAGACTTAAAAACCTTTAAATTGGGTTCACCGGAAGACTTTACCAACTTTATGTCAGCGGTCATCAGTGAATCATCATTTGACAAACTGGCAAAGGCTATTGACGAAGCAAAAGCATCCAATGAAGCAGAAATCATCACAGGAGGTAACTACGACAAATCTAAAGGGTGGTTTATTGAACCAACAGTTATTGTTACCACAAATCCGAAATACGACACAATGGAGCGCGAATTATTCGGTCCGGTATTGACAATTTATGTGTACGAAGATGCAAAATGGGAAGAGTCATTAACATTGGTTGACGAAACTTCAACTTATGCTTTGACAGGAGCCATCTTCTCACAGGACCGATATGCTATAGAATTGGCTACTAAAAAACTTGTCAATGCTGCCGGAAACTTCTATATCAACGATAAACCTACGGGTGCAGTTGTAGGTCAGCAGCCATTTGGCGGAGCAAGAGCTTCAGGAACAAATGACAAAGCCGGATCTGTATTAAATCTGCTTCGTTGGGTTTCTCCACGTACCATCAAAGAAACGTTTGTACCGGCAACGGACTACAGATATGCATTCTTGTCAGAATAAGAATATACAATCAAAAAAGACAACTAAAATTAGTTGTCTTTTTTGTTTTTCAGAACGTTATGAAGTCTATTTCCAGTGTATAGATTCCATTAAATGTCTCATATCTGTTTCTATATAATGTGTCGCAGGGTATATAGAATCAAAATTTGGTTTTGCATAAAAATACAGGGAACCTACAACAAAATGGTTGATACTGTCTGTTGCATAAAACTGCACATTAGTAGCTGCATTCCCAATTATTTTATAAAACATACCATAAACCTTTGCTTCACGATTGATGAAAATCTTTTCCTGAATATCATCAGCTTTTATATTATGATTATAGGTAAGTTTCTGAGCATCTCTCAACAGGGAATCAAGATTATTTTTAGTCACTTTCCGGTAATTCATATAAATACTTGCTTTCATCTGCGGATAGTCTAAACGAAAAGCCTGATGTCCTTCATCAATCATACGCGCTTCTTTATTCTTTTCGTACGAAAAAGAATAAGGAGAATCTTCTTTCTGATAAACAGCCGCAGGATAACTTAACCTTAAATAACCGTCTGGTTTAGGACTGGTTTCTTTACCGCAGGAAACAAGCAGAAAAACGCCTATAACAGCTGTGCTATATTTTTTAATGTTCATTATTTTCATGGTCGAAAGTTACTCTTATTTGATGAATTCTTCGATTATCTGCAGCTGTAATTTTAAAAGTCACTCCAGCAACCTCAATTTCATCATTTATTTCAGGATGACTTTCTGATTGTTCAAGATAAAAACCTGCCAATGTTTCAGCCTCTCTTCTGAATTCTTCTAAATCATCTTCACAGAACGGCAACACACGATAAAAGTCTTTCATTGAAATTTTACCATCAAAAAGATAATTATTTGGATCTATTTGAGTGTAGTTTTCTTCCTCATCATCAAATTCATCTGTTATTTCACCAACAATTTCTTCTAAAATGTCCTCCAATGTAATAACTCCGGCAGTTTCTCCAAACTCATCAACCACAACAGCAAGATGATTTTTTTTAGTTTGAAAATCTTTTAACAAATCATCCAGTTTTTTATTTTCCGGAATAAAATAAGCTTCCCGGATCAATGGAAGCCAGTTAAACATTTTTTTTTCTATATGAGGAATCAAATCTTTAATAAATAAAACTCCCAGTACCTGATCTATATTTTCTTCATAAACAGGTATCCTTGAAAAACCTTTATCAATGATTTTTGGCAAAATTTCCTGAAACTGAGCCGTACTTTTTATAGCAAAAACATCTATTCTGGGCGTCATTACCTGTGACACTTCTGTTGCACCAAAAGAAACTATCCCTTCTAATATTTTTTGCTCCTCTTCTGTAGTTTCACTATAGTCTGTCATTTCCAATGCCTGAGAAAGCTGTTCTACAGAAAAAGTATCGTCCGCTTTATGCAGTTTAGCTGTTAGCCATACACTTAATTTTTTTAACGGATGTACAAAAGGAGTAAAAACAACATTCAGAAAAATAACGGTATTGATACTCGATTTTATAAAAAGGTTGGTATTTCTATAAGCATAAATCCGAGGAAGAACTTCTCCGAAAAATAAAATACAAAAAATAACAACAATAAAAAAAATAACTGTAGCAAAGAAATTCTCCAGATAATGATCCAGCCAGTAGAATTTTAATTGTAAAGCAGTAATGATAAAAACAATCTTAAATACTACCGAAGTAATATTCAATGTAGTCTGTAGTTTAACAGGTTTTGAAAGCAGTTTCTGATACTTTCCAGCTTGTTTTGGATATTTCTCCAACAATTCTTCTATCCGTTGTTTTGAAGAAGAAAAATAAGCTACTTCTGTAGCTGAAATAAGAGCAATAAGTGATAACACAAGTAATAAAATTATCACTAATAATAGATAAACTAAAGGATTTTCAAGAAATCTCTGGGCGGGCTCTGGATCCAAAATAAGTATAAATTAAAAAATTAAAAAGGTAAATTTTCATTGTCGAAATCCGAAATCTTTGGAACATCAAAATCAGAAAATTTCTCTTCATCTGTATGCTTTTTATTTTTCACATCCACTTCTTTTTTGGTGTTGAGAAAAATAAATTCTGTTGCCTGAATTTCGCTTGTGTGCTTTGTCAATCCTTCTTCAGTCTGCCAGTGGCGAGTGCGGATTTTTCCTTCGATATAAATTTTATCGCCTTTACTCAAATATTTTTCACATAATTCTGCTGCTTTATTTCTGACAACAATATTATGCCATTCTGTGGAAGTTATTTTTTCGTTGGTTGTCTTATTTATATATACTTCATTTGTTGCAATAGAGAAACGGGCAATACTGTTGCCTCCTTCAAAATAATGCATCTTTACTTCATCGCCTAAATGGCCGATAAGTGTTACTTTGTTTAATGTTCCTAACATATCAGTTCAGTGTTTCCTATCAAATATATAAAATGATTTCTATTTTTCATAATGCGAAGTTATGAAATTCCATATTACAATAGGAAAAGCATATTCTTTTAATTGCCCTTGTGTAATCCCTCTCTCAAAGACCGTATTAAGTTTTACTTTCCAGAATTTAATATACAATCGTTGATGGGATAGCTTATGAACAATCTCTCCTTTTGTAACATCTGTTATTTCAGAAAAAAGGGATGGAAATTTCTGAGACACCAGAAGAATTATCTCATCCATTGACAGATATTCTTCCGTTTCAATAAGAGGAAACTGATACAGATTTTGCCAAATTCCTTTTCCTATTCGCTGTTCAACTATTGTATTACCATTAAGATCTTCAAGAACCAGATAATTAAAAAAGCGATCTGTTACTTTAATTTTCTTTGTTTTTACTGGCAATTCGTTTACTGTTCCTGTACGGAAAGCATGGCAGGAATCAGACAAATTACAAATTGAGCAGTCCGGATTTTTAGGCACACACTGCAAAGCACCAAAATCCATTATCGCCTGATTAAACAATGAGGGAGATACATTTTGAACAAGATCGTTGGCCAGTTCCTGAAATATTTTTCGGGTTGCCGGTACAGAAATATCATCATATATACCAAAATACCGGGATAATACTCTAAAAACATTTCCATCAACAACCCCTACTTTTTCTTCAAAAGCAAAAGATGCAATGGCAGCTGCGGTATATTGCCCGATACCTTTTAGTTTAATAATCTCATCATAGCTCTGAGGAAAAATTTCTTTATGAGTCTGAGTTACAGTTTTAGCTGTCGCATGCAGATTGCGTGCCCGGGAATAATACCCCAATCCCTGCCACAGCTTCATCACTTCACTTTCCTCTGCTTTAGCCAGATCACCTATGGTAGGGAAACGCTCTGTGAACCGCTCATAATAAGGCATTCCCTGATTTACGCGGGTTTGCTGAAGAATGATTTCAGAGAGCCATATTCTATACGGATCTCTGGTTTCACGCCAGGGCAAATCACGTTTATTTTGCAAATACCAGTTAATTAATTTTTCTGAAAACATCATAAAATTGTTATGAGTGCACAAAAATAAAATATTATATAATTAAATTTTAATGTCTTAACATTGAATAATTGGAATATTAATTAATATATTTGCACTCTCGAAAAAACAGACAACGGATTAATTTATAAAAGAAATGACTAAAGCAGATATCGTAGCTAAAATTTCAGAAAAGTTAGGGCTTGAAAAAGGAGACGTACAAGCAACAGTTGAAACTTTCATGGAAGAAGTAAAAACTTCATTAGAAGGTGGAGACAATGTATATTTAAGAGGTTTCGGAAGTTTTATCATCAAAACAAGAGCTGAAAAAACAGGAAGAAACATTTCTAAAAATACTACCATTAAAATACCTGCTCACAACATTCCAGCATTTAAACCTGCTAAAGTGTTTGTAGAAGGTGTTAAAACGAACACAGAAGTAAAGTAAATTAAGTATTAACTCAAAACTACAAGATTATGCCAAGTGGTAAAAAAAGAAAAAGACATAAGGTAGCTACGCACAAGCGTAAAAAAAGAGCGAGAGCTAACCGTCATAAAAAGAAAAAGTAGTTTAACACTACTTTTTCTTTTTGAAAAAATGTTCTTTGAAAGAAAATCTTTCTTCCATATCTTTAAAGAAAGATTAATAGGTAACTAACCTGTAATTATTGTTTAATCCATCTATACAATTGTTTTTCAATAAACTTGTATGGATAAAAATATACCGTGTGAACAAAGAATTAATTATTAGATCTGGTTCAAATACAGTAGATTTTGCCTTATTGAAAGATGGAAAACTAATAGAATTTCACAGAGACAAAGACAATGATAAAGGCTTTCAGGTAGGAGATATCTTTATTGCGAAAATTCGCAAACCTGTATCCGGATTAAATGCAGCATTTGTAAATGTTGGATTTGATAAGGATGCTTTTTTACATTATCATGATTTAGGTCCTAACCTGCCTACTCTGATGAAATTCACAAAACTTGTAAGCGCAGGTAAATTAAAAGATTTCACTCTAAAAAATTTCACTTTTGAACCTGAAATCAATAAAGATGGAGCTATAACCGATGTTTTAAGCGCCAATCAATCGATTTTAGTACAGATTGTTAAAGAACCGATATCTACCAAAGGTCCAAGAATAAGCTCTGAGCTTTCAATTGCCGGAAGATATATTGTTTTGGTTCCTTTTTCTGACCGTGTTTCTATATCTCAAAAGATAGAATCAAAGGAAGAAAAAGACCGACTCAAAAAACTGATGCAAACGATAAAACCAAAAGGATTCGGAGTGATTGTACGTACAGTAGCTGAAGGTAAAAACGTAGCAGAGCTTGAAAAAGATCTGGAACAATTGCTTGAAAAATGGAAAGCAATGTGCAAACGACTTACTACAGCAATGCATCCGTCTAAAGTTTTAGGAGAAGTAAACCGGGCATCTTCCATATTGAGAGATGTTTTCAATGATACTTTTACCGGAATTCACATAGACGATGAAGATCTGTATTATCAGACAAAGGACTATTTGCAAGAAATAGCTCCTTCAAAGGTTTCTATTGTAAAACATTACCAATCAAAAGAGTTGCCTCTTTTTGAGAAGTATCATATAGAACGTCAAATAAAAACTTCCTTCGGAAAAACCATATCAATGAGCAAAGGAGCTTATCTGATCATTGAACATACCGAAGCGTTGCATGTGATTGACGTAAACAGTGGAAATCGCTCAAACAAAGCTCAGTCTCAGGAAGACACAGCCCTGGAAGTAAATATGATTGCTGCTGCTGAAATTGCACGCCAACTTCGTTTGCGTGATATGGGAGGCATTATTGTAGTCGATTTTATAGACATGGGGAATGCTGAAAACAGAAAAGTATTATACGATTTTCTGAAAGAAGAGATGAGCGATGATAAAGCAAAACATAAAATCTTGCCCCCTAGCAAATTTGGTTTAATACAAATTACTAGACAAAGAGTTAGACCTGAAGTATCTATCAAAACCCGGGAAGAAGATCCGAACAATGAAAACGGAGAAATAGAAGCCCCGATTTTAGTTATTGATAAAATATCAGCTAGCCTTGAAAGAATTATCAAAGACCATAAAAAAGTGGTTTTGAATGCGCACCCGTTTGTGGCTGCATACCTTACAAAAGGATTTCCGTCTATACGTTCAAAATGGTTTCTTGAACATTATAAATGGATAAAAATTATACCTCGTGATGCTTACACGTATTTAGAATACCATTTTCTGGATCAAGAAGGAAATGTAATTGAATAACAAAAAACCGCTGATTAATAATCAGCGGTTTTTTTCTTATATATTCCATTCAAATTGCTGCCACTTGGTAACGATTGCACAACTCTTACCATTGCATTTATCGTGATATTTATACACTATACGGTAATAAAAATGTTTATCACCCGTAATTTTATTACAATCCATTATATAAGGGTTCCATGAACAATAAAAAGCATTCGATCCTGTTGGATCAGATGTCCAGTCTGCCGAATAATAATCGCATCGTTGTATATAATTCATATTAAATTGCACATCTGAATTTCCATAAGCATAAATCGGATATCTTTTTTTGATATGCCCATAACCGATATCAACCGGAAATACGCCATGTTCATTACTGAGTTCAATATAGGCTACCACATCGGCACACTTTGCCTGATCAGGAGTTAAGGACGGTAATTCTACCTGAAAAGTAATAATAGGTTCTACATAACCTGGAGGAACCGTAGGAGCACAATCCGGTCTGTTACTCGCTCCGGTAATAGGACCTCCATAATAAGCCGGAGGAATACCTGCCACTGAAGTATCATAACTCAACGCATAGTGGACATTAGCATACCAATTACAATCATTTATTTCATAATCTCCTTTAGCAACTTTATCATACCTGTTTGTTTGCACTGACGTATTTGCCACTTCTGCATCTTCTGTGGTACAGGCTGTCATTAACAACATACCACAAATAATTGTAAACATTTTTTTCATAATAAAAGTTATTTAGTTATATATTAAATATAATATTTTACATTTATTTAACAAAATAAAACCATAAATAAACCTAAAATAAAAGATAATCAACAGCAAACCTATACTGATTTCATTTCTTATTTATTTATAAAAAACTATTTACTGATAAAGTTCGTATGTACTCTACATAACCTAAATAATATAATATAAATTTATTTTTTAAAAAAGTGACTTATGAGACTAAGAATGGTCTAATAAAATATTTTGACCCCCGAAACAACAATTTGTAATAAAATGGAAACACACAAAGCAACATTAAAAAACTATCTCAAAGAATTCAATAAGAAACATATTGAATCAAGGGATGGAAAAAACAAAAGTATCCGCGACCATGCATCTCATGAAAAACAAGAAATCCTATCTTGTGTGGAAAGTTATATAAAAGTACATCCGGATTTATTTACAAGACTGGAAGAATTCGAAGCAGAGGTAACAACAGAAAAAATCTTCCACCCTATATGGTTTTCAAAAGAAATTAATAAGTTTATTGAGGATCTGTAGATCAGCAGAAATGTGATATCTACTGTTTAATTAAGAATTAAAAGCGGCTGTTGAGCCGCTTTTTTGTATCACAAATCAGACTTAACAACTCAAAAAAAATGACTATAATTAAGTTAATTTTTTAAATAAAAAATCAGATATATGCATTTCAATTTTAATTTTAAATACATATATTTATAACTTAACTTAATTTAACATTTATTATCATGAAAAAAAACAAAACTTTTTTAACTTATTTAGGAGCTGCTTTACTATTCAGCAGCCTTTATTCATGTAGTTCTGAAGAAGGAATTGACACTTCAAATAGTAGCAATTCAACAGAAAATGTGCTGGCGAAATCAGCATATAATTATGAAGAAGAAACTAACAATTTTATAGAAAATTTTTATGATGGCAACTATGAGATAGTTAATGAAGAAACTATTATTTCAGAAGAGGCAAAATTCCACGTATCGTCTCTTATATCTAATGGAGTTGTTAGAGGATACATTATTAAAGATGACTCTCAAAATAAAGTTGTATTTGCTGATAAAAATGAAGATAGCAAAATACTAACATACTTTGACATGTCATTCCCTGAACATATGATGGAACTTGATTATAGTCATATTGATGAATCTGAAACTAACAGTGATAATACAGTTTACTCTAAACCAGGAAGTTTCTTAGGTTTTAATTTTAGAAAATTTTTCGGACATAGTAGAAGATCTGGAAGTAACACATATGAAATTGAACCTGGATCTTGCTATAGAAATTGTGTTGATACGTATGTTATATTAGGTTTAGAATTTCAAAATGGATCTTGGGGACCTTGTCCTTGTTAAAATAAACATTAAACTATATATAGGGATTGTTAAGAACAATCCCTATATATTTAAATACATATTTAATGAAAATATATTTTCTATTTTTATTTTTGACTATACCCTGTTGGTCTCAGATATCACATCAGGTTTTAGATTCTAAGACAGAAAAACCTGTACCTTACGTTTCGGTTTATTTTAATGACTCATTAATAGGTTTAACCGACAATAGTGGTATAATCAAATTAAATGAAAATAAGTATCTGTATAGAAGAGATGGCTATAAGGATCAATTTTCACATTCAAAAAATATTCGACTTAATAAAATTGAAGAAGAAGTTTTAGATGAAATAGTGATTACAATCCCACAAAAAAAGACAATAAAAAAAATCGGAAATGAAGAAGCTTTTAATATCCTACTTAGAGGTGTAGAATTTATTTCATTTATTGAGCCGCAAAAAAAAGAAATTGACAAAAGTATTTACAAAATATCTTATCCTATAAAAAAGCGAAATAAAGGTAGTACCCCTGAAGAATCAATTTTTAAAGTATCGATTTATGATGAAAAAAAAGTAAATATTTATAGCGAAATTGTTTATCCTGATTCAGATATATTAATGCTAGTTCTAAATAAAAAAATTGTTTTACCTAAAAATGGATTATTTATAGGTATTGAGTATCTTGGAAAACCTGTTGATTCCGATAACATGTATGATTATTTCTTTTCTTATGATTTATATTATAAAAATGCTACCTACTACAAAAGAAATTATTTAAATAAAGATCAATGGGAAATTTTAAAAGAAATAAACCATAATGAGTATTTTTCAGACATCTATAAATCAATGGTTGAACCTGTTTTTACTAAATTTAAAAATATAACACCATTATTTCAAATTGAATTATACTAATAGTTTTTAAATAAACTATTAACCTTCTACAATTTATATTTTACTCTGTCTTAAAACGGGGAAGTTTACCCAATAATTAAAACGGCTGTTTATTTTTTTTAACCCTATCCATACGTTGTAAATGATGTACACAACAACAACTACAGGTAACATCTGAAGTAGTAACAATCCCCGATTAAGCTGTTTTTTGATAAATGAATTTGGCTTTTTTTATTATAAAATAACCTGAATATATAAATCTTATTTTTTTTATGTAAAACTAAATCAGTAGTAGTGTTGTAAATTTACTCCATAGCAATAAAGCTATACTTAAATTTTTTATTATGGACAATAATGCAAAAAAGGAAGATTTCAAAATTAAAAATTGGGATGAATCGTCAAAGAAATTAAAAGAACAGTTTTCACAATTGACTGATGCTGATTTGAAGTTTGAAAATGGTAAGGAAGATGAATTATTACATCGTATTGAAAATAAGCTTAATAAAAAGCGTCCGGAAGTTATTGATTTAATCAATAAACATCAGAAGTAAAGGTAAAAACATCTTTCTTTAATGTAAGATTATTTTATGTATCTATTTTGTTAATAATAAAGCGTATCAATGATACGCTTTATTATTTTGTGTTTTGTATTCATTTATTCACTAACTTACTATAAAATATTTATAATGAAGGTTTTAATAAAAAATATGGTTAGCGTGAGATGCAAAATGATTGTGGAAGGTGCATTAGATATTTTAAATATTGAATATGAATCAATTGAATTAGGAATTATAAAAACTAAGAAAAATCTTTTACAAGATACTCTTGAGGTATTAAATAATTTACTCAAGACGTATGAATTAGAAATTATTTACGATAAAGAAGCTATTATTATAGAAAAAACAAAAATATTGATTACTCAAAGACTTAACACTGTTACGGATAGTAAAGAAGAGAGTCTTGGGAGCTATTTGTCAAAAGAACTAAACTATAATTATCAGTATATTGCAAAAATATTTTCTAAATCTCAAGGTATGACGTTACATAAATATTTTATTTTCAAAAAAATAGAAAAAATAAAACAACTACTGTTTACAAATGCGTTTACTATAAGTGAAATTTCGGAAAAAATGAATTTTTCTAATATTTCGCATCTATCTTTTCAATTCAAAAAAGAAACTGGACTAACACCTACAGCATACAGAATAAGTGTGTAATCTGTTTAAGTAATTATGAATTATTTGTTTTTAATCCATTTCCCTACAAGGTAAATTAGATATAAAAAACAGGCAACATCTGAAGCAGTAACAGTCCCCAATCAAACTGTTTTCGCTCCTTTTGCTTTTCGGTTGACTTCATCACCTCA
>DAMCXY010000016.1:0-84895 GCA_032096595.1 Flavobacterium sp. | reverse complement strand
TAGCTAATGGCGATGATCAAAGCATCATCACCGGTGCGTTAACCCGAGTTGCAGGCGAAGCAGTAGGAACTTATGAGATTCAACAAGGTACATTGTCAACAACAGCAAACTACAATATCGTCTACACCGCAGCGGATTTCAATATCACTAAAGCAACCCTAAACATTGTTGCCGAGGCAAAATCCAAAGTATATGGAACTACTGATCCTACCTTGACCTATACCGTAACCGGTTTAGCTAATGGCGATGATCAGAGCATCATCACGGGAACACTCATCAGAATCGCAGGTGAAAACATCGGAACCTATGAAATTCAACAGGGTACGTTGGCAACAACGGCCAACTACGAACTTGTATACACTACGGCAGACTTTACTATCACTAAAGCCACCCTAAACATTGTTGCGGAAGCAAAATCCAAAGTATACGGTTCGGTAGATCCGGTATTGACCTACACCGTAACCGGTTTAGCTAATGGCGATGATCAAAGCATCATCACCGGTGCGTTAACCCGAGTTGCAGGTGAAGCAGTAGGAACGTACAGCATTGAACAAGGAACTTTGACAACTACGGCAAACTACGACATCACCTACACCGCAGCGGATTTTAATATCACCAAAGCAACGCTAAACATCATTGCAGAGGCAAAATCCAAAGTATACGGTTCGGCCGATCCGGCATTGACCTATACCGTAACCGGATTAGCTAATGGCGATGATCAAAGTATCATCACAGGTGCTTTAACCCGAGTTGCAGGTGAAAACATCGGTACCTATGAGATTCAACAAGGAACTTTGGCAACAACGGCTAACTACGACCTTGTATACACTACGGCGGACTTTACCATCACCAAAGCCACCCTGAACATTGTTGCGGAAGCAAAAACCAAAGTATACGGTTCAGCCGATCCTGCCTTGACGTATACCGTTACCGGATTAGCTAATGGCGATGATCAGAGCATTATAACTGGAGCGTTAACCCGAGTTGCAGGTGAAGCGGTAGGAACTTATGAAATTCAACAAGGAACGTTGGCAACTACGGCAAACTACGATCTTGTATACACCGCAGCGGATTTTGATATCACTAAAGCAACGCTAAACATTGTTGCCGAGGCAAAATCCAAAGTATACGGTTCAGCTGACCCTGTCTTGACGTATACTGTAACCGGACTTGAAAACGGAGACGACCAATCTATCATCACTGGAGCTTTAACCCGAGTTGCAGGCGAAGCGGTAGGAACTTATGAGATTCAACAAGGTACATTGTCAACTACGGCAAACTACGATCTTGTATACACTACGGCGGATTTTACTATCACTAAAGCAATACTAAACATTGTTGCCGAGGCAAAAACCAAAGTATACGGTTCAGCTGATCCTACCTTGACGTATACCGTAACCGGATTGGTAAATGGTGATGATCAAACGGTGATTACCGGAACACTCATTAGAGTAGCAGGAGAAGAAGAAGGAACTTATGCAATTGAACAGGGTACCTTAAGTGCAGACAACTACGAGATCGTTTATACGGGTGCTGATTTCATCATCTTTAAGACATTTACTATAATTGTGACCCATCAAACCAATGTAAGTTGCAACGGAAGTGCTGACGGCTCAGCTACAGTCGAGGTCGCAGGCGGAACACCGGAGTATAGCTATTCATGGTCGCCATATGGAGGAACTGAAGCAACAGCATCCGGCTTAACATCCGGTATCTATATCGTTACCATTACCGATGCGAATGGCGTTGCGATAACACAAGAGTTTACCATTACAGAGCCACCTGTTGTAGAGTTACCTGTTACAATAACATCTCAGACATTCTGTAAAGAAGCGAATCCGTTAATCAGAGATCTTATAATAGAAGGTAGTAACATCAAATGGTATGCAACAGTATCTTCATCAGAAGAGTTGTCGGAAAATACTGCTTTAGTGGATGGAATGACCTATTATGCTACGCAAACCATAAACGGTTGTGAGAGCAAAGATAGAGCATGGGTAGTGATTAGCCTGAAAGATCCGATGCCAACTCCTGTAGGAGCATCTGATCAGGAATTTGGCGAAGGTGCGACAGTTGCTGATTTAATAATTCAACCGGCTGCCGTCATTTGGTATGATACGTATGAAAATGCTTTAGAAAATAGTAATCCATTAATGGCTTCTGATGAATTGATTGACGGTGTTACCTATTATGCGGTTGCTATTGGAGAATGTTACAGTTTGCCATTTGCGGTAACTGTACACATATTAGAAGGAGTACAGGTGCATAATGGGATAAGTACTGATGGAGATGGTATAAATGATTATCTGATCATCGACAACATTCAGCGTTTCCCTGATAATAAGATTATTATATATAACCGTTGGGGGAAAGAAGTGTGGAATACGCGAAACTATGGCAACAACGGCAATGTTTTCAAAGGATACGCAGAAGGAGTGAAAGGTTTCAAAAACGGAGAAAAACTTGCTAATGGTACCTATTACTATATATTACAATACCTGTACGAACGTAACGGAGAAAGTAAAATGGTAAAGAAAACAGGCTATCTGCATTTAGAAAACAATTAAAAAGAGAAAATATTTTTTATTTTAAAAAACACTTTCTTTCAAAACACCGCTGAATTTCAGCGGTGTTTTTATTTGAATTAATTTTGAATCATCAAATAAAATGGTATTTTTAAAGAACTAATTAGTAAGGCTATGAAAAAAGCAATCAAAATAATAGCATGGATAGCTATTCCGATCATTCTGATTATTGTATGCTTATACATTTTTAAAGTAGACTATATTCTAAAAGCTGTGCGGGTGACGTATCTCACAGGACATAAAACCGCTTTTTTGGAAGATTATACATATTTTGAAAACAGAACCATTTCTCATGGAGTAGGGCAGCCCTGGAAAACAACAAAAGATTATAATACAATTGCAGCTACTCCGGAACTTGAAAAAACGCATCAGGAATTAAAAACGGTTGCCTATCTCATTATAAAAAATGATAGTATTTTTCACGAGGCTTATTTTGATGGATACGATCAGAATTCCCATTCAAATTCTTTTTCAATGGCAAAAAGTATCGTCACATCTGCGTTAGGAAAAGCCATCATGCAGGGATATATCAAAAATCTGGATCAGAAAGTAACGGACTTTCTTCCTGAGTTAAAAGGGGCATACGCTTCAGAACTCACAGTAGGTGATTTGGCATCGATGAGTTCCGGACTGAGTTGGGATGAAAACTACTACGGAGCTTTCTCTATTACTACACAAGCTTATTTCGATACAGATTTAAGAAATGTTATGTACGGTCTTGAAATAAATGACAAGCCTTCTCAGAAATTTATATATCAAAGCGGAGACACCCAGTTACTGGCAATGGTATTAGAAAAAGCAACCCATACTTCGCTGTCTGAATACGTATCTGAAGTGTTTTGGAAACCTATGGGTGCAGAAAATGATGCTTTGTGGCAGATTGATCATAAAGGAGACGGAATTGAAAAAGCATATTGCTGTATTGCCAGTAATGCACGTGATTTTGCTCGTTTTGGAAAACTCTATCTGCAGGGGGGACTATGGAACGGAACCGAAATTTTGCCTAAAGAATTCATAGAAAAATCCATACACCCACGTTTTAATGAAAGTCCTCAATATGGCTACGGATGGTGGCTCAATACCTATATGGATAAGCAAATGTATTATATGAGAGGACATTTGGGACAATTTGTTATTGTAGTACCCGAAGATAATCTCATCATCGTGCGTTTGGGACATATCAAAGGAGAACAAACCAAAACAGATCCGCACAGTAATGATTTTTATGTATATGTAGCAGAAGCTTATAAAATGTTAGAACAAAGAAAGAAATAATGCTGGAAAAATATCCTATTGAAAACATCCTGTTTCTCGATATAGAAACAGTGCCCGAAGTCGCCTCCTTCTCTGATTTAGATGAGATAAAGCAGGAATTATTTGCTCATAAAACGGCTTATCAGCGAAAAGAAGACATCACGGCTGAAGCATTTTATGACCGGGCAGGAATTTGGGCAGAGTTTGGAAAAATTATCTGTATTTCTGTAGGATACTTTACTTACAAAAATGGCGACAGGCAGTTTAGAACGACCTCTTTTTTTGGAGAGGAAAAAAAATTATTACTGGATTTTGCTAATTTACTGAACACCCATTTCAATAGCCCGAAACAGCTTTTATGCGGACATAACGCCAAAGAATTTGATTTTCCGTTTATTGCCCGCCGAATGGTAATCAATGACATAGCAGTTCCTATAAAATTAGATTTAATAGGAAAGAAACCATGGGAAGTTCCTCATTTGGATACAATGGAATTATGGAAATTCGGCGATTACAAACATTTTACTTCCTTAAAATTACTGACCAATATACTCAATATCCCTTCACCAAAAGATGATATAGACGGAAGTCAGGTATATGAAATATACTATAAAGAAAAAGATTTGGACCGAATAATCATCTATTGTGAAAAAGATGTGGTGGCAACGGCACAGGTTTTCCTCAGATTAAAAAGACTGGACTTATTGGACGAAAAAGAAATATTATCTGTGTAATAAAATATTTTTTAAAATTAAAAAATGTTAAAAAATAGTTAAAGAAAAGAAATAAAAAAAGCTTTTTAAAAAAATCTTAGGATATTTGTTTGAAATTAAAAACAGCAAATAAAATAAATAATGCAAAACAACGTACGCTATACAAACATTTGGTCAATGAAGAAAATATCTTCAGAGGTGTTTGTATGATTTGTTTTGAGAAAAATAAATATAATAAATCCTCTGCAATCTGTAGAGGATTTTTTTTGTCTGCTTTTTAAAGAAAATAATAATAATAAAGTTTAAAAATGATTTAGTTGTGTTCAATCCATCACCTTCAACAAAAGACAGTTATCAGAATATAAAAATCAAAGGATTTTCTGATGTGTCGCTTACAAATGAATTAAGCCAGAAAGATGTATCACTAAAAATAGTAGATAAATCGAATAACCCAATTGCTGAAATCAATTCCCCTCTGGAATATGTACTTGCAGGTTTTGCTGCATGTGTAAATGCAGTTGGGCGCCGTGTAGCAATGGATCAGCGCTTACATTTAAAATCAATTCATATTGAAGTGATTGGGACTATTGAGCAAAAAAGATCAAATGGTATAAAAACGCGATCCAGAGCCGGATTTCAAAATATTGATATTCGTATAAAACCCGATACAGAAGCGTCACTTACAGAAATAAAAATCTGGTTAGATGAACTCAAAGAAAGATGTCCGATATATGATAATCTTCTCAATCCGACTTTGGTAAATGTAATCGCTATAAAAGAATTCAAGCAACCTGATGTTGCCTGATACAGTTGATATTCCTCGAATATTGTTTAGTTTGTTTTGCTACCCTGATGATTTCATCAGGGTAGTTTTTTTAGAATTAAATAGCTAATTTAGTACTCTAAAACTTAATGTATGAAGCCGATCATCGCCTTTGAGGATGTTACCATCTCTTTTTTAAAAGAGAAAGAATACCACCCTATAGTACATAACAGTTCTTTTGATCTGTATGAAAATGAAATATTGGGTATTGTGGGGGAATCCGGTTCAGGAAAATCAGTTACTTCATTAAGCATAATGGGACTTTTACCCAAAAATATCTCCAAGATAAGCAATGGAAAAATCATTTTTAAAGATCGGGATATAACAGAACTGTCTGAAAAAGAATACCGAACCATTCGGGGAAAGCGCATTTCCATGATCTTTCAGGAACCCATGAGCTCACTCAACCCCTCAATGCGGTGCGGACAGCAGGTAGCAGAAATCCTGCAAGAGCACACGTCAAAAACAGCTTCAGCCATAAAGAAAGAAGTATTGACATTGTTTGAAAAAGTAAAGCTTCCCAATCCTGAGGAGCTCTATTCTAAATATCCGCATGAAATCTCCGGTGGACAAAAGCAACGGGTAATGATTGCAATGGCTATTGCCTGTAAGCCGGAAGTTTTGATTGCTGATGAGCCCACAACGGCTTTAGATGTAACCATTCAAAAAGAAATCATCCGATTGCTCAAAGAACTACAAGCGACCAACCAGATGAGCATTATCTTTATTTCTCATGATTTAGCATTAGTATCAGAAATAGCAGATCGGGTCATGGTGATGTACAAAGGAGAAATTGTAGAGCAGGGTACAAGCCATGAAATTTTTATGAATCCGCAGCATACCTATACAAAAGCATTGATTGCATCCCGTCCGAGATTAGATGAACGTCTGAAAAAGCTGCCGAGCATTGCAGATTTTTTAAAAGGAGATTTTAAGGGTGAAATCGTAACAGCAACGGATCGGGAAAAAAAGCATGAAAAACTATATGCACAACAGCCCATATTAGAAGTTAAAAATGTAGAAAAAAGCTATTACAACTCAGTAGGATTTTTAGGTAAAACAAAAGAATTTAAAGCCGTAAACAATGTCAGTTTTAGCATTTATGAAGGAGAAACGCTGGGTTTGGTAGGAGAGAGCGGTTGTGGTAAATCTACTTTAGGAAACGCCATACTGCAATTGGATAAAGCCACAGCAGGACATATTTTTTATAAAGGAAAAGATATTACCCGGTTATCCGCTAAAGAAGAATTAAATCTGAGAAAAGAATTGCAAATCATCTTTCAGGATCCATATGCTTCTTTAAATCCGAGAATTACAGTAGGTAAAGCCATTATGGAACCTATGAAAGTGCATAAGCTGTACAAAAACGATACAGAACGAAAACAAAAAGTTTTGGAAATACTCGAAAGAGTAGGATTAGGAGAAGAATATTTCAACCGGTATCCGCATGAGTTTTCAGGTGGCCAGCGTCAAAGAATCGGTATTGCGAGAACCATAGCGTTACAGCCTAAATTGATTGTATGTGATGAGTCCGTTTCAGCACTGGACATCTCTGTACAGGCACAGGTCTTAAATCTTTTAAACGAGCTAAAAGAAAATTTCGGATTTACCTACATTTTTATCTCTCATGATCTCGCAGTTGTCAAATACATGTCTGATCAGGTAGCGGTAATGAACAAAGGTCAAATTGTAGAATTGGCAGACGCAGATGATATCTATAAAAACCCTGAGCAGGCCTATACAAAAACACTTATTGATGCGATTCCGAAGGGAATATAAATACAAAAAAAGTACTGTACAGTAGAAACAAAAAAACCGATTCATCTGAATCGGTTTTTTATTAATAGCCTTTATAAGGCACTTCTTTTTCTTTAAAAATAATTCCAAAAGACTCCAGTTCTTCAAGAATAGGAGTGTATACTTCTTTTGCAATAGGCAGTTGTACTCCGGGTTTTGTAATCTTGCCGTTCAAGATTTGCAAAGTTGCGATTGCTACAGGCAATCCTACGGTTTTCGCCATAGCAGTATGAATTTGATCATCTCCGATGCACACCATCGTTGCGTCAATTTGCTTTTGTTCTCCATTGAGTTCATACCCAAACTTATGATACATCACAATCATATCCTTATCCTCTTTGTCAAGTGTCCATTTTTCAGATAAGATTTTCTCAAGAATCTGTGCAGGTGTGGCATTTTTAAGTCCTGTTTTCTTTTCTGCATTGAATAAATCAAGCTCCATGAGTTTATCCCAAACCACATCATCCTGTTGAATGTTTAGAATCAAACGCAGTTTTACTTCAACAGAATCCGTAGGATGGTAAGGTAAAAACGAATTGATAAATTCACGGTACGTCATCTCTTCAGAATTTTCAATCGTATAGGAATCATCTGTAAGTCCTAACTGTACAAAGAGGCTCCATGCTCTTGAAAAGCCTACTTTACGGATTGTGCCTCGGTAAATCGTTAAAGCATTTTCTAAACCGTATACTTCGCGATAACTAAGAGAATCCCTGTTGGCATAAGCTTCAAAACGACCGTATTCGTCAATCTCTAAAAATTCCGTTCTGCGGAAAATACGCTGATAAGGAATATATTTATAAGTACCCTGCTGCAAAAACTTCGCGGCACCTCCCTGTCCGGCAAGCACTACATTTCTTGGGTTCCAGGTAAACTTGTAGTTCCACAGATTGTTATCCGATTCCGGGGCAACAAGACCGCCGCAGAAAGATTCAAATAAAATAGGAGTACCCCCTTTTGCTCGGATCTCATCTAAAACTTTCATGGCACTCATATGATCGATTCCCGGATCCAATCCGCATTCATTCATAAAAACCAGATTATTTTCGACAACTTCATCATGCAGCGCCTTCATTTCCTTACTGATATACGAAGCCGTTACCAGATTTTTCTTATATAGAATACAGTCTTTGGCAACTTCAAGATGTAGGAAAGCCGGTAACATAGAGACTACAATATCATGCTGTTGGATCAGCTCTTTGCGTTCGGTTTCATTGTGCAAATCAAAAGAAATGGCTTTGGCATTCGGATGGTTTTCTGCTTTTTGCTGGGCTAACTCCAGAGATATATCCGCTATAGTCAGGAAAAGATTTTCAGATTGAGATTTATCTAAAAGATACTTAATAAGTGTTGATGCAGAACGGCCTGCACCAATTACCAATATTTTTCTCATAAAAATACGTTTGTTTGTTTAACTGCTAAATTACTACTTTTTGAGAAATCGAATAAAATTCCGCAGAGAAACATTTTTAAATTATTCTCATTATCTTTGAAAGAAATTAAAAAATGAACAGAAAGATAGTAATAACAGCAGCTGTTTTAGGGCTTATTTCAATAGTATTGGGCGCTTTTGGTGCTCATGCATTAAAAAAAGTACTCACAGTAGAGCAACTTGTAAGTTTTGAAACAGGAGTTCGTTATCAAATGTATCATGCCTTGTTTTTACTGTTTGTAGGTACTACTCAATTCCTCACCGAAAAAGCGAAAAAGTATGTTTATTATACCGCACTGACAGGTGTAATTCTGTTTTCCGGTTCTATCTTTTTGCTGGCAACACAGGAAATAAGTCAGATTAATTTCAGATTTTTAGGACCGGTAACGCCAATAGGAGGTGTATTCTTAATAAGTAGCTGGCTTTTACTTGCTGTACATGTCTGCAAACAAAAAACTCATAATTAATACACGATTTCTTAATTTTATTTATAAGTTTGTAGCCAAAATCATTAACACATTTTATAGATTATGAATGTTTCAAAAACAATATCTTTAGATAAATACGGAATAAAGAATGTTGAAGAAATTATTTACAACCCTTCTTATGAGTATTTATTTGAGGCTGAAACAGACCCAAGTTTAAAAGGATTCGAAAGAGGTCAGATTTCAGAACTTGGTGCCGTTAATGTAATGACCGGAGACTTTACCGGCCGTTCACCAAAAGATAAATACATTGTAAAAGATGCTGTAACTGAAAATACAGTATGGTGGGCTTCAGAAAGTGCAATCAACGATAATAAAGCCATTTCTCAGGATACCTGGAATGCATTGAAACAAAATGCCACACAAGAACTATCAGGAAAAAAACTGTATGTAGTGGATGCTTTTTGCGGAGCAAATGAAGACACCCGCTTAAAAGTACGTTTTATAATGGAAGTAGCATGGCAGGCACATTTTGTAAAAAATATGTTTATCAGACCTACTGAGCAAGAGTTGGAAAACTTTGGAGAACCGGATTTCGTTGTAATAAATGCTTCTAAAACATCTTTTACAGATTATAAAGCACACGGATTAAATTCAGACGTATATATCGCTTTTAATCTTACAGAGCGTGTACAGCTTATCGGGGGAACCTGGTATGGCGGTGAGATGAAAAAAGGACTCTTTTCAATGATGAATTACTATTTGCCATTAAAAGGAATCGCTTCTATGCACTGTTCAGCAAACAAAGGAAAAGACGGAGATGTTGCGATCTTCTTTGGTTTATCGGGTACAGGAAAAACCACCTTATCAACCGATCCGAAGAGAGAATTAATCGGAGATGATGAGCACGGATGGGACAATGACGGAGTTTTCAACTTTGAAGGAGGATGTTATGCTAAAACCATTGATCTGAGCAAAGAACACGAGCCGGAAATTTTCGGAGCTATTCGCAAAGATGCTTTGTTGGAAAACGTAACATTGGATGAAAACGGAAAAATTGATTTCACAGATGGTAGTGTAACTCAGAATACCCGTGTATCATATCCGATATACCATATCGATAATATCGTAAAACCGGTTTCAAAAGCAGGACATGCTACAAAAGTAATCTTCCTTACGGCAGATGCATTTGGAGTAATGCCGCCTGTGTCTAAGTTGACTCCGGAACAAACCAAATACTTCTTCTTATCCGGATTCACGGCAAAATTAGCGGGAACCGAAAGAGGAGTTACCAAGCCTGAGCCAACATTCTCAGCTTGTTTCGGTAAAGCCTTCTTATCGCTTCATCCAACAAAATACGGAGAAGAATTAGTGAAAAAGATGGAAGAGCACAATGCTACAGCCTATATGGTAAATACAGGATGGAACGGAACAGGTAAGCGTATTTCTATCAAAGATACGAGAGCGATCATCGATCGTATTCTGGACGGTTCTATCGAAAATGCACCTACTGCTGTAATTCCTGTTTTCAATTTAGTAGTTCCTACTGAATTAGAAAATGTACATTCAGAAATTCTGGATCCGAGAAATACCTATGCAGAGGCTTCAGAGTGGGAAACAAAAGCCAAAGATCTGGCAGCTTTGTTCATCAAAAACTTTGATCAGTACACTGATAATGCAGAAGGGAAAGCATTAGTTGCTGCCGGACCTCAGTTATAAAATATTGTCAAAAGACAGGTAAAAAAAATCCACTCATTTGAGTGGATTTTTTTTATTTGGATAATTCTGTAAAGTATTTATAAAACAAAGGAATGGTTTCAATACCCTTCAGATAGTTAAACACGCCAAAATGTTCGTTTGGAGAGTGGATAGCATCCGAATCAAGGCCAAAGCCCATCATAATCGTTTTAGACTTTAATTCCTCTTCAAATAAAGCTACAATAGGGATACTGCCGCCTGATCGAACCGGAATAGGGGTAACGCCAAAAGTGTCTGTATAAGCTTTCGATGCCGCCTGATAACCGATAGAATCAATCGGTGTTACATATCCCTGACCTCCGTGATGTGGTTTAACCACTACTTTTACGGATTTAGGAGCAATATTTTCAAAGTGCTTTTGAAATAAATCTGTAATCTCTTTCCAATCCTGATTCGGAACCAGACGCATCGATATTTTGGCAAATGCTTTAGAGGCGATAACCGTTTTGGCACCTTCACCCGTATAACCTCCCCAGATACCGTTTACATCAAGTGTAGGACGTATCGAATTGCGTTCATTGGTATCGTATCCGCTTTCGCCATATACATCGTCTATATCCAGCGCTTTTTTATATTCATCAAGAGAAAACGGACGTTTGGCCATTTCTGCTCTTTCTTCTATAGAAAGTTCTTCTACCTTATCGTAAAAACCGGGAATCGTAATATGATTATTCTCATCGTGTAGTGAAGCAATCATTTTAGATAAAATATTGATAGGATTCGCTACTGCTCCTCCGTACAAACCGGAATGCAGATCGCGGTTAGGTCCGGTTACTTCCACTTCTACATAACTAAGCCCTCGTAATCCTGTTGTGATAGACGGTTGTTGATTAGAAATCATTCCTGTATCGGAAATCAGAATCACATCGTTTTTGAGCTTTTCTTTATTTCTTGGAACAAACCAGGAAAGGCTTGAAGAGCCTACTTCTTCTTCTCCTTCAATCATAAACTTCACATTACATGGAAGCGTGTTGGTCTTCATCATAAGTTCCAATGCTTTTACGTGCATAAACATTTGGCCTTTGTCATCGCAGGCACCACGTGCAAAAATAGCACCGTCCGGGTGGAGAGCTGTTTTCTTAATCACAGGCTCAAAAGGAGGAGAGTCCCATAAATCAATCGGGTCGGCAGGCTGTACATCATAATGTCCGTACACCAGCACGGTAGGCAGAGCAGGATCGATTATTTTTTCTGCATAAACAATAGGGTAACCCGGTGTTTCGCAAATTTCAACCTTATCGCATCCGGCTTGCTCTAAAAAAAACTTTACTTTATCGGCTGTATTTAAAACATCTTGAGAAAAGGCACTGTCGGCACTTACAGAAGGAAGTTTTAGTAAGTCAACTAATTCATTTATAAAACGTTCCTTATTTTCGTGAACGTACTTCTTAATATGTTCCATTGTTGATTTGAATAATGAAATTAATGTTACACAAATATAATTATAAAAAAATTATATTTTTTTCTTGCAGATTCAAAATCCGTTTGTATATTTGCACCGTCGAAAAAGGGAAAATAACCCTGAATAGCCGCCGCGGGTGTGGTGAAATTGGTAGACACGCCAGACTTAGGATCTGGTGCCGCAAGGTGTGTAGGTTCGAGTCCTATCACCCGCACTTCATAAAAAACGCAATCTGTAAAGATTGCGTTTTTTTATTTTTTACGGCTACTGATCAAGCTCAAAGTCTTTCTGAACTTTAATGTTGCCTGACTATAATTTTTTAGATTGTAATGCTTTATTTAAAATGACTTGAAAAGCAGCATCAAAAACTTCTGCTCCATATTGCTGCCGTAATGCATATCCATCATTACTGACTTCTCTTATTCTGTTGAAAAGTTCTTCTGTTGCACTAGCATGGTATCTTTCATACAAAAAAACAGCTTCTTCTTTAGACTTAAAGTCTGTTTTATCAAAATGTACATCCAGCCATTTTCTAAAGTCAGTATCACCAAAATCAAAATCTGCTTTTCCCAACCCTGTTGAGAAGTCATGCATCGAATCGCTGTAGGCGTTATAGACTGTTGAAGAATATAATTCTAAAGCTTTTTTCTCATATTTTTTGTACGCTTTATCATTTAAAAGATCATTTTGTTTTTCCTGAGAAAAACCTATTGCCGGTAAAAGGCAAATTAAAAACAGGATCAATATATTTTTCATGGTGTGCGGTTTTTTGAATTATTATAATAGTGTCTTCAAGTTTTAATGGTGTGGAAAATTCATCCGGTATGTGTTATAATAGTTGCTTATTGTATTTAATAGATTGAAAAGTATAGGCTTAATACTGTTCACTGCGTTCTATAAATTTGAATTTTCTGACAATTAGGTTTAGCTGAAAGTGAAGCGGTAAATTACAATTTGGATACTATAGTTTGTTTGTAAAACTTTGTTTTTTAATGTGTTGTTAATAAATAACAATAATAAGAAATAAATTTAAATAAAAAAATAAAATCCGTCATTTTGATCTTTTTCGGTTTCCTAATATTGCTCACTTTGATTTGATTAGACTTTTAGTCATATCCTCGTCTTATTTTTCTTTTAAATTTGAGAGCATAATCGTAATAATATTTCTGTCAACTAAACCTTGCTCTCGAGTTCTGATGAGTATTATTGATTATAGATGCATACATTGTCGTTAGCTCTCTATCTTTTAAAATCACAATTAAAATAAAATTCATAGAAATTATTTTTTAGTTTTATAGCGATGTCTTATTTTTGCTACAATCCTAAAAAAGATTAAATTTTATTTTGATCTTTTAAAAATAGATAAGTTTATTTATGAAAGAAATAACAAAAGAAGTATATCTAAAATGGTATGAAGACATGCTGTTTTGGAGAAAATTTGAAGATAAATTAGCCGCTTTATATATTCAGCAAAAAGTGAGAGGTTTTCTGCATTTATATAATGGTCAGGAAGCTGTATTAGCGGGTGCATTGCACGTAATGGACTTATCAAAAGACAAAATGATTACGGCATACCGAAACCACGTTCAGCCAATTGGTATGGGAGTTGATCCGAGACGTATTATGGCAGAGCTTTTAGGAAAAGGTACGGGTACTTCTCAAGGTTTGGGAGGTTCTATGCATATTTTTTCTAAAGAACACGGTTTTTATGGCGGACACGGTATTGTAGGAGCACAGATTCCGGTAGGAGCAGGTATGGCTTTTGCAGAGCAGTACTTGGGTACAGGTGGTGTTTCATTGACCTATTTTGGAGACGGAGCGGCACGCCAGGGATCGTTGCATGAAGCGTTTAATATGGCGATGTTGTGGAAGCTTCCGGTAGTATTCATTTGTGAAAACAACGGATATGCGATGGGAACTTCAGTAGAAAGAACAGCCAACCATACTGATATCTGGAAATTGGGATTGGGATACGAAATGCCGAGTTATGCCGTAGATGGTATGAATCCGGTAAAAGTAGCCGAAGCCATGTACGATGCAATGGAAAGAGCACGTCGTGGAGACGGACCAACGTTTTTGGAAATCAAAACTTACCGATACAGAGGACATTCCATGTCTGATGCACAGCATTACCGTACCAAAGAAGAAGTAGAAGAATACAAAAAAATAGATCCGATTACGCAGGTGCTTGATGTAATCAAAGAAAACAACTGGGCAACGGAAGAGGAAATCGAAACCATTGACCAACGCGTAAAAGATTTGGTATCGGAATGTGAGAAATTTGCAGAAGAATCACCATATCCTGAGAAAAACGTGATGTATGATGTGGTGTATGACCAAAAAGATTATCCATTTTTATCACATAAATTATAAGCTATGGCAGAAATTATAACAATGCCGCGTCTAAGCGATACCATGACAGAAGGTACCGTTGCGACCTGGTTGAAAAAAGTGGGCGATAAAATTTCTGAAGGAGATATACTGGCAGAGATTGAAACAGATAAAGCTACTATGGAGTTTGAATCTTTCTATTCGGGTGTGCTGCTGCATATCGGAATTCAGGAAGGTGAGTCGGCACCAGTTGACAGTGTTCTGGCAATCATTGGAGAAGAAGGAGAAGATATAGCAGGATTATTAAGCGGAGACGCAAAAAAAGAAACTGCTAAAGAAGAAAAGGAAACTCCGAAAAAAGAAGAAAAAGAAGAAAAAGAAATTTCTTCAGAAAATAAAAAAGAAGCGACAGCTGCTGAGGAAGAAACGGCGGAAATGCCGGAAGGAGTAAGCATTATTACCATGCCGCGTCTAAGCGATACCATGACAGAAGGTACCGTTGCAACCTGGTTGAAAAAAGTAGGAGACAAAGTTTCTGAAGGTGATATTCTGGCGGAAATAGAAACGGACAAAGCAACGATGGAGTTTGAATCGTTTTATTCCGGAACCTTACTTCATATTGGTATTGAAGAAGGTCAATCTGCACCGGTTGACAGCGTTTTGGCGATCATTGGTCCTGAGGGAACCGATGTATCGGGTGTGGTGGCAAACGGCGGTAAAACGGCGTCAAAACCAAAAGCGACTGAAAAACCAAAAGAGGCAGCTGAGCAAGAAGATGAAAAACCGGTAGTAGTAGAATTATCTCCAACTACAACGAATACAGCAAATACAACATCAGGTACAGGCAGAATTTTTGCTTCGCCTTTGGCTAAAAAAATAGCACAGGATAAAGGGATTGACATCGCACAGGTAAAAGGTTCCGGAGAAAACGGACGTATTGTAAAAAGCGATGTAGAAAGCTTTACTCCGGCTGCAGCGGCTACAAAACCGGCACAGGAAAAAACAGCAGAAGCTCCTGTTAAAGCATTTGTTCCGGCAGGAGAAATGCAGACAGAAGAAGTGAAAAATTCGCAAATGCGTAAAACCATTGCGCGTCGTTTGGCGGAATCAAAATTCACGGCTCCACATTACTACCTGACGATTGAAATCAATATGGATAACGCAATGGAATCCAGAAAAATCATCAACACAGTGCCGGATACCAAAGTATCATTCAACGATATGGTGGTAAAAGCATGTGCGATGGCATTAAAAAAACATCCGAGAGTCAACTCTCAGTGGAAAGATGATGTTACCGTAATCAACCATCACATCAACATAGGAGTAGCAGTTGCTGTGGAAGATGGATTGGTGGTTCCTGTAGTTCCTTTTACAGATCAGATGAGCTTAACGCAAATCGGGGCTTCGGTAAAAGACCTTGCAGCAAAAGCAAGAAACAAAAAGTTACAGCCTAAAGAAATGGAAGGCAGTACTTTTACCGTTTCTAACTTAGGAATGTACGGAATTACAGAGTTTACTTCCATCATCAACCAACCGAATTCTGCGATACTTTCAGTAGGAGCTATCATAGAAAAACCCGTTGTTAAAAACGGTGCAATTGTGGTAGGTAACACCATGAAAGTAACGTTGGCATGCGATCACAGAACAGTAGACGGAGCTACGGGAGCTGAATTCCTGCAAACGTTGAGAAATTATATTGAAAATCCGGTGACGATGCTTGCATAAACACCATATGTCATCTATTAAAACCCGTTTTGGAACTTCAAAACGGGTTTTTTTATTATTTTTGTTTAAAACTTCACAGATATGAAAAAAATACTGTTTTTCTTAGCCCTTGCGGCAGTTGGCTGCAAGTCACCACAACGGGCAAATACCGATTATCAGGTTGACCAAAAGAATGTTATTGAAACTCTGGCATACCTTACTTCTGATGAATTGGAAGGAAGGGATTCAGGCTCAGCAGGCATTGCTTTGGCTGCTGATTATCTGGAAAGCCAGTTCAAAGAAAACGGAATTAAACCTTATTTCGCAAGTTATAGAGATACCTTGTCTAATTTTACGCCTACGGCCTATAACATTGTAGGATATATAGAAGGAAAAGATCCGGTATTAAAAAACGAGTTTGTCATCATAGGGGCACACTACGATCATATTGGAAGAATTGCAGCTGTAGCAGGAGATGATATTGCCAACGGTGCTAATGACAATGCATCAGGTACGACCATGGTATCTGAAATCGCCAAATATCTGGCAGCAGCCAACAACAATAAAAGAAGTGTACTCATCGTTTATTTTTCTGCAGAAGAAAAAGGCCTGTTAGGTTCACGTCATCTGGCAGAGAAACTGAAAGAACAAGATTTCAATTTATATACCATGTTGAATTTTGAGATGGTAGGTGTGCCTATGAAAAGAGATTTTCAAACCTTTATCACCGGTTTTAAAAAATCAAACATGGCAGAGAAATTAAACCGTTATGCTAAAGATCCGTCATTCGTAGGCTTTTTACCGGACGAATTGCAGTATCGCCTGTTTATGGCATCGGATAACTTTCCGTTTTATGTAACCTTTAATGTGCCTTCGCAAACCATTTGTACTTTCGATTTTAAAAATTTTGAGTATTACCATCATGTAAAAGATGAGTTTGAATTGATGGACACAAAACACATGACGGACTTAACAAATAAATTACTGCCTGTGGTGACTCAGATGATCAATGCAGATACACAGGAAATAAAATTAAAAAACGAATGAAAAACATAATAATCACCGGTACCAGCAGAGGAATCGGTTTAGAACTGGTGAAAAAACTGGCGGCTGAAGGACATCAGATTCTGGCTGTATCAAGAAAAACAAATCCGGAGCTAACCGCTCTTGCCAACGTTATCCATATCAGTGCAGATCTGTCAGATACACATGATCTGGAAAAGGTAAGAGAGGCTATAATACAGCGATGGAAACACGTTGACATTCTCATTCATAATGCGGGGGCCATTGTAAACAAACCCTTTAAAGATTTGTCTTCAGAAGAATTTGAATATGTCTATAAAGTAAATGTATTTGGAGTAGCCGCTTTAAACCGTTTGGTATTGCCATTCATGCCTGCACATTCGCATGTGGTCACCATCAGCAGTATGGGAGGGATTCAGGGCAGTTTAAAATTCCCGGGTCTTGCCGCTTATAGTTCAAGCAAAGGAGCGGTAATTACCTTATCTGAACTGCTGGCAGAAGAATACAAAGAACAGGGAGTTGCTTTCAACGTATTGGCATTGGGTGCTGTGCAGACAGAAATGCTGGAAGAAGCTTTTCCGGGATATCAGGCACCAATCAACCCACAGGGAATGGCAGATTATATCGTGAACTTCGCCCTTACGGGAAATGCCTATTTCAATGGTAAAATTTTACAGGTCTCATCTTCAACACCGTAATATTGGAAGAAATTTTAATACGATATATTCCCGAACATGCAGTAGCTCCGGTATTTGAACTCATAAAAAACTATAGGGTACATCTCAAGATTGTCAATGAGCGTGTAACACGTCATGGCGATTACCGCAGAAATCCCGATGGAAGGCATCAGATCACAGTAAATGCCAATCTGAACAAATACAGATTTTTGATCACCCTTATTCATGAAATAGCCCATCTGGTTGCTTTTCAGAAATTCGGAAACAGAATAAAGCCGCATGGGATAGAGTGGAAACAAACTTTTCGGCTGCTCATGCTGCCGTTTATAAACACGTATATTTTTCCTGAAAAAGTACTTCCGGTGGTGGCAGCTCATTTTCAGAATCCGACAGCGAGCAGCGATACAGATGCCCGATTGTCTATGATTTTAAAAAGTTTTGACGAACCTACTGAGCAAATATTTATGAATGATTTACCTTTGGGGAGTTATTTTAGAATTTACAACGGAAAAATATTTAAAAAGGGCGCTTTGCGCGTCAAACGATTTGAATGCACAGAAGTAAAAACAGGTAAAATATATCTGTTTAAACCCAATGCAGAAGTCGAACTATTAAAAGTTGATTAAAAAAATGAATAAAAACTATTACGCAATATTGATGGCTGGTGGAGTAGGATCGCGCTTCTGGCCTGTAAGCACACCTGAGTTTCCTAAACAGTTCCATGATATGTTGGGGACCGGAGAAACATTGATTCAAAAAACCTTTGACAGACTAAGCCAGCTCATTCCAAAAGAGAACATATTGATCTTATCTCATGAAAAATATCGTGATCTTTTATTAGAACAGCTTCCGGAACTTACAGAAGGACAGATCATTCTGGAACCTGAAATGCGTAATACGGCTCCATGCATTCTGTATGCTTCCATGAAAGTAAAAAAGAAAAATCCGGATGCCTTAATGATTGTAGCGCCAAGTGATCACTGGATTGAAGATGAAGTACAGTTTGTAGCCAATCTTCAGAAAGCATTTGATGCCTGTGAAAAAGAACGTGTACTGATGACGCTGGGGATATTACCGACTTTTCCGAATACGGGTTATGGTTATATCGAATATGACCGATTGGATACCAATCCGATAAAAAAAGTAGTACAGTTTAGAGAAAAGCCGGATTATATAACGGCTAAAAAATTCATACAGAAACGGAACTTCTTATGGAATTCAGGTATTTTTATCTGGAGTGTAGCAACCATACTAAAAGCATTTAAAGATTTTCAACCCGAAATGTATGAGTTGTTTGAAGCGGGAGAACCTGCTTTCAACACAAGGGAAGAAAAACAATTCATTGATCAGACCTATTACAGAGCAGAAAACATATCCATTGATTATGCTGTTATGGAAAAAGCCGAAAACGTATTTGTATTGCCGGCAACCTTTGATTGGAATGATCTTGGAACATGGGGTTCTCTCTATGATAAACTGCCTAAAGATGAAAATGAAAATGCCGTTGTCAACGCTAATGTTTTTCTGGAAAATGCGACCAATAATATTGTACGTACCGATCAGGGAAAGAAAGTAGTAATTGACGGACTTTGTGATTATATCATTGTAGATAAAAAAGATGTATTGCTGATCTATCCGAAAAAGAAAGAACAGGATATCAAAACAGTGGTAGCAAAAATGAATGAAAAAAAATAAAATTACTTGAAAGGGTAGATAAAAAATAAGCCGGACAATTGTCCGGCTTATTTTTTTATCATATTATAAGAACTTAGAAGGTTCTTTTTAGAAATTCGATTTGAACTGTTCAAGAAAACGCACATCGTTTTCATAAAACATACGGATATCTCCAATCTGATACAGCAACATCGCCATACGTTCGATACCCATTCCAAAAGCAAAACCGCTGTATTTGGTCGGATCAATATTGGATGCCTTTAATACGTTCGGATCTACCATACCACATCCCATAATCTCTAACCAACCGGTACCTTTTGTAATTCTGTAATCCGTTTCTGTTTTTAATCCCCAGTAAACATCGAGCTCTGCACTCGGTTCTGTAAACGGAAAATAAGACGGACGCAAACGGATTTTTGACTTTCCGAACATCTCTTTTGTAAAATAAAGCAACGTTTGTTTTAAATCTGCAAAAGAAACATCCTTATCAATATACAAACCTTCTACCTGATGAAAGATACAGTGTGAACGGGCAGAAATAGCCTCATTTCTGTAAACCCTTCCCGGAGAAATAGTACGGATTGGAGGTTTATTGTTCTCCATATAACGTGTTTGTACAGATGAGGTATGAGTACGCAGCAACATTTCCGGATTTGTTTGTACAAAAAAAGTATCTTGCATGTCACGTGCCGGGTGATGTTCAGGGAAATTAAGCGCCTCAAAATTATGCCAGTCATCTTCAATTTCCGGTCCTTCTGAAACATTAAAACCGATATTGGAAAAAATATTGATTACCTGATTTTTTACCAACGAAATAGGGTGACGGGCACCAAGTTCAATCGGAGTTCCAGGACGTGTAAGATCGCCATAAAAACTTTTTGTTTCCTCATTGGATTCAAACGCTTCCTGTGTACTTCTGATTTTTTCTTCAACAATAGTCTTCAACGCATTGATTGCCTGACCATAGTCTTTTTTTGCTTCCGCAGGAACATTTTTAAACTCTGAAAACAAATCGTTTAAAATTCCTTTTTTTGAGGCAAATTTTATTCTGTATGCCTCTAAGGCATCCTTGTTCTCCGCTTTGAATGCCTCAGCTTCGCTGATTAATTCTTTTATTTTATCGATCATTTTTTTATCTGCATGGATAGGGCAAAGTTACATTATTTGTTTTAGACAAAAAATGCTATTTCCTTTTTTAGTTAATATATTCGGTTGCTACAAAATAAGAAACAATCGCTTCTTTCATTAAAACAGACTGTTCACCTGCTTTTAACGGAGGCAAACTCTCTTTTATTTCATAATGAGGCCAGCCATCTTTATCTACATGCGAAAATTCGTAATAGCCGTAAGGCTCCAGCAAACGGCAGATAGCAATATGCATCAGGTTGATCTTATCGTCTTTCTTGAACTTTTTTACTTTTCCTAATTCCTGTACTCCTATCAGATAAATAATAGCGTCTAAATCAAGAATTTCGCCGTCGGCAAATTGTTTGGATAGTTTATCGACCAATACATCCCAACGCTTTTTTAATACTTCATCTCTTGCCATATATTTTTTTCCTTTCTGCAAAGATACATTCAAAAATTAAAAACTGTAAGTAATTTATATCTTTGCTTTTTCATTGCGTATGTACATTATCGATATTATTATTGCATGTCTTTTAGGATATTCACTCTACAAAGGCTTTAAAAACGGATTGGTTATTTCTCTTATTTCACTGGTTTCTTTGGTGGCAGGGATTTTCATTGCACTGAAATTTTCATTTTTACTCAGAGACTATATATTGAAAGCCACCCAATGGAATGCAAATATGGTGACATTGGTTGCTTTTGTGCTTACCTTTTTAGGTGTTTTAATACTGATTCATCAATTGGGAAAAGTTTTGACCAGAGTAATCAAAACACTGGCACTGGGAGGTGTCAATCGCCTGGCCGGAGCTGTCTTTGAAGGATTGAAAATGATTCTGATCATCAGTGTTGTCTTTAATATTTTCCAGAAACTCAATTTCAATAATTTATTAGTGTCGGAAGATACCCTCTCCCAATCCCTGTTTTATATCCCCATAGAAAGTACGTCAAAAAAAATATTTCCGTTAATGGAAGAGTGGTATAAAATAGCTCTCGAAAAAACTGGAAAAGAGGTACAGGATTTTAAGCAAAAGCAATCGGTTTCGGAATAATCCGTGAAATATCTGATACAAAAACATAAAACAATCAATTACAGTTCTTAAACAATACAGATGGTTTTTATAATTTTCAAAAAAAATGGTCTGCGGTTTGTAGATAACTTATACATTTGTATTATATAAGTTATGAAAAAAGCACTTTTATTATTTTTGTTGATTATTCTGTCGTATTCCTGTAAGTCTAAAAAAGGAATGGTAGACATGCCTCCGGCTTCTGTATCAGAAGAAGCGGACAAATCTGTTACTGAATCTTCTAAAACTTTTGAAGCGGCATACCTTAAAATTGTTGACGGTCATTATGCCATCAATAAAGATTTTAAAACTCTTCAGATCAACGGTGAGCTGGAAGCCAATGTATTACCAATGTCGCTGAATGCAGATATCCGTATAGAAAGAGGCAGACAAATATTGATTACATTGAAGAAACTGGGGATTACCGGAGCCCGACTTTTGATTACTCCTGATAGAGTGAGCTATTATGAGACGGTTAATAATACATATTATGACGGCGATTTTGAATTTTTGAGTACTTTTTTGGGAACAAAATTAGATTACGAAAAAGTAGAAAATTTACTCATAGGAAATGCACTTTTCAATTTAAAGGAAAAACAGCTTAGCTATAAAGTAGAAAATAAACTGTATAAATTAGAAGACGATAAACCTAATTTTGAAATGATTTATCTTTTGAACGGGCTGATGCAGCTTAAGCAGATGAACATTTCTCAGAAAAACAGTACCAATAAATTAGTAATAGATTACAGCGGATATCAGAAAGTTGACGGAATAGAACTGCCTAAAGATATTCTTATCAAAGCCATTCAAAAGGGAGACAACAATTTTAAAGTAAGCTATAACAAAATAACCGTAAATCCGGCATTGTCATTTCCATACAGAATTCCTGAAAACTATAAATCGATCCAGTTTAACTAAATAAGACAAACATCACAGCAATGCAACGCATTTTATTCCTATTCATATTATTTTTTTCTTTTACACATATTCACGCTCAGGATTATGAAGCGCAACAGCAGAAGCTTGAACAGCGAAAAGCACAGATTTTAAAAGAAATATCGGAAGTACGATCATTGCTGAACAGCGAGAAAAAGAAAGAGCGCAATATTCTCAATGAAATTACGGCACAAAATAAAAAGATAAAACTTACCACAGAGCTCATCTCCAATTCACAAAAGCAGAGCAAGGTCATCTCCAACGATATCTATGTCAATACACTGGCAACAAATAAACTCAACAGGGAATTAAAAATTCTAAAAGAGGATTATGCAAAAACCATTGTAAAAACCTATAAATCGCGTTCAGAACAAAGCAGAATACTTTTTGTTTTGTCTTCAAACAGTTTTCTTCAGGCCTATAAGCGCATGCAATATATGAAGCAATATGCCAAATTCAGAAAAACGCAGGGTGATGAAATTCGTGAAAAAACAGAAAAACTTGTTGAGTTAAACAACAAACTGGAAATTCAGAAGAAAAAACAGCAGGCCATTATCGCAGAACAGGAAACCAACCGTAAAAGTCTGGAAGAAGACCGTAAGGAACAGAATGTGCTGATGGGGCTTGTAAAGAAAGATCAGAAAAAATACAACGATCAAATCCGTAAAAAGCAGGAAGAAACTAAAAAAATAGATCGTGAAATCAAAGCGGTGATTCAAAAAGCCATTGAAGAGGCAAACAGAAAAGCACGTGAAAAAGCAGAAAGAGAAGCAAAAGCGAAAGGGCAGGCAGTTAGTAAATCAACAACAAGTACCTCTTCTTCTAAATTTGAGTTGACACCGGAAGAAAAAACACTGGCAAACAGTTTCAGAGCCAATCAGGGAAGATTGCCGTGGCCGGTAGAAAAAGGATATATTTCTCTGAAATACGGAGATCAGCCGCACCCGGTACATGCCAGTTTAACCATTCACAATAGTGGAGTTGAAATAACAACGGAAAAAGGAGCCAGCGTACGATCAGTATTTGAAGGTGAAGTAATGAACATACAAATCATTGGTGGAACACGTGCCGTATTCGTGAGACACGGTGAGTATATAACCGTATATCAGAATCTGAGTTCTGTATCGGTCAGCAAAGGACAAAAAGTCTCAACCAAACAAAAAATAGGAACGGTAGCTACAAATACCGAAGGAGTAGCCATTCTGAAATTTGTATTGACACAAAATTCAACATACAATAATCCGCAATCATGGTTAAGCGGTAGATAAAAACACTAAGGTATGGCATTAAAAAAACCATTTAACCTGCAAAAGTGGGTAGAAGAAAACAGACATTTATTGCAGCCACCTGTTGCCAATAAAAATCTATATGTAGATTCGGAAGATTATATCGTAATGATTGTCGGAGGGCCTAATGCGCGAAAAGACTACCATTACAATGAATCCGAAGAACTTTTTTATCAGTTGGAAGGTACTATACAGATTGCCGTTCAGCATGAGGGCAAAAAAGAAGTACTTACTTTAGGACCCGGAGATATGTTTTTACTGCCTACAAAAATGCATCATTCACCAATTCGTACAGCAGGTTCCATCGGTCTTGTGGTAGAAAACAAAAGAAAAGAGGCCGGAGCAAAAGACGGGCTGATATGGTACTGTGAGCATTGTAATGAAAAACTGCATGAAGTCTATTTTGTACTAAACGACATAGAAGAAGATTTTCTTCCTCATTTTAAACATTTTTATCAGTCAGAAGCGTTAAGAACCTGTAAAAACTGTGGTGAAATGATGCCCACTGATGAAAGATTCGTAAAATAAACTTTGCTTTGTGATTTTCTAAATATTTGTATCTTAGCAGATAATAAACATTAAACACATTTAGAATGTCACATCAAGATTCTTTCGGAATAGAAGAAGCATTAAAACAACTTGGAATCCAGGAAGTTAATGAAGGAACTTCAACAGGAAATAATTGGTTTTCAAATGGAGATATCATAGAGTCATATTCACCGGCTACAGGTAAACTTATCGCAAAAGTAAAATCATCTACTAAAGAAGATTACGAAGCTGTGGTTTCAAAAGCAACAGAAGCTTTCAAAACATGGCGTATGGTTCCTGCTCCAAAAAGAGGAGAGATCGTAAGACAGATTGGAGATGCTTTACGCGAAAAGAAAGATGCTTTAGGAAAACTGGTTTCTTATGAAATGGGAAAAAGTCTTCAGGAAGGTTTGGGAGAAGTTCAGGAAATGATCGATATCTGTGACTTTGCAGTTGGTTTATCAAGACAATTATACGGATATACTATGCATTCAGAGCGTCCTCAGCACAGAATGTATGAACAATACCACCCACTTGGAGTAGTAGGAATCATTTCTGCATTTAACTTCCCTGTTGCTGTATGGTCATGGAACTCTATGCTTGCATGGGTTTGTGGAGACGTTGCAGTATGGAAACCAAGTTCAAAAACACCTATCTGTGCAGTTGCCTGCCAGAACATCATCAACGAAGTATTCAAGAAAAATGATATTCCTGAAGGAGTGAGCTGTATTGTTACAGGAAATGCTTCAGGTGATTTGATCAATAACGACAAACGCATGCCTTTGGTTTCTTTTACAGGATCTACAAGAATCGGACGTCACGTATCAAAAACAGTAGCTGAGCGTTTTGGAAATACCATTCTTGAATTGGGAGGAAATAATGCTATTATCGTTTCAGAACATGCAGATTTGAGTATGGTATTAGTAGGAGCGGTGTTCGGAGCTGTAGGTACAGCAGGACAACGTTGTACTTCTACAAGAAGATTAATTGTACACGAAAGTGTTTACGATAAAACAATCGCTACGTTAAAAAGTGCGTATGCGCAATTAAAAATTGGAAATCCATTGGATGCCAATAATCACGTAGGTCCGCTGATTGATACAAAAGCAGTACAGGATTATTTAAATGCAATAGAAAAAGCTAAAAAAGAAGGAGGAAACATCATTGTTGAAGGTGGTGTATTGGAAGGAGAAGGATACGAAAGCGGTTGTTATGTAAAACCATGTATCATTGAAGCTAAAAACGAATTTGAAATTGTACAGGAAGAAACGTTTGCACCAATCTTGTATGTATTAAAATACAGTACAATCGAAGAAGCAATAGAAATTCAGAATGGAGTTCCGCAAGGATTGTCTTCTTCTATCTTTACTAATAATGTAAGAGAAATGGAATTATTCTTGTCTCAGGCAGGTTCAGATTGTGGTATTGCCAACGTAAATATCGGTACTTCAGGAGCTGAAATTGGTGGTGCTTTTGGTGGTGAAAAAGAAACAGGTGGTGGACGTGAGTCCGGATCAGATGCCTGGAGAGCTTACATGAGAAGACAAACCAATACCATTAATTACGGAACAGAACTTCCTTTAGCTCAGGGTATTAAGTTTGATTTCTAAAAAAATTAACATTTTTTATTTAAAAAATAAATAGAAAATGGGTAATTTCCCTTTTCAATATTAAAAAAATTAGATGAAAAAGTTAGTAATGTTATTTGCGTTTGTATTGATTTCGCAAATAGGAATGGCACAAACCGGTGATGCCATGAAGGGAGAAGTGATCAAGTTTTTGGAAGTTTCAGGAATGAAAGGACAGGTTGATGGTATAAAAGGTCAGTTATTAGCGGCGGTTGCTGATGATAAAAAGGCAGATTTTACCAAAGAATTTGATTCTTCTGTAAACAACCTGATCGACAAATCAACAAAGGTTATTGGTAAATACTATACATTAGAACAGTTTAAAGGTTCTATGAAAGATATAGAAACAACCAGACAATTAAACCTTCCGGAAATTGAAAACGGACAGCAATTCAATGATGAACTTGGAAAAGTTAACGAAGAATTTTCTTTGGAATTGCAGGGAATAATGGAGAAATATGTTTCTCAGGAATAGTTCCTTAACCTAAATAAAAATAAAAGCCCCGAATAGTTTACTGTTCGGGGCTTTTTTATCTGCATAAACAAGAGTTTTACGTTTTCATAAAAATAAGGGTGTACAAAAAAGTGTTCTGTGAGCCACTTATATTCGGGATGATACCATTCACAAAATGTAAAGCAGTACTGAAATATCTGAAATGCTTATCTTTGGTTATCAGGTGTAGCAAACTTAATGCAGCATTGATATTATAGAATCATAAAAATAGATAGATGAAAAAAAGTATACTATTATGTACCTTACTCATTGCGCTAACAGCTTGTGAGTCTAAAAAAGAAGCAATAAATGAAACGATAAAAGAGCAGGAAATTGCTCTTGATTTTGTGCAGGCACAAAAAATATTTGAATTACCGGTACACTGTCTCACCACAGAATATCCAAATAAACTGGGGCAGACTATAGGCAGTGCTGCTGATTTAAAAACACCAAAACAATTGCGTCCTGTTTTTTACGGATGTTTTGATTGGCATTCCGCTGTCCACGGCTATTGGTCGATCATCAAACTGATGAAAGAATTTCCTGAAATCGATAAAAACCATGAGGTAAGAAAATTATTAGAGCAGCACATTACGCAAGAAAATATCGCTGTGGAAATGGCTTTCTTTAAAGATAAGAACAACCTGAATTTTGAGCGTACGTATGGTTGGGCATGGCTGTTTAAGCTACAGGAAGCTTTAAATACCTGGGATGATGCAGATGCTAAAAGATGGAGTGCAACTTTACAGCCGTTGACAGATTTGCTAATAGAGCGATATGAAGTTTATTTGCCAAAACTAAACTATCCGATACGAACCGGTACCCATGACAATACCGCTTTCGGATTATCGCTATCACTGGATTATGCGAGGTCTGCCAAAAATAATAAATTTGAACAACTGATTGTTCTGCATGCAAAAAGATTGTTTTCCAATGATAAAAATTGCAATCTCGCATTTGAGCCAAGTGGCCATGACTTCCTGTCTCCGTGCCTCGAAGAAGCTCTGCTGATGAGTAAAATACTTGAAAGTACAGCATATAAAAAATGGCTTTCTGATTTTTTACCTGCGTTGCTCAAAAAGGATTTTGCACTTGAAGTGGGGGTGGTTTCCGACAGAACTGACGGTCATCTGGTGCATTTAGACGGAGTGAATTTTAGCAGAGCTGCAGCTTTATATAAAATTGCAGATAAACTACCCGAATTACAATACATCCGAAAAATAGCCGATGAACATTTGTCCTATTCTCTGAAAAATATTACCAATGATGATTATATGGGTAGTCACTGGCTCGGAACTTTTGCTTTATATGCTTTGGATGCCAAACACGCTCATTAATATAATGATTTAGTAGTATTAAAGTGATATTCTGATAAACTACAATAGCGTTCTTTGTTAAAAATAATTATGAAAAATAAAAGAATGCTATAACGGTTCCTTATGAATTGTTTCTGTCAGAAGAAACAGCAGTAAGCCGAAAAATTGTGGTTGAGTAATTTTTTTAATGAAAAGAGAGATTGTATTCGTCATCAATCTCTCTTTCACTTTTTAGTCAGTCTTTTTTATAACCATTTTTCAGGGCAATTTCCATAATAGAACTTTCTATGGCGTTACCTAAATCATCTTCTGAATTTCCGCTTTTTTTATTTCTTCCTCAATATAGTTTTAATGGTATTGATATATAAATATTTACGGGCTTCACTTATCGCTTCTTTGTAATGAATTGTTCCCTGATTAAAAGGCTCATTTCCGCCAATCTAAATCAGTTTCATACTGCTTTTTGTTTTTGTTCCACTCAAGCTACTCTGTAGCATAACTTATGACTGCTCCGCAATATTCCAGTCCGCCGTTGGTTTTTAAAGAAAATAATTTTCCGTGATCTAATCCAGATCCTGTGTCAACGGAGCTACTTTTCGGATATAATTTTTCGGAAATTCCGTCATTTCCGTATTCGTACAAGGCAATTCTATTTGTGGCGCTTTTCCGTTATATTTTAAAGTAGTCAGCATATTGACAATATTCCACAAACGTGATTTTGCTTGTTCAATCAGACCGTCCATACTGCTTGAGGTATCGAGTAGTAAAGCAACCTGTATTTTGGTCTTGTTGTCTTTCTTTAATAATTCTTTTTCAGGATTGTTTGCTCCCTGATTGTTAAATGGTGTTGCGTTGTGATGGCTCCCGATAAAAAAAGTACGCCAATTACAGTTCTTACAATAATTGTTTTCATAAGATGATAGATTTTAAAATTAATTTTCATGGAAGTAAAAGTAAACGCAAAAACAAACCAAAATTGAACCACTTGGTGAAACCCGTATTTCACTTGGTAAAAAGCATAACACATTGCAAAAGATTGTTTTTCTTTGTAGAAATGAAAATATATTTAGTCATAGGGTTTTTGTGGACTGCCATAATCGGAAGTGTTCATTTATATGCTCAGGATTCATTGCAGGTTGCCAATGCAAAAAGGCGACAAAAAGATTGAACAGGCATTAGACAAGAAAGATCTCGTCTCATTGGCACATGGCTATAAGTCTCTTGCAGATAACTATCAATCTCTGAATGATTTTTCCGAAGCAGTAAATTCAATCAACGGCAGGCAGATTTAGATGTATCACAAAAGAACTTTGACAAAGCCATAGAAACAAAAAAGAAGGTTTTAAAAGAAGATTTTGTTCAGCAGAATGCTCAGAAATATCTTCAGCCTATAAAGAAGTATTTTTAGACTATTTTAAAATGTAATAATATATGAAATTCAAAACAAGAAAAGAGGGCTTTTACCAAATGCTGATGTTGTTTTTTTACCTTTTTGTTATCGGTACATTAATCATTGGCTTTCGTTCCGATATTTTTTTATCGGATATATTGGTCATCATGGGGTCATTTGTACTTATTGTTGCTTTAATGTCCTTATTGGTTGCTTATACCTATTACCGCATAGAAAATGGTTTTTTCTTCTATAGAAGCGGATTTTTGAGCGGGAAAATTGCAATAGAGAGAATTCGTGAGATTGTGGTAGGGAAAACCTTGTGGGCGGGCAATAAGCCGGCTATGGCAAGTAAAGGTCTGATCATTAAGTATGATAAATATGAAGAGCTCTACATCAGTCCTTATACGAATGAACAATTTGTAACAGAAATTTTAAAACACAAACCGGATATTAAAATAGTACGGTATTAAAATAAAAAAATCGCCCCTAAGAGCGATTTTTTATTTTTGGTTGTTGTGAAAGCGTCTGATTTCTTTCAGTAATTCCGAAGAATACACAAAATCCACAATATCTTCATTATTTGTTTTCATTATTTCCTCACTGTTTCCGGACCATACGAGTTTTCCGTTTTTCAGAAAAACAATATTTTCTCCGATTTCTAACACGGAATTCATATCATGTGTATTGATCACAGTGGTCATTTGGTATTCATGAGTAATCTCCTGAATCAATGTATCAATTACAATAGCTGTTTTAGGATCCAGCCCGGAATTGGGTTCGTCACAAAACAGATACTTAGGATTGTTGACAATGGCTCTTGCAATAGCTACCCTTTTCTGCATTCCTCCTGAAATTTCAGAAGGCATTTTCTTATTGGCATCCACAAGATTTACACGTTCAATTACCTGTTGTACGCGATCCTTTATTTCCTTATTCGTTTTCTTGGTGAACATTCTCAGGGGAAAAGCAATATTTTCTTCCACATTCATAGAATCGAATAAAGCAGATCCCTGAAATACCATTCCTATTTCTGTTCTCAAATCTCTTCGCTCATCTGCTGTCAAAGCAGCAAAATCCCTCCCGTCAAATATAATTTGTCCGCTATCCGGTACATGAACTCCGAGAAGCGTCTTCAACATTACCGTTTTTCCTGATCCCGACTGACCGATGATAAGATTTGTTTTACCCGTTTCATAGGTAGTCGTAATGCCTTTTAAAACCTCTTTTCCGTCAAAAGATTTTACAATATTTTTTACTTCTATCATTGAGCTAAGAGTATTTGCGTTAGTAAATAGTTGGTAATAATAATAGCCACACTGGTCCATACAAACGATTTGGTAGAGGCTTTACCAACTTCCAATGCTCCACCTTGCATATAATACCCGAAATAAGACGGGATGGTTGCAAGTAATAATCCGAATATCGCTGCTTTAATAAAAGCATATGTAATATGATAAGGATTAAAATCATCCTGTAATCCGTGAATAAATTCTTCTGGTGCCAAAAAACCTCCCAGACTCCCTGCAACATATCCACCAAAAATTCCTACAAACATACTGATGGCAATAACAAAAGGATACGTAAAGGAAGCAATTAATTTAGGGAAAACCAGATAATTCAATGGGTTGATACCCATAACTTCCAAGGCATCGATTTGTTCGGTAACTCTCATCGTTCCGATACTTGAGGTAATATAAGATCCCATACGACCTGCCATAATAATGGAAATAAATGTCGGCGAAAATTCTAAAATAATAGATTGGCGTGCAGTAAATCCGATAAGATATTTAGGGATGATAGGGTTGTTTAAATTCAAAGCGGTCTGTATCGTAACTACAGCTCCAATGAAAAAGGACAAAAATGCTACGATACCTAAAGAACCAATGATCAATTCATCAATTTCCTTAAAAATTAAGTTTTTCATTATCTTCCATTTGGTAGGGCGTTTGAAAATCTCGCCCATCATAATGAAATACTTACCGATGCTGGTTAACATTTTAATCATAAAAACTATTTAAAGATGCTAAGTTAAAAATTTAATTGCATTTAAGTTCTTTTAGAAATAGGATTTTTGCGTTTGTGGAAATGTATCACATACCTGCAGAAACACTAATTGTTCGACTAAAACAGATTTTAAATAAAGAAAATGAATAAGGATAAGTCTATTATTAAGCGTCAGTAGAGATCCACTTTGTGTAATGTAGATTTAGTATGACTGTAAATAGTCATAACTACAGGCTGTTTTATGTACTGAGCTCAGTTACTCATTCAGCAACACATATTTATTAATAATATGCGGGGTAATCTTACGTAATGTAGCCTGTGTTTCAGGGTGTAATCCGGGCTGGTTAAAAAAATCAATCTCTCCTGATGGTTTTTTAGAATACCAAACGATAGGATCGCCTTTGGCATTAAAAAATACCGTTGTGGAATCTACTGCTATTTTTCTGAACTTTTCAATAACCGATATATCAATAGGAATCGCGGAAGTTATCCCCATAATACCATTTGTAGTATTTTCACAATCAACGGCAATATAGCGATCGTTATTCCATTGCATGCACTCTTGTTGTGAGGACATTTTTACATTATAGAAAACAGAAGTACCCAAAGCCAAAATGCCTAAGCCTGTGGCCAAAAATGTTTTCTGCTTTACCGAAATTTTATTTCTTTTTGGTACACTTTCTTTATTTTCTCCTGATGACATAAGATGTATTAAACTGCTATTCTTTGGGTGTATGATTTCATCCTGAAACACCTCATCTTGTGTTCCTTCATCAACAACTTCAATTTTGCTTTCATCAATTTCCGTTGTCTCATTTTCATGAGGCGTATTTTCAACCCTTTCAATTATATCGTTTTTCTTTTCTTCTGTATCAATATCAGTAAAAGTATTTTCATTTATTACGGTCTTTTTTCTAAACTTATGGAAAGGTCTTGGAGTAAAATCCAGCAAAACGGCCAACATTTCTACTGAACCCGGATTGGCTAAATCCGATTGGTTCTTTAAAAAACTAATCAGGGGCCGGAACGCATCAATCTTATTTTTTATTTTTTGAATATTTCCGGCATCAAATGGAAACCCCATAAAAAGTTGAAATGTTTTAAGATCATCCGGATTGGTGGTTTCTCTAAAAACATAGAGGGTCAAATCTCTTAATCGCGCAGGAGTCAGTTGCAAAAGAAAGCTTGTATTTACTCCTGTTTTTTCTTGTTCATATTTCGCTTTTAACGCTTTTTTATAGTCAGAATAATTGTTTTCCATAGTCGGAATATTAGGAATTATCGGATTTTTTCATCATTTGTCGGAAGCATCGGAAACATCGGATTCCGTAAGGACTTTAGACAAAAACCTGCCGTTACTTTGCCTCAGAAATTAGTTCATGTCCCTGCCTATAACAGAGACAAATGTACAAAACTAATTTTTTTAAAACTGTGAGGATAACCTCATTGCAATGTTTATCCGGGAAGTATAAACAGAACAATAAGGCAACTTCACAGTACTTCCCAAACCAAACAGAGCTCTGTTTTTTAACGGTGTAATGTGCCAATCCCGGATAAGATCCGGACAGCCACACCTATGTCTAATTTTTAACAAAGTAACCATGAAAAAATCTTTTATATTAGTAGCAGGTATTATTGTAAGTACCCTTATGGCATCATGTTCAGTAGATGATGAAATCACAGCCGAGGAAACTCCGGAAACCAATCATTATGAAGTAAAAAATGATGATGGGGGTGGAACAGGAGTTGGTCTAATTCCAATAAAACCACCAAAACCGCCAACAAAGCCATAATTTTTTAGGTTTTTTAACAAAAAAACGTAACTTTAGAGGGATTTTATTTTTCAAACATGAAAGTAATTCCCTCTATTTTATTTATACTGTTTTTAGTCTTTTTGGTATCCTGTGATAAAAAAAGCTCTTCAAAATTCAGCGGACAAAAAGCCATACAGCAGCAAATACAAGCACTTGTGTCAAACGCTGACCAGGATACGTTATCTTTTTCTCAAAAAAAGATCCTCTTGGATAGTGCTATTACGTTATCAAAAAAAATAGACAATGAAAATCTTTTATGGCAAGCTTTAGCAAATAAAACCGTATTGTATATATATGAATCTCCGGACAGTGCTAAAACCTATATTGATCAGTTAGAAAAATTAGCCTTACATGCAGGGAGCTATAGCTACCAGGGATATGCTGCCTCTTTAACCGGGGATTATTATTACTGTAAATCAGAATTCGATAGGGCATATTTTAATTATAAACGTTCCAATACATTCTATCTACATCATAGGGATAGTTTACGAGTAGGATATAATCTTATAAGAATGGCTGAAATTCATTGGAAATATAATGATTATTCCGGTAGTGAAGACATTGTCACAGAAGCTTTGAAATATCTGAAATCAGCACCCGATTCTACTTACTTGTCTCAATCTTATAATCTCATAGGAATTGCCTATTATCAGAATAAAAATTATGACAAGTCGATTGAATTTTATAACAAAGCATTAGAACTGACAAAAGACTCTCTTGCTATAATAGTTTTAGAAAATAATATAGCATCCGCCTATATTGATTCAGGAGATGAACAAGTAGCATTAAAGAAATTAGATAGCTTATTAACCTCTTCCGTTTTAGATCAACATTTAGATGAAAAGGCGTTGGTTTTAAATAATATTGGATATGCTCTTTTTAAAAAAAATAAAGGCGATGGTCTTTCTGAGCTTCAGCAAGCTTTACGTATAAATGACAGTCTTGGAATCAACGATCAAAAGATCAAAAACTGTTTAACCATAGCAGAGTTTTTTGAAAATACAGATAGACAAAAAGCCATCAGTTTGGTTAAAAAAGCGGTTCAGCTTTCGAGAGTTTCTAAAGGAATTGACGACGAACTTTCCGGCTTAAAAAAGCTCATTAACCTGACAGACGGAGAAGAAGCAAAAAAATATTCATTGGAATACCTTCGGTTAAATGACAGTATTACAAATGTACGTACAAACGCTAAAAATCAGTTTGCAAAAATTAAATATGATTACTCGCAGGAATTGGAACAGAACCTCTCGCTAAAAGCCAAGACAGCAGAAAATAAACTGGTCATTGAGAAACAGAAAACTACCAATACTTTATTACTTTCTGCTTTTTTACTCACGGCTGCCTTGATTGTATTTTTGTATTATATTCTCAAAGGACGACATAAGCGTGAAAAATTAGAAGAAGCGTATAAGGTAGAAACACGTATTGCTGCAAAAATACATGACGAGTTGGCTAATGATGTTTATAATACCATTGCTTATACAGAACATACCGATTTTTCTATACCGGACAACCGGGTGAAATTACTGGATAGTCTGGAGGATGTATATAGCAGAACAAGAAATATTTCAAAAGAGAACAGCGGCATAGATACCGGAGAAAACTATACAGCAATTTTAAAAAATATGCTGGGAGAATATCAGTTGAATGCTCGGAAAATTATTTTGGCAGGAATTGACAGTATCCATTGGAATACAGTTGAGGAATCAAAAAAAATAGTCATCTATCGTATTTTACAGGAGCTTATGGTAAATATGAAGAAACACAGCAAGGCTTCTCTTGTAATGGTACGGTTTGAATTCATAAACCGTACAATCAAGATACAGTATTCAGATAACGGAGTGGGAATTTCTGATGAAAAAACTATTTTTAGAAATGGTTTGAAAAATGCGGAAAGTCGTATAAAAACAGTTGAGGGAACTATTACTTTTGATTCAAATGATTCAGGAGGATTAAAAGTGATGATAAGCTGTCCTGTATAAATAGAGTATAATATGTTTAAAAAAGTTTTAGTAGTAGAAGATATTGATAGTATCAATTTGGGAGTAGTGTCAGTTTTAGAAAAAATGGGAGAGGTAGATATTCATTGTACCAAGTATTGTGATGAAGCTATTTTGAAAATTAAACGCGGTAAAATTGACGCTTCACCTTTTGATTTACTCATTACCGATCTTTCTTTTAAGGAAGATCATAGAGCCGTTACTATAAAATCAGGAGAAGAACTCATTGAAGCCATTAAAAAAGAACAACCCGATATAAAGGTAATCGCTTATTCTGTAGAGGACAGACCATTAAGAATAAAAACTCTTTTCGATAAATTCCACATAAACGGATATGTACCCAAAGATAGAAACAGCATTGTGGAATTAAAAAAAGCAATTGAAGAAATATATAAAACCAGCCGATACGTACCGGAATATATTGCCAATGCGTTAAAAGAAAATCCGGTTTTTGAAATTGAGACCTATGATACCGATCTTCTAAACCATCTTTCAAGAGGATTGTCACAGGAAGAAATAAGTATTGATTTTAAAAAAAGAGGCTACAGTTCTTCCAGTGTTAGCAGTATTGAAAAGAGAATCAACCGTTTGAAAGTTTATTTCAATGCTAAAAATATTGCACATCTTATCACAATCACCAAAGACTTAGGATTGATTTAATTTTTTAAATACTTAGAGTACCAAAAAAGGAATTGTTATGAAAAACAAAGCCAGCTCTTTATGGGAAACCGTAAAGAGCTGGCTTTTTTTGACTATAGTTTTGTCGTATTATATTTTAAAAAACTAAAAATTGAATCTTATGACAAAAAAAATTCTTTTATTCCTATTGTTTCTTACAACACACTTTATCGCAAATTCTCAGAACAATCAATTATTAGCTTCCTGTTGTGAAACATCAGAAGCAAGATGCACCGGTTCAGCTTCCTGTACAGCATGTAAAAATTGCTCTCGTTGTGCACATTGTAATTCCGGTGGCAGTTGTGGCGTTTGTTCTTCTTCTCAAAGTAAACCTGTCACAACTAAAAAAAGTACTCCGGTACATAAATCTTCTTTGAGCCCATCATCCTCTCCGGAAGTTTTTTTCTATTATAAAGATGAGTTGTTGGTAGCAAATAAAAGTAAAGTAAATGTGAGGAGCGGGGCAGGAACTCATTATGATATTACAGAAAAACTAAAAATTAATGATGAGGTTCTATTTATTCAGCAATCAGGCCAATGGATTAAAGTCACCGTTAAAAAATCAAAAAAAACAGGTTGGGTGTATGCGAAGAACCTAAAACGGAAGCCTAAACCTTCTACAACAGCAAAGGCAATACTACAAAAGAACTGGAAAACATAAAGGTGTATAAAAAAATAATGTGGTTTTTCGTAAAAAGAATGCTCTTTTTGCTCCCTATTGAGGAAAACCGTAAACAAAGCCCCTTCCCCCTTTCTACTTTTGAGGAGTTAAATCATTAAAAACAAAACATTATGGAAAGATATGCAAATAGAAATGGAGATTCTGGAATCTTCGGATACGAGATCGGAAGTAATTTCATCTTAATTCAATTTACAACAGGCAGTGTATATGAATATACTTATGCGAGCGCTGGTATGAATCATATTGAAAACATGAAATCCCTTGCTTTATCTGGCAGCGGACTCAATAGTTACATTATGAAAAATGTGAGGACTAAGTATTCAAGAAAGATCAGATAACAATGCCCATCAACTTACAAAAAGGTCAGAAAATAGACATCGGACTTCACAAAATCACCATCGGATTAGGTTGGGATCCCAATGAAGGCACCGGATCAGACTTTGATCTGGACGCATCCGCCTTTATGATCGACACCACCCGAAAAATACCGGCCGAACCCTTTTTCATTTTCTACGGCAATACCGATTCACCCGACGGCGCCTTACACCACACTGGCGATGATCCGACCGGAGGAAACAGTGCAGACGGAGACGATGAAAGCATACAAGTCAACCTCACAGCAGTAGATAGCCGCATACAGGAAATACTTCTTGTCGTCACTATCCATGAAGCCGTACAGCGCAGACAAAACTTCGGGCAGGTACGCAATTCCTACATCCGTATCGTAGACGACAGCAACGGAACCGAAGTAGCCAAATACGAACTGGGAGAAGATTTTTCTATCGAGACCGCAGTAGAATTCGGCAGACTATACAAAAGAAACGGACAATGGAAATTTGAGGCATCCGGCATCGGGTACAAAGAAGATCTCGCCTATTTCCTGTCCAGATACTATCAGGGTCAAATCATAAAATAAACAACCATGTCCATTAACCTACAAAAAATAACGCTCGAAAAGAAAGGCGACACACACGCTATTGATCTCAGCAAAAGAGGAGATACCCTTTCAAAAGAAATAACCGTCAACCTCAACTGGTCCAAAGGAAGCAAAAAAGGATTCTTTTCAGGACTCTTCAACAAAGACATCGATCTCGATCTGGGCTGTTTCTACGAATTAAATAACGGAGAGAAAACCGTCATCGACGGATTGCAGTTTTCACAGGGACGTGGCGGAGCCAGAGACCGGTACACCCTGCAGGGAAGATACACCGACACCCCATGGATCTGGCATGCCGGAGACGACAGAGGACAAAGTGCCGGATCAGGTGAAAACATCCTCATCAACCCCAAAGGCGTCGCAGATATCAAAAGAATAGTCATCTACTGTTTCATCTATGACGGCGTAGCCAGATGGCAGGAAACCAATGCCGTAGTCACCATCAAAGTACCCGGCAATCCCGATATCGAAGTACAGATGGGGCAGCAGCACAGTTATCACAAGTTTTGTGCTATTGCAGAAATAAACTTTCACCCCAACAGCATGCACGTCAAAAAACTAATCACATTTCACGACTCCCATGGCGATTGCGACAAAGCCTACCGCTGGGGAATGAAATGGACCTCAGGATCAAAATAAAGACAAGAGAAATGACAATCGATACCACACCCTACCGGCACTTTTCATTCGACCTGTGGCTCACGCTCATCAGATCAAATCCACAGTACAAGAAAAAAAGAGACCAGCTCCTGCAGGCCTACTTTTCCATAGATACCGATCCGGGAAAAGTCAGTCAAGTCATCCGATATTACGACCTGTTGTGCAACCGCCTCAGCGAAAAGCTCGGCATACATATCACCGTACAGCAAATCTACTATCAGATCCTGTGCCGGTTAGGCGTAAATATCGATGCGATCGATACACAACAGCTGGACAATTTTTATCAGGAGACCGAGCAACTCTTTATGCAGTACAAGCCCCTTCTCATTGATCCACAAATCAGCCAACTGTTACACCGCATTCAATCCGAAGGCAAGACAGCCAGCATATTGAGCAATACCGCCTTTATCAAAGGAAGTACCCTGCGCAGCCTGCTCCAACATTATGAACTGGGACAATACTTCAGCTTTCAGCTCTATTCAGACGAGTTAGGCCAAGCCAAGCCACACCCCACCGCCTTTCAGCAAGTACTTATACAAGCACAGGCAGTACATCAGCCACACATCAGTCCCGATCAGATTGTACACATCGGAGACAACAAAACAGCAGATTATGATGGAGCGATCAGCGCCGGAATGCACGCCCTTTTAATACAACACAAATCCGATGAAAAAGCACTACAGTCAGCATAAAATCATGCATCAGGAACACTGCCCGTTTGATGAAGCCGCCTACAGCCGGTTCAAATTCGGAGATACACAGTATGCAGAAAAATTTGCAGAAGAACTCTTTAGCGGATTCATCAGCCAATACGCCAGCATCATCCTGTCCCAGACAGACATCCTGCTATTGCCGAGTCCGTATCATTCCATACCGACCGCATCCAACTACCTGTGTGCCGGTTTCAAGAAAAACCTCAACCGGTTCTTATTCGAAAACGGCAAAAATGCCTGCATCGAAACCAAGATACACCGGCAGCAAACCTATACCCAGGACTACGGCAATCTGGATTACCAACAGCGGCTCAGCCTTATCTCCAATGACACCTATTACATAGACCGTCAATTTCTCAACGGAAAATGCTGCCTCTTTCTCGATGATATCAAGATCACAGGCAGCCACGAACGTACCGTCAGTAAAATACTGGACCAATATCAGGTAAAGGGCGATTTTATCTTTATTTACTATGCCGAGCTCATCAATAAAGAGATACACCCCAATATCGAAAACCATTACAACTATTTCGCCGTACGCTCCGTACAAGACATCATCAGCGTCATGAACAGAGACAGCTTCCGGTTCAACACCCGCATCGTCAAATACGTCATGACCATGCAGCAAGGCGATTTTGATATCCTTATCCGCAATATTCCGGAAGCCCTGAGACAAGAATTGTCCCAGCTGGCCATCAGCAATAATTACCATCAGATCAAAGAGTACCAACACAATATTTACAAATTAAATTACAGAACACCATGGCAATCAACCTGCAAAAAGGACAACGAGAGAGCATCCACGCTCCAAAATTCATTATCGGTTTAGGCTGGGATACCAATAGCACCAGCACAGGCGTAGACTTCGATCTCGATGCGTCTGCCTTTATTCTCGGCGAAGATAAAAAAGTACTGTCAGACCAGCATTTCATTTTCTACAATAATCTCAAAAGCCCCGACGGAGCGCTCGAACATACCGGAGATAACCTCACAGGAGACGGCGATGGAGATGATGAACAGATCAAAGTAGATTTATCAAAGATGGAAAACAATGCTTCCGAAATCTGCATTGTAGTGACCATTCATGATGCAGAAAACAGAGGTCAGAATTTCGGACAGGTCAGAAATTCATTCATCCGTATTGTAGATGCCGCCAGTAATGAAGAGATTCTCAAATTTGAACTGGACGAAGATTTCTCGATAGAGACCGCAGTAGAGTTTGGCCGCATTTATAAAAAAAACGGCGAATGGAAGTTTGAAGCCGTAGGCATGGGCATGAAAGGCGGATTACAGGATTATGTTAACAAGTACACCGCATAGATATGGCCATTAATCTACAGAAAGGGCAGAAAATAAACCTGCAGAAAAACAATGGCAGTACCCTGCAAAATATCTGTGTAGGAGTCAACTGGGGCGCAATAGAGAAAAAAGGATGGCTGGGCAATGTCACACGCGAAGCCGTAGATCTCGATGCCAGCTGTGCCCTCTACGACACCTCCAAAAACCTTATCGATGTCGTTTATTTTGGCAGCCTCAGATCCAAAGACGGCGCCATCCGGCATAGCGGAGACGATCTCACAGGCGATATGGATGGCGATGATGGTCTGGACAATGAGATCATAACGCTGGATTTTACCAGACTCAATCCGGCTGTCAACCACGTCGCATTTGTCCTGAACAGTTTCAGAGGACACGATTTCGGAACCATTCCGTTTGCCTCCATCCGCATTTACGAAGGTACACCTACCCGTGTCAATGAAGTATTTGCCACCTACGATATTGTCAAAGGAACCGGTTTTGCAGGACATGTATCCCTGGTATTAGGCATCTTTTACAAACGCAACGGCGAATGGAAATTCAACGCAGTAGGCGAACCTACCAAAGACAGAAAACTGGAAGAAACCATCAAAACAGTAGCACAAAATTATTTATAATATGAGAAGATTACCCGTATACCTTGTCCTCGATACCTCCGGCTCCATGAGCGGAGAACCCATAGAAGCTGTGAAAAACGGCGTTCAGGTCATGATCAGTTCCCTGCGACAAAATCCGCAGGCCATAGAAACCGCTTTTCTGAGTGTGATCACCTTTGACAGCAGTGCCAGACAGCTGATACCGCTTACAGATCTGGGCGCCTTCCAGATGGTAGATATCAGAGCCACCGGCACCACTTCACTTGGCGAAGCTCTCAAAGTAGTGAGCAACTGCATAGACAATGAAGTCGCCAAAACCACTTCCGAATCAAAAGGAGACTGGAAACCACTGGTATTTATCATGACCGACGGAATCCCGACAGACGACTGGCAAAGCGGTCTGCGAGAATTTCAAAAACGCAAAACCGCCTATACCATAGCCTGTGCAGCAGGTAGCGGAGCAGATACCAGTGTGCTGAAACAGATCACAGAAAATGTAGTGAGTCTGGATACAGCAGACAGCCAGAGCATCTCCAAATTCTTTGCATGGGTGACCGCCTCAATAGGCGTATCATCTACTAAAGTAGAAGATTCAGGAAAAGAAGCGACAGGACTCAATGAACTGCCACCGCCACCCACCGAACTGAATATCGTTGTCTAAAACCTAATCAAGCGTACTATGGCACCTAAAAAATACGGATTTTCCTTTTCGTGGAAAAGAGCCTCAGGTCTGACCGCGGCAAAACAAAGTTTTACAAGGAAAACAGGAATACCGACCACAAAAAGAAGTGTAGAACAAAAAATCGGCAAGCTGTTGCTCAAAACCCTATTCGGAAAAAAATAACCATGAGAAGATTACCCGTTTATTTTTTATTAGACACTTCCGGCTCCATGCACGGCGAACCCATTCAGGCACTGAATAATGCACTGAGCGGTATGATCAATAATCTGCGGACAGATGCCCAGGCAGCCGAGACCCTGTGGATCAGTATGATCACATTTGACCGGGAAGTGAAAGAAATAGTACCGCTGACCGCGTTAGAATCTTTTCAGCTGCCCGAAATCAGTTGTCCCGAAAGCGGACCCACCTTTACAGGCAAGGCACTGGAAATATTGTATGATACCGCAACCCGGGAAGTGATCAAAGGATCGCCGGAACAAAAAGGCGACTGGCGGCCCTTACTTTTCATTTTTACCGACGGCAAACCCTCTGATCTGCAACTCTACAGTCAGATGATTCCGAAGATCAGATCCCTGAACTTCGGAACCATCGTAGGCTGTGCTGCAGGGCATATGGCAGACGATAAAAAACTACTGGAACTGACCAGCGATGTTGTACACCTCAATACAGCCGACAGCAGTACCCTGAAACAGTTTTTCAAATGGGTATCTGATACCATAGAACAAGGCAACAAAAGCAGAGGAACCACCGATACAGTCACCCTGCCACCACCGCCATCAGAAGTACACATAGTCATTTAATACCATGAGCAGAAGATTACCCGTTTATTTTTTGATCGACGTCTCCGAATCCATGGTGGGCGAACCCATTCAGCAGGTAGAAGAAGGACTGTCAACCATTATTCAGGCATTGAAAACCGATCCGGTAGCTATGGAAACCGTATATATTTCCATTATCATCTTTGCCGGACAAGCAAAAACACTTGTACCCTTACAGGAAATAATTCAGTTCTATCCGCCAAAATTCCCTATCGGAAGCGGTACCTCCCTCAGCAAAGGACTGGGACACCTCATGTACGAGTTGCGAAAAAACACGATCAAAACCACCGCCGAACAAAAGGGCGACTGGAAGCCCATTGTGTTTTTATTTACCGACGGAGTACCCACAGATCCTGTACAAACAGCGATTGACGAGTGGAAACAAAACTGGCAAACCGCCACCAATATGGTTGCCGTATCCTTTGGAGAAGAAGCCGACAGCCATGTACTGGGGCAACTTACCGATCAGGTACTCCTGTTCAAAAATACCACAGCCGCTTCCTACAAAGAATTTTTTAAATGGATCACCGCATCCATCAAGACCAGCAGCGAGAGCGTAGAAAAGAATACCGCAGGCTTTGAACTCAGCCACACAAATCCGGCGATAATCGAAAAAATAGACCTGTCAAAAAGCACAGCATCAGATTGGACAGACCATAATTATGTTGTCATACAGGCAAAATGCCAGCATACAAAGCGACTCTATCTTATGAAATACAGAAAAATGATACAGTCAGAGCAACTCGGAGGAATGGAACTCCATACCCGGTATTACCGGCTCGTAGGAGCCTATCCCGTAGAAAACAGCTATCTGGAGCTGGCCGAAAGTACGGCGCAACAACATAAAATACATACTTAGGAACTCATCGGAGCACCCACCTGTCCGTGCTGCGGCAATCAATATGCCTTTGCCGCCTGCAGCTGCGGACAGCTACACTGTGTCGGAGAAGAAGCACTCAGTACCTGCCCCTGGTGTCACACACAGGCACAGTACGGATTTGGTGAAGGCGGATTTGATGTAAACCGAACACAAGGATAATCATGGAAAAGACTATAGAAATACAAACCTATATCGAGCAGCTTTTTACGATCAAGGGCGTAAAAATAGCCGAAGCAAAGAAAAAATTATTCGATGAATTTGTACAGGAAGCCCTCAATACGCAGGCAGTACAAACGATCATTGAGCAACAAAGCGCTCTTATGGACAAATGGCAATTAAAAAATCACATCGCGGATATCATCGCTAAACCCCTGATCATCCCCAACGCCACCTGTGGCAAATCTTATCAGGCACAGATCAAGCCAGAACAACTGGATCTGGACGAGATGATTTTTACCGAATGGAAAGGACTACAGGAGATCGGACTTCATTTTAATGCCGAACACCGCACTATAGAAGGCACACCGGAGCAGAGCGGAGAACTGAAATTTTCTCTGCTATTCAAGACAGCAGCAGAAGATAAAGATACCCCATCCCATGAAAAAATAATTTCACTGGTCGTAAATCCCGATCCCAAAACCCTGTGGAAAAATCTGCCAAGTGACCGGGAAGGAATTTTCTGGAAAGAAGACCATGTACAGTATTTCGGAAAACTGGGCGAAAAACACGTAGTGGCCTCATCAGACAGAGGACGGTCTCATCAGAACGCAGGGTCTTTCCGGGATGACGATATGGCATTCCAACACATCGAAAGCATCGGATGGTCCGTGGCAGCCGTTTCTGACGGAGCCGGCAGCTACTCCATGTCCCGCAAAGGAGCACAAATAGCCTGTACCTCCGTCATAGACTATTTTGAAAATCAGCTCGATCAGGAAACCTTTCAGGCATTTGAAAACAAAATAAACCAGTACAACAGTACACGCGATGTCAACCTTCTCAAAGAGATCGATGTACTTTCCAAACAAAACCTATACAAAGCCGTCCTATATGTGCACACCAAAATAAAGGAGACTGCCGAACAAACCCGGCAATCCGATCCTGCACAATTCCAGAATCCGAGAATCAAAAACCCCATCGACTACTTCCATGCCACCCTCATCTTTACACTGTTTAAAAAATATGAATTCGGATACGTCGTCCTCAGCTTTGGAGTAGGAGACTGCCCCATCGCCATTATGAATACCGAACAGACCGAAACCACTTTGCTCAACTGGCTGGATGTAGGCGAATTTGGCGGCGGAACACGCTTTATTACACAGGCAGATATCTTTCATTCCAAAGAACACCCGATGGCCAGCCGGTTCAATTTCAAGATATATCCCGATTTCAGTTACCTGTTTATGATGACAGACGGTATCTACGATCCCAAATTTGTCGTAGAAGCCAATCTGGAAAAACATGAAAACTGGATCACATTTTTAGAAGACCTCAAAGGTCAAAACGAAGAAAATACACCAGTAGAACTCTCTGCCCGGAATCCCGAAATAACCCAACAGCTGTCCCGCTGGATGGAATTCTGGAGTACAGGCAATCACGATGACCGAACACTTGCCATCATCTTTTAATACCTGAACCATGAGCACCAAGACCGTACAATCCATCATCACACAGGGCAAAACCTATCAGTATATAGACAATGGCGAACCCAAACAGGGAGGAATGAAAGACGTGTATTTCAGTCCCGATAAAAAATACGTGGTGGCCTTTTACAGAACTCCGCAAGACTACAATGCCAGAGAACGACTCAAGCGCATCGCCACCCAGTATTTTGACAGCTTCTTTACCAGAGAACCACTCAGTGGCGCTTTCTATAAAGAACTCTATTCCTGGCCCACAGACGTAGTGCAGGAAGGAAGCAGAACCGGAATCATTGTACCCTTTTACAGCAAAAATTTCTTTTTCAAAAAAGGCTACCTCCATAACAACCTGCTGAAAGGAGGCGAAAAAGAAGGAAAATGGTTTGCCAGTGCCAAATTTCGTGCCGCACAGTCCGGTACCAAATTAGACCCGTCCGAACTCGGTAACTGGCTCAGCTACTTTCAAGTCTGCGTCAACATCGCCAGAGGCGTAAAGCGGCTCCATGCAGCAGGACTCGCGCATTCAGACCTTTCCTACAAAAATGTCCTCATAGATCCGGTCAGCAAGACTGCCGCCATTATAGACATTGACGGATTAGTCGTGCCGGGACTGTTTCCGCCCGATGTCATCGGTACCGCAGACTTTATTGCCCCCGAAGTGTTAGCCACCAAACATCTCGACAAAAATGATCCGAACAGAAAGCTGCCCAACCGTCTTACAGACCTGCATGCACTCGCAGTACTCATATACATGTACCTACTGTACAGACACCCGCTTAGAGGCGGCAATTATTTTGGCCCTGTAGATACCGAAAAAGAAGAAGACCTGCTCATGGGAGAGAAAGCCCTCTTTGTAGAGCACCCATCCGATAACAGCAATCGCAATTTTAAACGCGAATACGGACATAATATGCAAAAATTTGCCCCGTGGACCGATTTGCAAAAAACACCCTATACCATCACCGGACCCTATCTCAAAGAACTGTTTGAGCAAGCCTTTATCAAAGGGCTGCATCATCCGATGGAACGTCCACCCGCAGAAGCATGGGAACAGGCACTCATCAAAACCAATGACCTCAAACTGGAATGCAGCAATACCACCTGCGAACAAAAATGGTTTATCTACAACAACAGCAATAATACCTGCTGTCCGTTTTGCGGTACGCGTTACAAAAACACCATACCCGTTCTGGATTTCTATTACCAGTTCAAACCCAATGTATGGAAACCCGAAAACCAGCGACTGGTCATATACGACAATTCAACCCTGCACCAATGGCACAGTAACCGCAATATCATCCGGAATGAAAAACTGACGACCGCCGATAAAAAGCCCGTAGGATACTTTGCCTATTACAATGCAAAATGGGTATTTGTCAACCAAAAACTCAAAAACCTCACCGATAAAACCGATAATAAACAAATCAAAATAGGCGAAATGGTAGAAATTACCCATGGCAAACAACTCGTCCTCTCCACAGAAGAAGGAGGTCGGGTAGCCGTCATATCCATCGCCAATCAATAAAAACATACCTTAATTAACTAAAAAAATGGAAACAAGTATTTTAGACCTCCACCCCGGTCTCGTATGGGGATTTGCCCTCACAGTAATCATCATGTTACTCTTAGACCTCGGCGTATTTAACAAAAAAAGCCACATAGTCACCTCCAAAGAAGCCACCATCTGGACATTTGTATGGATATCACTCGCCATGATCTTTTCCGGAATCGTATATTACGTATTCAACGGAGATGCCGGAGGCCATCAGCTCGCTATAGAAAAATTTACCCAGTTTCAGGCCGCCTACTGGATCGAAAAAGCACTGTCCGTCGACAACCTCTTCGTTTTCATACTCGTATTTTCCTATTTCAAAGTACCCCGAGATCTGCACCACAAAGTCCTGTTCTGGGGGATACTCGGTGCACTCGTTTTCAGAGCCATCTTTATATTTGCAGGAGTAGGCATTATCAATATTACCTATCTGCCAGCCATGCAACTTTTAGGACATACCGTAGAAATCAATGTAGTGCTCACCCTGTTCGGATTGTTCCTTATCTATGCCGGCATCAAATCCTGGGGAGGAGGAGATGAGGATGACGAACAGGATTTCAGCAATTCAGCCGGAGCCCGACTCATAAAAAAACTCTACAAAGTCAGTGATAATTATGACGGAGACCGATTCTTTACCGTTCAGAACGGAATGAAAATCGCCACACCACTCCTCGTCGTTGTCGCCGTCATCGAATTTACAGACGTCCTCTTTGCCGTAGATTCCATACCCGCCATCTTCGCCATATCCAAAGACCCGTTTATCCTTTATACCTCCAATATCTTCGCCATTCTGGGATTACGTTCCCTATACTTCCTGCTTTCCAATTTCATTCACATGTTCAGCAAATTACCGTACGGACTATCCGTTATACTGGCATTCATAGGCATCAAAATGCTGATTTCCCCATGGTTTCACATTCCCTCACCAGTTTCATTAGGTATAGTAGGAGGCGTATTAATCATTTCAGTCCTGTTGTCCATACTATTTCCGGACAAAAAACAACTGGAAACCGAATAAGCTAATCAATCATGAAAACCTATCTCATATTCCTCCTGATCTTTAACAGTATCACCTGTACCAATACACGTACCGAAACCAATAAAGATATCCCGGTTAATGCCTTTGCGGATACTAAAGGTACATCCGATACGAGTGCCGGATCAGCTTCAGATAAAGTCTATATCTGCAGCAGCAAGACCGCCAAAAGGTACCATTACAAAGAAAACTGTAGAGGCTTGAGCAATTGCGGTTCAAAGATTGTCAAGACTACGATTGACAAAGCAAAAAACAGCGGCAAGACATTATGTGGCTGGGAAGACTGATATTGCTGATCACACTGCTGACCTGCTTCTGTCCGGTACACGGACAGAAGCAGATCCGGCAACCAGTGCAGAAAAACCTGAAAGGGCAGACCTTCACCGCCAGAGTGATCCGTATTATAGACGGAGACAGTATGGAAGTGCTGTATGAAGGTCAACCGATCAAAATTCGGCTGTCGCATATTGACAGCCCGGAGTTGAAGAAATCACAACCCTATGGTAAAGCCGCAAAAAAAGCCCTATCCGATTTGTGTTATGGGCAGTACGTCACGGTGCAGGTAGAAAAATACGACCGATACGGGAGGGCTATAGCTATTATTGTGAATGCCAATAAACAGATCGTCAATCAGCAAATGATCATTCAAGGTATGGCCTGGCACTTTAAAAGATACTCCAAAGATCCGCTGTATGCCCGGCTCGAAAGAGAAGCCCGCAAGAACAGGGCAGGCCTCTGGAAAGATCCCGATGCAGTGGCACCATGGGAGTGGCGTAACAAAAAATGAATTTAACAGGATTTCCGGATCCGGAATCCGTTAGTATCAAAACTTTTTAGAGGACAACACAGTTTTCACTTTTGAAGATCGTCAAATGCGTTTAAAATAATTTAGATTTAATTTTCTTCCAGCGGTACTTACGGATAAACTCAGCTTGTTCTGCTGTAACTAAAAGAGGTTTTGCTTCTTTCTTCGCCTTTAGATATCCTTTCATATAGTCAATAAACAACAATGGCTGTCCTTTTTTGGAAGCAAGTTTCAGGCTTGCAATCATTACAATCGATAGATCATATCCCAACCTATAAAATGCTTCTCCCTGTTTATAACGAGCTGTTTTATCATATTTTGCACCTGTAGGTTTAAGATGTTTTACGTGTAGTTCAGGAAAAGTTTGTATTTCCCAATTATAAAACCTGCACAACAATTCATCAACGGTATCCCAACCCATAGCTGGTTTCAATCCTCCTATCTGTTGCAGACATTCTTTTCTGTATGCTTTAAAGGCTCCTCTGATGTGGTCTTTATCAGTCAGGTTTTCTAATATCCAATCACCATTCTTCTCGATATAGGCAAATCCACCAGCCATTCCCAATCGGGAATTTCCCTCAAAAGCATTGATAATAACTTCAAAATAATTTTTAGGCAAAATAATGTCAGCATCCAGTTTTACAAGAATATCATAGTGCTGGTCCAATTGCTTAACGCCTTCCTGAAAGGCATTGATTACTTTGCTGCCTGGTAAATGAATATGTTCAGACTCCTTATTTATCAAGTCAATAAAAGCATATTTCTCTGCATAAGCACTTACAATTTTTGAAGTTTCATCTGCAGAATTGTCATCTACAACTACAACTCTTGCCGGCAATCTGGTTTGCGATACGATGCTATCGAGAGTTAGTTTGATATAGTCTGCTTCATTATAAGCCGGAATGACAACATAATATACCATACTTATATTTTTTCAGCAATTAAAATATAATACCTTGGAGTAAACGTTCTTAAAAAAGGACGAAAACCAATTTTATTTACTGGATGTGTCCATTTATCCCGGGCCAAAATTCTGAATCCGGATTTCTCCACAAGCCAGTCCAGTTGCCAGTCTTCAAATTCATGATAATGGCGGTCCCATAAGTCTGTTTTACTTTTATAGGCAGCAGAAAACCACAGACGTAATGGTACTGAAATAACAATTTTTTGTGCCTTACAATTTTTTAGAACTGTATAAGGATTTAACAGATGTTCAAAAATTTCAAAAGCAGTCATGACATCATACGCTTTATTCTGTAGTGATGTTTGATCTTCATCTAAATCTTCTCCATGTGTATTCTGAATCCGGTATCCCGCCTCTTTCATTAATTCAGAAAGTGGATTCTGAATTCCCAGATCCAAAATCTGGGCTTCTTTGCTTATATGCTCATTTAGAAAAGCCAGCGTTTTTTCAAAACGTTTTTTTGGATACGTTTTTTCGTACATTAGGTTAAATTTAGAAACTCAAAAATATTAAAAACTAAATCAACTTTAACGATTATATTTGTAAAAATAACTTAAAATGGATTTCAGGTTTTCAAGCAAACAGGCATTTTTGTTTACCTTTATTAACTATTTAGGAGTCCTGATAGGCGTTTTTTCTACTCTCTTTATTTATCCTAAAGATACTGAGATGCTCGGTATTGTAAGATACATCGATGGTTATGCCCAGATTTTCTATCCCATAATGGTTTTAGGAGCTTCTACAGCTTTATTGAATTTTTACCCGTTGCTCAATACTATTTTGCAGCGTAAATTATTTACATATAGCATTCTATCTGTTTTCCTGATGATTATTTTTACAGGAATTGGTGTTGTTATTTTAGGTTATTCTGATGTTTTTGAACGATTCAGATATGTGATTATTGCTTTTTTTATTGCAATATGTCTGGCATTTGTAGATTTAATTAAAAGGCAACTCACCAATATGCAGAAAATTGCAGTGCCTACTTTATATGAAAAAATAATTCCGAAAGTCGCGTTACCCTTAGCTTTTATACTGGTATTGTATTTTTCTTATTCTCTTGACGGAGCTTTACTGTTTTACACCCTCACATTTGTATGTATGCTTCTTTTGGTAGTGATATATCTTCTGCAATATTACCGTCCCGTTTATACCTTACAATTCAAAGACCTCTTTCAGATAATTTCAAAAAAAAACTATTATCAATATAGTTTGTATGCTTTCACGGCAAGTATTGGTTCTTTTTTTGCCTTTAGAGTAGACTCTTTTATGATCCCGGAAATTACCGGAGATTTTGAATTAAACGGAATCTTTAATATTGGTGTTACACTGGCTAATGCTATTATGATACCTGCCATCGGTGTATTTGCTTTATACAGTCCGGTTATATCAAATAATATAAAAAATGGGGAATTTGATCTATTGAAAAAGAAGTATTCAGAAGTAGCTAAAAATCTTTTTTTTATAGGCATTCTTCTGTACGGTTGTGTTATTCTCGGTATTCATGATTTATTTAAGATATTACCTGCTTATGACAATCTGGTACAATCACTTCCCGTCATCTATATATTGGGAGCCAGTGTACTATTAAACATGTCTACAGGTTTTAATACAGAAATTATTGCTTTTTCTTCTTATTATAGATTCAACTTAGTCTCTATAATAGTATTAATGTTTTTAAATGTAGGGCTTAATTGGTATATATTGAAATATACCGGCTATGGAATTATTGGTGTCGCATTTGCCTCCTTTTTTTCAATGGCTATCTTCAATATTATGAAATTATATTTCATTTATAAAAAATTCAAAATGATTCCTTTTAGCACATCTTATCTTAAAGTTGTTCTTATCAGCGTGACTTTATTAACAGTATTGTATTATATCCCTTCTCTTAGTTCTCCGCTGTTTATGATGCTTTTGAAGTGTAGTCTTTATGTTATCTTGTTGTTAACTGTCTTATATATAACACGTTTGATAATTCCATTAAATGATTTTGTGAAAAAAATAACCAATAACAGGGATTGACTTTTAATAAATTTTAACTTACATTTACTAAAAATTTTAAATTTTATTGCTATGGATAACAAAACATTATCAATTGTTTCTTACATTACCATTATTGGATGGTTAATTGCGTATTTTGTCGGCAAAGACAAAGCAGATGCCTTTTTAAAATACCATTTACGACAATCGTTTGGCTTGGTAATCACGTCCTTTTTATATGGAATAGTTGTGAATATACTTACAATGATTTCTCCGGTTTTAGGTATGTTAGGACTTCTTTCAATTGTCTTTTTAGTTCTGATGATTATTGGGATCATCAATGCGGCTAATCAACAACTAAAACCACTTCCGATAATTGGTAAATATTTTGAAGACAAATTTTCCTTCATCGGATAAACAATCATAAAAAAAAGAAGGTATTCAATACCTTCTTTTTACGTTTGTTTGTTGTTTAAAAAGTTTACTTTGCTGGCCGTAACTTATCACTGTAGGTGATTTTATAAGGTTTGTCTTCACTGGACAAATCTTTCATAACATAGATAAATTTATGTTTCATGGCTTTTTCAGAATCAATGTAAATGGTTTTCTTAGTTGCCTGATCATAAATAGATGTTTCTACAGTATTCAGAATGCGCATATTTTTTGCTAAGCCGGAATTCTTATCTGTAGTAACCATGTCTTTATAGAGTGTTTCACCATTATTTTTTACTGTAATAACTTCACCATAATATCCTTGTGTAAAGAACAGAATGGAATATTGTTTTTCAGAAGCTTTATAATCATGTAAAAATTTTTTCTGAACACTTTCTGATACGGAACGAAAATCATTTCTCGTCTGTTCTGTAAAAAAGATTTTACTTTCTTCTCTTTTTTTCTCTTCTTTTTTTTCAGAGTTTCCCGAATTGAATACCGTTTGCGGAGTTTTACACATTGCAAAAAGTGCAAGTAATAATAAATAAGGTAATTTTTTCATCATAATTAGAATTTATTTTTTTACAGAATTAGAATTATCTTTGTAAAAAATAAAAGGTTTTTATTTTGAAACTATATAGCGCTAAAATCATTCCAAGACCATAAAGTTAAGCCTTTTTTCTTAAATGTTTTTGATAATTAGCATTTTACAGTTAAAAAACATTTGTGATAAATTCTACATATTGTGGATTACAATTGAAAAAAGGGGAACGTACCTCAATAGAGATGATAAATAAAAAGTATGATGTAATAATTGTTGGTGGTGGGGCTTCAGGATTCTTTACAGCTATCAGTTTAGCTGAACAAAACACAGATCTTAAAATAGCCATTTTAGAAAGAGGAAAAGAAGTACTGTCAAAAGTACGCATATCCGGAGGTGGCAGATGCAATGTAACGCATGCTTGTTTTATACCTAATTTATTGACAAAGTATTATCCAAGGGGGGAGAGAGAACTCAGAGGTCCATTCCATACTTTTTGTACAGGTGATGTAATTGAATGGTTTGAGCAAAAAGGAATTGAACTAAAAACAGAGGAAGACGGAAGAATGTTTCCTGTCACAGACTCTTCACAAACTATCATTGATTGTTTTGTATCAGAAGCAAAAAAGTTAGATATAGAAGTAATTCAATCTTGTAGTGTACAGCATATCTTTCAGAATGCAGAGCAATGGAAGTTAGACACCACTCAGGGAGCATTCTCAACAAAAAATTTAGTACTTGCTACGGGCAGTAATCCAAAAGTATGGGAGATGTTGGCTGGTTTAAATCATGAAATCATACCTCCTGTTCCGTCTTTATTTACTTTTAATATTAAAGACAGCCGTATCAAAGAACTTATGGGATTATCTGTTGAACATGTAACGGTAAAAGTTGCTGACAGTAAACTAAAAGCGACTGGTCCGTTGCTTATTACACATTGGGGAATGAGCGGTCCTGCTGTATTGCGATTATCGGCCTGGGGAGCCCGTGATTTATCAGAAATGAAATACCGATTTCAAGTACATATCAATTGGCTTAACGATAAAACATTTGATGATACCTTGCAGGAATTACTTACTTTAAAGGAAACCCATGCAAAAAAGAACATCAGTAAATTTTCTCCTTTTCCGATTCCGGGACGTCTATGGGAACAATTAGTTCTTGCTGCAGGAATATCTCTGGATACTAAATGGAGTGATACAAATAAAAAGCAACTCGTTCATCTTACCCATCAACTGACAGATGGAGTTTTTTCAGTAGATGGGAAAAGTACTTTTAAAGAGGAATTTGTAACAGCAGGGGGAGTAGATTTAAAGCAGATTAATTTCAAAACGATGGAGAGCAAATTGTTTCATAATCTGTATTTTACCGGTGAGATTATCAATATTGATGCAATAACAGGAGGGTTTAATTTTCAGAATGCCTGGACTACGGGTTTCATAGCTGCTCAGGCAATTGCAAATAAGTAGTATATTTGTTGTTACAATCCATATCATATCTGTATTTATTGATCATCTTATTGGATTGCTTAGTTTCTAAATAATATATAATGAGCATATTTCAAGAATTCGTAACAGAAGACTTTCATATACAAATACCAGCGGGAAATTTTACATTTTCTGCTCCAAGTAATATTGCATTAGTAAAATACTGGGGTAAGAAAGAGCATCAGATTCCGGCTAATCCTTCTTTGAGTTTTACGTTAAGTAATTGTAAAACAATAACTTTTTTGCGTTTTGAGGAAAAGAAAACATCGGGTATTAGTTTTGAATTGTTGTTTGAAGGAGCGCCAAAACCTTCATTCGAACCAAAAATTCAAAAATATTTTGAGCGCATACTACCTTATTGCCCGTATATAGAAAAATTCCATTTTATTATCGATACAAAAAATACCTTTCCACATAGTTCAGGTATTGCGTCTTCTGCTTCTGGTATGGCAGCATTGTCTGCTAATATTATAGCTTTAGAAAAAACATTGGTGCATGATAAAGATGAAGCCTATTTTATCAATAAAACATCATTTCTTGCCCGATTAGGTTCCGGAAGTGCTTGTAGAAGTATTAGTGGGAATGTTGTAGTTTGGGGAAAAACGGAAAGCATAAAGAACAGTTCTGATCTATTTGGTGTGGCTTTCAGCGATGAGATACACACTGTCTTCAATAATTATCAGGATACCATTCTATTGGTTGATAAAGGTGAAAAACAGGTTTCCAGCACGGTAGGACATGAATTAATGTACGGACACCCTTTTGCTGAACAACGTTTTATTCAGGCACATCAAAATTTAGCACGCTTAAAAGAAGTGTTTAGCACAGGTGATATAACCCGTTTTATTGAAATTGTAGAAAGTGAAGCATTGACACTTCATGCCATGATGATGACTTCATTACCTTATTTTATACTTATGAAGCCGGCTACTTTGGAGATTATCCAGCAGATCTGGAAATTCCGGACAGACACTAATATTCCGGTATGTTTTACTCTGGATGCAGGAGCAAATGTTCACGTTTTATATCCGGAAACGTATAAAGAAAAAGTGCAACTCTTTATTTCAGAGTCACTTGCAGGCTATTGCCAAAGTGGACAATACATCCATGATTCTTTAGGTAACGGAATAAAAAACCTCTCCTGATGCGTGATACAAAATGTACTCATTGCCATACCTCTATCATTTGCAGAGCTGATGATATCAAATCTTGCAATTGTCAGAAAATAGTGCTTCAGGATGCTACCATACAGTTTCTGAAAGATAAAACAGATCACGAATGTCTATGCAATGATTGCCTGAAAAAATTTGATGAAATGATGCAATATTCCAAAGATCATCCATTTCCTAAAAGACCGGGTGATTTAGTGGAAAATGTACACTATTACATGGAAAACGGTTTTTTTGTATTTACAGAATTGTATCATTTTTTAAAAGGAAGATGTTGTAAAAACGGATGTCGTCATTGTGTCTATGGTATTCATAAATAATATTTTGTCTACCAATTTATTTTTTTTGTAAATTTGTTTTAGAAAAAACTAGCTATGAAAGGACCATTATTTTATTCGAAAATTCTTTTGTTTGGAGAGTATGGTATTATTAAAGACTCAAAAGGCTTATCAATACCGTATAACTTTTATAACGGAGCGTTAAAAACAGAAGAAAATTTATCAGACCAGGCATTAAAGTCTAATGAAAGTCTGAAGAGATTTGCTGTTTATTTGAAAGAAATGCAAGTTTCAGATCCTGAATTGGTAACGTTTGATCTTGAAAAACTACAGACAGATATTGAAAATGGATTGTATTTTGATTCCAGTATTCCTCAGGGATATGGAGTAGGCAGTAGCGGAGCGCTTGTTGCAGCTATTTATGATCAATATGCAAATAATAAAATCACTGTTCTGGAAAATCTGACACGTGAAAAATTACTTCAGTTAAAAGCTATATTTGGAAAAATGGAATCCTTTTTTCATGGAACAAGTTCCGGTTTGGATCCTTTAAATAGTTATTTAAGTTTACCGATTTTAATCAATTCAAAAGATAATATTGAACCAACAGGAATACCTTCCCAAAAAGAAGGTGGTACTGGTGCAGTATTTTTAATTGATTCGGAAATCATTGGAGAAACAGCTCCCATGGTTAATATCTTTATGGACAATCTTAAAAATGAAGGTTTCAGAAGCATGATGAAATCTCAGTTTACGAAATATACTGATGCCTGCGTAGAGAGTTTTCTGAAAGGAGATTTTAAATCTTTGTTTTCAAACACAAAACAACTTTCAAAAGTAGTGTTAAATAATTTTAAGCCTATGATACCGGAAAAATTCCATAATGTATGGCAGGAGGGTATCGAGTCAAATGATTATTATCTAAAGCTTTGTGGTTCAGGCGGAGGTGGTTATATTTTAGGATTTGCACCGGATTTTGAAAAAGCAAAACAATCTTTAAAAGACTATAAATTAGAAGTCGTTTATAAATTTTAAAAAAGGAATTATAACGAATGCTTTCTCGCAAAAATAAAATACGTTTACTAAAAATTTTCAGTATTTTTTCGGTAATGCGGGGGTATAATATATTTGTTGTGGTACTTGCTCAGTATCTGGCCTCAATTTTTATCTTCGGGTCTCATTTACGCGCATTAGATGTTCTACTCGATTTCAATCTGTTTCTAATTATTCTTAGCAGTTCAGTTGTAATAGCATCAGGCTATATCATCAATAACTTTTATGACTCTGAAAAAGATCTGATCAATCGTCCGGATAAATCTATGCTGGATAGACTGGTCAGTAAATCTACCAAATTTCAAATATATTTTGCTTTAAATTTTTTAGGGGTAGGTTTGGCATGGATTGTTTCATGGAGGGCTGCCCTTTTTTTTTCCTGCTATATTTTCATCCTTTGGTTTTACTCACATAAACTTAAAAAATATCCTATAATTGGAAATATTACGGCCGCAGTTTTGGCGATGTTGCCGTTTTTTGGGATACTGATGTATTTTAAAAACTACAGCTTAGGGATATTTGTGCATGCATTATTTTTGTATTTGATTATACTGATTCGGGAAATGGTTAAAGACCTTGAAAATATCAAAGGTGATCTTGCAAATGATTATCAGACTATACCCGTCAGATTTGGAGTTCAGAAAGCAAAACAGCTTATTTCAGTTCTTACTTTTCTTTGCCTTATTCCGGCATTCATACTAATTAAAGAATTTGAAATTGGATATATGGGATATTACTTCTACTTCAGTATGATTATGATGTCTATTTTCCTGTTCCAGCTGTGGAACGCAAAACAACTTACAGATTTCAAAAAGTTGCATTTAAGCCTTAAATTATTGATCCTGTTGGGTGTTATATCCATTGCACTGATCAATCCTCAGGTTATTTTACACGGAAAAGAAATAATGATAGAACCGCTTTTATAAAGGTTTGTTCTGTACTTCATCATTGAGGTCTTCTTTTATTACACTTGGTTTAGGTTTCACATTGGCAAAAAAGAAATAAAAACACGTGATAAACCATCCTCCCCAAAATACATATCCACCACTATGAAATTTGCTGTTCATATATTTATGAGAGGTAGTAGTAAAATCGATATAAGTGTAAAACAAACCAAGTAAACCTACAATAAATACGATAAGGCTTACAATGACGAAATTTTTATAAGCATAATAACGCTTTGTAATATATAATATTCCAATTATCAACAATTGAATCACAAACACCACAAGAGCTGCTTTCCACCAAGTTTTTAATAAGGTATATTCTTTATATGCGACTGAAATACCAATCTTTCCAATAAATGACATTTTAGAAAGTAAAATTCCAGAAATAAGACTAATAACTGCCTGAAATAATATGATGTTGAGTATTTTTTTCATAGCGCTTTTTTTTATACTAATAAAATTAGACAAAAATATAACACAACTGTTATTTAATATAAAATATTGCTGAGGAATAAATGCATATTATAGCTATCTTTGTCAAAAATTATATAAATGAGTTCAGGAAGAGGAGCCAATAATAAAGGCAAAAGAGATGCGAGAAAAGCTTATTCTTCATCAACTGGTTCCAAGACAGGTGCTGGTAAGAATAAGCCTGTTGAAGAAAAAAAATACTTTAAAGGGAAACCTTTTGATAATAAATTTAAGAGTACAAAGCCTAAGACTTCTAAACCGGAGTCTGAAGATGTTCGCTTGAATAAATATATAGCAAATTCTGGTATTTGTTCCAGAAGAGATGCTGATTTATATATCCAGTCCGGGAATGTAAAAGTTAACGGAGTAGTTGTAACAGAAATGGGGTATAAAGTAAAACCGACTGACGTTGTTAACTTTGACGGTTCAGTAGTGAATCCTGAAAAGAAAGTATATGTTTTGCTGAATAAGCCTAAAGGATTCTCCACTTCAGAAGAAGACTCAGCTACAAACTCTTACGATTTAGTTAGAAATGCATCCCCTTACGTATTAAAACCAATAGGGAGAATGGATAAAACAACAGTTGGATTGTTGTTGTACACCAATGACAATGAAATGATACAAAAGTTTACAAATGCTGCTCAGCGTTCTTCAAAATTGTATCAGGTATCATTGGATAAAAATCTGAAATATGAAGATCTTGAAAAAATACAGAATGGAGTATATGTAAAAGATCATAAGGTTTATGCAGAAGAAGTAAGCTATGTGGAAAACCAACCGAAAAGTGAAGTGGGAATTAAAGTAAAAACCTCTAATGTAAAAGTTGTGCGTGCCGTTTTCGAAACTTTAGGTTATGATGTGATCAAATTGGATCGTGTCATGTTCGCCGGATTAACAAAATGGGGTGTCACCAGAGGACAATGGCGCTTTCTTACAGAACAGGAAGTAATTAATTTAAAGAACAGTTAATAAAAAAAGCCTCAACATTGTTGAGGCTTTTTTATGATTTTAATAATTGAGTATTTGGTTGATTGTTCAATGTTTAATGGTAAATTAATACCAGTCTGCTTTGATACTATCAAAAATAGTATCGTGAATTGATATATTAATAAGTAATAATATTTAGAATAGGTGAAAAATTAGTCTTCATAACGATCTTTTTTAATACAATTCCCACCTGCTAACAAGAGACAGGTGAAAACTGTATTGTCTACTCTACTACTACTATTACTACTACTACTTACTTTAATAAAATCCTGACTGAGAACTGTTCTTACATTGAAGACAGTACTGTCATAAGATTGGAAAACTCTGTTTTATCCAGTTTTTACCAATTATTCCTGATAATCTTTGTACATATTCCATCCCCTGTACTTGGGTTTTGTTTTCGTAAGCCGGTATTCCGGACTACCGACCCCCGAAACAACATTTATATTTAGATTTGGTTATTCAATATTTCTACAGCTCCTGCAAGTATGATTGCCTGTGCTAAGCTTTTTTGATGCCCGTAAGCAAAAGCGATGGTTTTTGATTTTTTCCAGTTATTTGGAGTTCCGTCACTTGTGCTGTTGCTAACCAAGTAGCAGTTTATCAAAAAGACTCTTTCATCTTTTGTCAGATTTACGTCATTTGTTATGACACTGTTCAGATTATATTCGCCATCAATAATTCTTAATATATAAGATTTTACTATTGATCTATAACTAAAAGTATTGATTAGTGAAGTATCACTTGATAGTACTGTTTCAAACTCACTAATATTTATAGCATTGTAATCTTGTTCTTTTGCTATTGAGCGGAAAACAGCATTGTTAAGTGCATGATCCTGAAAACTTGCCAATGCTATAGGATTTGTCATTACCGCAGGTGCATTATAAGTATGTATTAGGTCTTTATAAAGAGTAGCTACATCTACTTGTGCCTGACTTGTTGTTTTTGACTGATAATCCATAGATTCTTGTGCCTGTTCATCATTTACATCACATGATGCGAATGCTAATGTTATTGCTACTGCATACAAATAAATTTTTTTCATCTCGTTTCGGTTTTTGAAATTTGTTTGTAAGCTGCCCGGGTAGCTCTTTTGTTATGTTTCTGTAACAAACTTAGATGCAAAATGCCGACTATGCAAAAACTTGTTGGGAAGAATTATAAATGTATGGGAAAAATCATAAATTGTGTTGATTATCAATTGTTTATGGTTCCATTTTTCTTGTTTAAGAAAAAATATAAATTGAATGGGAAAAATTATAAATTCAATTGATTATCAAGTGTTTGACTTTAGTTAAAATTCACTATTTTTGTATTAAACAAAAATCAAATGTTTTTATACAAAAGTAAAAACCTAATTTTTTGGGTGGCTTTACACAGTTTTTTATGGTGCATTCTTCCTGTTTTTGCTCAAAGTTCTTCTTTGGACACATTTTCTTATGAAAAACTGAACGATAAAATACAGGATGTAAACACAACTTCGCAAGAAAAACTATACTATATAGAGGCTTATTATAAAAAAGCAAAGAAAGATAATAATTATAATTATCAGATGAATGCTTTAAGAGAAAAGAAAAATCTTCTTGATGATGAGGCTATATTAGATGATATTGTAAAACAAATGGTAGCTATAGCTCATGAGTCTAACGATATAAAACTATTAGCCATGGCGTATGAAGATGTCAGTAACGTTGCCTTTCGAAAGCGAGATTTTCAACAAGCACTTGTATATGGCTTAAAATCAGAAGAATATTATAGTAAAGCAAATGATGAATATGGATTATATGCGATTAAATATAATCTCGGGTCTTTGTATTTTTATACTAATCAAATGGATAAAGCAAAGGTCTATTTTACGGCAACAGCTAATTACTATAATAAAAGAGAAGGGAATAACAATCTGTTAGGATATATAAGTAGTCTGTATAGCCTTGGAAAAGTAGGAATTGCACTTCACAGGACAGATACTGTAAATATTATTATGGAGCAGGCAATGGCTGCCACAGAATCTCTCACAACTAAAGCAGATATTGAATTTGAACAGGCTTATCTTAATTATGTTATTGGCGCCAATTATTATTTGCTGAAAGATTATACCAAGGCGGAACAAACCTTATTAAAGGCTTTATCAATAATAAAGGAAAATGCAGATTATACCAATGAACATCTGATCTATTTGTACTTAGGCAAGGTAGCTTGGGATACTGGAAAGAAAGAGAAAGCAATTGGCTATTTCAAAAAAATTGATGAATTTTTTACGCAGAAGACATTTTTAAATTATGATCTGAGAGAAGGTTATGACTATCTTATTGAATATTATAAAGAAAACGGTGATGCACATAATCAATTATTGTACACCGAAAAATTGATTTCACTAAACCGTATTTTTGAAAAAGAACAATATGAGTTGACAAATGCACTGCATTATCAAAATGAAAATAAAAAGCTGGAAGAATCAAAAGAAGTTTTACGTCAGAATTTATTGAATAATAAATTTAATTATACACTTTGGTTGAGTATGGCAGCAGTATTAATCTTATTATTGGTGTTATATGCTTACCGTCAAAATCTTCTCAAAACTAAACTTAGACAGAAATACGAACTAACGGTCAATAGATTTTCTAATAAAAGGGAGATTTCTAAAATGCCTGATCTTGTTGTAAAAGATGAAAAGATTACAGATGTGGTCAGTGCATCAGCATCACATATTGATGAGCATAAAAGAGGGGGTACTACAGAAGAAAGAATATTACTTGAGTTACAACAGTTGGAAGTAGAAAAATATTTCTTACAACCTATAAGTATGAAAGATCTTGCAGCTAAATTGAATACGAATACAACAACATTGTCGAAAATAATAAACAACAGTAAGCATCAGAATTTTAATCAATATATTAATCAGTTAAGAATCGATGAAGTTACGGATGATCTTTTGCATAAATCAAATCTACGCAAATTGAGTATTCAGGGATTAGCAGAGCAATACGGATTTGGTTCTGCTAAAAGCTTTAATACCGCATTTCAACAAAGAACGGGTATTCTGCCTTCCTACTTTATTGAACAATTGGAATTGGATGAACAAGGAAAGAAATAATATTTATAAAAAAAGACCGGTATTTTACCGGTCTTTTTTTATTGAGAAATCAATTATTATTCATCTTCTCTCCAATCAGCAATCTCTCTCTCGATTTCTTCTTTTGTTCTTCCTGATTTCTCTTGTAGTTTTCCAACTACTTCGTCAAATTTGCCTTCGGCATACACTTTGTCGTCATCGAACCAATCTCCGTATTTTTGTTTTACAGCTCCTTTAATTCGGTTCCATTTTCCTTCTAATTCTAATCTGTCCATAGCATTGGGTTTTTAAGTTATAATATAAATTTACAAAAACTATCATCCCTAAACGAATCTATTGTTCTAAAAAAATGTTAATAAAAAAAACGCTTCTGATTTTCAGAAGCGTTTTTTAAAAGTATTGATGTTAAAAGATTTTATTTATTTTCTTTTCTTGGGCCAAATTCATCTACGAAGTTCTCATTTTCAACATAATCTTCTTTCATCAATCCGGCATAATCTACTTTTTTAGATTTGCCAATGCGACGTTGAAGCCCGTCAAAAATTGCATAGATAACCGGTACGATAACCAATGTAAGGAATAAGGATGATAACAGACCTCCAATGATTACAATAGCTAAACCTCTGTTCATATCTGCACCGTCTCCCTGAGCCATTGCAATAGGAATCATACCGATAACCATCGCAATAGTAGTCATAAGAATCGGACGCAACCTTGCGTGGTTGGCCGCCACTAAAGCAGCATTGGTGCTATCTCCGGCTTCCTTTCTATGATTGGCAAAGTCGACCAGAAGGATGGCATTCTTACATACCAGACCAATTAACATAATAATACCCAGAATAGTAAATATGTTTAAAGACGTATTGGTCAGTGCCATCAGTAACAGAGCTCCAATGAAAGATAGTGGAACCGAGAAAATAACGATAAACGGAGTAGCAAAACTATCATATAAAGCAACCATTACAAGATATACTAAGATGATTGCAGCTGCAAGAGCATACCCTAAGGTACCGAAACCTTCTTCCTGATTTTCCATATCACCACCCCATACATAACCAACACCTGGTTTCTTCTCTAATTTCGAGAATTTACTTTCCCATTCAGACGCAATGGTTCCCAAAGGACGTCCAATGGTTTGTGCCTGAACAGAAACAGATGGAGCTTTATCTCTTCTTTCCAGTAATGACGGACCAGAATCATACGTAACTGTTGCGAATTGTTCTAATTTTACCTGTTGTCCGAATGAATTGGTGAATTTTAGATTTTTTACATCATCGATAGAACTTCTTCCTTGTTCACCATATCTAATATTAATATCATATTCATACTCTCCGGCACGGAATTTACCATCCGTATTACCGCTGAATGCAGTCTGCATCGTCATACCTACAGAAGAAAGATCCAATCCTAAACTGGACATTTTATCACGGTCAACTTTAACGTTTATTTCCGGATTACCGTCTTCTGAAGTTAATTTAATTTCAGAAGAACCTTCTACTTTACGTAACTCATCTGCTGCTTTTTTAGCAAATTCCATTGCATCTTCCATAGTCGATGCGGTAACTGTCAGCATTAATGGAGAACCTTCAGAACCCATCATACCTACTGGTACTGTTTTTACTTTTGAACCGATAAGTACTTTTTCAAGATCTCGTTTCAGTTTAGCCGAGAATACTTTTGTAGATTCTGATCGCAGTTTTTTGTCTACTAAGATGACCTGAATTTCTGATTTGTATTTACTTCCTGTTACGGCTCCCATACCATCACTTGATTGACCTACTGTAGTAATCATTCGTTCTACTTCTGGTAATTTACTGATGTAGGCTTCTGCTTTTTGTGTTGTGAAATTAGTATTCTCAATAGAAGCATCTTTATCTAATTCTAACTGCACAAGAAATTCACCTTTATCTGATTGAGGGAAAAATTCTCCTCCGACAAATCCCATTCCTACTAAAGACAGGGATCCGAAGAACAAAATAATAACAATTATAAGTGTGATGATTTTATTCTTTGCAGATTTTAAACACCAGATCAGTAAGTTAGAGATAGAATGTGTAAAAGCAGTCAGACCTCTTTCAAAGCCATGTATTATTTTTCCGAAAAATGAATGAGAACTGATGTGCTCAATAACTCCGAATCTGGAGAATAACCATGGAACAACGGTAAAAGATACTAATAATGATAACATAGTTGCAAACATTACAGTAACACAGAATTGTGTAATAATGTTGGAAACTAAACCGGTACTCATTGCAATCGGTAAGAATACAACGATAATTACCAATGTAATAGCTGTAACGGTAAATCCGATTTCTGAAGCACCGTCATAGGCCGCCCGTATCTTGTTTTTCCCCATTTCCATGTGGCGGTGAATGTTTTCAATAACCACAATCGCATCATCCACAAGAATACCTACAACCAGAGATAATCCTAATAATGACATAAGGTTTAAGGTATATCCCATTAGATATAGCCCGATAAAGGTAGCGATCAAAGACAGTGGAATAGCCACCATTACAATCACTGCATTTCTTAAACTGTGCAGGAAGAAAAGCATAATAATACCAACCAGTACAATCGCAAGGAACAAATCGAACATTACGTTATTTGCCGCACTAAGTGTATAGTCAGATGAATCATTTGCGATAGTTACCTTAACACCTGCTTTTGCATAATCTTTCTCAATAGTCTCAATGGTACTTTTTACCAATTCACTTACTGCTACAGCATTTGCATCAGTTTGTTTTTTAACCTGAAGAATGATAGTGTTTTGTTGATCTAAACGGGCAATCTTCTCCACTTCTTTTTCACCATCCTGTACGTCAGCAATATCGCTAAGTCGAATTTGTATTCCTTCTTTTGTAGATATTACCAAATTTCTTAATTCTTCAACAGATCGGTACTTTCCGGAGAGACGAATTAAAGTTTGTTTGTCCTTAGTTTTTACGTTTCCTGTTGGGAAGTCAAGGTTAGAAGCTAAAATAATTTGCTGTACCTGAGGTAAACTTAATCCGTAACCTTCCAGTTTTTTAGGATCAATACTCACCTGTATTTCTCTTTCTCTACCACCTACTAAATCTACTTGTGCTACACCATTGATACGTGAAAATACGGGTTGGATTTTTTTGTCCAACAGATCGTAAAGTTCTTTTTCTGTTAGCTTACTGGTGATACTCAGTGTCATAATAGGCATATCATCTAAAGAGAATTTGCTCAAAGACGGTGGATCTACATCATCAGGTAAATCTTTAAGAATGGCATTGATCTTACGCTGGGCATCATTCAATGCATAATCAGCGTTTGCTTCCGGTGTAAGGTTGATCATTACAATAGAAACACCTTCATACGATTTTACTTCTATTTTTTTGACGTTTTCCAGTGATGATACAGCGTCTTCTATTTTCTTAGAGACTGTATTTTCAATCTCAGAAGGAGAGGCACCCGGATATATAGTGGAAACCGTTAATACATTTACTTCAAACTTAGGAATCAACTCATAACTCAGCTGACTATAACTGAAAATCCCTCCTAAGGTCAGTATGATAAAGAGTACAATAATTATACTCGGGCGTTTTATTGATATTTCAGATATTTTCATAATCTTATTTTCGAGGGATTATATTTATTTGATAATAGAAACTGGTGTTTCATTAAGCAGATTTATTTGTCCGCTTGTAACTACTTCGTCACCGTCTTTTATCCCGCTCAGGATTTCAACAAAGTCTCCAAAGTTTCTTCCTGTAGTTACTTTTGTCAAATAAGCTACGTTATTTTTAACAACAAAAACTTCGTTCGTACTCACGCTACCTACAAAGGCTGAGCGAGGTACCACAAGTATTGGAGTATTGGTATTGCTGGTAAATATTGCTGTACCGTACATGCCGGCTTTAAGTTCATTATTACTGTTGTTTTGTATTTCTATTTCAACAGGGAAATTTAATGAACCATCTGCTTTAGGAGCGATAAAAGTTACTTTTCCATTGAACTCCTTGTCAGGATATACACTTGCTTTTACCTTAATTTGCTGCCCGACTTTCAAACCTGCTACATTATTTTCATCTACATTTACTTTTAACTTCAAAGTAGAAACATTCACCAATTCAAATAATGGAGTTCCCGGAGATACATAGGCACCCGGCTCTACCTGTCTTGAATTGATAATACCGCTGATAGAAGATCTTACAGAGGCATCAGAAGAGGTAAGTTGAGCACTTTTAAGGCTGTTTTTTGCGTTTTCTAATTGTAATTTAGCCTGATCTAATTGTTGTTTTGTAACACCACCCGTTGCGAAAGCACTTTCATATCTTGCTGCGTCTGCCTGTGCATTTTTATATGCTGCCTGAGCATTCTGTACATTGACATTAAGCTTGTCGCCATCGATAACGGCTAATGTTTGTCCGGCTTTAACAAAAGAACCTTCGTCAACAAGTACACGAACGACTTTTCCTGCTGTTTCTGCAGATATCATCAATTCCTGTTTTGGATAAAAAGTACCATTTGTTATATAATCTGCATTTATTTCCTGATACGTAACTTTTTGGGAACGAACCGCAACCGATTCATTTTTCTCAGCTACAATAGCTGTTTCCGCAGCATTCTTAGCTTTATTTTTATTTAAAACATATACGATCCCTGCAATTGCTACAATAAGAACGATACCTGTTATGACAATTTTTTTCATATTTCGAGTTAGTTATTTATTAATGATTTTAGTTCACCTTTTGATTTTATTAACTGGATTTCCGCCAGTTTATATTTTAGTAAAGCATCCGTATAATTATTCTGAGCATCAGCATACGCAGTTTCCGCATCTAATAAGTCCGTCAGCGTTGCCAGTCCGTTATTATAGTTATTCTGAATATTTTCTAAAACTTCTTTTGCCAGATCAACATTGGTCTTTTGAGAATCAATAGTTAATAAACTGTTGTTGATCTGTGTTTTTGCATTTTCAAGATCCAAACTCAGTGCAAGTCTTGTTTCCTCCAGCTCAACCTGAGCTTTCTCGATAGCTACATCTGCCTGTCTCACTTTTGATCTTGTAGAAAACCCGTTGAAAACAGGTATGCTTAAATTGAGACCAATAGCAGAGAAACTTGACCAGTATGTTCCATCAGCAGGTTTTGAAAACCATGGGAAATCAGAACCTAATCCCAAATAACCAAAGCTTCCTCTCAATGATAAGGTTGGGTAATACTCTGCTATTTTAGATTTTTTGTCTAACTCTAATAATTCATTTTGTTTTTCTAATACCAATATCTCAGTTCTGTTGTCAATAGTTGTATTTTCATCTACAAATACATGAGCAGAAATTTCAAAGGTGTTGTCGGGCATCACAATAGGTGTCTGTATCCCCATTCCTATCATGAACTTTAAACTGTTTTCTTGTAATTGAAGCGCATTTTTTGTTTGAGTAATATTGGCTTCAAGATTATTTTTAGAAACCAGCATACGATCCAAATCAATCTTTTTAGCAAGTCCGTTTTCATACAATCCTTTTATTACATCAGCTGTTTTGGAAGTGCTTTCGTATTTTATTTCTATTGTCTTTAATTGCAGTTTGGTTTCATACACCTGATAGTAGGCATTGGCAACTTTTTCAATTATCTGCTCTTCTGTTAGTGTGTTATTAATCTGATAAAACTCTCTGGTAGTTCTGGCAGCCTTTAACCCTGTAAAAACGGCCTGATTAAAAATTTGCTGATCCAGATTAGCCGATGCAGTTGATTGCCAGGGCTGCCCGAACGGTACTAAAATTGTTGTACCTGGTTGTCCAAGAATATCTCCGGGTAAAGCACTTTTCTGGAGTATCGCATTGTATGTTAGATCCCCGGAAACAGTGATTTGGGGTAATGCCATAGCACGTACTTCAGCAATTTTATGCTCACTGTTTTGTATGTCGAGCTTTGCTTTGACAGCATCTGCTTTATTGGCCAAAGCGTATTCAATAGCATCTTTAAGACTCAGTTGCTCTTGAGCTTGCGCAAACACTCCTAACAATAGTGTGGCAAGAATGGTTAATTTGTATTTCATTGAATGGGACGTTATTTATTTAATATTTGCTCTAATTTTTTCAATCCTTTTTCAGTAACTATAGCTCTTAAATGATATTCCAGAAATTCTGCATCCACTTTTTCTAAGGGAAAAACCTCGACCGGAAAAAGCTTTTCATCGCATAGATTTGCCGTAGTCACAAAGAAAAACCTGCCTACCAATTCTATATCAATCTCTTTTCTGTAGTAGCCGGTTTCTAATCCTCTTCTTAAGTTTTCGAGGATAGTTTCATCGAATTGCTCATATCTTTTCTGATTTAATTTTTCCGTTACTTTAGGATAGTACTTAATGAGTTCGTACATCAAGCGGGTTTGCAATTCGGGGGACAAAATATTTTTAAAAGCCGACCTTACGTCAAAAAGCTCACTGATTACATCATCACTGTTTTCAATAATTTTTTCAACCTTTCCCAATGCCACATCATAAAAATATTCAACAGAGGCTTCTACCAAATCAGGTTTTGACTGATAATGCAGGTAGATTGTCTTCTTGGAAATCCCCATTTCTTTTGCTATATCATCCATTGTTACTGCTCTGAATCCTCTGTGGATGAACAATTCGGATGATTTTTGTAAAATCTGATTTTCCATTTTGTTTCTAATTTCGACTGCAAATGTAGTCAGGAAACTTTTAAAACCAAAAAAGTTTCCAAAGTTTTTTTAAAAAATTAACCAATTCGTAAAATTGGTTTACATTTGTCTTTCTTTTTAAATATAATAAAATCAAATGCGAACCATTTCAGGATATAAAGAGATAATAGCGGACTATATTGAAAATCTTCAAATAAATAAAAAACCCGATGAATTGTATGACCCGATAAAATATATTTTGTCTTTAGGTGGTAAACAGTTGCGTCCGGTACTAACCTTATTTGCAGCAGAGATTTTTGGAAGTGATTATCAAAAAGCCATTCATGCAGCAAGTGCTATTGAATTGTTTCATAATTTTTCTTTGATTCATGATGATATTATGGATGACGCACCTTTGAGAAGAGGACATCAGACGGTACATGAAAAATGGAATGTGAACACAGGTATTCTTTCAGGGGATGCGATGTTGATTTTAGCCTATCAGTATTTTGAAAACTATGAACCAGTTATCTTTAAAGAATTGGCAAAGCTTTTCAGTAAAACAGCATTGGAAGTTTGTGAAGGACAGCAAATGGATATTAATTTTGAAGAGAGAAACGATGTGTCAATCGATGAGTATATTACCATGATTGAGTATAAGACGGCTGTTTTGGTTGGAGCAGCTTTGCAAATGGGGGCTATAGTTGCCGAAACATCTGAAGATAATAAGAAAAGAATCTATGATTTTGGCCGTTGGCTTGGCATTGCTTTTCAGCTACAGGATGATTATCTTGATGCTTTTGGGGATATGGCTACTTTTGGTAAAAAAATAGGAGGGGATATTCTGGAAAACAAGAAAACATATCTCTACCTCATGGCGTTGATAAAAGGAACTAAAGAGGAAAAAGAACAATTGTTGGAATTGTTTTCTGTAACTGATGTCCCTGAAGAAGAAAAAATAAGCATTGTGAAAAATATTTTTGAAAATACGAAAGCAACTGTAGAAATTCAGCAGCAAATTAAAGATTATACACAAAGAGCGTTAGAAGTTTTGGAAAGTTTAAACATAGAAAACACCCATAAAGAAGAGTTGCGAACATTTGCTCTTAATTTAATGGATCGCAAAGTGTAATGGAACAATCGGTTGCGTTTTTAAAAGAAAAATTAGTTGAACCTCACTTTATAAAACAGCTGATAGATCAGATAAATAAAGATTTTTACAGAGCAACACAAATAGAAGCCGTCCCTTTAGAAGCAACAGTTCATGAAATTGTTGTAAATGTAGAAATAGCTCTGAAAGAAATTATCCATAGAGATGCATCTAAAATCAGTACACTTCTTTATTTGGTTGATGTTCCTGAAATTGAAGTAGAGCAATATTTAAGTACTACTACCGAAAACTTACTTTCGGTAGTTACTTTTCTTATCCTCAAGAGAGAATTTCAGAAGGTTTATCTTAGAAATAAAATCTTATAAATGGCATCCATGCCTGATTATAAACAAAATTATCTTTATCATAAAGGATATTATAGCGTACACCAACTGTAAGTCCGTTCATAGAATATCCGGCTCCTAAAAAGATAGCGGTATTCCAGAAATTATCTTCCATTCGGTCTCTTCTCCATATGTCTGTATAATACACATCATAGGTATTGTTTACTCTTAACTGTTCAACTTCAGCAGAAAGTTGAATTTCAGGAATGGGATTATAGAGTCCGATAACATTAATTCCGTATGAGAGACTTTCGTAGTATCCTTTTGATTTTAAATAATTAAACTGTAATCCGGAACCTACTGCAAATTGGTTGTTAAATTGATAAATAGCACTGGGTGCGACCATCACATCTGCAAAACCGTCACCAAAACTCAGTCCAAGTCCTCCTCCAAAGCGAACATTTCTCCAAAAATAGTTTTTATAGCTGTTGTCGAAATCATAGTTTCGATCTTCATTTTGACTATTTGCGGTAACGCCAGATAAGAGAAAACCGGTGGAAATTAAACACGAGAATAGGAGTTGTTTCATAAAAGAGTCGTTTTAAAAAGCTAAAATACTAAAATTGAATAGTAATCCTTCCTATTTGGATGCATAAAAGAATAATTTATGAATACATTAACCAAAAGATACCCTTGTTTTTATCATAAGTAAAGCTATAAATTTACTACAAATATTTATATCGTTTTGTATTTGAAAAAAATAACTGTTTTGAGGATATTGTGTTGGATTTAAGCAGGTTTATGATGATTTGTAAACATCTTCTTTTACAAATCATGTAAAAAAAAAACCTTATATATACGTTCAGAGCTATAAATTCGGAGTAAAAAAGTGTAAAAAACAATATAACTGTTAAAAAAAGAGGATTTCATGTTTTGCTGGCTCTTAATTCTGAAAAATAATATAACAAAACTCAGTAAAAGATTGTTTAATTTTCATAAAGTATCGTATTTTTGTAGGAAAATTTTTTTAAACAAAAAGGTCTTTAGACAAAATTATGGATAGGTTTTCCTTTTTAAACGCGGCACATACCGCATTTTTCGCAGAATTATACGATCAGTACTTAGTAAGTCCTGACAGTGTAGAGCCAAGCTGGAGAAGTTTTTTTCAAGGGTTCGATTTTGCAAACGAATACAGTGATGGTTCAGGTTTTTCTGATAATAGTGCAGATAACGGATCTTCATCTCTGGCGATTCAAAATCTTCAAAAAGAGTTTGCAGTACTAAAGCTGATCGATGCATACCGTACAAGCGGACATCTGTTGACTAAAACAAATCCACTTAGAGAGCGAAATGTAACAGCACCGGATCTTTCGATTGAAAAATTCGGATTGTCTCAGGCAGATCTGAATACTAAATTTGATGCAGCCAAATCAATTCAGATACCAACAAGTACACTACAGGAGATCATCAATCATCTGGATAAAGTTTACTGCGCTTCTACAGGAGTTGAGTTTGTGTACATACCAAATGATGAAAAAAGAAACTGGGTAGCAAAATATTTTGAATCAAAAGCTAACGGATTTGATGCTGAACAGCGTAAATATATTCTTGAAAAATTAGTAGAAGCAGCAGCTTTCGAGAATTTTTTTCAAACTAAATATGTAGGGCAAAAGCGTTTTTCTTTGGAAGGGCTTGAAGCTACAATTCCAGCATTAGATGCCATGATTGATGCAGCGGCGGAGGCTGGAGTTGAAGATGTTGTATTAGGAATGGCTCACAGAGGGCGATTGAATGTATTGGCTAATATTTTTCAAAAACCGGCTCAAAACATCTTTACAGAATTTGATGGAAAAGATTATGCAGATGTATCTGATTCTTTTGATGGAGATGTAAAATATCATCTTGGATATACTTCTGAAAAAATAACTCATACAGGCAAAAAAGTACAGCTAAACTTGGCGCCAAATCCGTCCCATCTCGAAACAGTTGGTGCTGTTTTGGAAGGAGTTGCCCGTGCTAAACAGGATAAATATTTTGCAGATCAGTTTTCAAAAGTATTGCCTGTCTGTTTGCATGGAGATGCCGCTATTGCCGGACAGGGAATTGTATATGAAATTGTACAGATGTCTAAACTTCGGGGATATCAGACTGCAGGAACAATACATGTAGTATTGAATAATCAGGTTGGATTTACAACCAGCAATAAAGATGCACGTTCAGGTGTATATTCTACAGACATTGCAAAAGTAGTGTCAGCTCCGGTGGTACACGTCAATGCTGATGATACAGAAGCTGCTGTCAGTGCTTTTCTGTTTGCCCTTGCTTACAGAATGGAGTTCAAAGAAGATGTATTCATCGATTTGGTAGGATACCGTAAATACGGACACAATGAAGGAGATGAACCACGTTTTACACAACCTATTCTATATAAATTGATTTCAAAGCATGAAAATGCACGAAATATATACAATGCAAGATTGCTTGAAGAAAAAGTGGTTACGCAGGATTATGTAAAAGGTTTGGAAGATAAATACAAGTCAATTCTTGAAGAAAATCTGGAAATAGCAAAAGCAAATCAAAAAGCAGTGGTTATTCCGTTTATGCAGAAAGAATGGCAGGGATATAATATCGCTGACAGCAAAAGAATGTTGCAGACTTTTGATACAAAAGTGTCAAGAGAATTGTTGGATGACGTTGCTGAAGTAATTACTAAATTACCGGAAGACAAAAAATACATCAGTAAAATAGCCCGTCTTATAGGTGATCGTTACAAGATGTATTTTGAAAATGATAAATTAGACTGGGCGATGGGTGAGCTGTTGGCTTACGGAACATTGATCTCAGAAGGTTATGATGTGCGTTTTTCAGGACAGGATGTTCAGAGAGGGACTTTTTCTCACCGCCACGCAGTAGTAAAATCAGAAGATACAGAAGATGAATACATTGCATTGAACCATTTAAAATCTCAAAATGGGCAGATGCGTATTTATAACTCTTTATTATCAGAATATGCGGTTTTAGGCTTTGAATACGGATATGCATTAGCAAATCCAAAAGCTTTGACTATATGGGAGGCTCAATTTGGAGATTTCTTCAACGGAGCTCAGATTATGGTAGATCAATATATTTCTGCTGGAGAAGATAAATGGGGAAATCAAAACGGATTGGTGATGTTATTGCCTCACGGTTATGAACATCAGGGAGCAGAACATTCATCTGCACGATTAGAGCGTTTTCTACAGTTGTGTTCTTCTCACAATATGTATATTGCTAACGCGACTACACCCGCAAATCATTTTCATTTATTGAGAAGACAGTTGGTTACTGATTTTAGAAAACCGTTGATCGTCTTTTCTCCAAAAAGCTTATTGCGCCACCCGGAAGCAACTTCTTCTATTGAAGATTTTACAAGTAAAGAATTCCAGATGGTGATAGACGATCCTAAAGTGGAGGATAAAAAATCAGTAAAAACACTGGTGTTTGTATCGGGTAAATTTTATTATGACTTACAGGCAGAAAAAGAAAAAGCAGGAAGAGAGGATATCGCTTTTGTTCGTTTAGAACAGTTATTTCCATTGCCTGTTGAGCAGTTAAAAGAAATAATTGCCTCTTATCCGAATGTGGATGATTATGTATGGGCTCAGGAAGAACCAAGAAATATGGGGGCTTACGGATTTATGTTGATGAATTTTGATTTGGTAAAATTGCGTCTGGCTTCTCCGGTTGCTGCTTCAGCTCCGGCTGCAGGTAGTTCGGTACGCTCAAAAGCACGTTATGCACATGCCATTGCTATGGTTTTTAATAAAGACTTAAAATAATAAATCTAATAACAATATTAAAAGAAATACAGATGAGTGTCTTAGAAATGAAAGTTCCATCACCAGGTGAATCAATTACAGAAGTAGAAATTGCAACCTGGTTAGTAAAAGACGGAGATTATGTAGAGAAAGATCAGGCGATTGCTGAAGTTGATTCTGATAAAGCTACGTTAGAATTGCCTGCAGAAGCAAGCGGGATTATTACTTTAAAAGCAGAAGAAGGGGATGCGGTTGCAGTCGGTCAGGTTGTTTGTTTGATTGATACAAGTGCTGCAAAACCATCTGGTGAGACAGATTCTGAGGCTCAGAAAGAAGAAAAGGCTGCTGAAGCACCTGCAAAAGAAGAAGCACCTAAAAAAGAAGAGGCTCCTAAAACGGAAACGTATGCAACGGGAACTGCCTCTCCTGCAGCTAAGAAAATATTAGATGAAAAAAATATAGAGTCGGCATCTGTAAAAGGAACCGGTAAAGACGGTCGCGTAACTAAAGAAGACGCTATCAATGCAGTGCCTTCTTTGGGAACACCAACAGGGGGACCAAGAGAGACAGAGCGTAAAAAAATGTCTATGTTGCGTAGAAAAGTAGCGGAACGTTTGGTAGAAGCAAAAAATACTACTGCAATGCTGACTACTTTTAATGAAGTAAATCTTACTGAGGTAAACAAGCTAAGAAGCGAATTTAAAGACGCATTTAAAGCTAAACACGGTGCTTCTTTAGGATTTATGTCTTTCTTTACAAAAGCGGTTACAAGAGCATTACAATTATTCCCGGATGTGAATTCAATGATTGACGGACAGGAACAGATTAAATTCGATTTTGCGGATATCTCTATTGCAGTTTCTGGACCAAAAGGTTTAATGGTACCTGTAGTACGCAATGCAGAATTACTTTCTTTCAGAGGAATAGAGGCTGAAATCAAGCGCTTGGCAACAAGAGCACGTGACGGACAGATTACTGTAGATGAAATGACAGGCGGAACGTTTACCATTACCAATGGTGGTGTATTTGGATCTATGTTATCTACTCCCATTATCAATCCTCCTCAATCAGGAATTCTTGGAATGCACAATATAATTGAGCGCCCGGTTGCTGTAAATGGTCAGGTAGTAATTGCCCCGATGATGTATATTGCTTTATCATACGATCACAGAATCATTGACGGACGAGAGTCTGTTGGTTTCTTGGTGGCTGTAAAAGAAGCTTTAGAAAACCCTGCGGAATTATTGATGAATAACGATCCTAAAAAGGCATTGGAGTTATAATATAAAACGTATTATTATAAATACTTAAAGCGACGAAAGTAATTTCGTCGCTTTTTTTTAATTATTATTAAGGAAAGTAGAGTCTATATGCAAATAATAGGGCAACGTTACTATGTGTATTGATTATGGTATGCTTTTTGTTGTTATAATTATTTAGAATCATTATAAAATTGATTTACTTACCTACTATAATTTAACTTATCATTTTTAAATATGGCCTTTAAATATATAGAAATTGAGAGGGTTGAAAAACTTACCAAAAAAGAGTTTATCGAAAACTATTATAAGCCTCAAAAACCTGTAGTAATTACAAATCAGATCGAAGATTGGCCTGCTTTTTCAAAATGGAATTTCCAATTTCTAAGAGAAGTAGCAGGGGATAAGATCGTTCCGTTATATGACAGCAGGAAAACCGATTATACCAAAAAAGTAAACGAACCTGATTTCACAATGACGATGTCTGAATATATAGACATTCTGGAAAAAGGACCAACTGATTTGCGTATTTTCCTCTATAATCTGATGAAAGATGTACCTTCATTGAAATCTGATATGAAATGGCCGCAATTAGGGCTGAGATTGATAAAAAGTCTGCCTCTGGTTTTCTTTGGTGGTCAGGATGCTAAAGTTTTTATGCATTATGATATTGATTTTCCGAATATTTTCCACATTCATTTTGAGGGAGAAAAGCAATGCGTCCTTGTTGATCCAAAGGAAACTAAATATATGTATAGGCTTCCTTATTCATGGATTTGCAATGAGGACATTGATTTTGATAATCCTGACTTTGAAAAATTTCCGGCACTTAAAATGATTAAGCCTTATATCACTAAGTTACAGCATGGAGAAATGTTATACATGCCTGAGGGTTGGTGGCATTATATGAAATATCTGACACCCGGATTTTCATTGAGTTTACGCTCACTTGCCGGAAGACCGGCTAATCTGCTTAGAGGATTGGCTAATGTAGCTGTTATCCGTTATTATGATAACTGGATGCGTAAGAGAAAGGGACAATCCTGGCTTGATTATAAAGATGCTGAATCCATTCGCAGGACGAATGAACTGATGAATAAATAAAAACAACAGAGGCTGTCGCGATATATCGGGCAGCCTCTGTTGTTATATATAAATTTTGTATCCTTTGCGGATTATCGTTTTAGATTTTTCAAACTCATAGGACGGATTGTTTTAATGTTCTTAATCTCGTTTCTGTTGATTTTGATAAAATTTCTTTTGTTGCTAACTGATTTTGCAGGTCTGTTTTGTTGGTTTTGCTGTGTTAAATCAATTCCGGCATTTCCATTAAAAGTAACTACTAAAGTGTTGCCCCCAAAGGCTGTGTTTGCTGAAAATGCTACAGTCCCTGCCTGTTCATCAATAGAAGTATATTTTATGGTGCCTGTTGCTAAAACATTTTCAAATTGTTCTGTTCCAGCTGCAGCGACAACTATTCCTTCTAAAGTTGAGTTAGTCGCAGTAGGTATTTCAAACGTAGCACCACCTTCATTATTAACGATTTCTGCAGGTGTGTCAAAACGGTAAACAGCTGCTACTGTTAATTGGCTTAAATCATTGTTGTCTATCGTATACGATTCCCAAACAGCAACAACATCCGTTTGTGTTTCATCCGTATAATAAACCCCTACAAAATCAAGGATATGGTAGTTGGCAATATATTCATTACCGTTTAAAACAACATTACCTTCTCCTGGCTCAATATCAATGATTGGACCTCCCGGTTCTTCCGGACCTTCTCCTGTTACAATTAATTGTCTTGGAGCACTGTCAGCAGCACCTTGTAGTTTTGCTACAACAGTATAGGTGCCATTCGCAGCTGGCTTGTAATATCTGCCCTGAATAGGTGCGTTATTTACATAATATGTAGCCAAATCGGTTACATTTCCTCCATTAAGAAACGAAGTGAATTCTACAGTTGAACCCAATGCAATTTCATATGAACTGATGTGAAGTACCAGTTGATCTGGTGCAGGTTCTACTATTGGGTCATTATCCGTAGGGATAATTGGATTTCCATTTGAATCTACCGGATAGGTCAATTTAGCGTCATCGTCATTACAAGCTGTAAATACAGTCAGCGATAACATCAATACAGATAGAAAAGTAAAAATTTTTTTCATGTGAAATTTCTCCATTAATTTAAAAGAAACTAAAGTATTATTAAAATTTCATTAATACAAGTACTTTAATGAATTTTCTTTACTTATGAACTGTTATTACTGATGAAGGAATTTTTTATTAATTCTGCTGGAGGCCAATAGAGAAGCAAAGAAGCCTAAAATAAAGAGGGTACTTAGAACTACTATTATATTGTATTGTCTTATTTTTACGGGATAGGGCAGATTATCAGAGATATAGATGATAGGATAATGCTGTTGTATATAAGTGATGAACAGTCCTAATATCAAGCCAAAAATAGCACCGCCAATAGCGAGTATCAAACCCTGAAAAAGAAAAATATTTTTAATGGAGCGAATAGATAATCCTAAGTCTGAAAGGGTTTTTAAATGAGGTTGTTTTTCCAGAATAATCATGATTAATGAGCCCGTCAGACAAAATAAGGTCACAATAATCACCAGTGTAAAGATAAGGTAAATAGCAAGGCTTTCTGTTTTGAGCATTTTAAACAGACTTTCGTTTATCTGAGCTCTGTTTTTATACATAAGTTGGTCGCCAAAAATAGATTGCAATTCCTTAATTACTTTTTGTTCTTGTGCTGTTTCTTTTAACCTAAATTCAAGAGACGAATAACGATTGCTTTCCCAATTCAGCAAACTCTGTCCAACATGAATATCTGTAAAAATATATTTAGCATCGGTTTCTATATTTCCCAAGCTGTATATACCTGATGTGTATAAAGGAATTTTGTTATAAGCTTCGTCTGGTGTAGAAATCATCCCTTCTCCGGGTTTCATCGCAAGGACTTCTAACAGATTATCATTGGAATACATCCCCATTGATAAAGATTCGGCTAAAAGATTTCCCACAACTGCCTGATTGGTGTGCGGCATAAGCCAGTTGCCTGCGGATATGGCTGTATTAATATCTGTGACGTCAGTATAAGTAGAATCAACAGCCTTGATAACGGCTACAACCTGTTTGTTGTTAAATGTAAATACAACCCGTTCTTCTACAACAGGCACGTGTGCTTCAATATCTTCAATCGCTTCTAATCTGGAAAACTGATCCTTACTGACCAAAAAGGATTTTCCTTTTTCAGGTAATGCGATAAGATCCGGATCCATAGCATTTGTAAAGGATAGAGAATAATCTTCGAGTCCGCTGAAGACAGATGAAACGACAAACAAAGCCATGCTGCTGACAATAATTCCAAGAGCTGCGATTCTAGAAATTATATTAATTGCTTTGGTTTTGCTTTTACTGAAAGCATACCTTTTGGCTATGTAAAAAGTCGTGTTCAAGGATTATTTTTTCTTTCTTCGAATTAACAACTCTCTGTTTTCGATTGGGTTTTCTTCTCCTTTTAAGGCTGTATCAATTTTTTCAATGTAATCAAGACTGTCATCGATATAAAAACTCAGGTTAGGTACTTTTCGTAACTGATTCTTTACACGCTGTGCCAAATCATGTTTGATCAGCGGAGCATTTGACTGAATAGCTTTTAGTAATTCAGCTCCTTTATCAACCGGAAAAATACTTAAATATACTTTTGCAATGGACAAGTCCGTTGTTACAGAAACTTTTGATACTGAGATGATCAAGTTAGAAATACCGTTTTTTCGTACCTGTCCCTGAAGAATATCTACAAGATCTTCCTGCAATAAGGCACCCATTTTTTTTTGTCTGTTTGTTTCCATAGTGCAAAAATACAAATTTCATACTGATATCCTTATCTTTGTTTTTGTTATAAATATATTTAAAATGAAAAAAATAGAGCATATCGGTATTGCTGTAAAAAGTCTGGAAACTTCAAATCCTTTATTTGAAAAACTATTTGGAGCAGCTCCCTATAAAGAAGAAGAAGTAGCATCTGAAGGAGTGAAGACTTCTTTTTTTATGAACGGACCTAACAAAATTGAATTGCTGGAAGCGACAAATGAAGAAAGTCCTATCGCTAAATTTATAGCGAAAAAGGGAGAAGGTATTCATCATATTGCTTTTGATGTAGAAGATATTATTGTTGAAATGGAACGGTTAAAAGGAGAAGGATTTATTATTTTAAACGATATTCCTAAAAAAGGTGCTGATAATAAATTAGTTGCATTTTTACACCCTAAAACCACTAATGGTGTCCTGATAGAACTGTGTCAGGAAATCAGATAAAAATCAAAAAAACTTTAAAAAAGCCTTGCGAATTCAGAATTTCTACTGTAATATTGCACTCGCTAACGATAAGTAGCCGGTCCTATAGCTCAGTTGGTTAGAGCACCTGACTCATAATCAGGTGGTCCCTGGTTCGAGCCCAGGTGGGACCACACCTTAAAACCCTTGTATATCAAGGGTTTTCTTGTTTTTATACTTTTCCTTTTTTATATTTAAAACTCATTTACTACCACAAAAAGTAACTTTTTAACACTTAAATGCGGATAAAATGCGGACAATTTTTGGTGTCCAAACATTAATGCGGATGGCAGCTAATTTAAAATATTAGATAGGAAAGCTACTAATGAAGATGGTTGCATGATAGTTATTGTAGTATCTCATAAACAAATTAGGAGAGAACGTGAAATTGGTCGTGCATTGCTTAGTGATTGGGATGATAAAACAGCTTCTTATTTGGAAACTCATCCTGAATATGATTCATTGATGCCGGCATTATTAGCTTTAAAGATAAGGGCCCGTAAAATATTATCACAATATCTTACAGATGCTGATTAAATTATATCATTAATAATACCAGTTAAGGGTATTATAGAAAATACCAGAAAAAATGTTTAAAGAAGAATCAAACATCGCTACAAGGAAAAGAAAGAAGTAGTAATAAAGTCTTTTAAACGGATTAATGAGGTGATGAAGTCAACCGAAAAGCAAAAGGAGCGAAAACAGTTTGATTGGGGATTTTTGTTTCTTCAGATGCTGCCTGTAATTATTATGATAATTTTTTGTATAAGATTTGGAAAAGATAGTAGGTGATAAATTTTATAATAAATAATAAAATAAGTTTGTTGCTATTGTTAATATATATTTATATATTCGATTTTTAACCTATAGTGTATAAAATATGAAAAAATTATTAATGCCTTTAGCCGTATTAGCCATTGGAACAACAACATTAACAGCGAGTAATTCAATACTTGATTTAAAGGCAAATAATTCAATGATGGATCAAACACCAGACTTTGAAGGCAGAATGTGGTATAAAATTACTGTAACAGGAGTGTACAGTCAAAATTTTGGGATCATCTCTCAGTACACAGCCCACACAGAAGTAAAATATTTAAGTTCAGCAGAATTAGATATCCGTAAAGAAGATTTAAAGAGTCAGTACCCTGATAATCTTTTTAACGGAACTGGATACAGATATTTTGTGACATCCGAATGGACACTTCGCCCTAGATAAATAAATAAAAGCCACTTTAATTAGTGGCTTTATGTTTTGTTATCTGAATTAATTTACTTTCTGAAAATCAAATGTTCCAAAAGGTAAATAAACCTGTGTTTTAGTAGGGATATGATTAAATTCAGTATCATATTCCGTTGGATCTCCTGACAATGCTTCTTGTGTGAATACTACTCTTAGAGTAGGAATTTGTTGAGCATTTTTATATACATGCATAATGAAGAACATATGTGCTAAATTTGGATTATCGTTATTCGGTTCATTATAAAACATATATAGTCTTTGATCTGGTGTTGTACAGCCCATACAATTAGGTGTGTTTTTATAACGTGGTCCATCGTATATAAAATAGTCAACAGTACTGTTTTGATTTACATTAATATTTAAAGTATTTACAACTTCAACACCATTTTTAACGATAAGTATTCCACCAATTAATGCATCAATTTTATTTTGGTAAACATCTGTAAAAGTTTTTTTAATAAATTTTAATTGCATTGTTAGGTTTCCAGATGAATATTGCCAAACACCATTTCCTGTATACTGGTTAAAATATCCTTGTGTATCTTTAAAATAATATCCTTTATCACCTAATGATACTTCGGGTCGATTATAAAGGTCTACTTGCTGAAGAGATTGTGAAGAAACATATCCTGTAATCAATAAGAATATGATTGATAATAGTTTTTTCATGATTTTGTAATTTATGATGTATTACAATTTGTTGTTTTTCCATGATAATTTTATGTAATATACTCATTAAAAAAAACAAACAGCCACTTTAATTAGTGGCTGTTTGTTTTTATTTTGATCTATTACTTCTTAATTATTTTAGTAACTAGTCCGCGTTGATTGCTATCATGAGTATTTATTTCTAACCAATAAACTCCTAAATTAAGATCCTGTATGTCTAATGTAATTTGTTTACCAGTTTTATCTTTGAAAACTTTTATGAGTTTTCCATTTATGTCATAAATTTTAAAGTCATATCGTTCTTTAGCGGTATTCGGCAGCGTTATCTGCAATATATCACTCACTGGATTGGGGTATATATTTACACCTTCTAAATCAAAAATAGGATTTGATAAATATGAAGTGTAAAAATATGCTTTATCTCCGTTTTCATTAGTTAATATTAATTCTTTAGTATTACTATCGACAGGAGTTATTTCGTACTGAAATATTAAATCACTTGGTTGATAAAGCAATACATCGGTGTATTTAGAACTAAAATTTACATTATCATTATTTTGGCATTCAAATAATGGGAAGCTCATCCAATGAGTAGCTTGAAAACCATTGTCTTCTAAAAATGTAATATTTTCTAAACCAAATGTATAACAGTAATACCCATAAAATTGATTATATAAATCAATAAAACCAAAAGATTCATTATGAAAATTTTGTCTTTCTTCATTATCAGGAGCGATGTAATCAGTATTATTCAAAGTGACTTTATGCACATACCATTGATTGTTTTTTAATTCTTCTTCTTGGGTTTGTGCGCTCACAAAAAAGGTGTTTAATAATAAAAATAGTATCGTTATGATGTAAATCTGTTTTTTCATAATTATTCTTTTATTAAGGTTTTTGAATCTGTTACTTCTCCATCTGAAATCAATACAATAGAATAAACTCCGGATGGGTAAGTTGATAAATCTATTTGTATCGAATCTTGTTCAACGTTCAAAATATAATTATTTGATGTATTGCTACCATAAGTGCCAACAACTGAAATATAGGCTGAATTTGCTTTATTAATTTTGTATTCTACTGTTAGTTGATTTACAGCCGGATTTGGGAAAATATTGGATATATTATTTGGCTTCAATTTAATTTCTATTTCATCATAATCTTTATAACCGTCTTCTAAAGATATAACTTCCAATTTATACTTAGTTGCCAAAGTTACAGAAGTGTTGAAATCAATTCCTTGAGATAATAGATTTCCTTCAGAATCATACCAATTATATATTGCAGGTTCTCCAATATTAGTAGCTGATAAAAGAACAGGTTCGTTTTTATCTGTCAAAATTGAATTTCCAGCATTGGCATAAAATACTTCGCGAGGATATTTACGTATCTCATAAGATTCTCCTCCAAAAGTTTTACCTGATTCTGAAATTTTCTGAGTAACATTCATTAGGAATTTTTCTTTTGCAGTAATTTCTTTCGTAAGAAAATGAAATTTAACATCAACTGTTCCAATCTCTTTAGACTCAAATTCAAGATCTTTAATTTCTGCATTATTATCTGTAATAACTAATCTATTACCATTTACTTTGATGCCTGAGCTTTTATATCCTCCTTTAGCCCATGCTTTTAAAACTATTTCGTCTAAAATCACAGTAACTTCTGCCTCCTTAAACAAACTATTTCCAATATCTGATTTATCTGTAGTAAATTTCAAATCAAACTTTTTTAGTGTCTGAAGAGGATTTCCTACTGCAATTACTCCTCCAATAGGTTTACCTATATTGTTTGGATTTAAATCTACGATAGTAAGATTTTTCCATGCAAGATTATTATTATTTTTTACATTATCAGTTAGGAATTCACCTTCAGCAACAGTCATTGGATCATCTGGAGAATCAATTCTTGCTAACAAACAAAAATGCCATGGCTCATCATTAATAGATTGATAAGTACTTGGGTTTGGAACTAGCCAAGGTAATTTAACAACAGCATCCTGTCCAGGTTGCAAGACCGGAATAGTAATTTCTCCTATTGGAGCTCCTAATAAGGGACCATTGTTTGGGAAATTATTTTGCCCGTTCCAATGCGTGTCCCAATTCAAAGATGTAGAGGCTTTAGACCAGTAGAGTTTTACTTTTTCTGTTCCAGATGAAACAACACAACTCCTATTAAATACCCTTACATAGACATAATTAGGTTTTGAAGAATGGTACTCTGGATTTTGATGTTGCTCGATACTATCATCTTCATTACGGATCCAGATATCATTACTGTTCCAATATTCTTCAGTTGAATTATTAGGTTCTTCACCATGATCCTCTTTGTTATCTCGAATCATTAAATCTAAATTATCCGAAGGATTTAGCATACAATGCGCCCGCATAACCGCTCTGTATGCGTTGATTCTTCCCGTTCCTAATTTTCCAATATATGGGGTGTTTTCAGGAATATAATAAATATCATCAGTGGTTTCTTCAATGATTTGCTTTACCTGAACAGCTGTAAGATTTGGATTAATTGATCTTATTAATGCTGCCAATCCGGAAACGATAGGAGCAGCTCCAGATGTTCCAGCTCCCATCATTGTATATGCGTTAACTGAACCTTGAGCTCCATTTGGGTTTTCAGCTTTGAAAAGATCAAAAGCTGGTGCCGAAACATTAACTTTGTCATTTATAGTCATTGTACTTAGAGGGTCGTTAATATTATATAGTGCAACATCTTTCCAATTAGTCATTACGCCTTGAGAATTTGTGGTTCCACGATCATATTTACTACCAACGCCGGTTACTGATATCACAGCGTCGTAGGATGCGGGGTAACGATAAGCGGTTTGAGAATATAGTGTTCCTCCATTATGTGATGCTGCGACAATTACAATGTCTAAATCGTCTCTAACTTCATTAATTAAATCTTCTTCATAATTTCTATAATTTAAATCTCCCCAGCTAGCATTAATTACTTTTACACCTGGTATTTGTGATAGTTCATATATAGCTGTGAAGTTAGCTCCAATATAACCAACCATTTTTGTATTATATCCCATACTAGCTAACCCTTTTCCATTATTAGTATGTCCAACAGCTAAACTTGCAACTGAAATTCCATGAGTATAATCGCCATAACTAGCAAAAGGCCCTCCGTAAATTCCTGCGATCTTTTCTGCCAATTCTTCATGATTGTAGTCAAACCATGAATCAGCAATCCCAATCAGAACATTTGGATCCCCTTTAGTAATAGACCACGCCAGCGGTGCTCTAATATGTTCTAAATAATCATTAGGTGAGCCATCTGGTAACATAAAATCATTTGGATATTCTATAGCTAAAGGAGCATCTTCAATTTCTTCTCCATACGTAATAAATTCATTAGCAAGAAGGTGTGATAATTCAAGGGAAGAACTCTCTATCTTAACAAGATAAACAGTGTTTAAATAGGATTTCAAATTTGGAAAAGCTTTCCTATAATCTAGTATTCTTTGGTTTTGAAACAATTGTTGAATTGAACTATCTGTAAAAGTAAGTTTTAAATATTTTCCATTATTCTCAACCGCTGTTGGGACAAACTTATTTTCATCTTTTGGAGTAAATAAAAATTCTTTAAACGTTTGGGATGATACTTCAATGGTTAATAGAAAAATAAGAAGGATTGTGAAAAAATTCCTCATATGGCATTTATTTTTGGTTAATATTTTTGGCAAAAATAGTTAAAATATATTAAATAAATACTTGTCATATGATTATAAATAGCATTGATTACATATCAATGTTAATCTTAATTTTACTAAATTGAAAGTAAATTTTTTTAGATTCATGCAATTTAAATGCGGATGAAAAATAATGAATAATTTTAATATATTGATTTTAAATGAGTTATTTAGTTTTTTTAAGTTTCTCATAATCAGGTGGTCCCTGGTTCGAGCCCAGGTGGGACCACACCTTAAAACCC
>DAMCXY010000015.1:0-88260 GCA_032096595.1 Flavobacterium sp. | reverse complement strand
CAAAAGGAATTTCTCCGAATGGTGATGGTCTTAATGATACGTTTGATTTAACAAATTACCATCCTTTAGAAGTATTGATCTATAACAGAGAAGGAATGGAAGTGTATGCTTACGGACCGGGTTACACGAATCAGTGGCATGGTCAGAACAAACAGGGCGAACCACTACCGGACGATACTTATTTTTATAAGATCGTTACTGATACTGAATTGTTTACAGGTTATGTGCAATTAATACGGGAAATTAAATAATTAATTATTGAATTTTTAAATAAAAAGGTTTTTTTGTTGGGTTGTTAACTAAATGTTAACTAAATATTTTTATATTTGTTAGTCAACCAAATTTTACGATACAAATATGAAAAAAATTACCTTATTGTTTTTATTTATTGCACTTTCATCTTTTGCGTTTGTACCTAAGATAATTCATTTGATAAATGAAAAAAGGCCACATTTAGAAACAGAAAAAATAGCTCAGCAGAATGTAAGTAAAAAGATGTATGATATACTTGCAGTGAATGACATTTACACAGAAGATTTCGAAGGAACTCATGGATGGGAATTTTTAAACGGAACACAAACAAATAAATGGTCTGTTGGAACAGCAGTAAACAACGGAGGAACAAAATCTTTATACATTTCAGATAATAATGGGGTGTCTAATAATTACAACGTAAGTGCGGCATCAGTAACTCAGGCTTTTAAGCTTATCACATTACCTTCAAATACAGTAGATGTGGAAATTCAATTTGATTGGCGCTCTGTAGGAGAAACCGGTCTCTATGATTATTTCAGAGTTTGGGTAGTGCCAGAAGCTTATGTACCTACTCCGGGAACACAAATCACTAATGGTGGAGGAAGAGTACGTGTTGGAGGAGATTTCTATCAGGGTTCCGTTTTTACAACTAATAGCAGTATTGTTAATCTATCAGCTCTTGCTGGGCAAAATATAAAATTAGTTTTTGAATGGCGTAATGATGGCATATTAGGAACACAACCGCCTGCAGCAATAGACAATATTTTGGTAAAACGTGTGGTTTGTTCAGCTCCGACAGGTATTACAGTAAGTGGGCAGACAACAGATAGCGCCGTTCTCACCTGGACAGCACCAACAGGTTCCTCTGTAACCGGATATGATTACTATATAAGCCCAGTAAATACAGTAACTCCTGGTACAACACCCACCGGAAATACAACAAATACTACTGTGACAGTAGGAAACTTGGCACAGGCTGTAACCTATTATTTTTGGGTGCGTACCAATTGTGGAGCTGTTGATGGAACAAGTGTATGGCAGGGACCTATGGCAGTAAATGCACTGATCTCTAATGATAATTGTCCGGATGCAATTACAGTTCCGGTAAATGATGGAATAGAATGTGTAGAGACTGTACCGGGAACAGTAATAGGAGCAACCCCGTCGGCTACCGGAACAGTATGTGCCGGAACTCCTGCGAATGATGTATGGTTTGAGTTTACCGCTGAAGCACCTACTCATATGATAAGATTGCTAAACATGTCCATAACGTATGCTACAACTTATATTGTAGTGTATCAGGGTGAAGATTGTACTACAGCTATGGCAAACATAGGATGTGTTACAGGACAGGCATTAACATTAAATAATTTAGCGATCGGTCAGATTTACAAAATAAGAATTTATACATCATCTTTTTATAATACACTAAATTTTGATGTCTGTGTAACAACTCCGACTCCACCAATAAAAGTTGATGATACTCAGTATACAGTACCTGAGTTAGTGACTGATGTTTTGATAGACAATGATTGTGCTAATATTTCAAATATTACATGGAGTACAGGAACCAATTTTGGAACCGTTAACGGAATCGGATACTTTGAACAAAATGGTTCTTCTTTTCCTTTCGGTGATGGAATTATATTATCAACAGGTAATTTTGCATCGGCACCGGGACCAAAAGGATTAGGTGTGCAGGGTGCCGGAGGATCTGTATGGGGAGGAGATACTGATTTAACAAATGTATTGACACAACAGGGAATTACCGGTCCACTTTTAAATGCTACAAAATTAGAATTTGATTTCGTAGCGATAACCAATCAAATCAGTTTCAACTTTATATTTGCTTCTGAAGAGTATGGAACGTTTCAGTGTAATTATTCCGATGCATTTGCCTTCCTGTTAACAGATTTGGCAACCAATACGACAACCAATTTAGCGGTTGTTCCAAATACCAATATACCTGTTTCAGTTACCACTATCAGAAATAATGCTTATAATGGAGGATGTGCCTCTGTAAATCCGGAATATTTTGCAGAGTACTATAACGGAACGAATTCTGCTTCGATGAATGCACCGATTAACTTTAGAGGATATACGGTGCCTTTAATTGCACAATCACAGGTTGTTCCTGGGCAAACCTATCATATAAAGCTTGTGATTGCTGATTTTGGAGGATCAGGTTTTCCGGATTCCTCTTACGATTCAGCTGTTTTTCTTGAAGGGGGTAGTTTTGATTTAGGTAGTGTAAATATAGGTGATAACCGATTAATTGATGAAGGAACAGCTTTGTGTTATGGAGAAAGTGTTCTGCTGGATTCACAGCTTAATCCAGATAATTATACAATTGAATGGTTTAAAAACGGGGTTTTAATCCCTGGAGCAAACGGAACTATTTTAGAAGTAAACGAATCGGGTGAATACAAAATTGAGGCTACATTTATAGGAAGTACCTGTGCTATTAACGATTCTATTATTATAGAAATTTATCCTGAATTAACAGTAACTGTTCCGGATAATATTGAGATTTGTATCTTCAGAAATCAGATTCCAATGGTAGATCTGACTGTCAATGAAGACCAGCTCCTTTCTCAATTCGGAGATACCAGTCAACTCATAGTAGGCTATTACGAAAATATAGAAGATGCTGAAGATGTTGAAGAGCAAATCGTTTCTCCGGAAAACTATCAGCCAATACAGTTGCCACAGCAAATCTTTGTAAGGGTAGAGGATGATTTAGGATGTTATAAAATAGTTTCTTTCAGAATCATAAGAAAACCAATCATCGATCTGAAAAAACCGGATGATATTATCACCTGTGTATATAATGAAGTTGCGTCAATCGTGGACCTTACAAGTATAGAAGCGGCTATAATAAGCGACATTAATAATAATAATGTAACCATTACATATTATGAATCGGAAAGTGAGGCTATAAATGAAGTCTCTCCTATTTCGGGTGCAACTGCTTATCAACCCTACAATTTGCCACAAACAATCTATATTAGTCTTATAGATAACGAAACAGGTTGTCAGTCGGTTAGTTCATTTCAAATTATAGCATCCGAAGAATTAATGCCTTTTGAAGCTGATGATATTGTAAGCTGTACCAATTATGTATTACCAGAACTACCACAGGGACAGTTTTACTCTTCTGAAGAATTTGGAAAAGGAGAGCTTTATGAAAGTGGAAAAATATTCTCTTTAGGAAAGTATACTGTTTTTATAAACATTAAAAATGAAGACAATTGTGCTTTTTCCAGCAGTTATTCAGTTGAAGTGATTAACTGTTCTGTTCCTAAAGGAATTTCACCTAACGGAGACGGGCTAAATGACTCCTTTGATCTTACCTATTATCATCCGTTAGCGGTTGCGATCTATAACAGAGATGGAAGAGAAGTATATTCCTATGGTAACGGATATACAAATCAATGGTACGGACAGAGCAAAAACGGAAAAGAACTGCCTGATGGTACTTATTATTATAAAATAACAACCACAACAGAGGTATTGACCGGATATGTTCAGATTGCCAGAGAAATAAAATAATAAGGTATATAGACGGTAAGACTGATAGTGGTAATTGTTTTACACGTTATTGTCTTATAATAACCAACATACAAAGTTAAAATGACGCAAAAAGAAGCTCTTTTTTATTCAGGATATTTCTTTTTTTGTTAAAAATGTGACTTTTGTTAAAAAAAAAATAAATTTGATTATATTTGATTTTCCTAAAGAAACTGCAGGATTATAAAGTTTTAAATTATGAAACAAAAAGAATTGAGTATTAAACTATTGTTAACATTAAAAATCGATATATGAAAAAAATTTTAGTATCTGTCTTACTAGGGTTTTTATGTAGTAATGAAATATTTGCACAACAAGATCCGCATTATACACAGTATATGTATAATCAAAGTGTTTTCAATCCTGCTTACGCCGGTTCAAAAGAGAGCCTTTCTTTAGGAGTTTTGCACCGCCAGCAATGGGTTGGTTTAGATGGTGCTCCAAAGACAACTACTATTTTTGGACATAGTAAAGTCGGTAAAAGTGTCGGAGTCGGTATCTCTGCTATATCAGATGAAATCGGACCAATTACAGAAAATAAAATCTATGCAGACTTTTCTTATACGCTGGATCTGGGAGGAAAGCATCGTTTAGCATTAGGGGTTAAAGGAGGTGTAACCTTGCAAAATATCGGTTACTTTAGTGATATTAATCCGGGAGTTCCTGATCCGAATGATCCTGCTTTTGCTTCTGATGAAAACAATTCTCTTTTCAACGTTGGAGCCGGAGCATTCTATTATACTGATAAGTATTATATTGGATTGAGTGTGCCGAATTTCTTACAGAATACATATGTCGAAAAAAATAACAGAAAATTCGGTAGTGATGTAATGCACATGTTCTTAACAGGTGGATATGTTTTCGATCTTAATGAAGAATGGAAACTAAAACCTTCTACCATGCTTAAAATGGCAATGAACTCGCCGGTATCAGTAGATGCTTCAGTAAATGCAATGTGGAATAACAAATTGGAATTTGGCGCTACCTATAGATTAGAAGACTCATTTGGAGCAATGATCAATTATGCTGTTTTACCAAACCTTCGTATTGGATATGCATATGATCACATTGTTTCGGATTTGAAAGTAGCAGGAACCGCTTCTCATGAAGTAATTGTACTATTTGATATTTACTTTAAGAAAAGAGTATCCAGTTCACCTCGTTATTTCTAATCACTTAGATAAAAATTATGAAGAAAATATACTTGAGTTTAATGCTTATGGGGTGTGTAATGACAGGATTTGCACAAAATACTCCAGAAGAACGTTTAAAATTAGCAGACGAATTATTCAGCAGATATCAGTTTATGGATGCTGCTGAACAATACAAAAAATTAACAAGAGGAGACAAAACCGATAACTACATAAACATTCAATTAGCAGAATCCTATTACAATATCTTTAATACAGTTGAAGCTGCTAAATGGTATGCAAAAGCGTTAGAAGTAAACCCTGGGCTTGATGCAGAAATTCATTATAAGTATGCACAGATGCTAAAAGCGAGCGGAAGATATGAGGCATCAAATGCAGCAATGAAAAAATTTGCTAACTTGAAACCGGATGATTTACGCTCTATAAAATTTTTACAGAATCCGGATTATATACCAAAGTTAAGAGAGCAGGAAGCTTTATTTACATTTGAAGACAGTGGGATGAATGATCCTAAGTATTCTGATTTTGCGGGAATTCTTACACAAGACAATACTTTTTATTTTACATCATCAAGATCGGGTAAGAAAAAAACATACGGATGGAATAATCAACCTTATTTAGATATCTATTCGGCTCCTTATGATCTTGAAGAAGGTAAATTTAAAGAAATTACGCCAGTAAGTGAATTGAACTCGAAGTTACACGATGGACCTGTAACCATTACTGCAGACGGACAAACTATGTATTTCTCAACAGAGAGTTTCAGAAACAGAAAGTATGCTGTAGATAAAAAGAAACGTCTGAAATTAGGAAAAGTAAGTGTTTTCAGAGCTACCTTTAATGGAAAGAAATGGGGTAAATTAGAGCCGGTACCTTTCAACGGTGCAGATTATATGGTAAGTAATCCAAGTGTTACACCAGATGGTAAAACATTATATTTTGCTTCTGATATGCCAGGTACTCTTGGAGGAATGGATATCTGGAAGGTATCTATTAATGAAGACGGTAGTTACGGTGAGCCTGTAAACATGGGTGAAAAAGTTAATACCGAAGGACGCGAATCATTTCCTTTTATCGCAGATAATAACAAATTATACTTTGCTTCTGATGCCCGACAAGGTTTTGGAGGATTAGACGTATACTCAATCGATTTAGAAGTTCCGGGCTCTGTTGCCATGAATGTGGGAGATCCTATAAATACGGCTAAAGATGATTTTGCATTGTCTTTCTATACTGATAAAAACATCGGATTTATCTCTACAAACCGTGTGGGAAGAGATGATATATACAAAGTCCATCCCGTATGTTTAACGGAATTCCTTATCACTGTAAAAGATGAAAAAACAGGAGAAATCTTAAAAGATGCACAGGTAAGTATTTTAGATCAGGATAAAAACATCATTGAAACAAAATATTCAGACGCTTATGGTTTAGTTAGATATGATGTAGATTGTGGGAGAAATTACTCTTTGCAGGTATCAAGAAAAGATTATGACAGTAAAAATGTTCCATTGCAAAAAACTAAAAATGGAAAAGCGCCTGTTGAGGTACAATTACGTCCGATCGAATTATTGATTATTGATGAAAAAATAGTATTGGGAGATATCTATTTTGAGTTTGATAAATCTCATATTACACAACAGGGAGCTTTCGAATTAAACAAACTTGTTCAGATTTTAGAAAGAAATCCTAACATGAAAATTAAAATAGAAGCACATACTGATAATAAAGGAAGCGACGCTTATAACTTGAGACTTTCTGATCAAAGAGCAAAAACTACGTTACAGTATATTGTATCAAAAGGAATTGCATCTAACAGATTACAGGCACAGGGTTACGGAGAAAGTCAGCCGAAAGTTGATTGCGGTGAAAACTGTACACCTGAGCAGGATGCGATCAACAGAAGATCAGAATTCATCATCACACAGAAATAAAGTTCTGTTACAATAAATTTTTAAAATGACCCTTACGGGTCATTTTTTTTGTTAAAAGAATGAGGCTTTTCTATTTTGGCACAGTCCTTGAAATAAGCATGGTAAATAAAATAAACAATTAAATAATCCGTCATGAAAACATATAAAATCATATTCGCTTTTTTCTTGTTGCTGGGCACGCAGTTCGTTACAGCACAAAGAAATTCTACTGCAACAGTAGTGGCGAAAAATTACGATATATCTGACAATCTTGATCTTCAGGCAGTAGCATCTGTTTTTGGTGATGCAAGAGATTTGGAAGATTTTGAAAAAAAACTGAACGACCCTTCATTACAATTATCTAACCTTGATTTAAACGGTGATAATTATGTTGATTATCTGAGAGTAATAGAAGTGGCAGAAGGAGATAACAGAGTAATTGTTATTCAGGCAGTATTAGGTCAGGATACCTTTCAGGATGTAGCAACGATTGAAATAGAAAAACAACGTTCAAGTACAGTAAATGTTCAGATTGTTGGTAATCCATATATTTATGGTCCTAACTATATCTACGAGCCTTATTATTACAGAACGCCTATATTCTTTGATTATTTCTGGCTTGCAACTTACAGACCTTATTATTCCCCTTGGTATTGGGGATATTATCCAACCTATTACAGCTATTGGGCTCCAATGCCAGTGTTCAGATATCAAAGACATGTGTATCCTCATATTAACACAAGAAACAGATATGTATATACAGACAACAGAAGAATTTCAAGAGCAGATAGAATGTATTCAGGGGTAAGTAGAAATGCTTATGAAAGAAGCAATCCGGGAAGATCATTTACAAATAGAAATGCTAATGTAACCAACCGATATGCTTTAGATCAATCTCGTGGAAGTGCCGGTTCAAGAAATAATGCATCAAGAGAAAATTCCAGAAATTCAGTTACCGGATCAACGATCAATAACAGAGGAAGTGTAAATGCTTCTTCAAGAGGGACTGATTTTTCTTCATCAAGAAACAGCTCAAGTGTAAGAAACAGTAGCGCAACAGTACGTTCAGACTTTAATGCAAACGGAGGAAGAAGCAATTCTTCAAGAGTAAATCTACGATCAGATAATTCCTCTACCATAAACCGTTCCAGCAGTACGTTACGATCAAGTGCTCCAATAAACAGTTCACGATCAAGTGCCCCAGTAAACAGCTCGCGCATTGAAAGATCGACGCCATCAAGATCATTTGACAGCAGCAGTTCAAGAAGTTCCAACAGCTCATTTTCAAGACCTTCTAACTCCGGAGGATCTTTTTCAAGAAGTTCAGGAGCTACCATGTCAAGAGGATCAAGCGGTATGAGTACTGGCGGAGGTTCTTCAAGAAGCGGTGGCGGTGGCGGAAGAAGCTCCCGATAAGTATGAATTCTTTTCGTTAATTATTAATTATAAAAAAAGACTGTTTTATCCTAAAAGCAGTCTTTTTTAATGTGTATATATTTCAGATAAGATATCAAGAGAAAGAGGCTGCCTGAACCCGACTGTGTGAAGTTCAAAATACCGTAATAGCATTCGTATTAATAGTTTCCTCTCATTTCCGTTAAAAACAGGAATATCAGAAACGTAATTGTGAGTCAGAAGTTTCTTGAATAAAAAGGACTCATCTTCATTGAAGCAGAGGTGTTCCGGAGTAAACATAAATTTTCCTTCAATAGGATTAAAATAAGTGCCCCTAATATCTTCCGTGTTTGGATAAAAACCAAGAAATTTAGTAATTCCCATCATGGAAAAAAGATGAAAATCTGCAAAATAAGGATGGGTGTCAAACCAAATCAATGATTCTTCAAGAAAAGAAAATAAGGAAGAATTCTCTTTTTCCTCCTTAAGGACAATACTGTATAATTCTGCTAAAAAAATAAAAACAGTACTTTTACTGAAATCATTGTTGATATTCTGATAGGGATGCAATAGACTCAGATTGGTAATGTATTCTAAATTACCTTTGTTTTTATGTGTGGCGTTAATTTCTAATAAGGTAAGAGGTTGGAAATAAGCTATATTCAGAGTGTTTTTGTTTTTGGAAAAAGCATTCTTAATAAAGTAAGATGTGATACCGAAAGCTTCGGTAAAACATCTTACAATCAAACTCTTTTCCTGATAGCGCACTGTGTGTAAAACAATGGCTTTTGTTTTAAAATGCATTATCGGATAATCATAAGTTTTTTAGTTGTCTTTTCAGACCCGTCTTCTGATGAAACAAAAATCATATAAACTCCTGAAGCTACTTTTCTCCCGTTAAAATTAAAGGTATTCCATAAAGCCGTTCCACCATCAGAAGTAGTTTCGTATACAAGATTTCCGGAAACATCCGTAATCTTTATATTGGATTTTACCTTTAATCCTGATATTTTAACTTCTCCTGTGAAATCAGGCCGGACCGGGTTTGGATACACATAAACATCATCTAAATTATCGGTAGGTGAAGTAGCGTAGTTTTTATAAGAGACCATACCCTTGTCGCTTACAAAGAAAACTTCTCCGGTAGTATCATTGATTTCAATATCCATTATGTTATTTGAAGGTAAAGGAGAGTTAGATGTATCAAAGCGATAAATTGTTTTCTGACCGTCTCCTGAAACTAAAAATACTCCGGCATCGGCTACAGAAACCCATTTGTTATTAGATCCGTCTACCTTGATTTTTAAAATAGTCTGTTGATAGAACAGTTCCTGAGCTTTTCCGTCATCCATGATAATGATAGAAGAAGGAGTCAGGTTACTTGCAGTGAGGAACTGATCAGTAGAGGCAAGAACGCGAAGACCGGCTCCGGTACCAATCCATAACTGATTGTTGTTGTCCAGAGCGACTGAAAATACCGCAGGACTTGGCAGGTTACTGTTGCGGTCTATTTTTACAATCTTATTGTTTCTGGTCTCGTTAAAGGCGATAATACCGCTGTAAGAGGTTCCCATCCATTTTGTATTGTTTTTGTCAATAACGGGTATGGTAAAGTTATCTAACTGTTGAGAATTGCTTAAATAGCCTCTGAGGTCATAAGATTTCCACTGATTGTTTTTGTTAAAAGACTTCAGATGTTTAGTTGGTCTTCCTGTATTGGTCAGCCATGCAGTACCTTGTCGGTCAAAAACGGGTCCGTTGATACGGACAGAGTTTACATCCGGTGCATATTGTTCCAAGCCATCTGATCCGGTATTATTTTGATTATAATGGATAAATTCGCTGTTGGCAATATCGCTATTGTTTAAATTGATTTCTAAAAGTCCTGAATTAAAAGAACTCACGTATATTTTATTATTATTAGTCGGATGAAAACTTAAGTGACTTGTAGATTCAAGAGGAGCAATCTTGTCATAAGGAATTAGTTGCCACTCACCGTTTTCTTTTTGTCTGCTGATACCATACTTTGACAGATCAGGATTATAGGGATTATATTCTAATGTATATCCTCCGAAGATAGCCCATAAATCTTTTGTTTTTTCATTGTAAAATGCTCTGAAGACATTGTTGCTCAAAGGTCCTTTTGGAGAAATATAGATAGGAGAATCTGCATTGGAAACCGCAATTTTAAATGCTCCGTCCATAGAGGTTCCGGCATATAATTGACCGTTTTTCAAAAGAGAAGCATTATAATCCTTTGCATTTGCTGACGTTCCATAGGTAAAAACGGTGTTAAAATTTTGATCATAACTAAGGGAGTTATAAGTAGAAGTAGCTGTTAGATTATTTTTGAATACCGACAAACGGATAAAATTTTCAAACACCTGTCCGAAAGATACTGTTTCGGTCGCATTAATTCTGTGAATGCTAAGATCTTCTTTTACGCCTACAAGCTGATCCTGAAAATTAATAATATCCAGCCAGTTTTCTGTATTATAAAACGTCCAGTTGGTATAATCAATCAAATTAGTGTTTAAAGAAGCAGACTTGATGCCGACACCTTCGATATTAGCGTAAATCCGGTTGCCGATAACTGCAACACTTGTTACTTTTACAGAAGCACCGTTATCTCCTATATAATAAGAATCACCAAAATTATTGTCATTTAGCCGGATTGCCGTAATTCCATACCCGGTTGCCAAATAGGCATACCCGGCTGCTATAGCAATATTGTTAATCTGTTTTTCAGCTCCTGATAACGATTGCTTGTTATAGATATCGTTCAGATTTGAAATAGTACCGGTTGCTTCATCTACAATGACAATTCTGCCTGATAAGCTGGTTGCAACAAGCTTTTTATAAGTTTCACTATAGATAAGATTGGTAATGTCGTTGAGTTGAAATCCGTTAATGGTGTTATATATGTCTTTTTCTGAAACATTTTCGTTTACAGAAAAGAGAGCATTTTCCGTAGCAAAATAGGTTTTTGATTCTGAGGCAGAAATAGCTCTTATCGTATTGTACGAAAAATATCCTTTCCAGGCCTCATTCTGTGCGAACAAAACAGTTGAAAAGAATAACAGGAATAAGGAATAAGAAAATTTCATATCTATTTTTATGTTAGACAAATATAGGTAGATAACGTAAATAATCGAATATTTATTCAAAATAATAAAAATCTTTTGAACATTTTGAGTACAAATTGTGGATAACATTTTGGAGGTTTTTTTATGAATGGAAAGATTAATAAGTATCTTTAAAAATCTTTTAGAGGGAAATATAACAGTTTTTAAATGCTTGTTTATGAGTGTTTTTCATATTTATCTTTCCAATATTGCCGTTATTCTTCAGCAGCAATAAGCCTTGTGAAGAGATTCGGCAGTTCTTTAGAGGAATTCAAAAATAAGACAGTATTACCATTAACAAAATAAAAGCTTTCGATATGAGTATTTTTGACAAACGTATAAATTACAAACCATTTGAATATCCTGAAATTTTGGATTTTACAAATGCTATTAATAAATCTTTTTGGGTGCATTCTGAGGTAGATTTTACTGCAGATATTCAGGATTTTCATTCGCATCTTACCTTAAATGAACGTGAGATTGTAAAAAGAAGTTTGTTGGCAATTGCTCAGATTGAGGTAAACGTGAAATCATTCTGGGGTAATTTATACAACCATTTGCCAAAACCGGAATTCAATGGTTTGGGAAGTACTTTTGCGGAATGTGAGTTTCGTCACTCAGAAGCGTATTCCCGTTTGTTAGAAGTATTGGGATATAACAATGAGTTTGAGAAAGTAGTAGAAATTCCTGTGATCAATAAGAGAATCCAGTATCTTTCAAACGCTTTACAACATTCCAAGGCTGATGATAAGAAAAACTATATGCAATCCTTGATTTTATTCACGATTCTTATTGAAAATGTTTCTTTGTTCAGTCAGTTCGCCATCATATTGTCATTTACACGTTTCAAAGGAGCAATGAAAAACGTAAGCAATATCATTGCATGGACTTCAGTAGATGAACAGATTCACGCTAACGCAGGGATCTATATCATCAACAAAATCAAAGAAGAATTTCCTGCTTATTTTGATGAAGCAACTGTAGAAGAAATTAATGAAATTGTAAAACATTCCATTAACATTGAAAGCGAAATACTCGACTGGATTTTTGAAAATGGAGGTTTAGATACCATCTCAAAAGAAAATCTGATCAACTTTATGAAATATCGTTTGGATACTTCATTACAACAAATCGGATTGAAAAAAATATACAATGTAAGCGAGCATGATTACAGTCCGATGGTCTGGTTTGAAGAAGAAATCTTTGCAAACAGTTTGGACGATTTCTTTGCAAAAAGACCGGTAGATTATACAAAACATGACAAAAGTATTACAGCAGACGATTTATTTTAATTAGCTATGGAAACCACAGAAAGATTATGGTGGCTCAATGAAGAAAGTGAGCAAATTTTAAATAGAGGATATTTATTAAAAGGAGAGACGACTCAAAAAGCAATTGAGCGTATCGCAACTGCTGCTGCTCAACGTTTATATAAACCGGAGTTAGCGGAAGCCTTTATTGAAATGATAGAAAAGGGATGGATGAGTTTGAGTTCTCCTATCTGGGCTAATATGGGTACAGAAAGAGGATTGCCAATCTCTTGTTTCAATGTATATGTACCAGATAATATTGAAAGTATTACGCATAAACTTGGAGAAGTAATCATGCAAACCAAGATCGGAGGTGGTACTTCGGGTTATTTTGGAGAGTTAAGAGAGCGTGGTAGTGCAGTAACCGATAACGGAAAGAGTAGTGGAGCGGTAAGCTTTATGAAATTGTTTGATACGGCAATGGACACCATTTCACAGGGAGGTGTACGTAGAGGAGCATTTGCTACTTATCTGGATATAGACCATCAGGATATTAAAGAATTTTTACAGATCAAAGACATCGGAAACCCGATCCAAAACTTATTTTACGGAGTTTGTATCCCGGATTACTGGATGCAGGATATGATTGAAGGAGATCGTGAGAAGAGAGAAGTCTGGGCAAGAGTTTTAGAAAGTCGTCAGCAAAAAGGATTGCCTTATTTATTTTTTACCGACAACGTCAACAGAAACAAACCGGAAGTATATATTGACAAAGAAATGAAGATTTCTTCAAGTAACCTTTGTTCAGAAATAGCACTGCCTTCATCAGAAGACGAATCGTTTGTTTGTTGTTTATCTTCTATGAATTTAGAACTCTATGACGAATGGAAAGATACAGAGGCTGTAAAATTGGCAACCTATTTTCTGGATGCGGTAATGTCTGAATTCATCGCAAAAACGGAAGGGAATTATTATCTGGCATCTGCCAACAAATTTGCCAAAAACCACCGTGCATTAGGATTGGGAGTTATGGGATGGCATTCTTATCTGCAAAAGAACAGAATTCCATTTGAAAGTTTGGATGCAAAAATGCTGACCAATAAAATCTTTAAAGAACTTCAGGAAAAATCATTAAAAGCATCTCAGGATCTTGCAAAGATTTATGGAGAACCGGAAGTATTAAAAGGGTACGGAAGAAGAAATACGACTTTGATGGCTATAGCTCCTACAACATCTTCTTCGGCTATTTTAGGGCAAACATCTCCCGGAATAGAACCATATAGCAGTAACTATTACAAAGCAGGTCTGGCAAAAGGAAACTTCATGCGTAAAAATAAATACCTTAAAGCATTGCTGATTGAAAAAGGTATTGACAACGAAGAAACATGGAGAAGCATCATGTTGAACCACGGTAGTGTACAACACATGGATGAATTGACTAAAGAAGAAAAAGATGTATTCAAAACATTCAAAGAAATAAGCCAGTACGAAATTATATTACAGGCATCTCTTCGTCAGAAATACATTGATCAGGCACAAAGTCTGAACATTAATATACCTTCCAATATTCCTATCAAAGAAGTAAATACTCTATTGATAGAAGCGTGGAAGCTTGGAGTGAAAACATTATACTACCAACGTAGTCAGAGTGTTTCTAAAGAATTTGTTGCCAATCTGGTTACCTGCCAGAGTTGTGAAGCATAAAATAAAAAATCCGCTATTCAGCGGATTTTTTTATTGCATATGTTTTAAAACAATACCCTGGATGGATGTCTGAAATTCTGTACTTGCGTTTAAGGCCTCCGGAGTAATCTCCTGAGTCTTACTTGTTAGCTTTTTTCCAAGAGGGGAGTTATAGAAAGCTAATAATTCTTTTACATCTTCGGGTGTATAATGTTTCGCATAAATAGCTACTATTTTTTCGTTTAATTTATCCATCTCTGCCGTAATATCTTTCATGATGGCGGGTAATTTTTCTTTAGAAACATATGGAGCCAGCTGACCTTCCATAAGCTTCATCTGTTGTTCCAGACCACCTCCTGAAACTTCAATTAATTTCTTAAGATCTTTTTTAAAAGCATCGCTTTGTGCAAAGCCTGCATGGGCTACAGCTATAAATGCTATAGTAAGAATTATTTTTTTCATGATTTTTCAATTTAAAGGATGTAAGATACAATTTTTTACCCATACATTTCTTTATAAATGCGACTTAGTAACTGACCAAACTAAAAATAGCTGCCTATCAGCAGCTATTTTTAGTTGGCATTCAATGCCTGTTCGATATCACTGATGAGATCTTCAATATCTTCAACTCCTACACTCAAACGTACCATGTCGTCGGTAACGCCTATTTCAGCACGTTTTTCAGCTGGAATTGAAGCGTGTGTCATCAAAGCCGGATGATTCGCAAGCGACTCTACGCCTCCTAAAGATTCTGCAAGCGTAAAGACTTTAAGCTTTTCTAAGAAAGAAATAGCATCTTGTTTGGCACCGGATTTAAAAGTAAATGAAACCATTCCTCCGAATCCGCCTTTCATTTGTTTTTTAGCTAATTCATGATGTGGATGAGAAGCTAATCCCGGATACAATACTTTGTCAATTAATGGATGTTGTTCTAAAAACTCAGCTACTTTCTGTCCGTTAAAACAATGACGTTCTACTCGTAAGTGAAGCGTTTTAATACCGCGCAATACCAAAAAGCTTTCCTGTGGACCTAATGTAGCTCCGGTGGCAAATTGTGTAAAATGCAATTGCTTTCCTAATGCTTCTTCTTTGATAACAAGAGCACCGGCAATCACATCAGAGTGACCTCCGAGATATTTGGTAGCAGAGTGCATCACAATATCAGCTCCCAGATCCAAAGGTTTTTGTAAATATGGAGTAGCAAATGTATTGTCAACAGCGAATAAAACCCCATGTTTCTTAGTGATTTTGGCAATGGCTTCAATATCAGCAAGCTTCATCAACGGATTCGTAGGGGTTTCAATCCATACCAACTTTGTTTTTTCATTGATCTTAGCTTCAAAATCAGCCAAATCATTCATGCTGATAAAATGAAAACGAATCCCCATGTCTTCATAAAAACGGGTAAAAAGACGATAAGTGCCTCCGTAAAGATCATCCATAGCGATAACTTCATCTCCGGGTTTTAGTAATTTCATTACACAGTCAATAGCTGCCAGTCCCGATGAAAAAGCCAGTCCGCGAGCTCCGTTTTCAATGCTTTCAAGAGCGTGTTCGAGAGCAGTACGGGTAGGATTGTCTGCACGGCTGTATTCATAGCCGGTATGTACACCCGGACTTTTTTGAGCAAATGTAGAAGTGTGATAAACAGGAGGCATAACGGCTCCTGTAGAAGGATCATGCTGCTGTCCTCCATGTATAACTTTAGTGTTAAATTTCATAATAAGAGCTTTTAAAAAAACTAATACAAATATACTCCAATCTGACGCAATTATTATAGCTTTGTATTAAAATTAAAAAAAGCATTAGATGAAGAAAATAATACTATTAATCTGTTTTTCAGTTGTTTTACTCAGCTGCAAAAAGCAGCAAAAAATCGCTTTTGAGATGGTTACTTACCAACAAAAGTCAACTTTGCCATGTGAAGAAGGGGCTTGTACAGAAGTAATCGTAAAAATTCCACATGCTTTAAGTAAAGATTCTGTTTCTAAAAGAATCAATGAGCAGGTTTTTGATATCGTAAAAGAAATTGTCGTATTTGATCAGGACAACGAGCGATTTAAGACATATGAAGAAGCAATAAACTCCTTCATCACTTCTTACGAAGATATCAAAAAACAATTTCCAAATGAACCGGTACCCTGGGAGGCAAAAATAGAAAGCAAATACACCGTCTTTGGAAAAGAGCTGGTAAATATAGATATGGACCACTATACTTTTACAGGTGGTGCTCATGGAAGTCAGGGGGTTATTTCTGTCTTTTATGACTTGGCTACAGGGAAAGAAGTTGCTCAAAAAGACCTTTTCGTAAATTATGAAGGGTTTAAAAACCTTGCAAAGAAAAAGTTTTATGCCATGAACCACCTCGAAGAAAATGTTTCTCTTAATGAGAAAGGATATATGTTTGAAGATGATAAATTCTATCTGGCAGAAAACATTATCATCAACAATGAAGAACTGATTGTGCGATATAATCATTATGAAATTGCTCCGTATGCACAAGGACCGACGGAATTAAAATTTTCTTATAAAGAAATAAAATCCTATTTAAATCCCTTGTATTTTAAAGAATAAGTGAGAAAAATTGAGTGTCTATAAAAAATTATTTAAACAAACATTGATTTATGGTATCGCCGCAGTGATACCAAAGATGATCGGTTTTATTATGGCACCTTTGCACATGCAATGGTTGCCGGACAATGCCTACGGAAATTATACCCTAATCTTCTCCTGGATGATGTTTTTTAACGTTATTCTCGCGTTTGGTATGGAAACGGCCTTTTTCAGATTTTACAATAAGCGCGAAAATAAAAAGGAAGTCATCAATAATTCTATATGGTATTTGTTTCTCGTCTCTTTTGTTTTTTTAGGGATAGCCTTTCTTTTTAAAAATGAGATTGATCATTATTTCGAAATTCAACCTGTTGTAACCACTTTTCTCTTATGGATTTTAGTATTAGATACATTGGTTGTCATTCCGTTTGCTATACTGAGAGCACATCAAAGACCTGTAAAATACAGTGCAATAAGAATAATGAATGTTGCAGTCAATGCGTTACTGACCATTTTCTTTTTATACTTGTTGCCGATCATCATTAAAGAAACCGGTTCTGAATTTTTTAAAGCAATGTATAGACCTCATTTTGAAGTGGGCTATGTGTTCCTGTCAAATCTTATAGCAAGTATATTTACCCTTATAGTATTGTCTAAGTATTATTTGAAACTGCGTTTTCATTTCAATATTCAATTGTGGAAAGATATGCTTACTTATGGTTTTCCGGTTATGATTGCCGGGTTGGCATTCGTAGTAAATGAAACATTTGATAAAGTATTTTTAAAAGAGTTATTACCTGAAGAAACCGCTGTATTTGATGTAGCCCGTTATGGAGCCTGCTATAAATTAGGTGTATTTATGGTGTTGTTTCGTATGGCGTATACGTTAGGAATAGAGCCTTTCTTTTTCAGTTATGCCAAAAATGACGATGCCCCTACAAAATATGCTACTATTACCAAATATTTTGTGTTATGTGGGAGTCTTATGATGTTAGTCATCATTGTTTTCGCCGATTTCATCAAACAGTTTTATATCACCAATGAAAACTTCTGGTCTGCGATGGAAATCGTTCCGTATATTATCCTTGCCAATCTGATGTTGGGAATTTATACCAACTTGTCTGTTTGGTACAAATTACAGGATAAAACAAAAATAGGAGCTTATATTTCTGTAGCAGGAGCTGTGGTTACGGTTCTGTTTAACTTTATACTTATCCCATATCTCGGTATTTTGGGATCTGCAATCACTACATTGATTGCGTATGCATTTATGATGACTGTATCGTATATATTGGGACAAAAATCATATCCGATTCCTTATGATAAAAAAGCCATAGGACTTTATTTGGGTTCCTCAGTACTCTTCTCATATATATATTTTTATAATTTTAGAGAAAACTATATCGTAGGAATAACATTCTTATTGCTGTTTATTGCCCTTATTGCTTATAAAGAACAAAAACTAATTCAAAGAATTTTAAAATGAAAATAAAAATCATAAACAACTCCAGACATGCATTGCCAAGCTACGAAACCATCGCTTCTGCCGGAATGGATTTACGGGCCAATATTTCTGAAACCATAACCTTACAGCCTATGCAACGCATACTGGTACCAACAGGATTGTTTCTGGAATTACCCATTGGTTATGAAGCACAGGTGCGTTCCCGTAGCGGTTTAGCTTTGAAAAAAGGGATTTCATGTTTAAACTCACCAGGAACAATAGATGCAGATTATCGCGGAGAGGTTGGAGTCATCCTCATCAATCTGTCAAATGAAGCTTTTGTTATAGAGGATGGTGAGCGTATCGCTCAGATGATTATTGCCAGACATGAGCGTGCAGAATGGATGGAAGTGTCTGAGTTGACTGAAACGGAAAGAGGAGCCGGTGGATTCGGAAGCACAGGCGTAAAATAACAAACAAAACAAACGAAACAATGAAAATTATAGTTCCAATGGCAGGGCGTGGGTCAAGATTACGACCACATACTCTAACAATACCAAAACCATTAATCCCAATTGCCGGAAAGCCAATCGTACATCGTTTGGTGGAAGACATCACAAAAGTTCTCAAAGAATCTGTAGAAGAAATTGCTTTTATCATACATGAAAGCTTTGGCAAAGAGGTTGAAAAAGATTTACTGGCAATTGCTCAAAAATTAGGAGCAAAAGGAACGATCTATTATCAAAATGAAGCTTTGGGTACTGCACATGCTATATTATGTGCTAAGGATAGTATGCAGGGACCAGTTGTAGTAGCCTATGCAGATACTTTATTTCGTGCAGATTTTACACTTGATCAGACAGCTGATAGTGTAATCTGGGTAAAAGCAGTAGATGATCCTGCTGCATTCGGAGTAGTGCAGCTCAACGAAAAGAATGAAATTATAGATTTTGTTGAAAAGCCAAAAGAGTTTATATCTGATTTGGCAATCATTGGTATATACTATTTCAAATCAGCAGAAAACCTGCGTATGGAACTCCAGTATCTTTTGGATAATGATATTGCTAAAGGTGGTGAATATCAGCTTACAGATGCTCTTGAGAATATGAAACAGAAAGGATTGAAATTTGTTCCCGGAAAAGTAGAGGAATGGATGGATTGTGGTAATAAAAACGTAACGGTTGATACTAATAATCGCATGCTGAACTTCCTGGATAAAGACGGGGAGCAATTAGTTTCTAAAACAGTTGTTATAGAAAATGCTACGATTATTCCGCCTTGTTATATCGGTGAAAATGTCGTACTCAAAAATGCAACAATCGGTCCAAATGTATCGGTAGGAAACCATAGTTCAATAGAGAATGCTACGATAAAAAATAGTCTGATACAAACGCATGCAGTTATCAAAAATGCAGCATTAGACAATGCCATGATTGGAAACCATGCTGTATTCAATGGTAAGTTTACAAACGTAAGCATCGGTGATTATTCCGTTTTAGAATAATCAATAAACCAACCGTACGGTTGGTTTATTGATTTTATAGCATTAGCCGAAATTCTATATATCGATTTCAAAATTTCTTAGCAATCTGGTTTTTGGTATAATCATATGATTTAATAGATACTTATGAGTAACACACAACAAAAAATAACTGTTTTCTGGTTCCGACGCGATTTGCGGATTGATGATAATCATGGTTTTTATAAAGCCTTGCAATCAGGTTATCCTGTTTTACCTGTTTTTATTTTTGATACAACAATATTAAAGAGATTAGAGAATTCTCATGATCTTCGCGTTGATTATATCCATCAGGCGGTTACAGAACTAAACAAAAGGTTTTCAGAATATGGAAGTGTTTTACATATAGCTTACGGAACGCCCTTACAGGTTTTTGAGGAACTGGTAAATACCTATACGATTCATGAGGTCATCACCAATCAGGATTATGAACCCCAGGCGATACACAGAGATGAAGAAGTCGCTCTTTTTTTAAAGTCAAAAAATATTCTTTTCTCCGGGTATAAAGACCAAGTAGTATTTGAGAAACATGAAATACTTAAATCGGATGCAACACCTTATACTGTTTTTACACCCTATTCCAAAAAGTGGAAAGTATTATTGAAAGAAAAACCGCTATATTTATATGAATCGGAAAAACTGCTTTCTCATTTATACAAAACAGAGCCTTCTGACCCCCCATCTTTGGATAAAATCGGATTTGAGAAAACAGCCATTCAATATACAGTACCTGCACTTGATAAAACTATAATAGATACTTATGATCAGTACAGAGATTATCCTTCTTTAGATCATACCACACATCTTGGAGTGGCGTTGCGGTTTGGAACTATTTCCATCAGAAAATGTGTTCAATTTGCGTTAAAACATAATGAAATCTGGCTCAATGAACTTATTTGGCGAGAGTTCTTTATGCAAATCCTTTTTCATTTTCCTAAAGTAGTACACCGCTGTTTTAAGGAAAAATATGAACGCATTCCCTGGAAAAATGATGAAGCAGAATTTGAACGCTGGTGTCAGGGAAAAACAGGGTATCCGATCGTAGATGCAGGTATGAGAGAACTCAATGAAACCGGATTTATGCACAATCGGGTGCGCATGATTACAGCAAGTTTTTTGTGCAAACATTTATTGATTGACTGGCGGTGGGGAGAAGCTTATTTTGCTCAAAAATTACTGGATTATGATCTGTCTGCCAATAATGGTAACTGGCAGTGGGCAGCGGGTTGTGGCTGTGATGCAGCTCCGTACTTCAGGATTTTTAATCCGGAAGAGCAGACAAAAAAGTTTGATAAACAGCTTCACTATGTAAAAAAATGGGTTCCGGAATATGGAACACAGCGCTATATTGAGCCGATAATAGATCATAGACAAGCGAGAGAAAGGGCGCTTGACGTTTATAAAAAGGCTCTTTTAAACAATTAAATTTTTCTTATTCCATTTAAAATTAATATAGTATCTTTTGAGAAAATTTATTATTTCAATAAATTTACATTCTTAAAAAAAAACAATAACAATAATGAGTCATACTTTCAAGATTTCAGTAAATCAGACAGATACGTTTGAGTTTTCTGAAAATCAGGCAGCAACATTGGATGCCGTAAAAAACTACAAGGACGAGTTTCATGTTTTACATCACAATACCTCTTACAAAGCAACGATTCCTTCTAAAGATTTCAATGCAAAGAAATACACAGTAGTAGTTAATAATACTGCGTATGAAGTGGAAATAGCCGATAAACTGGATCAGCTTATTAAAGAAATGGGGTTTGAAGTTGGTGCTGCAAAACTCATCAATGCGATCAAAGCACCAATGCCGGGATTGATCCTCGAAATCAACGTATCGGTAGGGCAGGAAGTACAGCAGGGTGAAAATCTTCTGATTCTTGAAGCAATGAAGATGGAAAACAGTTTTGATTCCCCTCGTTCCGGTATCATAAAGTCCATTGCAGTAAACAAAGGACAGGCCGTTGAAAAAGGACAGTTATTAATTGAATTTGAGTAAAAGATGAAAAAAATATTAGTAGCCAATCGTGGAGAAATTGCCCTTCGGGTAATGAAAACTGCAAAAAAAATGGGCATAAAAACGGTAGCGGTATATTCTGTAGCCGACAGACAGTCTCCTCATGTGAAATTTGCTGATGAAGCTGTATGTATAGGTGAGGCACCGTCAAATCAGTCTTACCTTTTAGGGGATAAAATCATTGAAGTAGCAAAAATGCTGCAGGTAGATGCTATTCATCCGGGATATGGTTTTCTTTCTGAAAATGCTGATTTTGCTGAATTGGCAGAAAAAAACAACATCACTTTCATAGGTCCTCGTTCCCATGCCATCCATGTTATGGGAAGCAAGCTTGCTGCTAAAGAAACGGTTAAAGCATATGACATTCCTATGGTGCCTGGGTTAGATCACGCCATTACTGATATTGATGAAGCCAAAGCAGTAGCCAAAGAGGTAGGATTTCCTATTCTTATCAAAGCATCTGCAGGTGGTGGAGGTAAAGGAATGCGTATCGTTGAAAAGGAAGAAGAATTTGAAAATCAAATGCAGAGAGCCATTTCAGAAGCAACTTCTGCTTTTGGGGATGGTTCTGTTTTTATTGAAAAATATGTAGGTTCACCAAGACATATCGAAATTCAGATCATGGCTGATACCCATGGAAACACCGTTTATCTGTTTGAAAGAGAATGTTCAGTACAAAGACGTCATCAAAAAGTGGTAGAAGAAGCGCCTTCTGCGGTATTGACACCTGAAATTCGAAAAGCAATGGGAGAGGCAGCTGTAAAAGTTGCGCAATCATGTGACTATGTTGGAGCGGGTACAGTAGAATTTCTATTAGATGAAAACAAGAATTTTTACTTTCTTGAAATGAATACCCGTTTACAGGTAGAGCACCCGGTAACAGAGATGATTACAGGAATGGATTTGGTAGAACTACAGATTCGCGTTGCACGAGGAGAAAAATTACCCGTACAACAGGAAGATCTTAAGATCAAAGGACATGCTTTGGAGTTAAGGGTTTATGCAGAAGATCCTATGAACGACTTCTTACCGTCTGTTGGTAATCTGGAAGTATATCGTTTGCCGGAAGGTGAAGGTGTACGTGTTGATAACGGATTTGAACAGGGAATGGATGTGCCTATTTACTATGATCCGATGCTTTCAAAACTGATCACTTATGGAAAAGACAGAGAAGATGCGATTCAGTTGATGTTAAAAGCCATTGAAGATTACAAAGTTGAAGGAGTAAGTACCACGCTTCCTTTCGGAAAATTTGTTTTTGAGCATGAAGCATTTGTTTCAGGTAACTTTGATACCAATTTTGTAAAAAAATATTACAGCGCGGATATCATTAAAGAACATCAGGCTAAAGAGGCGGAGATAGCTGCTTTGATCGCATTGAAACAATATCTAACAGACCAGAAAATAGTAAGATTACCAAACCAACTGTAAAAATGGAATCCAATAAATTCAATATATTAAAAGATAAAATTGCCGAATCTAAATTAGGCGGCGGCGAAAAAAGAATAGAAACCCAGCATTCAAAAAAGAAACTTACGGCGCGCGAACGCATTGAGTATTTCTTTGACGAAGGCTCTTTTGAAGAAATAGGAGCTTTTGTAACCCATCGTACCAAAGATTTCGGAATGGATAAAGAACATTATTTAGGCGATGGTGTTATTACCGGTTATGGAAATGTAAACGGACGTCTTGTATATGCTTTTGCACAGGATTTCACAGTATTTGGAGGCGCATTGTCTGAAACTCATGCTGAAAAAATATGTAAAGTAATGGAAATGGCTCTTAAAATGGGAGCTCCGATGATTGGTTTAAATGATTCTGGTGGTGCACGTATCCAGGAAGGAGTACGTTCTTTAGGAGGTTATGCAGACATTTTTTACAGAAATGTGCAGGCGTCCGGTGTGATTCCTCAGATATCTGCTATCATGGGACCTTGTGCCGGAGGAGCCGTTTATTCTCCTGCAATGACAGATTTTACCATGATGGTAGAAAATACGTCTTATATGTTTGTAACGGGACCCAATGTAGTAAAAACGGTAACCAATGAAACCGTTACTTCAGAAGAATTAGGAGGTGCTTCTACGCATTCTACTAAATCAGGAGTTGCACATACTACCTCAGCAAACGATATAGCATGCCTTGAAGATGTAAAAAAACTATTGAGCTATATTCCACAGAATAATACTGAAATTCCTGCTGATTTGCCTTATCAGGTTGGAGAAGAATACAGAGAAGAACTCAATACGGTTGTTCCGGATAATGCGAATAAACCGTATGATATGCATGAAGTAATCAATCATATCATCGATGAAGATTCCTTTTTTGAAATCCATAAAAACTATGCAGAAAACATCATTGTAGGTTTTTCTCGTATCGGAGGAAAGTCAGTAGGAGTCGTAGCCAATAATCCTATGTTTCTTGCCGGATGTTTAGATGTAAATTCTTCTATTAAAGCAGCCAGATTCGTTCGTTTTTGTGATGCTTTCAATATACCATTGCTGGTATTGGTAGATGTTCCTGGCTTCCTTCCCGGAACCGATCAGGAATGGAACGGGATTATCGTACATGGAGCTAAATTATTATATGCCCTTTCAGAAGCAACTGTGCCTAAAGTAACCGTTATTACAAGAAAAGCTTATGGAGGAGCTTATGATGTAATGAATTCCAAACACATTGGGGCAGATCTTAACTTTGCATGGCCTGGAGCAGAGATTGCAGTAATGGGAGCAAAAGGAGCTTCAGAAATTATCTTTAAGAAAGAAATTGCGGAAGCAGCAGATTCAGTAGCCAAACTGGCAGAAAAAGAAGCTGAATATGCAGAGAAATTTGCCAACCCATACAGAGCTGCGCAGCGTGGCTTTATTGATGAGGTAATTTTTCCACAGGATACAAGACGCAAGCTTATTAAAGCATTTACCATGCTTGAAAATAAAGTGGTTGACACACCAAAACGCAAACACGGCAATATTCCTTTGTAAGCGATCTGATAAAAAAGCTGAAACCAGTGGTTTCAGCTTTTTTTGTCTTTTTGGAAGAATAAATCGATTTATAGCGGATTATTTATGAATACCTTTTCTATGATTTTTTCTGATTCATCCTCAAAATCAACGGTTATGATTTTTTGGGAATCAATCCAGTTTCTGATCTTCGAAACGTTCAGATCCTCTGAACCGCTTACGCCCATTTTTGTCAATGCGGCATAATTACAGTATTGCTCAAACTGTCCTTTAATAGGAATCACATATAACATTTTTTTCAGATAGAGTACTTCAGCGGGAAATTCAAATCCGGCACCACACAAAACACCTTGCGCAGCTGCCAATTTTTTAAAAAACAGTTCCTGATCAATAGGGTAAAAGGAGACATTGAGATAGCGTTCAGGATTTTTTTTAAAAGGAGAAAAAATCAACCAGTGTACCTCTGGGATTTGGGTAAGAATTTTCTGTAAAACAACATCATTAAAACTCGGTAAATACACTAAGAAATAGGAACCCGTAACAGTTTGCAGCTGTTTTATCTGCTGTCTTAAAATCGGATAAAAAATATCATCATGGTATTTTTGGAAATGAAATCCGTATGAAATATCTGTTGGGGCATATTTTTTGAAAATCAGCTTACTTACCGGATGTTTACCGGGTGGTTTTGGGACATTCTCATAAAAAATAGCTGCCTGATGACTGAGTCCGATGATTTTTTTTCCATGCCATTTTGCGGCATAAGCCGTGATAGGCTCATAATCATTAATGATAAGATCATACTCTTGAATGGGAAAGTTTAGAATCGCCCGGGAAAACTGTGTCAGTGAATTTTTGACTACAATTTTCTTATAATCAAGTCCGCCCTTTTTGGAATAGAAAAGCGAAAGTCCTTTGTTTTGCTTGTAAAAGCCATCTAACGGAAGCTGAGTATTATTTCCGGATACGAATACATCAACCTCAGCGACTTGTTTGAATTTAGGAATCAGTTCATTAGCTCTGGCAATGTGCCCGTTTCCCGTACCTTGGAGGGCATATAGTATTTTCATTTGAGCAGTGCATAAATTTTCATAAGTTCTTCTTCCTGTTTCAGGTCAATATCCTCTTCTTCTGTAATGGTAAAGTGGGAAGGATCGTAGGTATAAATACTCCATTCTTCATAATGATATTCCAGAGCAGTAAGATTTTCAATCCAGTCTCCTGAATTCAGATACATACATTTTCCCTTATGATTGGCAACCATTCTTTTTTGTGGCTGGTGAATATGTCCGCAGATGACATAGTCAAAATTATTTTCAATAGCCAGTTCAGAAGCAGTTTCTTCAAAGTTGGTAATAAATTTGACGGCTTTCTTTACACTGTTTTTGATTTTTTTGGAAAAAGAGTATTTTTCCTTTCCCATCAATGATAAAATCCAATTAGAAAAATTGTTCAGGCGAATCAGATAATCATATCCAATGCCGCCCAGTTTCGCAATCCATTTTGAATGCTGTACAGAGGCGTCAAATACATCGCCATGAAAAAACCATGCTTTCTTCCCGTGTAAATCCATCACTATTTTATCCATCAATAAAATTTTTCCAAAATTCATGGGTGAAAATTTTCTGAGAAATTCATCATGATTTCCTGTAATATAAATGACTTTACATCCGTTTAAAGAAAGATTGAGGATATACTTAATCACCTGAAGATGACTTTTGGGAAAATAACTCTTCTTAAACTGCCAGATGTCGATAAAATCCCCATTAAGGACAAGGGTTTTGGGCTTGATAGATTTTAAATAACATAACAATTCTTTCGCTTTACAACCATAAGTTCCTAAATGAACATCAGAAACTACAACCAGATCTACTTTTCTTTTCATTGTCAGTTTTTTCAAAAATACATTCCTAATGTCACTTAAACGTTTTAAAATTCTTATCAAAAAGTGAAGTTTCAAACAGTTACGCATAAAAAAAGAGGCTACTAAAGCCTCTTTTTCCTATTCGATAATCGTAAAGATTATTTTTTGCCTGGTAAATAAATTTGGAAACCTACTGCAAAACCTAAACCATTCTGAGCCTGAGCTGAAGAAGCGTTTGATTTTGAGTAATTGTATCCCGCAATAGCTTCTAATGCTACGTTTTGTGAGATAAAATGTGCATAACCTGCACCTATACCAAATGCAAACGAAGTGTCTGATGTTCCTCCGTTAGAACCTGAAATACCGATTTCACCCTGTCCGAAGAAACGGCCTGTAGAACTTGCTCCTTCAGGAAAGTAATATCTTACGAATGGCATTACACCATAGTTCCAGATATTATCACCGTCTTTTACAGTTTCTAAACCTGCATTTACTCCTAAACCAATTGCAATTCCATCAGAAATGAAATAACCGGCTCTTGGGGTTACGTTGATATTAAAGTTTTCTCCCTCAAATGAATAACCTAAAGATCCTAAAGAACCTCCAATCATCCAGTTTCCTTGCTGGATAGGTTTAGTACCTACTTTTTCAGCATATTGAGGTGTAGTAATTTCCTGAGCGTTTACAAAACTTACTGCAGAAAATAAAAGTCCGATTAAAAATAAATTCTTTTTCATGTGTAAATTAATATTTGATTTAACATTTATAAAACAAATAATGTGCCAAAACTGACAAAATTTAAGATAAAATTATCTTAAAAACTAATTTATTTTTATTAAACTGCCTCTTTCAGAATCTTTTACAACGGAAACAGAAGCTGGGATGCGCTCCTGGAGTTCTTCAACATGAGAGATGATACCTACAATTCTGTTTTCATTGCGCAAATTGTTAAGCGTTTCAAAGATCAGATTCACTGACTCATTGTCTTGTGTTCCAAAACCTTCATCAATAAAGAAGAAGTTTTTCTCATTTTTGTTCAGGTTTCGGGTGTTTTCCGCCAAAGCAAGAGCAAGACAAAGAGAGGCCTGAAAAAATTGCCCGCCCGACAAGGTTTTTACGGAACGCTGTCTATCCGAATTCAGATGGTCAACAACTTCAAAATCGTTATCTTCATTAATAACCAAGGTCAGCTGTCCTCTCGTAAGTCTTTCAAAACGCTGATTGGCGATACAGCACAATTCTTCGAGGTATTGAGTAGAGATAAAATTTACAAAACCACTTCCTTTAAACAGATTCATTAAAACACTAAGGTTTTTAGACCGTAAATCGAGTTGTTCAAGCTGTTCTGATAATTTCTTTTTTTCTGTACTGCGTTTTTTGTGTTCTTCTAATTGATCTTTAACGGATTTTATTTCGCCAATTAAGATTTCTCTTCCCTCTTTCAATTGTTGATAGTTGAGTAAAACTGCGTCATAATAAGAAGCATCCCATTGTTGGTTTTTGGTTTTTTCTTCGAGTTGGGCTACTGTGTGTTCTGTCAGGTGAAAACGATCTTCAAATTCACGTATTTCTTTGTGACAGGTTTCTGTATCAAGATTGAGAGAGAGAATAGCGAGAACTTCTTCTATGGTCTCAAAATTATTTTGATGTAACAAAAGTTGGATAGAGGTAGAATAGGTCCTAACAGCATTTTCTATCTCAGCAACACTTTTCTCCTGAGAGGTTTTCTGATATTCAAGGCGTATCATATCTGTCTGAACCTTCTCTTTTAAAGCAATCAGCGCTGTGTAACGCTTTTCATTAGTTTGTACGGTTTCAGTAATTTTTTCCTTCTTGGATACAATATCTTCTTTAGTGAGATTCAGGTAATCTTCTGTATTCAATTGTTTGAAAGCCTCTTTAAGCTGCCCTATAGAACCTGTTTTTTGAGAGGCATCTTTTTCAATATTTTTTACAGCTGAAGTATATTTTTCCAATTCTCCTTGAAGCTTTTCTACTTCACTGTTTATGGATTTCAGTTCTATCTCATGGTTCTCAATTTCTTTTTCAATTTTCTGCGAAGTTTCTTTTACAGTATGAAATGTAGTATAGTCTTCTGCATCAAAATCATCCCATATAAAAGCTTCCTGATGCTTCTTTAGTGAAGCAAGAGTAGCTTCTTTTGTATCCTTTTCATTTTTCAGGTCATGGTGCAGCAATTCCGTTTTACCGGTAATGATTTCTAATTGATTCTGAAGCTGGATCAACTGATCCAGATTTTTTGAAAGTTTCTCATATTGTAAATCAAATTCCTGTAAGCGTTCTGTTACATCGCTACTTTTCATAATATGCGGATGATCTTCTGAGCCGCAGAGAGGACATGGGATTCCATTATGCAGTTCATCTGCATACTGTACCAGTTGCTTTTGAACATTAAGCTGGTTGATATGTTGCTGTGTCTGATGTATCTGTTCTTTCAATTCCAGATTTCTTTGCATTAGAGTTTCTTTAGCCGTTTCTGGTTTTAGCTGGTGCTCAATGAAAAATTGCTGTAATTCTGTTTGCATTACTTCTTTATCGGCGATTGTTTTGAGCGATTGCTCAAGATGCTGATTAAGGGTTTTATTTTTTTGAAACCAGGCTTCAACCGCAAACAGAAGACCTGTGTCAGCTTTCTGTCGTTTGAGATACTCTGTTTTTTCTTTTTTTAATGTAAGTTCTTTCTGTTTGGAATCAAGGTTTTTTTTGGTGTTTTCAATAAAGACAGCAGCCTTTTGTAATCGATTATGGATGATGTCAAGTTCTCCTAACTGCTTTTTGTACGAAAGCATATTTTCCAGATCAGCTATAAGAATTTTATAATATTCGTTTTTTGAAATTTCATCATTAATTTTTTCAAATTCGGATGCAACATCTTCTGTCTGAGCTTTTTTCTTGCTGAGTTTCTCTTCTGTATCTTTTAATGCTTCTTTCTGACGTTGAAAGTTGTCTGATTCTTTCTCAAAAGCCTCTAAAAGGTTTTTAAAGGTTTTTTCTGTTTTTTCAAAAAGGATGACACGCTGTTTTAAATCTGTAATGGCTTGTTTTTGCTGCTTCATCAGTTCTAATTCCTGCCTTCTTTCTATGAGATCAGATTGCAGTTTTTTCATCTCATGCAGTTTATTGATCTCTTCCTCCTTAACCGTAAATTCTTTTTCTTTAAGGATCAAAGAGGCTTCCTTATGCTCTAAGTTTTGTGTCAGAGCAGTAAAAGTCTCTTCTGTATAATCCGTCAGTATTTGTAAAGAGCCCTGTATCTGTTCTACAGCCGATTGGTTAACCGATTTCAGGTCGGCAGCTTTTTGATACAGATCATATCTGTCGAGATTAAAAAGCTCTTTCATCATGATGGATCTATCAGTTCCTTTTAACTCTAAAAACTCTTTAAACTGACCCTGAGGAACAATTACTGTACGGTTGAAGTTCTTATAACTGATGCCGATGACTGCTTCTGCATCGTTACTTTCAAGAGGAATTTTTATACCGTTTTCATATACATAGGCTTTGCGTTCAATAGTAGAAACTTTTTCAAAAGTTTTACTATTCCTTTTCCATCCGGCTTCAAAAGAGTATTTTTTATTTTCTTTTCCTATAAACTCAAAAACAATTTTCAGATGATCGGTATTGAGATTCATCATATTATAGGCTCTGTTTTTTGAGTTGAGACGATTTGTGTCTCCATACAGAGCAAAAGTCATGGCCTCCAGAATAGAAGATTTTCCGGAACCTACTTTTCCGAATATACCAAATAATCCGGCTTCAGTAAGTCGGGTAAAGTCTATTTCCTGTTTTGTCTTGTAGGAATAAAGGCCATCAATAGATAGGTAAATTGGAAGCATAATTAAGTGTCTTTATCAGTCTGATTTCCTAAAACCTCTTTAAATATTTTTAGCAAATCTTCTGAGGGCAACTGATCATTATTTCTGTTTTTATAATATGTGATGAAATTTTCATCAATACTTTTATTTCTTCTGGACGATAGTTCGCTATCCGTTATTCGTACAGAGTTACCCGAAACCTCAGGAATGATATAAATAATACTACTATGTGCTTTTTCAATACGTTTTTTGTCGTTTTGAGATATTGAGGTATCAGTGACCAATGTAAGCTCTACTAAACAATCCGGATTGTTTTCGAGCCAGCTGACAGCTGTGTTGATATCATACATTTTTTTACGAATAAGCGGCTTTCCTTGTGTAAGCGCAATAGGAGTATAGCTCACCTCTTGTCCGGGAACGGCTTCAATGATAACGACCTTTTTTTCCTGATCGGCTTCAGAGAATGAATATTGCAAAGGACTACTGGAATAAACCACAGGAGCGTTATGCCCTCCGATTTCCTGATAGCGGTGTAGATGGCCCAGAGCAGTATATTGTATTTGTCGGGGAATGGCGTCAGTGTAGACAATATCGGCAAAACCAATCCGCAATGGTTTTTCACCTTCTGGTTCTTCCAATACAGGACCTCCCCGTTTGTTCATATATAAATGAGTAGTAAGCAGGTTGACTCCTTTTTCGTCGCAATATTTATCTGCTAACTCCTGCCAATTTTTAGATAAAACCTCGTTAAGACCGATTTGTTCGTTTTCTCCAAGATATTCTTTAAGGCGATGCTCATTGGCGAAAGGAGTAATAAGTAAACGCAGGGGATACGAGTAGTGTGGTAATTGTATTTCTAAAAAACCTTTTTCACCTTTGGTAACAGCAAAGTTGTTTTCTACTGTAAAAGCTGAAAATTCGAGTGTAGGTTTACCAGCGAAAAGAATTCCGTTTTCGCGTGCCAATACATCCGGAGAATCAATTCTATCCGGAGAATCATGATTACCGGCTATCGCTATAACAGGTCTTTTTCCGTTGTTGGTCAACCTTTTTAAGGTTTTATATAAAAGTTCTATTGCTTCAGTGGGAGGGTTGAAATTATCATAGAGATCGCCAGCAACCAATACCACATCTGCTTTTTCCCGGTCAGCGATAGTGCAGATCTCATTGAGCACAGCAACCTGTTCTTCAAAACGGGAAAAATAATCGAGTCTTTTGCCCAGATGCCAGTCTGCTGTATGAAGGATTCTCATCTTATTCCTGTTTTCCTGATTCTTTTTCGTTATTGAGTTTGTTATAGATAGTTTGCAACTTTTCTTTTCGAATGCGCTCTGTCTGTTGTTCTTTGGTTTTTTTCTGATCGACTTTCTTTTTATGAGCCAGTCGGTTGGTTTCGTTTCTTCTTCCCATATCTGAATAAATCGTATGCAATTTACGGTATATTTTTATATTTTACAGAAGAAGTGGATTTTATAGAAACGACAAATGAGAGTGTTTAAGTCAATGACGTTAATAAAGAATAAGATATAGATTTGTTTAAAAGCGGTATCCAAGAGAAAATCCTGTTCGGATACCTGCCCATGGACCTTTGAAACGGGCTGTGGCACCTTTATCGTTCACCACATATTCCACTTTGAGCATAGGAATATCGAAATTACTCAGTTCGCCTTTATACTCTTCAATTTCATATTCTGATAAATCTTTACTTCCGGAAAATTTTCCGTTCGAAAACCCAAAATGAGGTCCCATAATCATCCAGTCCAGATAAAAATGTTCTGAAAGCCTCCATTGGGCTCCGAGCGAAAAACCACCTGAGAAAGCATTCAAACGACCTGAAATAGGAAAAGAATCTGTTCTTCCCTGTTCAACTTCTATTTCAAGGTTAATATCTCCTTTATAAGTAGAATATCGAACAAACGGAGCAATGTAAAAACCTCTGAAAGCCGATTGCCCCAGATAGAAACGTACTTCAGGTGTAAAAAGAAATCCTGAGACTTTAAATGTTTTGGCATATTGATAGGTAAAGTCATCATCTATAATGCTTTCAAACTGAGATAAGAAAGGAAGCTTACCACGCGTCATAAAATTCACATTAGCTGCCAATGTAGTCTTGTTCCCGATAGCTCTTTCATATTGTAAAGAAACATTTCGGGCTGCAAAAGCCATCATATTTATTTTAATAATGTTTTGAGTGTCCACAGGGGCTACTTCATCTAAAGAAGAAGAAAATTCTTGTGCTTTTCCGCTCAGGACAATAAAGCACAAAAAGAGGAGTAGCAAATTTTTTTTCATAACAAAGCATTCTCTGGTCTATCAAATATAAAGATTTATGTAGATAGTTATAGAAAATTAATCTGAAAAAAAAGTGTAAAAGAAGGTGAAATAGAAAATTAATAAGACATTTCTCCGCAAATAGGGGTTTCAAATTGTTTTTTGAAATCAGCAGTAGGAATCTGTTTGCCCAATAAATACATGAGTTTGGTTATAGCCGCTTCTGTGGTAATATCTTTTCCTGAAATTACTCCGATTTCTTTTAAAGCAGTACTGGTTTCGTATTGGCCCATGTTGACACTCCCTCCTGAACATTGGGTAACATTGATTACCTTCAGTCCTGCAGTAATTGCCTTTTGTAAGGGATCGATAAACCAGGAACCGGATGGAGCATTACCCGCTCCAAAAGTTTCTAAAATAAGACCTTCTAACCCCGGAATCGCTAAGAAAGCATTGAGAGCCTGTACGGTAAGCCCAGGGAAAAGTTTTATTATGGCCACATTTGAAGACATTTTTTTGTGTATATGAAAAATGTGATCTGCTGAAGAGTGGTGTAATAAGGTATGGTTGACGGTTAAATGTACTCCTGACTCTGCAATATGCGGGAGATTAGGTGATGTAAATGCATTGAAGTGCTCAGCACTGATTTTTGAGGTTCTGTTACCTCTGTAGAGTTTGTATTCAAAATATAAACCCACTTCCTGAATAACCGGGACTTTATTTTCTGTCAGAGCCGCAAGCTGAATTGCTGTTATGAGATTTTCTTTTGCATCTGTACGCAGATCGCCGATTGGTAGCTGTGAACCGGTCAAAATTACGGGTTTCTGAATGTTTTCCAGCATAAAGCTCAGCGCTGAGGCGGAGTATGACATGGTATCTGAACCGTGCAGAACGACAAAGCCGTCAAAATTTTTATAATTATTTTCGATTACTTCTGCCATTTGTACCCAATGTGCCGGATTCATATCAGAAGAATCAATAGGATTTTCAAAAGAAAACGTTTCTATGCTACAATCTAAAAGATGCAATTCCGGAATACGTTCCAAAAGCTGATTGAAATTAAAAGCTTTCAGAGCTCCGGTTTGGTAATCTTTTACCATTCCTATGGTTCCACCGGTATAGATTAGCAGGATAGAGGGTTTCTTATTCATTGCCTAAGTTTGCTTTGTTAACAACCGGATTGGCATACATGGCTAAAAAGCTATTGACCAAAGCGGTATTTTCTTTATCAATGCGCAATTCAAGACGTTTCAGGAAAAGCTGTTTTTCTTTTTCTGTATAAAATGTTTCATACGCATTGGTTTTATTCAATAAGTCATAAGCGATATAATTGGTAGGCCACAATTTATAATTGGCAATAATCTGATGGTCTATAGCCTTGGCTACTGCCTGAATCTGTTTGTTGCTGTTGTCATACGTTGCTTTTATCTCATCCAATTCTTGATCAAGACAATCTCCTATATGAATATGAATGCCCTTTTTCTGACCAAGAACGCCACTCATGAGATTATTGAAATCTTCGTTTTTTTCTTTTATATATACCTCCTGATTCATTTGTGCCATCAATTGCGGCATTTTAAGTTTGTCAGTAGGATCGTATTCGTATGAAATGGAAATCGGTACAATTTTGATTTTTTTAAAATAATCCATCAGATCTTTTTCATCTGATGCCATACTGATCATTTTTAATACTCCCGGATGCGTAGCATCGTTTCCGTCTTTTGTTCTTCCTTCGCGCTGAGCAATCCAAACCGAGCGGTTTTCTTCTGACAACAGATGATAAATGTACTCAGACATAAGTTTTGAGTTCATCAGTAATTCTCTTGGAGAAAGATTTCTTTTTACCAAAAAATTCCTGTTGAGATGTGCCAGAATGAGTGTAAATGCTTTTTGTACAAGATTATCGCCTATAGCTGAGGCTGTCATAATTTTGTCATGTTCCAGAAGCTTGACATTCAGTAAGCTTGTGTCTAATAAAATGTCTCTGTGATTTGATATAAAAAGATAAGCGGTATTGTTGTCCAGTTTTTCAAATCCGGTAGTGGTGAGACCTGCTGAGGTATCTCTCAAAACACGTTGCATGGTTTGATAAATAATCTCTCTCTGAAAGTCTCTTATTGAGTGAATATTCTTATATATAGCAAGAATTTCTTCGTCTGTTTTATCGGGAAAAGTATAGGTAACCAACGCTTTCAGCATCGGGTGGGATGCAACTTTCATGACAACTTCATTGACTTCTGAATCGTCGTAAAAGCGTATTGAATCAAATTTTGACATTATCTTCATTAATTTAATTGATGCAAATGAACAACTATTTTTTATAATTCACAGGCTTTATTCGAAATTAAAGACACTTTTTGCGTTTTTTGTAGTGATATCTGCTACTTCGTGTAAAGATAAACCATAAATTTCAGATAGTTTATCTGCTACTAAGGTGAGATAGCTGCTTTCATTTCTTTTTCCACGATACGGAACAGGTGCGAGATAAGGTGCGTCTGTTTCCAGTACAATTTCTTCGATTGGAATTTCTTTCAGAAATTGGTCTATTTTTCCGTTTTTAAACGTCACTACACCACCAATTCCGAGTTTTAAATTGTAGGAGAGTGCTTTTTTTGCCTGATCGATATCTCCGGAAAAGCAATGGAATATACCGTATAGGTTTGGTGCTTTTTCTTTTTCGAGTACCTCAAACACTTCATCAAATGCATCCCTACAGTGAATGTTTATGGGAAGCTGATGCTTTTTTGCCAACTGTATCTGTTTTTGAAATGCTTCTTGTTGTATCTCCTTTGTTGATTGATCCCAGTACATATCTACACCAATCTCACCTACAGCAAAAAAGGGTCTTCTTTGTAGCTCATGTTCTACAAATTCTAATTCCTGTAAATAAGTGTTCGGTTTTACATAGCAGGGATGTAATCCCATCATGAGGTGTACATGGTCTGGAAATTGCTCTTCTACTTTATACATTTCTTTTGTATAGCCAGAATCAATGGCTGGTACAAAAAGATGCTTTACATTTGCATGAATTGCCCGTTGAATCATCTCCTCTCTGTCTTGTGAAAATTCTTCACTATATAAGTGAGTGTGTGTATCAATTAAAAGCATTTGTTTTTGTATTTTAGGTTTTATTTATTTTTAGGATGAACGATATAAACAATGAATTACACTTTATATTAAAAGATAAAGGCTATAAAAAAATCAATTTCAAAATCTCAAAAACGCAGCATCTGCTAATAAAAGTTCGCTTAAACGGAGTTTTGGGCGATTTTATTTTAGATACTGGTGCTTCTACCAGTTGTGTTGATTTTTCTGTTATTGAGCATTTTAATCTTTTGGCAACTTCTTCTCAAACAACAGCTTCTGGAGCTGGGGCAATTAATATGGCAACTAAAATTGCCAACAATAATTCCTTGTCTATCGGCCGCTGGAAAACGGATAATACCCCCATTATTATATTTGATCTGTCGCATGTAAATGCCGCTTTAGATCAGTATAAAGTAAAACCGGTTCATGGAATTATCGGTGCCGATATTCTGATGAGAAGTCATGCGATCATCGATTACGCCAATAAAAAGCTATTTCTTAGATGAGTGCTTCTGCCATTCGTCTGCTACCAGCGAGAGTTCTTTGTACCAGTCTTCTCCATATTTTCTGATCAACGGCTCTTTTAGAAACCGGTAAACAGGAACTTCGAGCTCTTTTCCAAGCGTACAGGCATCATCACAAATGTGCCATTTATTATAATTTACGGCAGAGAATTGCGAATACTCTTTTATTCTTATTGGGTATAAATGACATGAAATAGGTTTTTTCCAGCTCACTAATCCTTCATTGTACGCTTGTTCTATCGCGCATAATGCTGTATTACCGTCAAAAATAACATAAGCACATTCGCCGCCGTTGATCAAAGGAGTTTCATATTCACCATCTGATCCGACAACCCATTTTCCCTGATCTTCAATTGCTTTAATGCTTTCTGCTCTCAGATAAGGCTTTATTGTTTCATAAATTTCATCCAAAATCTCTGTCTCGTTCTCATCAAGCGGGGCTCCTGCATCACCATCAATACAACATTGCCCTTTACAGGCTGTTAAATTGCAAACAAATTCTTTTTCAATGACTTCGTCAGATACGATTGCATTTCCTATTTGAAACATTTTGTTGTTTATTTTAAATTGAACCTGCAAAGTTACAAACTTTAAAAATAGCATTGAAATTTACCATCATAAATCATTTGTATTGAGAGGAATATTAAATTTTATCGAATAACTTTGTAAAAGTGTCAGATATGAAAAAACTCTTTAAAGTATAGCTATGGAAATTAATTTTAAAGAAATTATTACAGCAGGAATGATTCTGTTTGCGGTTATTGATATTTTAGGATCCATTCCTATAGTGGTAGATCTCAGAACCAGAGTCGGACATATTCAGTCTGAAAAGGCATCTATTGTGGCAGCGGCTATCATGATTTCTTTTCTGTTTGTGGGAGAATCTATTTTATCACTGATTGGTATTGATGTCAATTCGTTTGCTGTAGCAGGCGCCTTTGTACTTTTTTTCCTGGCATTAGAAATGATATTAGGTATCCGTCTTTACAGAGATGAAGAACCGAATACGGCATCTATCGTTCCATTGGCTTTTCCGCTGATTGCAGGAGCCGGTACTATGACGACCATTTTATCGTTACGGGCAGAATTTCATACGATCAATATTGTACTGGCTATTTTACTTAATATTATTTTGGTGTATATTGTGTTGAAATTATCCGGAAAAATAGAACGGATTATCGGGTCAAACGGTCTTGGTGTCATCAGGAAAGTATTCGGAGTAATCTTATTAGCGATTGCTGTTAAATTATTTGCAACGAATGTTAAAGGCTTGTTCGTTTAGTTTTTTAATTAGTAATTTAGTTCCTTCAAAAGTTTTTATAATGAAATATGTTACTTACATTATCATCACTATAGCTATTGCTTTGATTGTTGTTAATGTTCTAAAATTAGACTTCGACAATCTTTTTAAAGGAGACAGTGTCGTTGCTTTAATATGTATTGTAGCACTTTTGTGTGCGATTTGCATATTACTTATTTTCAATATGTCTAAATCAATTGACGAAAAATCAAAATAATTCATGTTTGATGTTTTAATTGTCGGAGGTGGTGTTGCAGGAGTTTCTTGTGCTCTGATTCTTGGATCAGCACATAAAAAAATATATGCCCAAAATAAAAGAATAGGAATTATTGCTCACCAAAAAGCCTCACATTTACAAGATGCCCTTTTTAATAATGTGTATGGTGTAAAGCCAGGGACATTGGGAAGTGATTTACTGCAAAGTTCTCTAAGAGATTTGTCAGAAACATATCCTCATGTAGAACAGATAGCAGATGAAAAGGTGATGAAAATAGAAAAGGTGTCTGATCATTTTATGGTATATACTAATAAAAACAGCTACGCTTCAAAAATCATCGTTATCGCTACCAATTATGGAAATGCCTTTAACATTGAGGGTCTTATGCAGTATGTGATTCCACATAAAAAATCAATTGCTGAGAAGAAGAGGATTCAGTTGGTTAATGAAGATCATCTGGTGACGCAGGGAATATATGCGGCAGGTAGCATTGCCGGGCACAGAAGTCAGCTTTCAATAGCTGCCGGAAGTGGAGCTGCTGTAGCTACCGATATACTTACTTTATGGAATGGAGGAGCAGATGCTCAGAGTCATGATAATAAATAAAAAAGACTGCTATAAGCAGTCTTTTTTTAAACATCATCATAATCGACATATATTTCATCTGAAGTAACATACGCCTGACATGATAAGATCAGACCTTCAGCGATTTCATTGTCAGTAAGAATATGGTTTGTCTTCATTTCTACAGTACCTTTCACCACACGGCACATACATGAACTGCAAATACCACCTTGACAGGAGTATGGCGCATCAATGCCTTGTTTGAGTGCTGCATCCAAAATATCAGTTTGTTTTGAGATTTCAAAAGTAGTTTCCACATCATCGACCAATACGGTTATTGTAGCAGTACCTTCGGTTTTTATGATTTCATTTCCATCGTTAGAAGGAGTGAACAATTCAAACAGAACAGCATCTTCAGGTACATTGTTTTCTCTTAATACATTACCCACCAGAGCGATCATGTCTTCAGGACCACAAACGTAAAAGGCTTTGAAATCAGTTCCTTTGTGTTTGTTATTAATAACAAAATTGATAGTAGATTTTTCAATACGACCGAAAAGAGCTCCTTCCGGATGAACTTTAGTAAAGGTATAGTATACATAAAATCGGCCAATATATTTTTGTTGTAATTCGTGAAGCTGACTGTAAAAGATAGTGTCTTCCGGTCTTTTATTTCCATAAACCAGAACAAAAGTACTTTCCGGTTCGTTTTCCAGAACCGATTGAGCAATTGATATTACGGGAGTGATACCGCTACCAGCCGCAAAAGCAGCATAATTATTTCGGACATGAGGCTGAGGTTCAAAAATGAATTTCCCTTCCGGTACGCCTACTTCCAATGAATCTCCAATCTTCAGGTTTTGAGTTGCAAAAGTAGAAAATACACCGCCATCGATTCCTTTTACAGCAATTCGTAATTCTTTACTGTTGGGAGAAGAACAGATAGAATAAGCTCTTCTGATTTCTTTTCCCTCATGCATATATTTGATGTTCAAATATTGCCCGGCAATAAATTGATACGAAGCTTTTAATGGTTCAGGAACTTCAAATGCTATGGAAACAGCCTGACTGGTTTCCTTACGGATATCCTTAACTTTTAAAAGATTGAATTTAGACATATAATATTAATTTCTGCAAATGTAGAAAAAATATAAAAACTTCCTTTATGACATCTGTCACCTTTATGAAATCTTTATGCATAGAATTTGGATGTATAAGAATATTATGTATATTTGCTATACCTAAATTGTTTATCGATGAAAAAGCAACAGCAACTCTATAAAGGGAGTTTGAGTACTATTATTATGAAACTTCTGGAGCAAAAAGGAAAAATGTACGGTTACGAAATCACACAAAAAGTAAAAGAGATTACAGGGGGAGAGATGAATATTACCGAAGGAGCATTATACCCTGCCTTACATAAACTGGAGGCTGAAGGTCATCTTGATGTGGAAATGGAGAAAGTGGATGGAAGAATCCGTAAATATTACAGATTGACGGAAAGCGGTGAAAAGGAAACGGTTTCACGTATGGAAGAGCTTGAAAATTTTATACGCAATATGCAAACGATTGTACGCCCTGATTTTGGTGTGGATCTATAAAAGATTAGAATCTACTGATTTTCGGATGTATCAGATAAATATGCTGTGTCATAATATACTTTCTTTATAGTTTGTAAGTATTTATGGAGGGTTTTAATTGGCAAGAAACAAATAACTGAAAAGATGAAAAAAATTAACGAGCAACAAGTAGAATTACTTTTTGAATTTACGCGGAAACATTTTGTTGAATACTATGATGTTCAGGTAGAACTTGTAGACCACTTAGCAAATGGTATTGAAGAACAATGGCTGACACAACCCAATCTGACTTTTGATGAAGCTTTGAAAATAGAGTTTAAAAAATTCGGTATTTTCGGGTTTACGGATCTTGTAGCAGATAAGCAAAGTGAATTGAGTCGTTATTACTATAAATTGATCTGGAATGAATTTAAGAATTTTTTCAACTTTCCCAAAATCATCCTAACCACTGGTTTGTTGTTCTTCTTTTATAATGTATATGCTCTAATAGGAGCAAATTTTACAGTTGCTTATTTAGGGTATACGTTTTTTATGGTAGCATTGCTTGTTTATTGTATGATAGATAATCTGATGTTTGTTAAAAAGCTTAAAAAAATAGAAACAGATAAAAAATGGCTGATTACAGGCGTTTCGCGTGTTGTATGTTGGACGCCTTTGTTTTTAGGCTTTTATTTAAGTAACAGTCTCTTTGGTTTTTTTGAGGATTCTCCGGCAATGACATCATCAGGATTGATAATTATAACCCTTATTTCTACTGTAAACAGTCTGCTATTTCTGATTGTAAAAACAAAAATAAAACCTTTGTTTCTTGAGGAAGTGAAACTGGTGCAAAAACGTTTTGCATAATAGTTTTCTAATGAATGAAGAATTGTTTTAGTATAAAATGAAAATTAAAGACTACTTTCTGTAAACAATTCAAAATTATGAGCTAAACTTCTTATATTTGGTCTGAATAAAAAATCAGATATTAAGATGAAAAGATTTTTAAAATCCGCTGTCACAGTTGCTTTTATCTTCTTTATTTCAATGAATACTGCTTTTGCTCAGATGAGAACACATGAGTGGAAGGAGGCTTCTGAAGGAGGATATACTTATAAATATGTGACCAATGACCCCACAAACTCACGTTTTTATACTCTCAAAAACGGATTGACAGTTATATTGAGTCCTTCTAACAAAGAGCCGCGTATTCAGACCTACATTGCTACTAAAGCAGGTAGTAAGACGGATCCGGAAACCCACACCGGTTTAGCTCACTATTTAGAACATATGCTGTTTAAAGGAACAGATAAATTCGGTTCAAAAGACTGGGCAAAAGAAAAACCGTTATTAGATCAGATAGATGCTTTATACGAAAGATATAATTCAACTACTGATGAAAACAAACGTAAGGAAATCTATAAAGAGATAGACCGAGTATCGGGAGAGGCAGCAAAGTATGCAATTGCCAATGAGTACGACAAGCTTATGAGCAGCATGGGAGCTGAAGGGACCAATGCTTTCACTTCTTTTGAGCAAACGGTATATGTAGAAAACATTCCAAGCAATGTTATGGATAAGTTTCTGGCAGTACAAAGCGAGCGTTTCAGAAATCCGATTCTTCGTTTATTTCATACGGAATTAGAAGCTGTTTATGAGGAAAAAAACAGAGGTCTTGACAATGATGGACGTAAGGCTTTTGAAACCATGTTTGCGGCTATGTTTCCTAATAATAATTATGGAAAACAAACTACTATCGGTACTATCGAACACTTGAAAAACCCATCTTTAAAAGCGATCAGAGAATATTTTACAACCTATTATGTTCCAAATAATATGGGGGTAATTATGTCAGGTGATTTTGACCCTACAGAAACGGTAAAAAAGATCGATGCTGCATTCAGCTATATGAAGTCTAAAGCCATTCCTGAGTATAAATTCGATCCTGAAAAACCAATTACAAAACCAATTGTAAAAGAAGTATACGGACCAAGTGCCGAAAGCATTATGCTTGGATTCCGTTTTCCCGGAGCAGGTACAAAAGATGCACAGATGCTTACGCTGTTAGGAAATATTCTTACTAACGGTTCGGCAGGTATGATTGATTTAAATCTGGTAAAATCTCAAAAGCTATTAGGTGCATATGCATTTCCGTATGTATTAAAAGATTATTCTATGTTGATTTTACAAGGAAACCCTACTCAGGGACAATCTTTGGATGAAGTTAAAAAATTGATTTTAGGACAAATTGATAAATTGAAAAAAGGAGATTTCCCGGATGATTTGATTGTTTCCATTATCAATAATAATAAAAAAGATGAAATCGCAACCAACGAGAGCTACAGTTCAAGAGCAAATGTGCTGATGGAATCTTTTACTTCCGAACTTGACTGGGCGAATGAATTAAGCTATAACGATCGCCTTACCCAAATTTCCAAGAAAGATATTGTTGATTTTGCGAACAAATATTTGAACAACGATAATTACGTAGCTGTTTACAAGCGCAAAGGAGAAGATAAAGATGTTGTTAAAGTTGAGAAACCACCTATTACAGCTGTTTCTGTAAACCGTGAAGATCAGTCAGATTTTCTTAAAAAGGTTAATGAAATGCCTGAAAACGAAATCAAACCGGTTTGGGTAGATTATAGTAAAGATCTTCAGAAGACGGTTTCTAATGATACCGAAATCCTTGCTGTAAAGAATAAGGAAAATGAGTTGTTCAGTATGTATTACCAGTACAATACCGGTAAATGGAACAACAAATTACTTCCTTTAGCTGTCGACTATCTTGAGTATATTGGAACCAAACAAAAATCGAGTGAAGATTTCAGTAAAGAATTCTATAAATTGGCTTCTTCATTCAATGTATCTTCTTCCAATGAAGAAACTTATATTTCTATTTCCGGACTTAATGAAAACTTTGCAGCAACAGTAAGTTTAATACAGGATTTGCTTAAAAATGCAGTTGCTGATGAAGAGGCGTTGGCTTCTTATAAAGAGGGAATCAAGCAATCACGTGCAAATGCGAAGGAAAATAAAAATGTGATTATGAGTGGATTAAGAGCATACGCAAAATACGGAGCAAAAAATCCGTTTAATGATGTTCTTACTGATGCTGAGCTGGACGCTGTTAAAGCAAGTGATTTGGTAAAAATAATCCATGATCTGACTTTGACAAAACACCGCGTATTGTATTACGGACCAAAATCTGTAGATCAATTGGCAAAGGAATTAACCCCTCTTAAAGCTAAAAATGCTAAGTATGTTGCAATTCCAAAGGCAAAAGTATTTAAAGAAGAGCCTACCGTGAAGAATAAAGTTTTATTTGCTGACTTTGATATGAAACAGGCAGAAGTTTTCTGGTTTAGAAACTCAGATAAATACAATGTTAAAAATGCACCGGTAGCTTCTTTATTCAACAGCTATTTTGGAGGAGGTATGGGTAGTATTGTATTCCAGACCATTCGCGAATCTAAGGCGTTGGCATATTCAACGTATGCGTATTTTGGACAGGCATCTAAAAAAGAAGATTTGAATTCTGTAGGTGCTTATGTAGGTACACAGGCAGATAAATTTAATGATGCCGTAGAAGGTATGAATGAGCTTTTAAATGATTTACCAGAATCTAATAAAGCATTACAGACAGCCAAAGAAAGCTTGCTGAAATCTCTTGCAAGTGAGCGCATCACGAATGCATCAATATTGATGAGCTATTTGTCTGCTGAAAAATTAGGAAATAAAACAGACATCAGAAAAGAAGTATATGACAAAGTGCCTACTTTAAACTATCCTGACTTGAAAGTATTCCATGATAAGGAAATGAAAAACAAACCTTATGTTTATTGTGTTCTGGCAAAAACAGATGCCATAAAACCGGAAGACCTGAAAAAAATAGGAGAGGTAAAAACCCTGACGCTTAAAGAAATCTTCGGATATTAATAAAATAGTTTTTTATGAAGCCCGGAAACCTAATATAGGTTTCCGGGCTTTTTTGTTACAAAGTATTTTTTAATCTCCATGTACTCCATTATAGGGTGAAAGAAATAGTAAATAATGGTATTGTCAAAAAGTAAAATTTATCATAAATCAGATTTCTGTTCATCAGAGATTAGTATCTTTAACCTCGTCATAATGTTTAAATTCAGAATAGGATGAAAAATATAATAATGGTTTTTATACTTTCGTTATACGGATATATTGGTTTTGCGCAGGATGTTGCTTTTAAAAAAGACATTGTAAGGTTTAATGAAATTACGGGCTTTACAGCTAAAATAGAAGCTGTAAAAACGGGTGTTCTTGAAAGTTTATCTGATGAGGGAAAAAAGCGTTTCTCTGAAGAATTTGATACTGCTTTTACAACGTTTAAAGAAAAATCAGCGGCATTATTTGCACAATACTATACCCATGATGATTTTAAATCTACCATTAAACATTTTGAAGAAACAAACGAGATCAGCCTTCCGGAAATTGTCAAAGGAGAAGAGTTTTCGAAAGCCTATCAGAAATTAAATGAAGAGTTTAGCGTGGCTGTTCAGAAAGCCTATCTCAAAGAACAGTAAAAGATAAAAAGCAGCTCTTATGAGCTGCTTTTTATCTTTTGTTCGAATTGTTTCTTTGATTCGTATCACTCGATCTGTTTCCAGAGTTGTTACTACTGTCAGATTTGTTTACCGATCTTGAAGAACTTTCACGTGTTCCGTTATTTCGGTCTCTATTGTTATTGTTCTGTGCAGGATTCTCTCTGCCTCCGGGTTTGTTGCTGTTTTTTTGATTAAAACTTCCGCAACTGTACAGCAAAGCAGCTGTAAATAATAGCATACATATTTTCTTCATGACAAATAGAATTTTACGAATAATATTCAAATATCAAGCCAGAATTATTTAATCTCAGTAAGAAATGTATTCTTAGGATGTCTTACTTTTTTCATATTCACAAGCCAGTCTCCTTCAACATCTCTTTTTCCTAACGTGAGAATTGTTGTAGACTTTAGGCCTTTTTCCTCTAATCCTAATAATTTGTCTAAGTCTGCATTAAGGAAGCCTTCCATAGGAGTCGCATCTACCTTTAGCATTGCAGCAGCAGCAATCGCTATACCAAATCCGATATATGCCTGTTTCGCAGCATGTGCAGCTTGCTGTTCTTCACTCATGGCATATAGCTGAGCTTTTAACCCTGCTTTATACTCATCAGTAGTTTCCAGAGGAAGTCCTCTTTCTGTATTCATATGATCAAAAATGGCATCAATTCGTTCATCTGTATATTTATCCCATGCTGCAAACACAAGAACATGAGAACCATCTGTAATCTGAGACTGACCGTATGCAATAGGTTGTATTTTTTCTCTCAATTCTTTGTTACTGATTGAAAAAACCTGAAAGGGCTGTAAACCAGACGAAGTAGGTGCCAGATAGGCAGCTTCTATAATTTCATTTACTAATTCTTGCGGAACAACATAAGAATCATCCATTTTCTTTGTTGCGTATCTCCAGTTTAGTGCTTCTAATAATTGCATAATCAAATTTTTTTCAAAAATACAACAATTCTAAAAGAGCTGTCTTAATCTACGTTAATAAATCAAAAGGTATATGTCTTGTTTGGAGTGATACAATAGTCTAAAGGAATGTCTGTCTCGAAAACATCATTTATATGAGGAACTGCTTCAAATAAGGAAAGTCCTATTTTAATGACTTCTTTGGGACATTCCGATAAAAACTGATCGTAAAATCCTTTTCCATAACCGATTCGGTTTCCTTTTTCATCAAATGCCAGTAACGGGATAAAAACAACTTCAATGGCATCAGGCAAAACCGAAATACCACCAACCGGTTCCGGAATGTTCCATGCATTTTTTTTGATTACGGTATTGTCCGTAAGTAAGAAGTGATGCATACTGCGGGTTTCAAAATCTGTAGAAGAAATTATAATATTTTTATCTTTCCCCTGTAAGATATGCATTAGATATTCTGTGTTGATTTCCTTGTTTTCTGTAATGGGTAGAAAAATGTGGTAATTTGTTTTGTTCCAAACGGGGAGTCTGAGACTATTATTGGCGATGAGTAAGCTTTCTTCTTCAATTGTTTCTTGAGGCAATTGCAGACGCAGTTCTCTGTATTTTTTTCGTAAATCGGCTTTATTCATTTTTACTGATTAATTGTGTTGAAATGTGGTAGATAGCATCTCCCTGAAAAACAATCGGTCCCTGATTTTCATTGATGATATAGCCGGAATTCGGAGCAATAACTTTTTCTTCAACAGCACCGTATGGATCTGTGATTTTTCCTAAAATTTGTCCTTCTATGACATAATCCCCATACCTTACATCGCTGCGAAACAATCCGGAATACTGTGCTCTGATCCACGAAGAGCTTTCTATAAAAATCGTATTGTGATTCGATAACGGAACTTCAAACTTTTTGTTCAGCATGTTTAGGCTGGAGAGAAAACGCATCGATCCTTCAATACCTTCTTGTACGACTTCAGCATTGATATCCAGTGATTTTCCTCCTTCAAAAAGAATGTATTGAATGCCCAGTTCATCACAGGCATTTCTAAAAGAACCTTCAATATTCTTCGAATACAATACAAACGGTGGGTCAAATGCTTTGGCCATTTTTTCAAGTGCTTCATTTTCAAATTCGATGCGAATCTGCGGAGCATTGAAACGCGCTTTTCCACCGGCATGAAAGTCAATGACATAATCTACCAATGGTAATATGTCTTTGATCAGGCGGTATGCAAACCGACTGGCGAGAGAACCGTTAGCACTACCCGGAAATACCCGGTTCAGATCCCGACCGTCAGGAAATTCCCGCGATTGGTTTACAAAACCAAAAACATTGATCAGCGGAATGCAGATAATAGTGCCTATATTGGGTTCATTGATTTTCTTAGTAATCAGCTGTCTTACAATTTCTACTCCGATCAGTTCATCTCCATGCAGTCCAGCGCTGAATAATACCGTTGGTCCAGGATGAATAGAACGCGAAACGATAACAGGGATTTTTAATTCCGTCATCGTGTGTAAAGTTGCGATTTGTAATTCGATGATTTTGGTTTCACCCGGAATTACTGTTTTATTGAGTAAAGTAAAATCTTTAAATTCAAACATCTTTTTTAATTGAGTTTTTAAATTTATAAAATATTCATCAAAACAAAGAAACGGATATCTTTTATTGCTATATAAAAACTAACTTTGTTGTATTAAAGAACAAAAAATGACGCAATTTTCGCAGATAGAGTTACAAATAAAGACCTTGCCTGACCAACCCGGTGTTTATCAGTTTTTTGATAAAGACGGCAAAATCCTGTATGTTGGAAAAGCAAAAAATCTTCGGAAAAGAGTCAATTCATATTTTAATAAGGTACATGATTATGGGAAAACCAATGTGCTGGTTCGTAAAATTGTTGCGATAAAGCACATTGTAGTGCCAAACGAAAGCGAGGCGCTTCTATTAGAGAATAATCTTATAAAAAGATTGCAGCCGAGGTACAATGTTTTGCTCAAAGATGACAAAACCTATCCCTGGATTTGTGTTAAAAACGAGCCTTTTCCCAGAGTATTTTTAACGCGGCGTATGATTAAGGACGGATCAGATTATTTCGGTCCTTATACGAGTGTAAAAACAGCACATATTCTATTAGACCTAATAAAGGAACTATATCCGTTGCGAACATGTACGTATGATCTTAGCCTTGAAAATATACGAAAAGGAAAATATAAGGTATGTCTGGAATATCATATTGGCAATTGTGAAGGACCGTGTGAAGAATTGGAACTCCTCCCTTCTTATGAAAATAAGATCAAGGCAATAAAAAATATTTTAAGGGGGAACTTTAAAGAAAATGTCAAAGAGTTTAAAGCATTAATGACACATTTTGCTCAGGATATGAAATTTGAGGAAGCTCAGAAAGTTAAAGAGAAGATAGATATTCTTGAAAACTATCAGTCCAAATCAACTGTTGTCAATCCGCGCATTACGAATATAGATGTCTTTTCTATTGTTTCTGATGAAAGCATGGCGTATGTCAATTTCCTTCAGATTGCTCACGGAGCGATCATTCGCTCTCATACACTTGAATTAAAGAAAAAGTTAGATGAAGCAGATGCCGATCTGTTGCAATTGGCAATAGTGGAACTTCGGGAAAGATTTAATTTATTATCTAAGGAAATTATTGTACCTTTTGAGGTAGATTTAGGAACCGAATTTACAATTACAGTTCCTAAGTTGGGCGATAAAAAGCAATTGCTTGATTTATCAGAAAGAAACGCAAAATATTACCGACTGGATCAGCTGAAACAGATTAAAATTGTAGATCCGGACAGACATACGAACCGGATTATGGCACAAATGAAAAAGGATTTGCGTTTGTCAGTTGAACCCAGACATATTGAATGTTTTGATAATTCCAATATTCAGGGAACAAACCCGGTAGCAGCCTGTGTTGTATTTAAAGACGGAAAGCCGAGTAAAAAGGATTATCGTCATTTTAATATAAAAACGGTAGAAGGTCCAAATGATTTTGCTTCTATGGAAGAAGTGGTGTACAGAAGATATAAAAGGCTGTTGGATGAAGAGCAGCCATTGCCACAATTGATTATTATTGATGGGGGTAAAGGACAGTTATCTTCTGCGTTAAAAAGTTTAGATGATTTAGGATTAAGGGGTAAAATTGCCATAATAGGTATTGCCAAACGTCTGGAAGAATTGTTTTATCCGGGTGATTCCGTTCCGTTATATCTTGATAAAAAATCAGAAACATTAAAAATAATCCAACACCTGCGAAATGAGGCTCATAGATTTGGTATTACATTTCACAGAGATAAGCGCAGTAAAAATGCCATCCAGTCTACCATTACTCAGATTCCCGGAATAGGTGATAAAACAATGGAAAAATTACTGGCTGAGTTCAAATCTGTAAAAAGATTACAGCTGGCTCCGCAAACAGAAATAGAAAAAGTAATCGGTAAATCGAAAACATTAAAAGTAGTAGAATACTTTAAAAATAAATAAACATGAAAACACTTACCTTTCTTTTATGCGTGATAATGAGTTTTAGTGTAGCAAAAGCACAGGAAAATCAGCGAAAAAAAGTAGGGGTAGTGTTAAGTGGCGGAGGTGCGAAAGGGCTGGCGCACATTGGAGTTTTAAAAGTACTTGAAGAAAACGGCGTAAAAGTAGATTATATAGCGGGTACAAGTATGGGGGCCATCATTGGAGGCTTATACGCCTCAGGATATACCGCCAGTGAACTTGATTCAATCTTTAAAAATGTAGATACTGAAGCCTTATTGCAGGATTATATTCCGAGAATATCGAAATCATTTTATGAAAAAAGAAATGATGAAATATATGCGCTTCAGCTTCCTTTTGATGATTTTAAAATAGGAATGCCTGCTGCGTTATCAAAAGGAATGTATAATTATAATTTACTTTCAGGGCTGTTACTGCATGTAAGGCATGAAAGAGATTTCAATAAACTGGCTATTCCGTTTTTATGTATTGCTACAGATATAGAATCCGGTAAGCAGGTTATTCTGGATAAGGGTATACTACCTCAAAGTATATTGGCAAGTGGTGCATTTCCTTCCTTGTACTCCCCGGTAGAAATAGACGGTAAATTGCTTATTGATGGTGGGGTGGCCAATAACTATCCGATAGATGAACTGCGCAAAATGGGAGCAGAGATTGTTATTGGAGTTGATGTTCAGGATGGGCTAAAAAACAGAGAAGATATCAGGGGAGCATCAGATATTTTATTGCAGATCTCGAACTTTTCAATGGTTCAGGATATGAGTCGTAAAATTCGGGAAACAGATATATACATAAAACCCGATATCAAAGGGTATTCTGTGATTTCCTTTAGAGAAGGAAGTGATATTATAAAAAAAGGAATCGAAGCAGCAGCTCCGTTTACTGAGGAGTTCAAAAAAATGGGAAGTCCGGAATACATCAACAACCCTCCGAGTTTCAGAGAAAAATACAAAGGGGATCTGTGTATATCAAGGGTAGAAATTAATGAAATGGAAAACTTTACTTCGAGTTATGTATATGGAAAGCTAAAGTTTACACCAAATACGACCTTAACATTTGATAACTTCTCTACAGGAATTAATAATATGAATGGTACCCAGAACTTTAGCAGTATTGTATACAGTTTTGCTGAAGAAGACGGTGGAGATGTCTTGAAATTAAACCTGAAAGAAGCAAAAACCCAGCGCTATCTTAAATTTGGGTTACACTTTGATAACCTCTATAAAAGTGCTGCTTTAGTCAACGTTACTCAAAAAAAGCTCTTGTTTAAAAATGATGTTATTTCGCTTGATTTGGGAGTTGGTGATCAGTTTCGTTATAATTTAAATTATTATGTAGATAATGGTTATCGATGGAGCGTTGGTTTTCAGTCTAAGCTCAACAAGATTTCGCGTAATATCAATCGTCCGATCACAAGCAACTTTATAGAACTGCCTACTTTGCCTAACAGTCTGAGTTTAGATCTTGTAGATGTTACTAACCGTCTTTATTTTCAAACATTTTACAGAGATCAGTTTCTTGTCGCGGTAGGATTGGAGCATAAATTCAATCAGGTCGATATTAAAAATCTGATTTTTGATATGCCGTGGATAGATAAAAGCCATTATTTATCTGCTTACGGAAATATTGTATTTGACACGTATGATAACAAATATTTTCCGCGTAAAGGTGTAATATTTAATGCAGAATATAAAAACTACTTTCATTCATCAGATTATACAGGAAATTTTAAGAATTTCTCACAGATCAATGCAGAATTAGGAACTGTGAGAACTTTTTTTGATAAAGTTAGTGTTGAAGCAAAAGCAGAAATTGGTGCTACTATCGGTAGTGAATCTTCCAGTTTTCTACAGTACTTTTTTGGAGGATATGGTTTTCAGTCCGTTTATAATGTTAAACAATTTTATGGATATGATTTTTTGAGTGTATTTGATGATTCCTATGTAAAAGTGCTTTTTAGAGTGGACTATGAGGTTTTTAATAAACATCATCTCAACATAGCGGCTAATTATGCACAGATAGGCAACAATATTTTTCAATACTCTGACTGGATTTCAAAACCAAAATTCAATGGTTATGCCATCGGTTACGGATATCAGGCAATTATCGGACCTATAGAAATTAAGCATAGCTGGTCTCCCGATACCAGAAACCATTACACATGGTTTAGTGTTGGTTTTTGGTTTTAATTCCCAAAAACTTCTAAAATTAACAGGTATCTATTGTTAGTCGAAAAAAAAATAGATATTTTTGTTAGATATGAAAAATTGGAACGGACTTTTATCACATCTTAAATATCTCATCAAGAGAAATCCTGAATGAGAAGCACCTGCTTATTAGGTATTTTATAAACAAACTAAAAGAATAGCGTTATGCCAATGTATCATAAATTGGGAAATATCCCTCCGAAAAGACATACTATATTTCGTAAACCAAACGGAGATCTCTATTACGAACAATTGTTCGGAACTATAGGATTTGATGGAATGTCTACTAACATGTATCATGAACATCGTCCTACACAGGTAAAGGAAATCAAGGGTTCTTATAGTGTAGCTCCTAAAATTGCAAAAGCAAATAACATTCAGTCATACCGTTTTCGCGGATTTCAGGTAGATCCGGTTGCTGATTATCTTGAAAGCAGAAAAGCGGTACTGACCAATAGTGATTGTACTATTGTTTTGGCTGCTCCAAGCGGTAAGACACAGGAATATTTTTATAAAAATACCGACGCTGACGAATTGATCTTCATCCACAGAGGTACAGGAGTCGTTCGTACAATGTTAGGAAATCTTGATTTCAAATACGGTGATTATATTCTCATACCAAGAGGTATTATCTATAAGATAGACTTTGATTCGGAAGATAATCGTTTGTTTATTGTGGAATCGAGAAGACCTATTTATACCCCTAAACGTTACAGAAACTGGTTCGGACAATTGTTAGAGCATTCTCCGTTTTGTGAGAGAGACATCCGCCGTCCGGAAAAACTGGAAACGTATGATGAAAAAGGTGAGTTTTTAATAAAAGTTAAAAAACAGGATGAAATCTTTGATATGGTATATGCAACACATCCTTTTGATGTGATTGGTTATGATGGTTATAACTATCCGTATGCTTTTTCAATTCATGATTTCGAACCGATTACAGGAAGAATCCATCAACCGCCACCAGTACATCAAACTTTTGAAACAGATGCCTTTGTTGTCTGTTCATTTGTTCCGCGACTATATGATTATCATCCGGAATCTATCCCGGCTCCCTACAATCACAGTAATATTGACTCAGATGAGGTACTTTACTATGTAGACGGTGATTTTATGAGTAGAAATGATATAGGACCAGGACATATATCACTGCATCCGGCTGGTATTCCGCACGGACCACACCCGGGAGCTGTAGAGAGAAGTATTGGGGCTAAAGACACACAAGAATTAGCTGTAATGGTGGACACCTTTAAGCCTTTAATGGTTACAGAAGAAGCAATGAAAATTGCTGATGAGAAGTATTACCAGTCATGGCTGGATTAAGCTGCTCATCATAGTACAACAAAACAACAAAATTTAAAAAAATTAAAATGGACAATAATTTAAAATCAGTAGAATTCGGATTAGAGAAAATATTTGAAGGAGCTCAGGATTTCTTGCCTTTATTGGGTACAGATTATGTTGAGTTTTATGTAGGAAATGCAAAACAGGCAGCGCACTTTTACAAAACTGCATTCGGTTTTCAGTCATTGGCGTATGCAGGATTGGAAACCGGTATCAGAGACAGAGCGTCTTATGTATTGAAACAGGACAAAATCCGAATTGTATTGACTACAGCCTTAAATAGTGAATCTCCTATTGGTGAGCATGTGAAAAAACATGGAGATGGAGTAAAAGTAGCAGCGCTTTGGGTTGAAGATGCACGCTCTGCCTATGAAGAGACGATTAAAAGAGGAGCAAAGTCTTTTATGGAGCCAACTGTTGAAAAAGACGAGTTTGGTGAAGTTGTCCGTGCCGGAATTTACACTTATGGTGAAACAGTACATATGTTTGTAGAACGCAAAAATTACAACGGTGTATTTTTACCGGGATATAAGGTATGGGAATCGGACTATAAACCAGAACCTGTTGGCTTGAAGTATATTGACCACATGGTAGGTAATGTTGGTTGGAATCAGATGAATAACTGGGTAAAATGGTACGAAGAAGTAATGGGATTCGTAAATTTCCTTTCGTTTGATGATAAACAGATCAATACAGAATATTCGGCTTTGATGTCTAAAGTAATGTCTAATGGAAACGGTCGTATTAAATTCCCTATCAATGAGCCTGCAGAAGGTAAAAAACGTTCTCAGATTGAAGAATATTTAGACTTCTATGAAGGCGAAGGAATTCAGCATATTGCTGTAGCTACAGATGATATTCTTTCAACAGTGTCACAAATGAAAGCAAGAGGAGTAGAGTTTTTAAGTACGCCACCACAAGCTTACTATGATGCTATTCCTGAGCGTTTAAAAGATCATATGTCAAAGTTTAAAGAGGATATTAACGAACTTCAAAAACTTGGAATTATGATTGATGCAGATGAAGAAGGTTATCTGTTGCAGATTTTTACCAAGCCGGTTGAAGATCGTCCAACCGTATTTTTCGAGATTATTCAACGTATGGGAGCAAGAGGTTTTGGAGCTGGTAACTTTAAAGCGCTTTTTGAATCGATTGAAAGAGAACAAGAGAAAAGAGGTACATTGTAAATAGTGAATAAACCAATTAAAAGTTAAAGTTGTGTTAATGTAATTAGTGGTGTTATTTAGTGTTTAATAATCACTATATTTGCACCCACAAAATACAGGGCGTCGTAATCCGTATTTTGTAAAATAAATTTTTCATAATTTATAGTTTTTTGGTTGGTTAATAGCATAAAAGCTCAGTTATTTGTTTAACTGGGCTTTTTGTTTTCTTTTTTCTTTGGAATAATTATTGCTTTTTTTATCTTAACACAAAAAAATAAATATGAAAAAGTATCTGCAAATAGTGCTGTTTTTTATAACACTAAATGTGTTTTCACAAACAGCATATAAGGAAGGTGAACATTTTAAATTTAAGATTTCTTATGGTATAATCAATGCCGGAGTTGCCACTTTAGATTTGAAAAGTACTACTTATAACGGAAAATCGGTTTATCATGCTAAAGGAGTCGGTTATACAACCGGTATTACAAAAACATTTTTTAAAGTATATGATGATTATCAAAGTTATTTTGATAAAAAAACGGGTGTTCCCTATCGTTATATACGGAAGATAGATGAAGGAGGCTATACAAAAAATCAGGAGGGATTTTTTGATCATTCTTCAAAAACGGTATTGGTAAAAGATTATAAAGGAAAAACAAACAACACTTTCAATGTTACTACCAATGTACAGGACATTGTTTCTTCTTTCTACTATTTGAGAAATCATCCAAAAATAGACAAACTCAAAAATGGAGAATCAATCGAAATAGACATGTTTTTTGATGATGAAATATATAAATTTAAACTAAAATTTATTGGTAAAGAAGAAATTAAAACTAATTTTGGTAAAATAAATACATTAAAATTTAGACCATTAGTACAATCAGGACGTGTTTTTAAAGAACAAGAGAGTTTAACTGTATGGATTTCAGACGATGCAAACAAAATTCCTCTGAAAGTTCAGGCGAGTTTAGCGGTAGGTTCTCTTAAAGCAGAGTTGGTTAAATACAGTGGCCTGAAGCAAAAGTTAGGAACTAAATGAAGATAACAGGACAACAGAAAAATAAATTAGAAGCCTTAGATCAGAAATTCAAAAATATTGATCAGAAATTAGATACCCATCTGGAAGGTCTGTTGTGGCAGAAGCCTATTACCTATTGGGATTATATACAGACAGATGCTTTGCTTGGTTTACAGATTCAGCGTTCTGTATTGCCAGATGAAATGGTGTTTATCATGTACCATCAGGTAAACGAGTTATTGTTTAAAATGATCTTGTGGGAGATGAATCAGGTGTGTCATGCGCCAAAACTTACAACTATATTTTTTACTGAACGACTCAACCGTATCAGCCGCTATTTTAATATGCTTACGACCTCGTTTGATATTATGAGAGACGGAATGGAACCTGAGCAGTATTTGAAATTTAGAAATACGCTCACTCCTGCGAGTGGTTTTCAGAGTGCCCAGTACCGTTTGATCGAATTTGCTTCTACAGACCTTATCAATCTTATTGATGCGCGTTATAGAGAAACGATTGACAGAAATACGTCTTTTGAACATGCTTTTGAGCATTTATATTGGCAGGCAGCCGGAAAAGATTATAAAACGGGAAAAAAATCGTATCTGATCAATGAGTTTGAAAAGAAGTATAAAAAGGAATTTATTGATTTCATGCAAGAGTATAATGAAATTAATCTATGGCAGAAATTCAAGGAGTTACCTATAGAAGATCGACAGAATAAAGAATTAATTGATGCGATGCGTCACTACGATAAGACAGTAAATATTACATGGGTTATCGGTCATTTTAAAGCAGCTAAAAAATATATAGAAAGCGAACACGGACCGCAGGAAGCAACCGGAGGAAGTGATTGGAAAAAATATATGTTGCCGGAATACCAGCGAAGAATATTCTTTCCTGAATTATGGAGTGAAGAAGAGTTGAAAAATTGGGGTAAAGGAGCTTTATAATATGCAGCAATTAAAATATATATGCTTTCTGCTTTTGGTAGTTACCATCATTTCCTGTTCAGGAAAGAAAGGGGATAATGAAGAAGAGTTCGTAATCGAAAATGACAGTACTAAAATCAATACAGAAGTTGCTTTTGGCTTTCAGTTAAATGAATACAGAGTTGAACGGGATACTATAAAAAGAGGAGATAATATTAGTTTAATTTTAGCGCGTCACAATTTTGATGCTACCGAAATAAGTCAGATTGTTGAAAAAGTGCGGGATTCGTTTGATATACGTAATATCAGAGCTGGTAATACATTAACATTATTAAAGAGTAAAACAGACCCCCCTAAACTGGAAGTGTTGATTTATGAACCCAATAAAATGGGATTTAATGTTATCGATTTCAGAGATTCAACAAGAGCGTATACCGTAAACTACCCGATAACTTACAAAGTAAAAACTGTTGCCGGCTCAATTGACGGATCTTTATCCAGTTCTCTCGCCAGAGAAGGATTGGATGCTGGGCTGACTTCCAAGCTATCAAAATACTTTGCTTGGTCGATTGACTTTTTTAAATTCAAAAAAGGAGATAAATTTGCCTTATCAGTAAGGGAAAAATACATCAATGACTCGATTTATATTGGAACCGAAGAAATATTAGGGGCTTATTTTGAATACAAAGATAAAGATGTGTATGGGTTTCCATACGGATCAGAAAATCAAAAAAATGTGGAGTTTTTCGATGAGAATGGTAAGCAGATGAAAACAATGTTTTTAAAAGCTCCTTTGAAGTATTTTCACATTACCTCTAAATTTACGAACAGTCGTTTTCATCCGGTTCAGAAAAGATGGAAAGCACATAACGGAACTGATTATGCGGCACCTCACGGAACACCGATTATGACTACTGCAGCAGGAACAGTGATAGAGACAGGGTATTCATCCGGAAACGGAAATTATGTAAAAGTAAAACATGATGGTACCTATACAACACAATATTTGCATATGAGCAAGATATTGGTAAAGCGTGGACAACGCGTCACACAAGGTCAGACAATCGGTAAGGTAGGAAGTACCGGATTAGCTACGGGACCACATGTATGTTATCGCTTTTGGAAAAACGGAGTACAGGTAGATCCGTTAAGACAAAACCTTCCAACGTCACAGTCAATGAGCAAAGCCCAGTTGCCTGCTTATCTGGCAAAAATAAAACCAATAAAAGAGGCGATGGATGCCGAATTAAGTGAAAAATTCCAACATTAATTATGTTTGTAAAAGATAATCCGTCAGGAACTGTTTCCTGGGAGCATTTGAGAAATCATTTCTTTGAGATGCAGTACGTGAAAATGCAGGAATTGTTCAATGAAGACAAAGATCGCATTAAAAAGTTCCACATTCGTTGGAAAGATTTTATCGTTGATTTTTCTAAAAACAGGATAAACGATACTACTCTTCGGTTATTAGTGGATTTTGCCAATGAAATGAAGCTCTCACAAGGTATTGAAGCTCTTTTCAATGGCGAACTGATTAACGAAACGGAGAAAAGAAGTGTATTACATACTGCTTTAAGAGATACAAAAAATAAGTCAGCTGTTACCGAAGAAATAAAGGAAACTCTTTTCAGAATTAAAATGTTTTCTGATAAAGTGATCAAAGGCGAATACAGATCTACTTCAGACAAACCTTTTACAGATATTGTAAATGTTGGTATCGGAGGCTCAGATCTGGGGCCGAAAATGGTGGTAGAAGCCCTGGGCAATTACCGCAATCATCTCAAAACTCATTTTGTTTCTAATATTGATTTTGATGCGATCGATGAATTGTTAAAAAAGCTCAATCCTGAAACAACTCTTGTTATTGTAGTTTCTAAATCCTTTACCACAAAAGAAACTATTGAGAATGCGATTCTTTTTAAAAACTGGCTTATCGAACATAAACAGGATGTCTCTAAACATATTATTGCCGTTTCTACCAATAACAATGAAGCGCAGGCTTTTGGCATTCAGGAGCAGAATATTTTTCCTATGTGGGATTTTGTTGGCGGCCGTTTTTCGTTGTGGAGTGCTGTAGGTATCAGTATTGCTTTATCAGTAGGTTATGCTCATTTTGAGGACTTACTTAAAGGAGCCGAATCAATGGATGAACATTTTAAACAGGAATCTTTTGATAAGAATATACCAGTTGTACTGGCCTTACTGAGTATTTGGTATAATAATTTTTTTGGTTTTGAAACGGAAGTTGTTATTCCATATGCAAATAAACTGACAGATTTTCCGGCTTACCTGCAACAGGTGACGATGGAAAGCAATGGAAAGAATATTGACAGAGCTCAAAATCCCGTAAACTATCAGACAGGAACTATTGTATGGGGGGAAATAGGTACAAATTCCCAACATGCCTTTTTTCAGCTTTTTCATCAGGGAACCAAAATAATTCCTGTTGATTTTATCGGCTTTATCAATCCATTTAACGAATCAGATATGCATGACTTGCTTATGGCTAACTTTTTTGCTCAAAGCGAAGCTCTACTGAATGGAAAAGTAGGGAACTATGCGGAACAACCTCAGGAAGATGATGTAAACGCTGTATATAAAGGCTTTTTAGGAAATAGGCCTTCTAATACCTTTTTGATAGAAAAGCTTACACCAGAAAGCTTAGGAAAGCTTCTGGCAATTTATGAACACAAAACATTTGTTCAGGGCTATTTATGGAATATCTATAGTTTTGATCAGTTTGGAGTAGAGTATGGTAAAAAACTGGCAGAATCAATTAGGGAAGAAATTCAAAATAAACATATAAAAGCCCATGATTGTTCTACTACATTTTTATTAGAGAACTATTTGAAATATAGAAAAAAGACCTTGTAAAAAGGTCTTTTTTTTATTTTAAATCTTCAATATAGACTCTGACAGGTATCGTGAAAATTCTTTTTACGGGTCCTGAGAGCGTTTTTGCAGGTATCCACCTTGAGGAAGTAATCACACGAACACTTTCTTTATAGAAACTGTTTTCAACAGTTGTATTTACAGGTTTGAAATCAACCGGTTTACCCTCCTTATCAATTGTAAACATCAGATAGAGCATATAAGTAGTTGATTTCTGTTCTGCTTTCGGAATATCTTCTAAAGTAACATTGTTGAAATTGAAGTTTTTGGTAAAATAATTATAAAAATTATTCATTCCGCCTTTATAGCTTGCTTCCGAGATGACATCTTCATTTTCTGAAAGATTTTCTTTTATCTTTTCTAAATCAACCCGGAACAATGTGTTTTCTTTTTGTTGCAAAGAATCTGTCTGACAGAAAGCATGAGAGAAAATCAAATAAAACAGAGCTGTAAGTATCGTTTTTTTCATTATAGTTCGTCTAATTTAGTTAATAAATCCAAAGCTTTAGAAATACTTTTTACCTGATCAAATGTTAGCAGCAGACGCAGTCCGTTTTTCGTTTCTTTTTCCTTTAACGTTGCCAGATTCGCATACGCCTGTATGAATAACAATACTTTTTTAAATCGGTTGGACTGATAAAAATCAGATTGCTGGTCAGAAATAAAGTAACCAATCATTTTTCCCTGTTTAAGCAATAGCTTTTCAATTCCGATAGAGCTGGCAATCCACTTAATACGAACGCTGTCTAAAAGATTTTTTGCCTGCTTTGGCAATGCCCCGAATCGGTCAATGAGTTTCTGTTCATATTGTTTGAGATCACTTTCGTTTTTCAACGTGCTCAGTTCATTATATAACGTTAAACGTTCAGAAACATTGTTAATATATTCGTCCGGAAAAAGAATTTCAAAATCAGATTCAATGACAATATCTTTTACATAGACCTTATTTTCTATATGATTGTCTTCTTCATATAAGTCCTTAAATTCATTTTCTTTAAGTTCATCAATAGCTTCATTCATGATTTTTTGATACGTTTCAAAACCGATCTCATTGATAAAGCCACTTTGCTCTCCGCCTAACAAATCACCGGCACCTCTGATTTCAAGGTCTTTCATAGCAATATTGAATCCGCTGCCCAGATCGCTGAATTGTTCCAGTGCCTGAATCCGTTTGCGGGCGTCTTCTGTCATTGCTGAGTACGGTGGACAGATGAAATAACAAAAAGCTTTTTTATTGCTTCGTCCTACGCGACCTCTCATCTGATGTAAATCGGATAAACCAAAGTTATTGGCATTATTAATGAAAATAGTGTTGGCGTTTGGCACGTCAAGACCACTCTCAATAATAGTTGTTGCTACAAGTACATCAAAATCACCTTCCATAAAGGAGAGCAACAGATCTTCCAGTTTTTTACCATCAAGTTGTCCGTGTCCGACTCCAACTTTTGCATTCGGAACAAGGCGTTGGATCATCCCGGCAACCTCCTTAATATTTTCAATTCTGTTGTGTATGAAATACACCTGTCCGCCTCTTTCAATTTCATAAGAAATAGCATCTCTTATGACTTCTTCATTAAAGCCAACCACGTTAGTTTCAATGGGATACCTGTTGGGCGGTGGAGTTGTAATTACGGATAAATCTCTTGCAGCCATTAATGAAAACTGTAATGTTCTCGGTATAGGAGTAGCGGTAAGCGTAAGTGTATCTACATTTTGGGAAATGGTTTTAAGCTTGTCTTTAACTGCGACACCAAATTTTTGCTCTTCATCAATGACCAATAACCCCAGATCTTTAAAAACTACATTTTTACTTACCAGCTGATGGGTTCCGATGATGATATCTACTTTACCTTCTTGAAGTTCTTTGAGTGTTTCGGACTTTTGCTTGGCAGTTTTGAAACGGTTCAGATAGCTTACTTTCACTGGCATTTCTTTGAGCCTTTCAGAAAATGTACGGTAATGCTGAAACGCAAGAATGGTTGTTGGTACCAGTACAGCCACCTGTTTTCCGTTATCTACAGCTTTAAAAGCTGCTCTGATGGCCACTTCTGTTTTACCGAAACCGACATCTCCACATACCAAACGATCCATAGGACGATCGCTTTCCATGTCTGCTTTTACATCAATAGTTGCTTTCATCTGATCAGGAGTGTCTTCATAGATAAAGCTGCTTTCAAGCTCAGCCTGTAAATAGCTGTCCGGAGCTGATGCGAAACCTTTTTCCAGACGGCGTTTTGCATAAAGTTGTATCAGATTAAAGGCAATGTGTTTTACACGGGCTTTGGTTTTTTGTTTTAATGCTTTCCATGCATTAGAACCCAGTTTGTATATTTTAGGAGGAGTTCCGTCTTTCCCGTTGTATTTAGATATTTTATGTAAAGAATGGATACTTACATATACAATATCATTATCTGCATACACGAGTTTGATGGCTTCCTGTGTTTTACCTTCTACCTGTATCTTTTGTAAACCGCCAAATTTGCCAATTCCGTGATCTATATGGGTTACATAATCTCCTACAGAAAGAGTGGTTAATTCTTTGAGAGTAATAGACTGCTTTTTGGTATAGCCGTTTTTAATGTTGAATTTGTGATAACGTTCAAAAATCTGGTGATCAGTATAACAGGCAATCTGAAGTTCTTCATCGACAAACCCCTGAAACAAAGGCATGACAATGGTTTCGTATTGTGCTACTTTTTGAGTGTTATCATCTTTAAAACTTTCAAATATTTCGTGAAAACGTTTCGCCTGAGTATCGTTGGAACAATACAGGTAATTAGAAATACCGTTTTGAGTATTTTCGTTGAGATTTTCGATCAATAAGTCAAATTGTTTATTGAAAGAAGGTTGTGGCCTTACATGAACCTCAAGGTTTTTGCTGTAAGAAATATCCTGAGAATTGCTTAAACCGATGCAGCTGAATTTTTCCAGAGCATCAAAAAAGCTTTTTCCATTTACAAACATCTGTTCAGGACTTGCATGACGCACATTCTCTCCCAATTGGTTAAAAGCTTCTTCCGCTTTGACAAAAAGACGGTCTAATTTTTCCTTTAAGTAAGTGGGATTCTGAATTATCAATAGGGTATTCTCTGAAATGTAATTCAGAAAAGATTCTCGGCTTTCCTGTAAAAATTTGTTTTCTACATTAGGTATGATGGTTATCTTTTTATTGGTTTCAATAGAAAGCTGTGTTTCTACGTCAAATGTGCGGATGCTGTCAATTTCATTTCCAAAAAATTCAATGCGGTACGGATTGTCATTCGAGAATGAAAATACGTCAATGATACCTCCTCTGACTGAAAATTCACCGGGTTCAGAAACAAAATCTACTCTTTTAAAATTATACTCAAATAAAACCTCATTTACAAAGTCAATGGTCATCTGGTCACCTAAGTTGATTTTAAGAGTGTTTTTATCCAGTTCTTTTCGGGTAACCACTTTTTCGAATAAGGCATCTGTATAAGAGACAATAACAGCGGGTTTTTTTCTTGAATTTATTCTGTTAAGCACCTCTGCCCTAAGTAATACATTGGCGTTATCTGTTTCCTCAATCTGATAAGGTCTGCGATAAGAGCCGGGATAGAAAAGGACATCTTCCTTACTTATGATGTTTTCAAGATCATTTAAATAATAAGCCGCTTCTTCTTTATCATTGAAGATGAGTAAAAAAGGAACGTCATTTTGTTTGAACAAAGCTGATAACTGGAAAGATAGAGAAGACCCGATAAAACCGCGAACGGCAATTTTAGTTCCTTTGGTATTAATTGAATCCTGAATTCTTTTTGTTGCAGATCCTTTTTCGTATAGTGATTTAATAGATGATTTCATTCGGGTTATTCTGTAGGAATTGCGTTTCTGGAAGCTCTTTTTACGGTATCAAAGGATTGGATCAGCTGATCTTCACCCTGTTCTTTTGGAATTGCTTTTCTAAGTAAGATCTCGTCAAACTGATTTCCAATTGACAGATAATTTTTATTGATTTCTGCTAATAATTCTTCTACCTTTTTTTGTTGAATCACATCGAGTTCCATATACATATCCAATGAGTTTAAATTGGTTTGTAGCAAGGCAATACGGCTTTCAACAGCTGGTGTTTTAAATGTTTCTGGAATATTGTTAGATAAGGTGATTCCTGTCATTGCCAGTTGGGCTGCCTTCTTTCTGAAAGCATTAAGCGAAGTGACGGGTTTAGAAATAATTTCTCTTTCAAAGTCATTCCATTCTTCCCAGTCCGTCAAAATTTTTGCCGTTTCAGGAGTTATTTCTGTTTTGGTAAACAGCCATTTTTTATCAATCGATTTAAAAACAGAGTCGTTTTTTTTACTGTTTACGGTCTGTGAAGCTGAAGGGTCAGCAGTCTTTTTTTCACAAGAAACTATTAAAAAACAAAACGTTAGAAATAAATAGACGGCTTTCATAGAATACTAAATTGAGGATACAAATTTACAAATGTTATTTCTATTTTATCCTAATTAAAACGAAAGTAAATCGGATGAAATTAATTTATAAACTAAATTTTTAATACTTTTCTAATTAAGTATATTTGTAGTTCAAAAAAACAAACAAATGCATACGAGAATTTTAATTATAGGAGCTTGCGGGCAGATTGGTTCTGAGCTTACCGCAAAACTTCGGGAAATTTATGGAACGGATAATGTAGTTGCTTCTGATATTCGAAAAGGAGATCAGGATGTTTTTAAAAGCGGACCATTTGAAGTTTTAGATGCTATGAATTTTGATGCTGTTGCTGCTGTAGTTGAAAAATACGAAATAGAAGAAGTATACCTTATGGCTGCTTTGTTATCGGCAACAGCGGAAAAAAATCCTGCTTTTGCGTGGGATTTGAATATGAATTCTTTATTTCATGTGTTGAATTTAGCTAAAGAAAATAAAATCAAAAAAGTGTTCTGGCCTTCAAGTATTGCCGTTTTCGGACCTACTACTCCAAGAGACAATACCCCGCAATATACCGTTATGGAGCCATCAACTGTATACGGAATTTCGAAGCAGACAGGCGAACGTTGGTGCGAATATTATTTCAATAAATATGGAGTTGATGTAAGAAGTATCCGATATCCGGGATTAATTTCATGGAAAACATTACCAGGTGGAGGTACTACAGATTATGCGGTAGATATTTATTATAAAGCCGTAGAAAAAAATAAATATACCTGTTTTCTGTCAGAAAATACAGCTTTACCGATGATGTATATGGATGATGCAATTAAGGCAACAATTAGTATTATGCAGGCGCCTAAAGAAGAAATAAAAATACGATCGTCTTACAATTTGTCGGCGATGAGTTTTACACCAAGAGAAATTGCAGCGTCTATTGCAAAAGTACAACCGGGCTTTACGATTGACTATGCTCCCGATTTCAGACAGGCAATTGCCGATTCATGGCCAGCGAGCATTGATGATCAAAAGGCAAGACAGGACTGGGGCTGGAAACATGATTTTGATCTGGAGTCTATGACAAAAGAGATGCTTGAAAATTTAAAGAAATAAATCATTAAAAAAGCTGTTAGTTTTCTAACAGCTTTTTTAATGATTTGTAATGTATATATTATAAAAAATCCCGAATCAATAGTTCGGGATTTTTTTATGATTACCAGATTTTTACGCGTTGTTCCGGTTTTATAAATAATTTGTCACCTTCTTTAATGTTGAATGCTTCATACCATGCATCCAGATTCTGTAAAGGAACATATGATCTGTAAATTGCCGGAGCATGCGGATCTGTTTTTACCTGTTTTTTTACGTATTCGTCACGCGATTTTGTTCTCCAGATGGTTGCCCATGAAATAAAGAAACGTTGTTCCGGTGTAAATCCGTCAATTTTTTCTGTAGTCGGATGTTTTGCCAGATATAATTGCAATCCGTCATAAGCTGCGGTAATACCACCAAGATCTCCGATATTTTCCCCTAATGTAAAGTCTCCGTCAACATAGATACCCTCAAATGGCTGTAAAGCACTGTATTGTTTTGAAAGTGATTTTCCGAGTGTAGTAAATTGTTCCAGATCGGTTTTTGTCCACCAGTCTACCAGATTTCCTTCAGCATTAAAACGCGCTCCGGAATCATCAAAACCATGAGAAATTTCATGTCCGATTACGGCTCCGATTCCACCATAGTTTACTGCCTGATCTGCTTTATAGTCATAAAACGGAGGTTGTAGAATAGCGGCCGGGAATACAATTTCATTATACATTGGATTGTAATAGGCGTTTACCATTTGTGGTGGCATGCCCCATTTGGTTTTATCTACCGGTTTTCCAAATTCTTCAATGTTTTTAGTTATCTGCCAACGGTTAATACCCATCATATTGTTAAAGTAGTTACCTCCTTTTTCTTTGCTGATAATGTTGAGCTTTGAAAAATCTTCCCATTTATCAGGGTAGCCAATTTTAATGGTAAGCTTATGCAACTTGTCAATAGCTCCCTGTCTTGTAGCCGGTGCCATCCATGGTAATTTTTTAATGCGGTTTTCATAAGCCTGAATGATGTTGTCAATCATTTCCTTTGCCTGTTGTTTCGCTTCTTTAGGGAAACGTTTTTCTACATACAATTTTCCTAAAGCTTCACCAACTGTACCATTTACAACCTGTAAAGCGCGTTCTTCAATAGGGCGCTGTTGAGTAGCACCAGAAAGCGTTTTGCCATAGAAATCCCAGTTTGCTTTATCGATTTCAGTACTTAACTGACTTGCAGAACCATTTAAAAGCGTCCAGTTAAGATATAATTTAAGGTCGTCAAAAGAAGTTGTTTTTAATAAAACATCCAACGTTTTCATATACTTTGGCTGACTTACAATTACATTGTCTAAATCAGAAAGACCTGCTTTTTTAAAGTATTCTTTCCACTGAATTGAAGGCGTCAATTTCTGAAGATCTGCAACCGACATTGGGTTGTAGGTATTTCTTTCGTCTCTTAATGCTACACGGTCCAATTCCGCTTCGGCCATTTTAGTTTCAAAAGCAATAATTTTGTCAGCAGATGCTTTTGCCGTTGCTTCGTCCTGCCCGATAAACTTCAGCATCCGTGCGATATGTTTTCTGTAAAGTTCCAGTTTCTCTTTAGAGTCTGTATCTTTTGCCAGATAATAATCTCTGTCCGGTAATCCTGTTGTCCCGGCATCAATGTACACAACGTTTTTATTAGAGTCCATCGCATCTGCCATTACATACATACCGAATAATCCGATACCACCGTTAAAAATAGATTCCTGAATCCATTGGTTTAGCGTCGTAAGATCATTTACAGCATTATTTTTTTCAATAAACGGTTTGATAGGATCAATTCCCAATTTATTACGGGTTACCGTATCAAGATACGTTTTGAAAACATTAATGGCTTTTCCTTCATCTGTCAGATCACCATATTTATTGCTCTTCGCTGCTTCTTTTAGGATGTTCAGTACATCAAGATCCGTATTTTGAGCAAGTTCATCAAAACTCCCCCAGGTAGATTTATCTGCTGGAATTTCGGTTTTATCATACCACAGTCCGTTGACATAACGAAAGAAATCATCACCTGGTTTTACTGTAGTATCCATATGTTCTAAGTGTAGTCCGTGCTTTTCAGTATCTGCCTTTTCTTTTTTGTCGCAAGATGATAATCCCAACAAGGCAGTTGCCAGAACCATCGCAGTTATTTTTCTATTCATATTTCTGATAGTTTTACTATTGTACAAATGTAGAAATGTTTTGGGTAGGGAAATGAAAAAGCCTTAACTTTTTCCGTTAAGGCTTTAAAATTTTACCAGATTTTTACTCGTTTTTCAGGAGCCAGATATAATTTATCTCCTTTTTTGATGTCGAAAGCCTGATACCATGTGTCAACATTCTGTAACGGAACGTACGCACGGTACATGCCCGGAGCATGCGGATCTGTTTTTACCTGATTTCTGATGGCTTCATCACGGGATTTCGTTCTCCAGATGGTTCCCCATGAGATAAAGAAACGTTGTTCCGGTGTGAATCCGTCAATCAAGTCAGGGCGTCCTTTGTCTTTCATATACAATTGTAACCCGTCATAAGCTGCATTTACACCCCCTAAATCACCTATATTTTCACCCAAAGTAAATTTTCCGTCAACAAAAGTGTTTGGTAGCGGCTCTAAAGCTGAGTATTGATCTGCCAATGCACCACCCAGACCGGTGAATTGTTTCAAATCATCATCTGTCCACCAGTTTACTAAATTACCATCGGCATTATAACGTGAACCGGAATCATCAAATCCGTGAGAAATTTCATGACCAATTACAGCTCCGATTCCACCAAAGTTTACTGCTTCATCAGCTTTATAATCATAGAAAGGTGGCTGAAGTATCGCTGCAGGGAAAACAATTTCATTGTTGGTAGGGTTGAAATAAGCATTTACGGTTTGCGGAGACATTCCCCATTTGGTTTTGTCTACCGGTTTTCCATACTCCTCAATATTTTCATTGAATCCCCAGCGGGATACGTTTTTCATGTTTTCAAAATAAGTACCTCCATCTTTTTGTGATTTGATGGTCAGACCAGAATAATCTTTCCATTTATCAGGATATCCTATTTTAACAGTAGATTTCTTTAATTTTTCAATCGCTCCTTTTTTAGTAGCTGGCGTCATCCATGGAAGATTATTGATACGGTTTTCAAAAGCCAAAAACACATAATCAATCATTTCTTTTGCTTTTTCTTTCGCTTCAGCAGGGAATTTTTTCTCCACATATAATTTACCCAGAGCTTCTCCAACTGTGCCGTTTACAACCTGTAAAGCACGTTCTTCAATAGGACGTTGTTTTACAGCACCTGTTAACGTTTTGCTATAGAAATCCCAGTTTGCTTCATCAATTTCTGTTGTCAATACTCCGGTAGACTTATTGATTAAAGTCCATCTCATATAAGCCTTGATGTCCTCTATAGGAGTTGTTTTTAATATGGTATTTAATGCTTCCATATATTTAGGCATAGAAACAACTACCTGATCTACATTTTCTAAACCGGCGCTTTTAAAATAGGCATTCCAGTTTACTAATGGTGTCAGTTTTTGCAGTTCAGCAACAGTCATCGGATTGTAGGTTTTTCTACGGTCTCTGCGTTCTACACGATCTAAGCGTGGGGTTGCCATGGCTGTTTCAATGCTTACTACTTTGGCAGCATCTTTTTTTGCCTGTTCCGGTGTTTCACCAATCAGTTGTAGCATTCTGGCTACATGTACTTCATATTTTTGTTTTTTCTCTTTGGAGTCTGCATCATCAGAAACATAGTAATCTCTGTCAGGAAGTCCGATACTACCCGGACTAAGGTTGATTACATTTTTATTGGAATCCATAGCATCTGCATAGATGTACATTCCAAAGAAACCAATACCGCCTTCCGGTAACCATTCATTAATCAGAGCTGTTACATCCTGAACATTTTTGACCTTATTGATTTTTTCTAAGTAAGGTTTTATCGGGTCAATTCCTAATTTGTTACGGGTAATGGTATCAAGATAGGTTTGAAATACGTAAACGGCTTTTGCCTGATCAGAAGCAGGATCAAGATTCGGATTATTGACAGCTTCCTTTAAAATGGCAAGGGCATCAATATCAGTGTTCTGGCGCAGTTCATCAAAACTACCCCAGCGTGTTCTGTCTGCAGGAATCTCAGTTTTGTCTACCCAATGACCATTTACATATCTGAAAAAGTCATCTCCGGGTTTTACGGATTTATCCATATATTCCAAATGAATCCCGTGGGTCTCTTTTTTACTGTCCATTTTTTTTGTCTTACAAGCAGTTATTATCGTTAAGCTCAGCGCTGAAAATAGTACTATTTGTCTGTTCATTATTTTTAATTTTTATGACTGTTCTACAAAAATACTAACATTTATGTATAATAAAAGCTTTACCAAACTTTTAACCTTCTCCTGTTGTTTACTTTATTAAATTTGCAGAAAGTTTTTGCAATGGTAGATATCCTAAAAAAGTACCGTTATTTCATTCTTACCCTTTTTGTACTTTGTGGTGTAATTTTATATTTATTTTATTCGGCTCTGAGTCCTAAAAAAGAACTTCCTATATACACTCCGGCAATGGTAAACCCTGAAATGGTTGACAGTCTCGTACAGCATCAGAATAATAAATTGAACCATAAGATCGCAGCGTTTTCTTTTCTCAATCAGAACAATAAAATGATTACGGAAAAAGAATATGAAGGTAAGATTTATGTAGCTGAATTTTTTTTTACTACCTGTCAGACCATTTGTCCAATTATGAATGATAATATGGCATGGCTGCAAACACAGATTAAGGATATGGATGATGTACAACTTTTATCATTCAGTGTTATGCCTGATATTGATACTCCACAAGTGTTGAAAAAATATGCTCAGGAGAAAGGTGTGATGGATGAGAAATGGAACATGCTTACCGGAGATAAAAAAGCAATTTACTATTTGGCAAGACAGTCATTTCTCGCTGTGAAAACCGGATCGGCAGATGAAATGTATGATATGGTGCATACTGAAAATTTTGTTTTAGTTGATAAAAACGGTCGCATAAGAGGATTTTATGACGGAACCAATCTTGATAATGAAGATCCTGAAAGCAAAAATGTAAAGCAGTTGCTCGAAGATATTAAATGGCTTAGAATAAATGATTAATTAAGAAATTGAAGTAGTTAGAGGGATAACATAAAAGGAATTTTAGGTTATCCTTTTTTATTGTTTATTTTTGCAGTATTAAATGAATCTAAATAAAAGAACCATGACGTTAGATCTGCTGCCGTTACATCGCAAGGGAATTATTAGTTCTATCAATTTTGATGCAGTTCCGTTAAAGTTAATCGAGATTGGTTGTCTGCCCGGAAATGAAATTGAAGTACTGCATATAGCTCCGCTGAATGACCCTATATACATTCTTGTAAACGAGTCGCATATAAGTATTCGGAAAGAATTGGCTAAAGAAATTGTCGTGGAAATTATTTAAACATGAATTGATGAAAGAAACGATTAAAGTTGCCTTAATCGGAAATCCGAATGTAGGTAAGACTTCTGTTTTTAATTCCCTTACAGGATTGAATCAGCGGGTAGCCAATTATCCAGGAATTACAGTGGAGCGAAAAACCGGAAAAGCGAGTTTTCAAAAAAATCTTGATATTGATATCATTGATCTACCCGGAGTATATTCCATCAATGCTTCTTCAAAAGATGAAGAAATAGCTTTGGAAATATTATTCAATTCAAAACATACAAGTTTTCCTGATGTAGTAGTGGTGGTTGCAGAAGTAGAAAACTTAAAAAGAAATCTTTTGCTATTTACGCAGATAAAAGACTTGGGCTTACCCTGTATTTTAGCTATTAATATGGCGGACAGAATGACTGCTAAAGGTATTTCTATCGACATTGACTTACTTGAACAGCAGCTGAAAACAAAAATAGCTCTGATATCTGTGCGAAAAAATCAGGGAATAGAACATCTCAAAGAATGTATAACCGCATACAAATCACTTAACACAAACGGCTTAATTGATCTGAAACAGGTAGATACAGACTATTTCGGATTTTTAGAACAGTTGTATCCCGGGTACAATCCGTATAAAGTATGGCTCGGGCAATCTCAAAATATCGTTTTTGAAGGGATTACCAAAATTGTTGGATCAAACCCCCTGATGGATAAATCTCAAAGTGAGATTAAACGGTTACAGCAGAGAGAAACGATCAAAAGATATCAGTTTATAAATGATGTATTAAAAACGTCTTATCAAATCGATAAAAATAAAGCCAGTGGTTTTGTAGCAAGAGTAGACCGTATACTGACACATAAGATTTTTGGATATCTTATCTTCTTCGCAATTATGTTATTGGTTTTTCAGGCTATTTTTGATTGGTCAAGCATACCGATGGATTTTATTGACGGCAGTTTTGCTTCTTTATCAGAGTGGACTGCTTCCGTTTTACCACCGGGTAAACTGACGGAACTTCTCGCCGAAGGTATAATTCCAGGTATTGGAGGAATTGTGATATTCGTTCCTCAGATTGCTATTCTATTCCTCTTTGTTGCACTTCTTGAAGAAAGCGGCTATATGAGTAGGGTTGTTTTTTTAATGGATAAGGTGATGCGCCCTTTCGGGCTCAGCGGAAAATCGGTTGTGCCATTGATTTCAGGTGTAGCTTGTGCAATACCTGCTATCATGTCTGCCAGAAATATAGAAAACAGTAAAGAACGCTTGCTTACAATGCTTGTTACTCCTTTTGCTACTTGTTCTGCGCGTATTCCGGTGTATGTGATCATTATTTCTTTGGTAATACCGGATGAAAAAATCATAGGATTTATTGGTTTACAAGGATTGGTAATGACACTATTATATATGCTCGGTTTTTTTGCTGCCCTTGTGGGTGCTTTCATTCTGAATAAAGTGATTAAAACTACGGAAAAGGCATACTTTATTGTAGAAATGCCCGGATATAAACTGCCTTTATTTAAAAATGTATTTTATACAGTAGTAGAAAAAACAAAAGCTTTTGTATTTGGAGCCGGTAAAGTTATTTTAGCATTATCAGTTATTTTATGGTTTTTAGGATCACACGGACCAGACGCAACATATGGGCAGGCAGAAGAAGTTGTACAGAAATTACATGCCGGTAAAAATTTATCGGAAGAAGAAATGCAGGATGAAGTTTCCGGATATCAATTGCAGAATTCGTATATTGGTATGATTGGAAAAACTATTGAGCCTGTGTTCAAACCTCTGGGGTATGACTGGAAAATTAGTATTGCTGTACTGACTTCTTTTGCTGCAAGGGAAGTTTTTGTTGGGAATCTGGCTACTTTATATAATATAGGAAGCAGTGGTGAAGATGAGGTTAAAATAGTGGAGAGAATGCAGGCTGAAATACGACCTGACGGAACTCCTGTATTTAATTTAGCAACGGGTGTTTCACTTTTAATGTTTTATGCTTTTGCGATGCAATGTCTTTCGACTGTAGCCATCACCAAAAGGGAAACCAATTCATGGAAGTGGACCATGTTTCAAATGATTTTTATGACCGGTTTAGCATATATAGTAGCTTTAGTAGCTTATCAAATTTTAAAATAGCAACAATGCAGGAAATACTTGTATATATAGCATTAGCTTTGGCAATAGGTTTTTTTATTAAAAAATGGTTTTTTAAAAAGAAATCGAAATCCAAGTGCGGTAGTGATACTGATTGCAATTGTGGATAATATTTCTTTTATCATAATAAACAGGGCTTAGTCCCTGTTTTTTTTTATACGGGTTTATTATTTTTGTTATTTTGTGTAAAAAAGTTGTAAAAAAAGTTGTTTTGTGTTGGCTGAATTATTATTTTGGTTAATAATTTCAAAAAACAATCATATTATGAAAAAAATTATTTTGTCGCTGGCTGTTGTAGCGATAAGCATGGTTTCATGTAATGATGCTTCTTCTGATGTTCAGGATCAGGAAGTACGTGCTGAAGCAAAAAAAGGGAATTCTAATCTTTCAGAAAGCGAAGCTAAATTGCGACAAAAGATTCTTGACCTTACCAATAAGGAGTTTTATGTTGGTATGGAAGGGTTAAGTAAAGAAGAAATTCAGAAGAAAGCAGTACATTATTTAGTGGAAGATTGTAAATCTGTGCTTTTGGAAAATGGTTTTACTGAAGAATACATCAAAGAAAATTTAAAAAATGATGAAGGTAAAATTGTTGTAGAAGCAATGAATTATTTTAACAAATCAAACAATAAATAATTATGAAAAAGATTTTATATACAGCTGCTTTTTTAATTGGAGGTTTGGCAAACATGAATGCTGTGCCTTTAATTGTAAATAATTTAAGTAACGGTTCAACTTATGCGTATGACGCTCATTTTTATTTAGGGGTAAGACTGCCTTCACAGACGTGTAGTCAGGATACGGCTATTTATTATGTTGTTACTGCTGGATCTTCGCAATCATTTGTTGGTAACACTCCATGGATCAATCCCTGGATTCCTGGAAACGATTCTTGTATTCAAGGTTTTTTAGGAGTTAATTGTGCAGCTCCGGCTATTGATGTAGTGTGGTCTGGTATGCGTTTTTATCTTGAACCGTATTCAGCAACTTTTCCTATGAACAATAGTATATCTGGTATTGACAAGAGTCTTCATTGTCATCCAGACCATCCGAATTTAACCTATACTGCTTTAGGATATGAAATATCCAATCCATTAGGGACAGGACAGACTAAGCTGAGCTTTTTAGATTTAGGTGTTATGCAGCAGTATGTTTTTCAATAAAAAAATATTTTGCTTGATATAGTTTTAAGGGGGAGTTTTTACTCCCCTTTTTTGTTATCCTAATGCGACATCCAGCATCATCATAATTATAAATCCACCAATGAACCCCAATGTTGCAATGTCTGTATTATTACCTTGCTGTGTTTCAGGTACCACTTCTTCAATGACTACAAAAACCATAGCACCGGCAGCAAAAGCAAGTGCGTAAGGTAAAACAGGTGTGAAAAAAGCTACGGCTATAGCACCGATTACTGCGGCTATAGGTTCTACAAGAGCTGATGATTGTCCGTAAAAAAAGCTTTTATGTTTGCTCATACCTGCTCTGCGCAAAGGAAAGGAAACCGCAAGGCCCTCTGGTAAATTTTGTAAACCTATACCAATTGCAAGTGTAATAGCTCCGGCGATACTGGCTTCCGGAATTCCTGCAGCGACACCACCAAATAAAACGCCTACTGCCAATCCTTCCGGAATATTGTGTAAAGTTATGGCGAGTACCAATAAAGTGGTTTTTCTCCAAGGCGTTTTGATACCTTCTTTATCTTTCATATCATGGTTTAAATGTAGATGAGGCAAAAGTTTATCTAAGCCAAAAAGAAAAAGAGCGCCTAATGCAAAACCAATTGCTGCAGGCATTACTTTTTTAAAACCATCTCCGTCACTCATCTCTATAGCTGGTGCCAGCAAGCTCCAAAAACTGGCAGCAATCATAACGCCACCGGTAAAACCCAGCATTCCGTCGAGTAGCTTTTTATTGGGATTCTTAAATAAATAGACAGTTGCCGCTCCTACGGCGGTCATTCCCCATGTAAATAAAGTGGCATAAAATGCAGCAAGTACAGGTGATATACTTTCAAAATAATCAATAACGGATGCAAACATAGCAGTAATGTGTTAAGCTTTTTTTACAAAAATATTTTTAGCCACCATTTCAGAAATAATCAGTTCTTTTTTGTGAATCTCTAAGGTGAGTGAATGGTCGAAACTTTCTTTATTTATGATTTTGAGAGGAGTTCCCAATGCGATTTTCTGTCTGTCAAGATATTGTAAGAATTCTACAGAGGTATCTTTTACGCCTACACAAATACACAAGGTGCCAACGTTCATTTCTGCCAACAACATTTTGGCGCTTTCAACAATTTTTCCTTCCGCATTGGGAATCGGATCTCCATGCGGATCTTCTGTAGGAAACTCTAAGAATGCATCGAGCTTATTGATCAGCTTTTCTGATTTTATATGCTCAAGCTCTTCTGCTACATCATGTACTTCATCCCAGGAAAAATTCAGTTTTTCTACAAGAAAAACCTCCCATAGACGATGTTTTCTTATGACCATGGTCGCAGCCATAATGCCTTTTTGTGTGAGTGTAGCCCCCTGATATTTCTGATAATCTATATAGCCTTTTTCGCTTAACTTTTTAACCATTTCTGTGGCAGATGAAGCTTTCGTATCCATTCTGTTGGCAATGGCATTAGTACTCACCCCGTTCTCTTCTGATTGAGAAAGGTGATATATGGCTTTCAGGTAATTTTCTTCAGCGTGTGAGATCATCTTTTTTGTATTTGAAACAAATGTAATAAAATAAATTATAAAAATATTTGTTGTGTCTTAAAAATAATTTTAGCTTTGCCTAAAAATAAGTTTAAAACAACAGAAAATGATGAATAAGTATATTTTGTTTTTATTTTTCGGAACACTATTTCAGGGATTAAATGCGCAATCCGTGATAAAGGGGAGAGTGGTTTCCGGGAATAAAGCCATGGAGGGAACAGAAGTTTATTTATTGCCGCAAGATTCATTGAAAACGACCGAAAGTAACGGACTATTCGAGTTTTTGGATGTAGTTCCGGGAAATTATCAGCTGGTAGCAGTAAAAGCCGGTTATGAAAATATCTTCACAGATATTGAAGTGAAAACCGACAGTACTTACAGCTTAGAATTCAAGATGGTGCCGCTCAAAGAAGATATAATGGAAGAAATGGTAATAACCGGAACAATGAAACCCGTCAGCCGTTCCCAAAGTATGATTCCAGTTGAAGTATATACACCTGCTTTTTTTAAAAAAAATCCTACATCCAATGTTTTTGAAGCATTGGAGATGGTAAACGGAGTGCGCCCACAGGTAAACTGTAATGTTTGTAACACAGGAGATATACACATTAACGGCCTCGAAGGACCCTATACTTTTGTGTTAATAGACGGGATGCCAATTGTAAGCGGATTATCGACTGTGTACGGATTGTCCGGAATTCCAAATTCGCTGATTCAGCGCGTTGAAGTAGTAAAAGGTCCTGCTTCCTCTTTATACGGTAGTGAAGCTGTAGGCGGTTTGATTAATATCATTACTAAAACCCCTGAGAACGCTCCTCTGTTTTCGGCAGATGTATTTGGAACTTCATGGGGAGAGGTAAATACAGATCTTGGAGTAAGCACTAAAGTAGGAAAATCTGCTAATTTACTCTTAGGTGTCAATTATTTTAATTATTCGAATCCAATTGACAAAAACAAAGACGGATTTACAGATTTAACGCTTCAGGATCGCATTTCTGTTTTTCAAAAGTGGAATTTTAAGAGAAAAAGCAATAAATTGTTTTCTGTGGCCGGCAGATACTTTTATGAAGACCGGTGGGGCGGACAAATGAACTGGAATAAGGGGTACAGAGGGGGTGATGAGGTGTATGGAGAATCAATTTATACCAGTCGATATGAGCTTTTAGGTACTTATGAACTACCTGTTGAGGAAAAAATGCTGTTCAGTTTCTCTTATACTGATCACGATCAGAATTCTGTTTATGGAGATGTCCCGTATCTTGCAAAGCAGAAAATCGCATTTGGTCAGTTGACCTGGGATAAGAAATTCGGACGTCACGATATGCTTTTCGGTGCTGCATTACGGTATCAATATTACAATGATAATACACCCGCAACAGAAACAGCCGAACAAACAACGATGCCAGGTGTTTTTGTACAGGATGAAATCGACTTTGACGGTAAGCACAGTCTGTTACTTGGAGCGCGATATGATTATAACAATAATCATGGAAATATTTTTACTCCGAGAGCAGCATATCGCTACAAATCAGAAAAAGGGGATATTCTTCGTTTGAATGCCGGAACCGGATTTCGGGTGGTCAATTTATTTACAGAAGATCATGCTGCTTTAACCGGTTCAAGAGACGTAATTGTGGTAGGAGATTTAAAACCGGAACAATCCTATAATGTGAATTTGAGTTATCTGAAAAACTGGTATTTTGGGGATGGCGGTAATGTAATACAGTTGGAAACCTCTGCATGGTACACTTATTTTACCAATGCGATTATTCCTGACTACGATACCAATCCCAATCAGATTATTTATAGCAACTTAAACGGATATGCGGTTTCTAAAGGGATGAGTGCGAATGTTGATGTTGTCTTTTCAAACGGGTTGAAATTGATTCTCGGAGCTACCCTGATGGATGTTTCTACAACGGAAGATAAGATAAAACAACGACAAATGCTGACAGAGCAGTTTTCTGGTAATTGGGCAATAAGTTATACCATTCCAACCTGGAATATGGATATTGATTATACCGGCAGTATGTACGGGCCTATGAGGTTACCATTAGCAAGTGAATGGGATCCGCGGCCTGAATATTCCAAAACGTATAGTGTTCAGAATATTCAGCTAACTTATAAGGGGTTTAAAAATATTCAAATTTACGGAGGAGTCAAAAATCTGCTCAACTGGACACCAGCAAAAGGATTACCGTTTTTAATTGCCGGAGCCAATGATCCGTTCGATAAAGAGGTGCAATTCGGACCCGATGGCAATGCGTTGCGAACACCAGGTAATCCATATGGGTTAACGTTCAGTCCGGAATACGTGTATGCAGCCAATCAGGGAATAAGAACTTTTTTAGGAATAAGATATCATTTTTAGATGAAGAATTTTAATAAGTTTTTTGTATTAGTATTTTTTTTTTTTATTCCTCAGATGAACGCACAGATATTGAAGAAATATCGTTTTGAAGAGGTAGAGCAGTTGGTCGGGCAGGACCCCCGGCCAATTGTTATTTTCTTTTACACCGATTGGTGTGCCTATTGTAAAATGATGCAACGTACTACTTTCAGAGACAAAGAAATCATTAATCTGCTCAATACCTCTTATTATTTTATTGAAATAAATGGAGAAGATAAAGCAGCTGTTTTTCATTTACAAAAAACATTTAAATATGTTCCTTCAGGAATTAATACCGGTAGTCACGAAATAGTAAATTATTATTTGAAAGGACTTCCAAAAGCCTATCCGTCTTTGGTCATACTCGACGCAAAATTTAATAAAAAAACCGTCAGACAATCTTATCTGAATTCTTCAGATTTCAGGCGCTTTTTATCACATTAATACTTGTTAAAAGTTAAAATATTGTTTAAAAACATTCTAAATGTTTTTTCAATCCGTTGTTAATCAGTATATTTGTTTCCGTTGTCGAAAAGCAAGGTGTATTTTTCAGTTTAATTTCTATCTTTGTCAATTAACAACAAAAAGAAAAGATGTATAGTATATTACAACCAGCGCATTCGTATGTTGCTTATGCAGCGTTAATTTTTTTAGCAATTGCCTCTGTAAACGGAATTGCAGGAATGATGGCTAATCGTTCATTTAAAGATAGTGATAAAAAAATAGGATTATTTGCGTTGATTTTTACGCACATACAATTACTGTTAGGACTGATTCTCTATTTTATATCTCCTTTGGTACAGAGTTTTAGTGTAGCCATGAAAGATTCTAATTTGAGATTGTATGCTCTGGAGCATCCTTTGATCAATATTATCGCTATCATACTGATTACAATCGGTTGGTCTAAGCATAAAAAGACGGCTGACAGTAAAAAGAAATTTAAAATGTTTGCCATCTTCTATACATTGGGATTGATTTTAATTTTATCCCGTATTCCATGGAATATGTGGTTTTCATAGAAATAATATAACCGAAAGGTTCTTTGGTGTTTTTCTTCGGATAATGCCAGATTAAAAAATGAAACGAATATGAAAATGAAACGGAAACATTTATTTAGTTTATCAGCATTGTTAGTAGTGTTAAGTGGTTTTGCTGTATACAGCACTTCTGATTTCAGTACACCGAAATCTTCTAAAGAATTGGCGATGAATGTTGTGAATTATGATTCAACATTTAAACTGGAGAAAAAAGAATTGATGAATGATGATCTGAATGCTTTGAATAATCAATTATTGCAATTGGAAGACGAAGTAGAAGTGATTGAGGAATCAGCCGTTACGTCTTATTATCACGATAAGTTTAACGGAAAAAAAACAGCAAGCGGTGAAGTTTTTAATAATAAAGAACTTACAGCAGCCCATAAAACCCTTCCTTTCGGTACTAAAGTTCGTGTAACAAATCTGTCCAATGAAGAATCAGTAATTGTTACGGTAAACGATCGGGGACCTCATTCTAAAGGACGTTCATTGGATCTTTCAAAAAGTGCTTTTATGGATATAGCACACCATAGAGGAAAGGGAACTTTAAATGTAAAGATTGAAGTTTTACCTGATGACTACGAGGAAAACAAAGCAAAAATTGAAGAAGACTTAAGCGATATTGTTCAGATTCATAATGATTTAGATTTAAATGAATTTGCGTTATAATCCTATACTGCTTATCCTTATTTCGTTTATTTTTATAGGGTGTAAGTCTACACAAAATAAATCAAAAACCTCCTTTAAAAGCGAGGTTTTTGCTTGTTATTATCATGATAAGTTTAATGGAAGGAAAACGGCAAGTGGAGCGAAATTTTCCAATCATAAATTGACTGCCGCACATAAAACGCTTGCTTTTGGGACTAAATTACGTGTTACCAATGTTGCTAATAATAAATCAGTAGATGTTATTGTGAACGATAGAGGCCCTTTTTCAAAAGGATTGGAGCTGGATTTGTCTAAAAAAGCATTTATGAAAATTACAGATGATAAAAAACATGGTCGCCTGAAAGTAACCATTGAAAAATTAAATTAATTCCAATTGTTATACGGATGATTGCTTAAATAAGCGTTATAATATTTTACATCACCGGTTACTTCTTCTCCCAGCCATTCAGGTTTTTCAAAAATTTCATCCTCATGGCTTAATTCAATTTCAGCAATTATCAACCCCTCATTGAGCCCGGAAAAAACATCTATTTCAAAAGTATGCCCTCTATAAGGTACAATATATCTCGTTTTTTCAATTATGAAATCTTCACATAACATTAAAAGCTGTTGTGCCTCTTCCGGATTGATTTCCTTTTCCCATTCCAGACGACTTGTTCCTCTTTCATTGCTTTTTCCTTTAATTGTAATATAGGCCTTGTCATCACGGGTTCGTATGCGAACAGTCCGTTCAGGATGCGTATTTAAATAACCCTGAGCAATTTTAAATGAGTGCGAAAGTGCGTTTAAGAAATTAGTATTCTTAACTTTGTATTTTCGTTCGATTTCAATCATTATATTTGTTTGATTTTTAATGTAAATATTACACTAAAAAATGAATTTATGAAATTATATAAAAAGCATTTAAGTCCGTTGCAAATCAAAAATATATTTGATAAATATATTGTAGAGAATGAGTTGATTCTTGCAGATGATTTATTATTTTTATATGAATTAGTTCTTTATTTCAGACCTAAAAAACCTAAAGAAGTAGTAAGTGTTACGCTACAGGAGTTATTGGATTATCTGATAGAAAATGAAGAACATCGCTTTTTACTGGCTCACTATATTCATCAGATCCTGAAAGGGCGCAAGTTCAGCAGATTGGTTTCGGATGCAGGAATCTTACAGGATTCAGATTTTTTATATGAAGTAAGAAAAAGAATATCTTCAAAAATACTGCCTTATCAGCCTCAAAAAGATACCCTTGAATATGTTTTAAATCAGGTTTTTTATAAGGAAACCGATTTTATCTGGATCAATAAAATTCCTTTTAGTGAATTAATGGAGCTGTTTGATTTGTTACAATTTAAAGATGTTTTTGTTGATGTTCAGGACAAAGAAGGTCCTCTTTCGGAAGTTTTGTACGCGTTGGGATTGATTACTCAGCGAATGAGCGGACGTTCAATGGAGTCGAATATTATCAATATGGTACCAGAATATACACATCTCGAAAGCCCTTTTCTGGGTTTTGAAAATGAATTTCTGGAAATAGAAAAAGCCATTCGCTCAGGATTCATCCGATGTCTGAAACCGGATGATCTTAATTATAAACAATTGGTAATTCTTCATAAACAATGTCTGGAATTTGTAAATCAGGCTTTTAAGAACAGTTCAAAATTCGGAATTACCCTTAAGGTTAATCAGAGTCTTTTGCGCATCAGACAGCAACTTATCCGTGTAGAAATTTTGATGTCATTACTTGTAGTCAAAGAAGCTGTGGATAAGAAGGTCAATTCGGTCAATTTGGCATTAAAACTTATTGAATATAATTGTTATAAAAATAATGTTAAATCGCTCGTAAGTGAAAGTACACAATTGATTGCTTATGAGATTACACAATATTCTGCTAAAACGGGAGAACATTATATAACGGAAACGTCCAAAGAATATTTCCGCATGTTTAAAGCTGCGTTGGGAGGAGGTTTTATTGTAGGGATTTTATGTGTGATCAAAATATTGCTTTCGAAAGCTGAAACCAGTGATTTTGGTTTTGCGTTTTTATATAGTATGAATTATGCTGTCGGTTTTATAATGATTTATCTGCTCAGCTTTACTTTGGCAACAAAGCAACCTGCAATGACAGCTGCTACTATTATTAAATCAATTGAAGAAGGAATAAAGAAGCAAACAAATAACAATGAAAAGCACAGTGCATTTGCCGGATTATTTGCCCGTTTGTTCCGTTCCCAATTTATAGCTTTTGTAGGAAATGTTATTCTGGCATTTCCTGTGGCTCTTGCCATTATCTGGCTGATCGATCTGAGTACGGGTATCAATATCACCGATACTAAGTGGCACACTCTGTTGTCAGACGTCAATCCGATTGAATCACCGGCAGTATTTCATGCTGCAATTGCAGGGGTTTTTTTATTTCTTTCAGGAATCATTTCGGGAAATGTGTCTAATAAAAATAAACACAATCAGGTATATTATCGCATACAGGAAAACCCGTTTCTGAAACAGACGTTGGGTATTCGTAAAACATCTAAGCTGGCTTTCTGGCTTGAAAAAAAGTGGCCGGGAATTGCTTCTAACTTTTGGTTTGGCGTTTTTATGGGAAGTACACATTCCATCGGTAATTTTTTAGGATTGAATTTAGATATACGGCACATTACATTTGCAAGTGGAAACATTGCTTTGGGTGCGTATGGAGCAGATTTTGCACTTAACTGGATCACCTGGATGTGGTGTTTTATAGGATTGATCGTCATCGGTTTTATGAATTTTATTGTAAGTTTTGCTCTTTCATTAGGTTTGGCATTTCGTTCAAGAAATATTCCTCTGTATGAAGTGTTTTCCCTACAAAAATCGGTCTGGGTGCATTTTAAAAGACATCCTATGCATTTCTTTTTTCCACCGATCAGCCCAAAGAAAATTTGAAAATAAATCTCTTCAGGAGATTTTTTCTATATGGAATCAGCCTACCGAAAAATAATTCATATTGATATGGATGCATTTTATGCTTCCGTTGAGCAATTAGATTTCCCTGAATTAAAAGGTAAACCCATAGCTGTTGGGGGAGGTGAAATCAGAGGGGTTGTTTCTGCTGCAAGTTATGAAGCGCGTAAATTTGGCGTAAAAAGCGCTATGAGTGGGGCTTTGGCAAAAAAAAACTGCCCGGAACTTATCTTTGTAAAACCACGATTTGACCGATATAAAGAAATCTCAAGAATTATTCGTTCCATATTTTTAGAGTATACTGATTTAGTTGAACCTTTGTCGCTTGATGAAGCCTTTCTGGATGTAACGATCAATAAGAAAAATGCACAGAGTGCTACTCTGTTAGCGTCTGAAATTAGAGCAAAAATATATGAAAAAACAGGGCTCACTGCTTCAGCAGGTATCTCTGTCAATAAATTTTTAGCCAAAATAGCCAGCGATTATAATAAGCCAAACGGACAAAAAACAATAAATCCGGATGAAATCTCTGATTTTTTAGATCGTCTGGATGTGAAAAGGTTTTTTGGTATTGGAAAAAAAACGGCAGATAAAATGTATCACCTTGGAATTTTTACCGGTGCAGATCTGAAAAGTAAGTCTCTTGAATTCTTAGAAATACATTTTAAGAACTCAGGTTCTCATTACTATCAGATTTCAAGAGGTATCTCTAATTCTATAGTGGTACCGGACAGATTGCCCAAGTCATTGGGAGCTGAACGGACTTTTGAAAATAACATCACTTCAGAAGTTTTTCTGGAAGACAAGTTAAGATGGATTGCGCAGGAAGTTTCGTTGCGATTGAAAAAAAGAGATGTATCCGGTAAAACCATCACGCTGAAATTGAAATACAGTGATTTTACATTACAGACCAGAAGTATGTCTTATCCCTATTTTATCAATGACGAAGCAATTTTGTTTGAAGAAGCTAAAAAGCTTTTGTATCAGAGTGGCTTAAATAATTCAGTACGTCTTATTGGTATTCAGGTCAGCAATCTGAATATTTATAAAAACAAGCAACCTATGTATATTCAATTACGGTTAGATTTATAAATTAAAAAGGAGGTTCTGAAAAGAACCTCCTTTTTCTAATTAATTTTTTGATTAGAAATTTTTATAGGTAATATTTAATTGTCCTGTATTGAATTCATTTCCTGTAGAAGTTTGATCAGAAGGGATCACTACTCCAAATATATCACCAGTAGTTGCTTTAGCTACTGAATTATGTATAAAGTTTGGTTTTTTTCCAGCGCCTCCGTAATTTGTAGTATAGTTTTCCTGTGCTAAAACGATTCCGTCCTGTACGATATATACTACGTATTTTAATTCAGAAGTATAGGATGCAGCGAATTTGAAACTTACATTTACACTACCAGATGTTGATTCTAAATTTGATGTAATTTTGATTCCAATGTTAGAACTTGCAGCTGCTTTTGATAAAACCTGATTCAGGTTCATATTGTTTCCGTTTACTGCCTGCCATTCCACTTCTCTGTTGATTACCGCAAACGGATATCCTCTTTGATTGGTTGGAACTCCAAATTTTTCCCATAAGCTGTTTCCTAATACACCTTGTTTGCTAAAAGCTAATTTATCACCATTGTGTAAAGCTACAGCTACAATTTTGTCGTTGTTTTCTGTTTCTAAAGTTTCTATAGAGTGTGATACTCTAGGACACCAACCGCACCATGCACCTGTAAAATCTTCAATTAATACTCTGTGCTGGTAACCGCTACCTGCCATCACATAATCTTTTGTTGTATTACCGTCTGCATCTTGTACGTTTAAGGCATTTCCATTATTATCAAATACAGCAACAATAACTCGCATGTTTGATTCAGAAGGCCCAGGAGTGTCAGTTGTCGGAGTATCTGTTGTCGGAGTGTCAGTTGTCGGTGTATCCGTACTTGGAGTGTCAGTTGTTACAGGAACATCTGTTGTTACTTCTGTTTTTGAGTCATCACTTGAGCAAGAAACTAAAGAGGCAAGTGTAAATAAACCTACACATAATCCTTTAAATAAATTCTTTTTGTTCATTTCAGTTATTATTAATTTGTTAATTAAATGTAAATAAAATGATAATATTTGAAAAAAAAAAATATTTAGTAATTATTTTATTGATAGATTTGTGCGTCTTAAACTATTAAATTATTCAATATTAATGTTAATGTTATGAAATACACTTTATTTTTCTTTTTAGTGTTTGCATCACTAACCATGAATGCTCAGAAAATGCCAAATGTGACTTTGAAAGATCTCGATGGTAAAAATGTAAATGTCTCTTCTTATAATACTTCAGAAAAACCAGTTATTATAAGTTTTTGGGCAACCTGGTGTGGACCATGTATCAAAGAATTAAATGCAATTAAAGAAGTATATCCGCAATGGCAAAAAGAAACAGGAGTAGAGTTAGTTGCTATTTCTATTGATGATGTACGAACTAAAGCGCGTGTAAAATCTCAGGTTAAAGGTAAGTCATGGCCTTACAAAATTCTTTTAGATGAAAATCAGGAGCTTAAAAGAGCATTAAATGTTGCGAATGTTCCTTATACCATAATATTACATAAAGGTAAAGTTGTTTTTTCTCATTCAAGCTATACTCCGGGAATAGAGAATGAAATGTATGCACAGTTAAAAAAGGCGGTGGGTAAATAGCGATGAGAATTAATACATTTTTTGCTTTTGGGACAATGTTATTCTTGTCTTCAATGGCGCATGCACAAATTAATGTAGGTATTGAGTCAAATTCACAATACTATGTTGATGATAAATATATAAAATTAGACGAACAGGATAGAGACGATAGATTCAGATCTAACAATTATATAAAACTGGATTATCTTAAAGGAAAATTTGAAGTCGGATTACAGATGGAAGCTTATGCTCCAAAAGCAATCCTTAATTATTCTCCGGATTTAAAGGGCTTTAATGTAGGAACTGTTTATGCAAGATATAATGACTACGAAAATGGTATTGATTTCACTATAGGTCATTTCTATGAGCAATTTGGTAACGGACTGGTTTTAAGGTCTTGGGAAGATAGGGCGTTGGGAATTAACAATGCTATTTTCGGTTCACGATTTAAAATACGTTTAGGGAACTCAACTTACTTAACTGCTTTAGGAGGTAAACAGCGTATAGGAATGGGCTTTGATCTGTCTGATGGTGTCATATATGGGGTAAATGCTGATGTTGATATCACAGATATGATCGGAATTGATAAATACCTGTTAAAATTCGGTGCCAGTTTTGTAGGAAGATACGAAGATATATCTGAAGAATATCCTACCGTACAACCAACGACAGATATGTTGTCAGCGCGATTGGAATATGCGGGAGATAAATTTTCCATAAGTACAGAATACGCATATAAAACAGATGATCCTATAGTTGAAAATTTGGGAACACGAGTGATATATCCTGAAAAAACAAAACCGGGAAGCGCTGTTTTAGTTAACTTGGGATATACTGATTCCGGTTTTGCTGCCAATGTAAATTTAAGAAGAACTGAAAATATGACTTTCTTTTCAGAGCGACTTCTTAATGGTAATGTTTATAATACCGGAATGGTTAATTACATTCCTGCATTGACTAAACAGTATGATTTTGCTTTGCAGAATATTTTTGTATACCAGGCGCAGCCAAAATACGGATATATGAATATTCATAAATTAGGTGAAATCGGAGGACAGTTTGATCTTTTTTACGATTTAAATAAGGGCAGCTTTTTAGGAGGTGAGTATGGTGCTAACTTAATTGTAAACGGATCTTATTGGGCAGGGTTGAAAACAACCGAAGGAACAGATGGAAATCTGAATGCTGATTTTTTTGATTTCGGAGATAAATATTATAGAGATATTGCTGTTGAATACAGACGAAAATGGTCTGATAAATTTAATAGTATCTTCATGTATCTGAACCAATATTATAATAAAAGAATGGTAGAAGAGACGTATGGTGAAATCCGATCTCATGTGGGAGTTGTAGAAGGGACTTACTTCTTTAATGAAACAAATTCACTTCGATTGGAACTACAGCATCAATGGGCAGACGGTGATAGAAAAAACTGGGCGGGAGGTACTATTGAGTATATGCCAAATTCAAAGTTTTCTATATTTGCTCACGACATTTATAATTATGGAAATGATAATCCGGACATGCAATTGCACTATTATAGCTTTGGAGGAAGTTTCACTAAAGGAGCGACGAGAATTGCTGCGAGTTACGGAAGACAAAGGGGTGGTTTGATTTGTGTAGGCGGTGTTTGCCGAATGGTGCCTGAAGCAGCAGGATTTACACTGAATATTACAACCAACTTTTAAACAAAAAAGAGATTCTTACAAGAATCTCTTTTTTGTTTAAAAAATAAATGAATTGAATGTTAGTGTGTTGAATATATTTTTTTGTATCTTTGCACTCGTTTTATTAAGGGTAAGAGTTTCGATAAAACAATAAAAATAAAAAATAACAACTTCTGTTTGTTTATATCTGAAGAAACTCATAAACAGCAGAATACAAATTTATTATCAGACATGTCTGAAATCACAAAAACACAAGACGAGTTCTTGCAAAATTTTAACTGGGAAAATTATGAAAACGGAATTGATGCTGTTGAAGGATCTCAATTAAAAGAATTCGAAGATTTAGTTGAAAAAACATTCATCTCTACAGATGCAGAAGAAGTAGTAGAGGGAGTTGTAGTAAGAATCACTGACAGAGATGCAATTGTTGATATCAATGCAAAATCTGAGGGTGTTATTTCTTTGAATGAATTCCGTTACAATCCTAACTTAAAAGTAGGAGATACTGTAGAGGTATTAATTGATGTTAGAGAGGATAAAAACGGTCAGTTGGTTTTATCTCACCGTAAAGCCCGTACAATTAAAGCTTGGGATAGAGTTATTGCTGCAAACGAAACAGGAGAAATCGTTAATGGTTTCGTAAAAGCAAGAACAAAAGGTGGTATGATTGTAGATGTATTCGGAATTGAAGCATTCTTACCAGGTTCTCAAATCGATGTTAAACCAATCCGTGATTACGATCAATATGTAAACAAAACAATGGAATTCAAAGTGGTTAAAATCAACCATGAGTTCAAAAACGTTGTAGTTTCTCATAAAGCATTGATCGAAGCAGATATCGAAGTACAGAAAAAAGAGATCATCGGTCAATTAGAAAAAGGTCAGGTATTAGAAGGTATTGTTAAAAACATTACTTCTTACGGTGTATTCATCGATTTAGGAGGTGTAGATGGTTTAATCCACATCACTGACTTATCTTGGTCACGTATCAACCATCCATCAGAAGTGTTGGAATTAGATCAGAAATTGAACGTTGTAATCTTAGATTTCGATGATGAGAAAACACGTATCCAATTAGGTTTAAAACAATTAAACGCTCATCCATGGGATGCTTTAGATGCTAACTTACAAGTTGGGGATAAAGTAAAAGGAAAAGTAGTTGTTTTAGCTGATTATGGTGCTTTTATTGAAGTGGCTGAAGGAGTAGAAGGATTGATCCACGTTTCTGAAATGTCTTGGTCAACACATTTACGTTCTGCACAAGACTTCGTAAAAGTTGGAGATGAAGTAGAAGCAGTGATCTTGACTTTAGATAGAGAAGAGAGAAAAATGTCTTTAGGTATCAAACAATTAACGCAAGATCCTTGGACTGATATTACTGCTAAGTATCCGGTAGGTTCAACTCACGAAGGTGTAGTTCGTAACTTTACTAACTTTGGAGTATTCGTTGAATTAGAAGAAGGTATTGATGGATTAGTTTATATCTCTGACTTATCTTGGACTAAGAAAATCAAACATCCATCTGAATTTGTTAACGTAGGTGACAAATTACAGGTAGTTGTATTGGAGTTGGATGTTGAAGGACGTAAATTATCTTTAGGTCACAAGCAAACAACTGCTAATCCATGGGATCAGTATGAAGATGCTTTTGCAGTAGGTACAGTTCATAATGGAACAATTTCTGAAGTAGTTGATAAAGGAGCTACTGTTGAATTCGGTGACGATATCGTTGCTTTCATTCCAACCCGTCATTTAGAAAAAGAAGATGGTAAGAAATTGAAAAAAGGAGACGTTGCAGATTTCAAAGTAATTGAGTTCAACAAAGAATTTAAAAGAGTTGTTGCTTCTCACACTGCTATCTTCCGTGAAGAAGAAGAGAAAAATGTAAAATCTCAAGAAGAGAAATCAAATAATAATTCTATGAACAACGCTGCAGAGAAAACTACTTTAGGTGATATCGATGCGTTAGCAGAATTAAAAGCTAAAATGGAAAAAGGAGGAAACTAATTTCTTCATTTTAATAGTATTTCAAAAGAGCCATCCTTTAAGGATGGCTCTTTTTATTTTTATAAAAAAGATGAATTGCTGAAGAATACTTATGTAGTAAGTGTTTCTAAAATTGAGGATGATGAATTTTGGCATTTCTCCTTTTAAAATCGAGGGAATAAATTTGAATCATTTTGGTTTCATCTTTTTTTATTTACTATATATATGTTGTGTATATATTATAATTGTTTTTCCTCTGTTCGAAATAAGCTACTTTTCTGAATAATAAAAAAAAACTTTCTGTTTTTTTGAGGTGAAATTCACCTCTTGTAGTATTTTTTAAAACTTTGTTTGTTTTCAAAAAGTGGTTTTAAGCTTTTTTTGTTTGAAAAGAGTTGGGTTTAAAAAAGGGAATGCTGTTTTTTTTGAGGGTTTGAGTATTGTGAAAGAA
>DAMCXY010000014.1:0-96416 GCA_032096595.1 Flavobacterium sp. | reverse complement strand
TCCTATTGGAATTAAAAATTGAAAAAAGAGATAAAGAACTCTACAGAATGGGGGAAACTTTTTATGATTATGACGATATTATTATTATGAAATACAAACTGGTTAAAAACGGAGTAGTATTGCATGATAATTTAAATTCAATTATTCCTCAGAATAATACCGGTTATCATAACTACGATCTTAATTTTGTTTCTTATGGTTTTTATTATGATGCGACCTATACCTTTAAAGGTTTTATAAATGATTATTACCGTCAGGTATTATGCAGTTATGAAATGCAGAAAACAAATTTAAATGGTCAGGAAAAGTTATTGTTAAACATCAGCAATGGTAACTATCGGATATATGGAGATGCTTCAATGTACACACCTTCTCAGAAACTTTTTAGTTTACCGTTAGGACCTATTCTTTTAGACAGAGTACCTTAAATTTTATTTAGAAGTTGCCGGGAAGATATATAAAAAAACCTGATCGTGATGTATCAGTTTTTTTATCTTCATACGCTACAAAGGCTAAAAAAAAAAATAAAGAATTTAATGACATTATCGTTACTCCATATAAAATGGTATATTTTTATACTACCTGACATATTTTTAAATATTATTTTTTCTATTATACTTTACAGTATCAATTCTAATTAGATATAAAAAACCTTATTTTGTATTGTTTATCTTTGTATTATGAATGTTGAAGAATTAAAAGAATATTTGGATTTTAAATCCGATCAGTATAATAATCCCAATTTTATAGACAGTGATCCCATTCAGATTCCGCACCGTTTTTCTATTAAGGAAGATATCGAAATCAGTGGTTTTTTAGCAGCAACTATTGCCTGGGGAAACAGAAAAATGATTATTAACAGTGCTACGCGTATGATGGATCTTATGGGAAACAGTCCGTATGACTTTGTCATGAGTGCTACAGATCACCATATTGCCTGTATTGATAAAATGGTGCACCGTACTTTTAATACAGATGATTTCCGTTTTTTTATAAAATCTCTAAAAAATATTTATACAGCTCATGGCGGACTTGAAACCGTTTTTTCAGATAGAGAAGCCGGAGATATGCAACAACGTATTTCAGCTTTTAAAAAGGTATTTTTTGAAATCGATCATCAGCAACGTACTACCAAACATATATCCGATCCTCGTAAAGGATCATCCTCAAAAAGAATCAATATGTTTTTGAGGTGGATGTGCAGAAAAGATCAGAAAGGAGTGGACTTCGGCATCTGGAAAAATATAGCTCCGGCAGAATTATCCTGTCCTTTGGATGTACATTCCGGAAATGTAGCCCGTACATTGGGAATTTTAAAACGGACACAAAACGATCAAAAAGCATTACAGGAGTTAGACACTTCTTTGCGAGGATTTGATTCTGCGGATCCAGTAAAATATGACTTTGCTTTGTTTGGCCTCGGAGTATTTGAAGGTATTAAATAAAACACAACAAACAACCGATAAACTTGATCAGAAATTAAAGTATAAAAAATGAAGTTATTAATGATGAATATCGCATCATTAATAACCTCATTTTTATATTGACAGACAGATCTTTTTATTTATCACTTTATCTGATAGTATTTTCTAACACTGCTCTAAACCACAATTATTGTCAGCTATTTCTATCTGGACAGTTGGGTGGTGGATATTATGTTGTTTCATTAATGTGACGATTTGATGATGGAGCATTTGCTGAGCGTCCATATTTTTCTTGTCTATTACGGCGTGTAATGTACCTACGTTATAGTTGCCATCAAGACTCCAGATATGTACATCATGAATTTTGATAATATCGTTTAAAGCAGTAAGTTCTTTTTCTAACTTACCGATATCTACATTCTCAGGAACAGATTGCAACATTATCTTTGCTATTCCTAAAAGGTTTTTACCTGCATTATATCCGATATAGGCTGCGATACCTATTGTAAGAACTCCGTCAATCCAGCTCCAACCTGTAAAGTAGATCAGAATAGCTCCTATCAAAACAGCAATCCAGCCCAATACATCTTCCAATAGATGCAGCATGATGGAACGGCTGTTATGATTACGGTTATTGTTATGGTTGTGGGAATGTTCATTTGGCGTATTATTACTTTTTTTAATTTTCAAAAAGGCGAATCCATTTACCATAACTCCCAATATGGCGAGCCCCAGCATACCCAAGCTATTTACCTCTTTCGGTTCAAGAAACGATTTGTAAGCACTGATGACCATACCTGTGACACCGATCAATAAAAAGACAGATAATCCTAAAGCTGATAACATTGAAAAACGTTTATAACCATAAGAAAAAGAAGACGTACGTTTTTTATTGGAAAATTTTTCAAGCAAAATAGCAATTCCAATGGCAATAGCATCCATTGAGTCGTGAAAAGCATCTGCAATGATAGCGGTAGAATTTGTAAGCAGACCACCTATGAGTTCAATAATCGAAAACAGTACATTCATCCAAAATGCTAAGGACAATGCTGTGTTTTTCTTGCCGACCTCTTCATGCAAATGATCAACTGAAGTATTGGTATCGGGGTTGCTGTTTTCAGAATGGTTGTGATTCTGTGTCATTTTTTATAAAATAAATTACTATTCTCAACATTCACATGAGAATAAAAATATCCTCATGTGTTATTACAGACTGTAGGCATAACCCAGCATTATTGTTGCTGCTCCGGATTTATTTTTCCCGTTTGCTGTACCCTTTTGTATGTTGATAAGACCATAGTTAGCACCACCTTCAATAAAAATAGCATTGCGTTTCATTTTAAATGTAAGACCTACATTACCTGAAAGTCCAAAATTAAAGGAACGGATGCGATCTTCGATGTTTTGCGTATTATCAAAAGGCAAAGTTAGAATTCCGGCAGATGGATTAGTAGGGTTGGCAGGAACAGGCTTGGTTTTCCCTTCATCAAAATATACCTGGCTGTTACCACTCGTTACTTGTTTTGCACTTAACAGTAAACCTGCAAACGGACCTGCGCCTGCATAAATTCTCCATTTTTTTTGCGCTCCTAAGTCCCAGCCAAATTTAGCTAATATCGGAACCATCAAATAATTGAGTTTAGCTTTACTGTCAAGATCTGCATACAAATAACGAGGTCCCTGTGCACCAAGTAAAGGTGCAATCTGTTTTGGAACCGGAATAGCCTGAAAGCCATTTTTTTGACCTCCTTGTTGCGAATATTCTACCATTGCCTGTAAGGAGAAAAGTTTACTGGTCTGAACTTCTACAAAAACACCAAATCCTGCGCCAACACGCGAGCTGTATCCTTTGTTTAACGGATTAACTTCAGATCCGCTGCCTGCACTAAGATTAGGAATGGCAAGCCCTCCGCGGGCTCCTATGCTCCATGGTTGAGCTGTTGTTTTATGTGCATATAGTAAAACTATTGCTACTGCTATTGAAAATATAATTTTTTTCATTTTTTCATTTTTTTTCAAGTTGTTATTTTACCTTTGTTTATACAGTATTGTTTTGTTGATTGATCTTGAACCCTTTGAATAGCGTTATTTTTTGAGATAATATTTAAATAGGTGAATGGGATATGTTTCTAAAACCACCATAGTAAAGTTTATATAACAAAATCAATTTTCATGTACCCACATTATGTATATCCCTGATTTCTCAATATTTTACTGTTATTAAACATTACAAATTTCCACTATATTGTAAGCTAACGTATTGCAATTTTCCTGATTTAATTTGTAATATTCACAGCTAATGGGTAGCAATTCAATTATCAAAAGCCAATCTTGATCATTGCAATGAGGAGAGTATGGATGTTGATATAATAAAGCCTTAGATAGTATGAGCTCTTATAAGGTTTTAAAATAAAAAAAACACCCAAATAACTTTTAAAATATAATGTTATTTGAGTGTAATATTTAATATTGGTTTATTCTAATTAAAAAACTAATATCCATGAAGCTGAATGTTGTCCGTATCTAAAACAGATACCTGACGTCCCATTTTCTTCTGAATGATTTTAAAGTGGTGCTCATCTTCTGTAGTAATAAGGGAAATTGCTTTTCCTTTTTCATGAGCACGCCCTGTACGCCCGATACGGTGTACATAATCTTGTGGAGATCGGGGCAATTCATAATTAATAACATAAGGAAGATGGTCAATATGTATTCCGCGGCCAATAAGATCGGTAGCGACCAATACATCTGCTTCTCCTGATTTAAAGTCTTCCAGGTTAACCCTACGGGCACCCTGAGATTTATTTCCGTGGACAGCCAAAGCATTGATACCATTTTTCCTGAGTTTTTCAATGAGATTTTCTGCTGTTCGTGTTGACGATACAAATATTAAGACGGGAGAAATATGTTCGTGTTTGATAAGATAGCGCAGGAAAGGTCCTTTTTTTTCTGCATTGACACGATATGCCAATTGCTCAATAGATTCCAGATCTGTAACTTCTTCCTTTACTTCAATTACTTCAGGATTAATATTCAGAGTCGTTTTGATGTGTTCTACTTTCTCATTTAAGGTGGCTGAGAATAGAATGGTCTGCTTTTTTTCAGGAACCATTTTTAAAATACGGTTCATTTCATCTTCAAATCCTAATTGAAACATTTTGTCGGCCTCATCTATCACCAGATATTCTATCTCCTTAATGGATAATGCATTTTGATCGATTAAATCCAATAAACGTCCCGGAGTAGCGATTACTATTTCGGTTCCGTACATTTTTTTCATTTGAGGATTAATAGAGGTTCCTCCGTAAACAGCCATTGATTGAACCGGACGTCTGAGTGCTGGCTGTAAATCTTCATAACTATTTTCGATTTGCACCGCAAGTTCACGTGTAGGTACCAAAACCAGAACTTTAATATTACGGCTTTTTTCATAGTTTTGATGCTGAATGTTTTGAAGTAATGGGGCCACAAAGCAAAGTGTTTTTCCCGATCCTGTTTTTGCAATTCCCATCACATCTTTTCCTTTCAGAATAAGAGGAATGGTTTGCGTTTGTATTTCAAAAGGTTTTAATAAACCTAAGTTGTTAATAGTTTTGCAAATATGTGACGATAAGCCTAATGATTGAAATGACATAGATTGATTTAAAAGGCAAAGATAGGTATTGTTATGGAATAATTTACTTTGATGAGTGTAAGGAATATTTTAGTATCATTATCAGCAATATTATACCCGTTTAATGTCAGCAAAATATTTTTTCTTCCGGATAAAATACTCCCATATAATGCTATTTGTGTAGTAGTAATTCGCTTTGCTGTTATTTTGAATGTTCTTTTTATAGGATGAAATCAACCCGTAAAATGCAAAATGAGATCTTATAATCGCAAAGCAGTGTAGGGGGCGGAGTTGTAACATAAGACGAACTCCTGATATACCGTCCAGGCATAAGCGTTTAAAAAGAATACCAAATTTTTTATTGTTGGGCAGATTTTTATACAGCATTAAAAGCGAATTGCGGTAATTTAAAAAAGTCTTCTGTGGATTAGAAACTTTTAAAGTTGCTCCTCCTACATGATATACTGTGGATTTTCCGCAATAATATGTTTTAATATTCTGGTTATAGGCGCGCCAGCACAGATCAATTTCTTCCTGATGAGCAAAAAAAACGGAATCAAATCCTTCTAATTGGTTAAAAACAGTTTGTCGTATGAAAAAGCAGGCACCGGATGCCCAGAATATAGGAGCTATATCATTATATTGCTGTTGGTCTTTTTCAATGGTATCAAATAGGCGTCCCCGGCAAAAAGGAAAACCGTAACGGTCTATAAAACCGCCAGCCGCTCCTGCATATTCGAAATTTACTTTATTCTTGTAATCTAATATTTTAGGTTGTATGATTCCGATTTTTTCATCGGAAGCAAAGAGTTGCTGTATTGGTTTCAACCAGTTTTCTGTGACTTCAATATCCGAATTAATAAGGCAGTAAAGAGGTTCTTTGATGTATTTCAATGCTTCATTATATCCTTTTGCGTAGCCATAATTAGCCATGTTGGATATAATGGTAACAGTGGGATGAAATTCAGCAATGTATTCTAATGAATTGTCTGTAGAAGCATTGTCAGCTACATAAATAGCAGCATCTTCAGATAATTCAATAAGTGTGGGAAGAAACTGCTCTAATAATTGTTTACCATTCCAATTCAAAATAACGACCGCTATTTCTTTCATTTTACTTTAAATAATTTTCAGAAATGGTCTTTACGTGTTCTTTTGCTTTTGTAAACAACTCATCAGACTTATATGCTTTAGTATTGGTATACAAAAAGTCTAAATATTCTTTTGTAATTTTTCCTGATATTGTTTTAGGATTTTTCCGAACCATCAAAAGATATTCCTGCTCTCTTTCAGGTAAGATCTTTTTAGAAGAATTTTCAAAAGTTGGCATTGTTGTAGTGCCGAATAAATAAACATTCAGATAATCAAGATAAGTCTTTTTTGCCTTATCCATATATTTTGAATCCGGATATTTACGTATAAAATTTTCCCATACAATAAGCCTTTCCCGTATTTTATCCCATGAAACTTCTACTTTATCATTTACCATAAACGGATTTTTCTTATCCTCAGCTTTAAGTTTCAAAAAGGCATTGAGATCTGAAGTAACTCTATATTTAAAGATACCATAAAAATATCCTGCTTTAAAAGAAAGGGAATAATGAGTACTGTCTTCATTTTTAAAATAAATACCTAACTTATCGTATAATTTTTCTTTCTTTTTTATACTGTCCGGCAGATTATTATCCGACCATAAGTGATATTCATTGAGTGCCTTCGATTCAGACATATTAAGTGAATCTAAAAGCTCTTTAAGAATTTTATGGTATTCATTAAATAATTTATTGGCTTCTTCACCTCTGGCACTGCGTAATTTCTTTTTGAGATCTTTTTGTTTGCGCTCCAGGATAGAAATATATTCCTGTGCATCTTTATTGGATAATTGGTATTCAGGATTATCAGAATAACTTATTTCTGATAGAGAATCGTTAAATGCGTCTTCATTAGGCGTAATTGTGTCTTTCTTACATGAAATTAACACAATGGATAGTAATAGTGGGTATATATATATAATTTTCATTTGCTTTGTGTTAGGGCAAATCATTTAAAAATTGATATTTTTTATTTTCGTGGTCTAATTTACAATAATAATGGCTGACTCCGTTGGTAATCATTAAAAAATTAGCATTCATGCTCAAATTGTACCGGGCAATCTGATCGAATGTTGCCTGTGAAATTATCACTTTAGGTTCCTTACATTCCACCAGCAAAAAAATGCTGCCGTCAGGATTAAACACCACAATATCATATCGTTTATTCTGTCCGTTTACTTTTACAAGTTTTTCAACATTTATATAAGACTTCGGATAGTGTTTTACCTGAATCAAATGCTGTACCACATGTTGTCTCACCCATTCTTCAGGAGTGAGTAGTACAAATTTTTTCCTGATTTCATCGAAGACAAACAGCTTATTTTCACTATTTTTGAAGCGGAACTGAAAAGGTGGGAAATTTAATGTCTGCATGTGACAAAAATAATTATAAATGCCATTAAAACCAACTGCTGTTTTGTAGGATAACGATTATGGAAGAAGTAAAAAAAATCATTGCCGATATTAAAATGAAGAATTTCAAGCCTGTTTATTTTTTAATGGGTGAAGAAACATACTACATTGATAAAATAACGGATTATATAGCCGATCATGTATTAACAGAAGAAGAAAAAAGTTTTAATCAGATGGTTTTGTATGGAAAAGATGTAACTGTACATGATATCGTATCCCATGCCAGACGATTTCCTCTTATGGCTGATCATCAGGTCATAATTGTAAAAGAAGCACAGGATCTTATCAAGACCATTGATCAGTTTGATGCCTATTTTGATGCAATACAGCCTACAACCATTCTGGTCTTTTGTTATAAATACAAAACACTTGATAAGCGAAAAAAGGTATATAAAAGTCTGCAGAAACACGGATTGATTTTTGAAAGTAAAAAACTCAGAGATTACCAGATTGAAGGCTGGCTGAAACAGGTATTAGCTTCTAAAAAATATACGATCGATTCTAAGGCTGCCGCTATGCTGGTAGAGTTTTTAGGAACAGATCTCAATAAAATCGCGAATGAACTGAACAAGCTTCAGATTATTTTGCCATCGGGAACGATGATTACACCCGATCATATTGAAGAAAATATAGGGATCAGTAAAGAATTCAACAATTTTGAATTAATCAAAGCAATTGCGGAAAAAAATACTACAGCAGCGTATAAGATTGCCTATTATTTCTCTCAGAATACCAAAAACAATCCTTTTGTACTTACGATGGGGTTAACCTACAATTATTTTTCTAAATTACTTCAGTATCATGGGATGATTTATAAAAATGCTCAGGTAAACCCGAAAATGATTGCCGGAGAACTCAAAATAAGTGAATATGCGTTGAAAGATTATCAGTCTGGGGTACGAAATTACCCGATGAAAACAGCCAGCAGAAACATCTCTTATTTAAGAGAGTTTGATTTAAAGAGTAAGGGAGTAGGCGCTACGGCACTACCTCATTATGATTTGCTAAGCGAGATGCTGGCAAAAATTTTTAATTAAATAAAAAAAGACCATGGGACTCAACAAAAATAAAATACTTGGATATGCTGCTATTATTATGATAATAATGGGATGCCTGCTAATAGGGCTCGCCATTTATAAGTATGCCGATATAGCCGGGTATGGATTTGGTGCTACCGGTGTTGGATTTTTGGCTATTGCCTGGGTATTCAACGCTTTAAAAGGCAGGGTTTAGCAAAAGGATTTAAAGTAATAAAAAAGTCAATAGCTTGCTATTGACTTTTTTATTGCGTTATTTCTGAAACATCTTTGCGTATAAATCTTTATATTTTTCTTTGATGATTTTTCTTTTCAGTTTTAGAGTAGGGGTGAGAAGTCCATTGTCAACTCCCCATACATCCGGTGTAAGTTCAAATTTTTTAATTTGTTCCCAATGTCCAAAACTTGGATTGATGCTGTCAAGTACCTTCTTATAGCGTTCTATTACTTTTTCGTTCGTAACAATTTCCTCATTGGTAGTGCCGATAGCTATATTTTTACGTTTTGCCCATTCCTTAAGAAAATTAAAGTCGGGTTGTATAAAGGCAGCCGGCATTTTTTCTCCTTCCCCAACCACCATAATCTGTTCAATAAAACGGGATTCTTTCATTTTATTCTCAATGCTCTGTGGCGTAATATATTTACCTCCGGAGGTTTTGAACATCTCTTTCTTACGGTCCGTAATCTTCAGGAAGCCGTCTTTATCCAGTTCCCCAATATCTTCCGTATAAAAGAAACCATCTTTGAGTACCTCTCCGGTTTTTTCTTCATCTTTGTAATATCCTAACATTATGGAGTCTCCTTTTACAAGTATTTCTCCATCTGCCGCAATTTTTACTTCCAGATTAGAAAGCGGTTTCCCTACAGTACCATATTTGAATCCGTGGTTGGCCATACTATTTACAGATATTACAGGAGAAGTTTCTGTAAGTCCGTAACCTTCCATCACGAGCATACCTGCAGCAGAAAATATTTTACCCAATCTTTGCTGTAATGGAGCGCTGCCCGATACTATAAGGTCAAGATTACCTCCAAGTCCTTCTTTCCATTTACTGAGAACAAGTTTTTGGGCCATCTTAAGTTTTTGATTATACCACCAGCCGTTTCGGTGGTAGGGTTCATATTTTTCTCCAACACCCACTGCCCAAAAGAAAATTTTCTTTTTAAGCCCTGACAGAGCTGTACCTTTTGCAATAATCGCATCATATACTTTTTCAAGTAATCTGGGAACCACACACATTACATTAGGCTTTATTTCTACAATATTAGCCGCTATTTTGTCTATGGATTCGGCAAAGTAAATGGCGATTCCATTGTACTGATACAGATACAAAAGCATACGTTCATAAACATGGCAGCAGGGTAAAAAACTCATAGCCCGGTCTTTTCCTATTTTTAAAGGAACTCTGTCCTGACAACCCAGAAAATTAGAGATGATATTTTTATGTGAAAGCATCACACCTTTGGGTTTACCTGTAGTTCCTGAGGTGTAGATTATGGTAGCAAGATCCTCCGTTTTAACAGCTGATTTTCTTTTTTCAAGTTCTTCTTCATTCTGCAAACTTTTCCCTAATTCGATCAATTCAGAAAGATTTTTAGCACCTTTGATCGTATCAAATGTGTAAATATCTTTTATCAACGGAATTTTATTTTTTATGGATGTAATTTTATCGAATAACATCTGATCCGATAAAAAGCAATAGGTGACTTCTGAATGATTAAAAATATATTCAAATTCATCTTCTGAAATGGTTGGATAGATAGGTACTGTTTGAGCTCCTATTTGTAAAACAGCAGTATCCATAATATTCCACTCTGTACGGTTGTTAGTGGATATCAATGCTATTTTATCATTAGGCTGTATTCCTAAGTGGATAAGGGCTTTGGAAACAGCAACTGCCTTTTCTATAAATTCTGAATTGGATGTTTTGATCCATTTGTTATTTTGTTTGGTAACAAATAAATCCTCCAGATTATAAGTATCCATTGCATAATAAGGTACGTCAAATAGTCTGTTTACTGTATTCATTAGAGCGGAATTTTAGCCTGATATTAGTTGGTGAAAAATTGATAAAGTTTTTTATTTTTTTTATAGTAATTAAGATACAATTTTTAATTCAATTTCAAATAAAAAGCATACTTTTTAGTATGCTTTTTTTAATCTGTCGAGGTTGACTTTATTTTCACGATCCTTGATCGTTTCGCGTTTATCGTAATTTTTCTTTCCTTTGCACAAGGCAATATCCAGTTTTGCCAATCCTTTTTCATTGGTAAACAGGCGCAGCGGAATAATAGTTAATCCTTTGTTCTGTACGCTTTTCAAAAGTGATTTTAATTCTTTTTTATTCAGAAGTAGTTTTCTTTCACTTTTTGCTTTATGGTTGTAATGTGTTCCAAAGCTATATTCTTCAATATGCGTATTGATGGCAAATAATTCACCATTCTGAAATTCGCAAAAGCTATCGGCAATATTTGCTTTTCCTAAACGAATTGATTTGATTTCCGTTCCTGTCAAAACAATACCCGCAGTATATCTTTCGAGAATCTCGTACTCGTATTTCGCACGTTTATTAAGTATGTTTACTGTTTTTAGCATAGTACAAAAATACGCTATTTCCTATATTAAGCAATATTTTGTTATTTGTCTTTTTTCCAGATGGAATAAATAATGATGAGTCCTAAAAAGCCGCTTACAAGGAATCCTAATAATCCTAAAACGGAATTGCCAAACAACAATGGTGGTATATGGGCCATAAGCAGTATAGAAGAACCTATGGAAAGTGCTGCAATGATAATGGCATACGTTAGTCGGTTGGCTACATTCTGCAAGGTTTTACGGATATCTTCCAGACCTTTTACTTCATGATTAATCAGTAATTTATCATCTTTTATTTTTTCAAAAAGCCGATTGGTTTCTTCGGGAAGCTCCTGCAAAGTATCTGCTATCAACCGAATGTTTTTAAACGCTTTTTGAGCTACTTTATCCGGAGAAAATCTCTTTCCTGCTGTTTTTATTATGTAAGGCTGAATGCTGTCACTGATGTTCAGTTCGGGATTCAGCTGTTTACCTATACCTTCAATCAGCGTAATACCGCGCATCAAAAGATAAATATATTCCGGCATGAGTACATTATTATTGGCAAGAATGGACTTTAATCGGTTTAGGATTGCTCCGGCATTGATTTCTTTCAATGAAGAACTGTTCAGATGGGTAAAAATTTCATGAATATCTCTTTCAAGCGCTTTTTCATCTTTTATATTATAAGAGATGGCTAATTTTTTTACATTTTTAATAATGCGTCTGGCATCTTTCAATAAAAAATTGATGATAAGATTTTCAAGTTCTTCTTTTTCAGACACCATCATCTGACCTACGGAGCCAAAGTCTATAAATACAATTTGTTTGTTTTCGAGTAATAAGATATTTCCGGGATGCGGATCAGCATGAAAAAAACCGTCTTCCAGAATTTGTTTGAGATAAGCATTGAGTCCTATTTGGGCAATTTCATCCGGATTCCAGCCCAAAGAAAGAATTTTTTGTTTGTCATTGATCTTAAAACCATCGATGAACTCCATACACAAAAGGCGATCGTTCGAATATTCTTTATATGTTTTCGGAACAGTTACCTGCTGACTTTGTGAAAAATTTCTGCGAAACTGCTCAATATTCTGAAATTCATTTTTGAACGAAAGTTCTTTGAGAATGGCATTTTCAAAAGAGGAAATGATTTGCAGCAAATTCATTTTTTTGGCTGCCTCATAATAATTCTCAAGCAGTTGTGCCAGATCTTTCATGATAAGCAGATCAGAATGGATTACAGTATCGATACCACTTCTTTTTACTTTAATTACGACCTCTTGGCCATTGAGAAGCTTTCCCTTATAAACCTGAGAAATAGAGGCAGAGGCAATTGGCTGTAGATCGATATATTCAAAATGGTCGCTGACCTGTATAGAAAGTTCTTCTTCAATTTTTTGTATCAGATCCATCTTTTCAGCCGGTACCTTGTCCTGTAACTTTTCGAGTTCTGTCAAAAGTTCTTTAGGAATCAGATCTTCACGGTTGCTGAATGTCTGACCGAATTTGATGTAGGTAGGACCAAGTTCTTCCAATACCAGACGTATCCGTTCGTAAATACTTAACTGAAAAATCTGCTCTCCGCGTTTGCTTTTTACAAAACCATCCGGAAGGTATTTTTCGCTGGCAATTCTGGAAATAACATCATCAAATCCGTATTTCCACAAAATACTAAAAATGTTACCGAGCCTTTTTATTTTTCTGATATGATTCATTGTGTTCGTTTAAAAGGATAAAAAAAGTAGTAAGAAACTTACTACTTTTTTATTCTTTATTCTTCAACCGAAGGTTTAGAATTTTTAATTTTTACTTTCAGAAGCTGATTTTTAGGATCGAGATCCATTACAATGGTATCATTTTGGGCAACATTACCATTAATAATTTCTTCTGCTAAGGCATCCTCTACATATTTTTGAATTGCCCGTTTAAGTGGTCTCGCTCCATATTGTTTGTCAAATCCCTTTTCAGCAATGAAATCAAGCGCTTTTTCTGTGAGCTTCAGATCGTATCCAAGATCTTTTACACGTTTATATACTTTCTCGATTTCAATATTGATGATTTCATGTATATGCTCTTTTTCTAAAGCGTTAAATACAATTACATCATCTATACGGTTAAGAAATTCAGGGGCAAATGCTTTTTTCAAGGCATTCTCGATAACAGACTTGGCATTGTCATCGATTTGATCCTGTTTTGCTTTTGTACCAAAACCAACTCCCTGACCGAAATCTTTTAATTGACGAGCTCCTACATTTGATGTCATTACAATAATGGTATTTCGGAAATCAATTTTACGACCTAAGCTGTCAGTGAGATGTCCGTCATCTAATACCTGCAATAACATATTAAATACATCCGGATGGGCTTTTTCAATCTCATCTAACAAGATCACAGAATACGGTTTTCTTCTTACTTTTTCTGTCAATTGTCCGCCTTCTTCGTACCCGACATATCCCGGAGGTGCACCTACTAATCTTGAAATTGCAAATTTTTCCATGTATTCACTCATGTCAATACGGATGAGTGCGTCTTCGGAGTCAAAAATTTCTTTAGCAATTACTTTTGCTAATTGGGTTTTTCCGACACCTGTTTGTCCAAGGAAAATAAATGAACCAATAGGTTTATTCGGATCTTTGAGACCTGCTCTGTTTCTCTGGATGGATTTCGCAATTTTAGCAACAGCTTCTTCCTGACCGATTACATTGTTTTTGATAGCTGCAGGCAGTTGAGCTAATTTTTTACTTTCTGCCTGTGCGATTTTGTTAACCGGTATTCCGGTCATCATAGAAACCACATCTGCTACATTTTCTTCTGTAACGGTAATTTTATTGTTTTTTGCATCATCTTCCCAACGCTCCTGTGCAATAGCCAAATCTTTTTCGATTCGCTTTTCGTCATCTCTTAAAGAAGCAGCTTCTTCGTATTTCTGGCGTTTTACTGCATTTGATTTTTTTTCGCGTACTTCTTCCAGTTCTTTTTCAAGATCCAGTATATCCTGAGGTACATGAATGTTGGTAATGTGTACTCTTGAGCCAGCCTCGTCTAAGGCATCAATTGCCTTGTCCGGTAAAAAGCGGTCAGACATATATCTGTTGGTGAGCTTTACACAGGCTTCAACAGCTTCAGGAGTGTAAATTACATTATGATGATCTTCATATTTTGCTTTGATGTTGTTTAAAATCGTAATAGTTTCATCTACAGAAGTAGGTTCTACAATTACTTTTTGAAAACGACGTTCCAAAGCTCCGTCTTTTTCAATATATTGACGGTATTCATCAAGTGTAGTTGCACCTACACATTGAATTTCGCCACGCGCTAACGCAGGTTTAAACATATTGGATGCATCAAGAGATCCTGTAGCGCCACCGGCACCTACAATGGTATGAATTTCATCGATAAAAAGAATGATATCAGTGTTTTTTTCTAATTCATTCATTACCGCTTTCATACGTTCTTCAAACTGTCCTCTGTATTTTGTTCCGGCTACAAGACTTGCGAGATCTAAAGTTACAACGCGCTTGTTAAACAGAATACGGGATACTTTTTTCTGAATGATACGCAGTGCAAGTCCTTCTGCAATAGCAGATTTACCCACTCCGGGTTCACCGATCAGCAGCGGATTATTTTTCTTTCTTCTGCTCAGAATTTGTGAAACACGTTCAATTTCTTTCTCACGTCCCACCACCGGATCTAATTTTCCCTGTTCTGCCAGTTCTGTTAAATCCCGTCCAAAATTATCAAGAACAGGTGTTCTTGAATTCTTTTTGGTTTTATTTCCCTGTGGTGTATTATAACCGTCTGACATATTGTCATCATTTCCTTCGTCATAAGCTTCATTTTTCGGATTGTTGTCACTTTCGCCCATCATTCCGTTGTTGCCTATGATAGCAGTAAACTGTTCTTTGCAGATTTCATAGTCAATACGCGACCTGTTTAGAAGTATCGTTGTAGGATCTTCCGTATTTCTCAGGATAGACATCAGTATATGCCCAGTATTGATAACATCTGTTTTGTATAATTTCTTTTCTAAAAAGGCTCTTTTTAAAGCATTTTCAGCTTGCTTTGTAAGATGAATATTCTTTTTTTCTGCATTGAAAATCTTATTCGGATTTTCCGGAATCAGTGCTTCAAAGCGATTTCGTAAAAAATCCAAATCAATTTCCAAATTGTTTAATATAGTGATTGCCTCGCCCTGGTTTTCTCTGAGAATACCCAGCATTATATGTTCTGTACCTATATAATCGTGCCCTAATCGCAAAGCTTCATCTCTACTAAAAGTAATGACTTCTCTTACTCTTGGTGAAAAATTATCGTCCATTTTAATTTATTTAGGGTGAATACTTTTTTATAATATTATAGCAAATTTTATTCCTTAATTAAAAATGTCAGTTTTTAAATCTTTGAATATGTTACAAGACATTTGTAAAGATGATATAACGTATTATTGAATTTAAGAAAATATTATTTAATTACAGAATATTTGATTTAGAACTTTTCAAATAAGTTTTGATTTTTTTTCCCGGTTATCCGGAACGATTGGTTATCTCCCTGAAATAAAAAAGGTTTAGCAGTATTTACTAAACCTTTTTTATTTTTAAAATTTGAATCGTGCTCCTAATCCGAAATCAGGACCAAAATTGTTGTCTTTGTAATAATCGGTTAAATAAATTTCCGGGCGAAAGTCTACAAATACCTGTAGAGGTATGTTGAAATGATACTCAACTCCTATCTGTCCTGCAAGAGCCAGTATAGCACCACTTTTATCTCTATGATCATCGTTCCAGCTACCAACACTTGCACCAACACCTGCATACCAGTTAAACCCTCCCTCAATATTCCATAACCACTGATAGACTCCACTTAATTTAAAAGCATCTACATGTTTTGTCTGTTTCCAGCCCAAACCAAGTTCCAATCGGTTTTTATCAGATAGGAGACGTTGGTAATTGATTTCAGGACCTACTGTTTCATTAAGACTCAGTCTTAAACCAATAGCGTTCTGTGATACCGGTCTTTGTGCATTTGCCTGTAGCAATCCGGCTAATAAAATTCCTGTGGTAATGATTAATTTTTTCATATTCTTATTTTTACGTAAAAATACTAAATTGTATGTAATGCATAGGGTATTTTACTAAATAAAATGTGTTAAAATCCTACAAAGCAAAGGCATTAACTTCAACCGATTTGAGTAATATATTTATTCATAGCATTTTAGGGTTGATTTTAAATTGTTCTTTAAAATGCCGTCAAAATAATTATATTTGCCTGACAGATGAAAAGTTAAATTTATATAAGAATGAAATTACTTGAAGGAAAAACAGCCATAATTACAGGAGCAACCAGAGGTATCGGTAGAGGAGTAGCATTAGTCTTTGCTCAGCAAGGAGCAAATGTTGCTTTTACTTATAGTTCGTCTGAAGAAGCGGCAAAATCGCTTGAAGCAGAACTTACCGGATTAGGTGTTCAGGCAAAAGGATATAAATCAAATGCAGCAGATTTTAATGAAGCACAGCTTTTTGTTGATCAGGTATTGGAAACGTTCGGTAATATCGATATTCTGATAAATAATGCCGGAATAACTAAAGATAATCTCTTAATGCGTTTGTCAGAAGATGATTTTGATACCGTAATTGATGTTAATTTGAAATCGGTTTTTAACATGACAAAAGCGGTACAGAAAACTATGTTAAAAAACAGAAAAGGATCTATCATTAATATGAGTTCTGTTGTTGGGGTTAAAGGAAATGCAGGGCAGACCAATTATGCAGCTTCTAAAGCGGGTGTAATAGGATTCTCTAAATCAGTAGCTTTGGAATTAGGATCAAGAAATATCCGTTGTAATGTGATTGCGCCTGGGTTTATTGAAACCGAAATGACAGCAAAACTGGCAGAAGATGTTGTTAAAGGCTGGGCAAATGCGATTCCATTGAAAAGAGGAGGAACTCCTGAAGATGTAGCCAACGCCTGTGTGTTTTTAGCATCTGATTTATCTGCATATATCACTGGTCAGGTTTTAAATGTTGACGGTGGGATGCTGACTTAATATATAATCAAGGCTCTTTTAGAGCCTTTTTTAATCTTTAGTATTATGATGAATTTTCATACAAGAAAATGGGTAAAACCGGAAGATTTAAACTCTAATAATACCTTATTTGGTGGGCGCTTGTTAGCATGGATTGATGAAGAAGCTGCGCTATACAGCATCATACAGTTAGAAAATGCACATGTAGTTACCAAATACATGTCTGAAATTAACTTTATGAGCTCAGCAAGACAGGGCGATATTATAGAAATTGGTATTGAGGTAGTGAAATTTGGTACAACGTCTATTGTATTAAGAAGTGAAGTGAGAAATAAAATGACGCATGAAATGATTCTTACTGTAAGCAATATTACTATGGTGAATCTCGATGAAAACGGCAAACCAAAGCCCCACCATAAGAAAGAGGTAGAATATGTTAAAAACAGAATCAACCTAAAGAAATAAACTATGAATGTACGAAAGTATTCAGGAGATCTGGTGCCTTTTAATCCGGATAGTTTACTGTATTCTCTTAAAAATTCAGGTGCAAATGAAAATGAATCACAGTCGATCTTTAAAGTCGTAGAAAGAGAAATGTTTGATGGTATTTCTACTAAAAAGTTATATGAAATTGCTTTTGCAGAATTAAAAAAACTCCGTCATTCTTTTGCTGCGCGTTATAGTCTTAAAAATGCAATAAAAGCGTTGGGACCTGAGGGATATTATTTTGAAAAATGGATGGCTAAGATATTGCAAACGCAGGGTTATGATGCTATTACCAGTCAAACGTTGCAGGGAAGTGCTGTAACTCATGAAATAGATGTGCTGGCTTCGCGCAAAAGTGAGTTGCTGATTTGTGAATGCAAGTTCAGGAACGATCTGGATGCCAAAATCAGTGTCACAACTCCTATGTATTTTCTATCCCGATTTAATGATCTGAAAGAACATACCTTTGATTTTTTTGGTAAAAAATTGCAACCTACAAAAGGTTTTCTTATTACCAATGCTTTTTTTACGATTGACAGTATTGCTTTTGCGGAGTATTATGATATTGAACTAATATCGTGGAACTACCCACCAAAGCGAAACATAAAATCATTAACAGATGATTTTACAATGTATCCTATCACTTGTCTTACTACACTGACAGATGAAGAAGAACGGCTCCTTTTGGAGAAAAACTGCTTGTTGGTTAAAGAGATTGTCAGGAATCCTGTACTGCTGGATCATTTTAAATTTTCTGAAGAAAAGAAAATTCAGGTGCTTGAAGAAGCCCGTGACTTATGCGGTGATCAGGAATAAAAAAAGACTGCCAAAGCAGTCTTTTTTCACTATTTTCTTAATATAGTAGAAATATCAGCCTGTGCTTTAGGCAAAATGGTAATGTCAGCGAGCTGTATATGTTCGGGTTGAGTTACAGTAAAGGCAATTGTAGAAGCAACATCTTCTGCTGTAAGCGGAGTGTATCCTTCATATACTTTAGCTGCACGTTCTTTATCTCCTTTAAACCGCACAAGCGAAAAATCAGTTTCTACGGCACCGGGTGCGATAGACGTAACTTTTATTCCAAGAGGTAAGAAGTCGAGACGCATTCCTTTTGTCAATGCTTCAACAGCCCATTTAGAGGCACAATAGGTAGTACCGTTCGCATATGCCTGTTTTCCTGCTATAGAAGAAATATTAATAATATGAGGATTAGCTGATTTCGTTAATTGTGGCAGACATGCTTTAGTTACAAATATAATCCCTTTCACATTGATATCAATCATATTTTCCAGATCTTCGAGGTCAGCATCCTGAAAACTTGCCAATCCGTGTGCATTCCCGGCATTGTTGATCAGTACATCAATAGTTCTAAAGGGTTCAGGTAGGTTTTCAAAAGCTTTGAATACTTCTTTTTTATCCGTTACGTCAAAGCTTGCAATATGTACTTCGGCGATTCCTTCTAATTCAGCCGCCAGAGTATGCAGCTTTTCAGTTCGTCTTCCACAGATGATTAACCGATTGTTTGGTGCCAATGCTTTTGCAGTAGCATATCCTATTCCGGAAGTAGCTCCGGTAATAACAATTGTTTTCATTTAATAAATGTAATTTTTAAAGTACTAAAGTACGGTTTGTTTCAGACCCTGCATTACACAAAGCCATAAATAATTAAAAAAAGAAGAGTCTTTGCGTCTGTTTACAGGTTTTATTTCTACAGCCATAACATCTCCTTTTGTATCGTTTCTGATGAACCAATTTCCTAATTTATTTAAAAATTTACGCTCACTCACACCGTCTTTTTTATACAGTGTCATTTTCAGATCATCAAACTGCATTCCGTATAATCCGGTTGCTGAATCGTTATTTCCTGTAAAGTTAAACTGCATTTTCTCAATAGTTCCTTTTGCCGTAGCATTCAGATAGGGTTTTAAAAACGGATTCATACCTTCTGCCGGAAAATGCTGTATTTCACCATTGATATTGAAGACATCATATTTATTGAGAATATTAAAACTCCAGTTGGCTTTTAAGTTTGATTTATTCATAAATACAGTATGCACATCAATGATGGTTTTAGGACCCGAAGTTTTATTATGACCGCTGTATATATTTTTTGCGGTAAGGTTAAAATTCGCAAATGAAATTTTACCCGGAGCTGTACTTGTCTGGCTGTCTTCTTCATAGACGATTTTTGAATTCACAATTTTTAAAACGCCTATTTCCAGACCAATATCCAATTGTCTCAGCTTTTTACTGTACAGGGTATTTTCTTTTGGGTTATTGGGTATCGATGCGTCACGGTATATATTGGCATCTACCTGATTAAGAATTACATTTTTAAATTTCAGAAAAAAGGTTTCAGTATTATCAAAACCGTATGAAAGTCCGTTGAGTTCGATTTTTCCTGAAGTTATATTGTATAAATCTTCTCCATATTTGAGTGCATTTGCATGTGCTCTTCTGGACACTTTAGGTTTCATCTGAATGTTTTTGATGACAGCATTATGATCTTTAATTGTAATTCCGTTTGTATATATATTATAATTTTTACCACTGTCAAAATGAACTTTTCCTGTAGATAGGTAAGGATTTTGGTAGGTAAACGGAATTTTTTGTTTTACCGTTTCATCATCTATTTTTATATCAAACAACGAAAGATTGAAGTCATTAACGGTCAGTGTATTTTTTGTTCCTGTTTTATCTTTAAGAATATAACGGGCATCTTTTACATTGAGCTTATTGATAACGATCAGATCGTTTAGCTGGCTTTTTTGACTGCTGTTATGATCTTTTTTTGCTTTATTCGGAAAGTGAATCAATTGAGGATTGATCAGGTTAAATTCTTCAATATAAAGGCGTTCTTCTACACGATTAGAGATTTTTTTAATGTTAATGTTTACATTATTGACATCTAAAACGTTTAGTGAATTAAAGGATGATCGCTTAATGTTTATCTCTTCTACATCTACCCTGAACGGAATCAAGGGTTGGATTACTTTTTCGGCATCTTTTTTTGCCTGTTGAAAAACCGTTTGTTTTTTCTGATCCAGTATGTTGAAATTGATGGAGTCAATATTGATCTGACCTATACTTAAATAAAAATCGTTATTCTGATCATATCCCCAGTCGGTTTTTTTTAGATTTACCAAAGGCACCTGCAGATTTAAACGCGTATTGGATTCTGTTTCCGTATTTTTGAACTGACTTGAAGTTATGGCAGGATAAATACGGAAATTATTCATATCAAAATTCTCCTTATCAATTGCAATTGCTCCTGATTTTATGTACTGAAAATCGTTCATTTTACTGTAAACGGAATCAATCTTGAAATGATAATTTTCATAGGTAAAAGGGATATCCTTTTTTTGTGTATATTTTCCCATATGTACTCCGTCAACTTCTACATTCATATTGTGAAGCTGATTGAGAAGGGTATCACCTCCGGAAGTCATGATTTTGAGATTAGCTCTTCTCACCGCAATTTTGTCAATATCAACAGAAGAAGCTAAAGTAGATTCTGTCTTTAGAGTATCTCTTTGTGCCGGTTTTAAGACGGTAATATCTGCATCATCCACATAAATGGTAAATGCTTTGAGGTTTTTATGTTTAATGAGTTCAATAAAATTAACGCCTGTAACACTTATCTTTCCCACTTTTCCATAGAAGTCAATATCTTTTCGGATGTTGGCATTTTTTTTAGGGGTCACCTTTATATTTTCTACGGACAGACTGTTGTCAAATATAGAAAAACTCAAATCTTCATAAACGAAATCGTAGGCAGAGTCATTTTTTTCTTCTATAATCTTCGGCAGTTTGATTTTGATAAGATAATTGATACCAAAGTTACCAATCAATCCTAAACCAAGAAGAGACATGAGTACAATACCGATTATTTTAAACGGTTTATTTACTTTCATTCGGGTAGCTATTTTATATAAATATAACTAATTTCCCTAAAAAAAGCTCTGATATTATCAGAGCTTTTTAAATTATTTTTTGGTTCTCATTTTTGAACGTTCTTTTTTGTTTTGTTCAAATTTTTTATACTGTTCTTCATTCAGAATGTTTTTTAATTCAGCATTCATCTTTTCACGTTTTGCCATCATTTCTTCTTTCGAAGGTTTGACTTCATCCTTCTTAGCAATCGCAGCTTTTCTTTCTGCTTTTTTATTTTTGTATAATTGCAGTACTTTTTGTTCCTGTTCTTTTGAAAGATTTAAATCTTTAAAGCGTTCCAGTACTTTTTGTTCCTGATCTGCTGATTGTTCTTTCTTTCCCTCCTGTGCGAATGCAGAAATTCCAATTGCTAATAATGCTATTGTCCATAACTTTTTCATGATCTTTTTATTTAACTGTTAGTAGAATAAAGGTAGCAAACTTCATTCCTATAAAGAAATAAAGAGTTATAATTGAGGTGTATAAGTTAATTTTGTAGGTAAAAAAAAGCGAGACTTTTGCAAGTCTCGCTATAACCAAAAAAAACACTTATGAAAAACTCAAATTATCACATTATAACTCCTTATGAAAGTTATTTTGTTTGTTGAGTATAACAAATCTACAACAATATTTTTAATCGCAAAAAAACTAAAAGTTAAAAAGAGGTGAAATATGTTAATTTATCGGTTAATTTATTTTTAGCTTTGTAAATACCTCATTTTTATACGTTTCTCCAATAGGAAATATTTTATTTTCAAGCTCTATTTGTTTGTTTTGTATCGCGCTGATGCGGGGTATAGATACAATATAGGAGCGGTGAATTCTCAAAAAATATTTTTCAGGAAGTTTTTCCATGACGGACTTCATAGACATTCTTGCAACAATTTTAGGTTTGTTGACCAGATAGATTTGTATATAATCATCCAGACCTTCTATATAGAGAATATCTTTAAAATCAATTTTGTTGAGTTTATAGTCAGCTCTGATCAGCAAATGGTCCTGCTGGCTTGTATTGGTTTTATATTTATATTGTTGTACTGCTTTTTCTACAGCTTTTTCAAAGCGCGAAAATCCAATAGGTTTCATGATGTAGTCTATCGCATTTACGTTGAAACCTTCTACAGCATAGGTATCATAAGCTGTTGTAAAAATAACCAGCAGGTCTTTATTAAGGTTCTTATAAAAATCAATTCCGCTATTTTGAGGCATCTGTATATCAAGAAAAAGCAAATCAACAGGAAACTTATTGATGTATTTAATAGCTTCAGTCTGATTGGTAAATGTTTTTTCCAGAGATATACTTTCTATTTTGGAACAATGGTGCTCAATTATTTTTAATGCCAAAGGTTCATCGTCTATCGCTATTGCTTTTATCACTATAAATCTATTTTTAAGGTTACTTTATAGTCATTATCAGTATCAGAAATTGTAAGTTCATGTTTGCCGGGATAATTGTATTGAAGCCTTTTTAACGTGTTATCCAAACCTTTTTCGCTTTTTTCTGATGGAAAAATTTCTACGGATTTACTATTCTCTACTATTAAATATAAAACTTTTTTTTCAATATTAATTTTGATATGAATGTAGCAGTTTTTATCGGGATTGAGTCCGTGTTTAAATGCATTTTCAATGAAAGGGATGAGTAGCAGAGGGGCTATTTTCTGTTGATCTATAGTACCTGTAATGGTAAAACTAAAAACGGTATCTTCTACCATTCTCAGTTTTTGAAGATCGATATAGTCTTTTACGTATTCTATTTCATCTTTAAGCAGCACCATTTCTTTAGAGCTTTCCGTTACAATATACCGCATAATGGTAGATAGTTTTAAGATTGCTTCCGGAGCTTCATCTGATTTTTCCAAGGTTAAGGCATATAAGCTATTAAGAGTGTTAAATAAGAAATGTGGATTGATTTGGGCTTTGAGATAGGAAACTTCAGATTTTAATTTTTCACTTTCCATTTCGTTCATTTGTAAATTCAACCTTAATAAAAAGGAAATAAAAATACAGATAATGAACTGATACAGTGTTTTATCAAAAAAGAGTCGTTGCCAGAAATTGGGTTCAAATCTTCTCTGAGTTCTGTCTGGTCCTAAAGCTTTGAAAGATTCTCTTATCATTTCTTCATTGAAGATGAGATGGGGAATTTTTAGGATTAAAACAAAACAGACGATGATTAAAACGATATAGAGAATATATTTTTTAGAAAAGTACAGTTTAGGAATTAAATAAAAGTAATTCAGATAAAAAAACAAAACAACCAAAATCGTCCCTAAAAAGCGTTTCTGAAATTTTAGTGAATAGAATAGGGAAGTGGACTCATTAAATTCAGGAGAACCAATAATAGGAATACAGATCAGAATGATGGAAACTAATATGATTAAAGCATATTGTCTTACTTTGATGTTCATTTTAAGAAATTTATATAAAAATAAGGGAATTGTTTCCAAGCGGAAAAAAATAGAGGTAAACTGAGGAATACTATGGAGGAAAATAAAAGACCGGTTTATAAACCGGCCTTTAATCCTTATTTTTTTATCAAACCTAACTCAATGAGTCGCTCAGTGAGAAATTCACCGGCTGTGATATCGTCATAAAGTTTGGGATGCTCCTTATCAATACAATTTTCCAATACATTTAACGGCATTTCGCTGATCGGATGCATAAAAAAAGGTATCGAGTATCGGGATGTTCCCCATAGTTCTCTTGGCGGATTGACAACCTGATGAATAGTGGACTTCAATTTATTGTTGGAGTGTCTTGATAGCATATCTCCTACATTGATTACCAATTCATCATCTTCTGCGATAGCATCGATCCATTCTCCCTGATGGTTCTGTACCTGTAAGCCTTTTCCCTGAGCTCCCATCAAGAGGGTAATAAGGTTAATATCTCCATGAGCGGCTGCACGGATAGCATCTTTCGGCTCTTCTGTAATAGGCGGATAGTGTATGGGTCTTAAAATTGAATTACCGTTTTTGACATACGGATCAAAATAAAACTCGTCTAAGCCCAAATAAATAGCCAAAGCTCTCAAAACATACACTCCGGTCTTTTCAAGCATTTGGTAGGTTTCTTTTCCGACTTTATTGAATTCCGGTAATTCTTCTACCATAACATTTTTTGGATATTCAGCTTCCAGTTTCGGATTGTTTTCCACATACTGACCAAAATGCCAGAATTCTTTTAAATCTCCTGTTTTTCTTCCTTTTGCTGATTCTTTGCCAAAAGAAACATAGCCTCTTTGACCTCCAATACCCGGAATTTCGTATTTTTCTTTGGTCTGCAGCGGCAAACTGAAGAAATTACGAACCTCTTTGTACAGATTTTCTACTAAAGTCTCATTTAAAAAATGTCCTTTTAATGCTACGAAGCCAATATCTTCGTATGCTTTTCCGATTTCATTTACAAATTTTTGTTTACGTACCGGGTCGTCCGATAGGAAATCACGCAAGTCTACACTGGGAATGTTTTGCATATTCTTTGCTTTAATAAAAAGTAGCACTAAATTACAGCTTTTTGACAGAAAAAGGCATTTTATTTAAAACAAAAAAACTTCCGCTTTAGAAGTGGAAGTCTTTAGAAAAATAACTGATTAATAATTATTTTTTTATGATTTTTGAAGCTCCTGAGCCTAAATCGGTTTGAATATTTAGGAAATACATACCTGCTGTGAGGTCTGTAATATCAATTTGGGTCTCTTGAACACCTTTCATATCAAGATTTTTAATTATTCTTCCATTTACATCTGTAATCTGAATGGAGTTTATAGCAGCATTATTCTTACCGATTATATTGACAATTCCATTGGTTGGATTAGGATAGATGGAAAAATTATTCACTAAGAAGTTATCTGTTGACAAAGTTGTAGCCGTAACTTTATAATCATCTATCAACAATGCAAACTGGTCGTTTGATATACAATTAATTGACAGATATACAGCTTGTCCGGCATAGGCGTCTAAATTATAAGTATATTGTGTCCATGTTGCCGTAGTTTGAACATATTCACCTGTTGAAATAACAGTAAAATCTCCTACTGCTGTTCCTGTGGTCGAAACTCCTACTTTGAATCTTTCATTCGGGTAATTCGATGCCGCTGATTTTGCCCAGAATGTCAAGGTATTTCCTGAACCTCCAAGCTGTAGTTGTGGAGAAATCAACCAATCATTATTGGGTCCCTTTTTTGGTAATTGAGGATTGACTAATGCATTAAAACAGGCAATGACTTTATTACCGGTTTTTGCTGCCCATGCATCATCTACAACAGGATTTGTAGCACTTTTATTAAAAATGATAAAAGAACCTGTATAACCTGAATTTTGATACTGTACAGGGGTTGTGTTTGGCGGAGTTCCTACCTCAATTCCATAAGTTGGTGCCTCATCAACATCTATCTGTTTCCACGAACCGATATTGGCAATAATAAAATTGTCATACGATTCAAATCCATCTTCAAAGATTGTGACTTGAGCACTTAATCCCATTGAAGATAAAAACAAAAAAGAAAATAACATTTTTTTCATAATATATAAATTTAAAATTAGATAAATTCACTTTAAACTTAAGTGAGAAGTATTATTGAATAGATTTATAATAATTAACATTCTAAAATGCTGATCATTTATTTGTTCAATTACTACAACCTGAACGATACTATAATTTCTACTGAGGTATGAATTAATGTATCCGTTGTTATTGTAATAATGACTCTCTGTGGTTTATTTTTTCTGCTGAATGTTTCCAGTTTCTGATACTCATGATAAAAACGGATGCTACTCACCAAAAAAATACAGTCAGTTGACCATTATGTGAAGATTCTTGGTACTACTCCTTTCTGATTTAGGTATAAAATCTTCATCAGAAATAGTAATGATTGGGTTTTTTTCTTATTTTGAACTAAACCACAACTGTACTTTAATCCTGTATTCCGTAATGAGCTTGGGCTTGTTTTGTAAGTGAAGTCGTCTTTTTATATACAGGAGACGACGGCTATTAAAAAGCCAGTCAATGTGTAATCTTTTAGGGTACACTCTCCATTTGTACTCTCCGATTTATTCATCATAAGTTGGATTAGTATCAACTTATTTCAGGACGGAATATATAAAACTATCTAAATGCTAACGTTCTGTTTTAAAGTCAAATAGATACCGTTAGCTTTTACCTATGCAATATATGAAAAATATTTATCTCACAACACAGATTTTATTTTTTTTTATAATAAAATAACAATGAAATATATTTTGTTAACATCTTTTTAATCAAAGAGTTATACGGTCTGTGTTTACTTTGATGAAGTAATGCTTAGTAGTATAGAAAGAGTATTTTTTGATTTATGTTTAAAATTATTCTATTGTTTTGTGATGAAGTACATTTTCAGCCTGAAGAATGTGTCGTACATTATGATAGATAACAATCCGGAAAGTGTCTCCTAATCTTAATTTTATCCATTTTGAGATAGAAACTGAGGTTTTTACTTTTGATAAATCCGTTTGGGCAGATGCTTCGAGGAGTTTTAGAATTTGTTTCTGCTGGTTTAGAAAAAGAGTTAAAACATTTTTATCCAATGAACAATTTAGCGGATTCATAGATGTAAAGGTTTTCATTTTGTTCTGCTTTTCTTTGGGCAGCATACTTTTTGCAAAATAGTTTCCTAACCAACCGCTTTTGAAAGTTTTTGATTCAGTGTATGTTGATGTTGTAATCCGATTGCTGATTTCAGGAATATAAAATTTACCATATCTGTTTAAATGTTCTATACACTCTAAAACACTCCAGCTTTCCGGAGTTCGTCTTTCGGTTAGTTTATCAATTGGTAACTGTTGAAAGGTACTGACTTTCATTATGTTTTCCTGAGTTAGTTGTATCAGTTCTTCTCTTAATTGTTGTGCACTCATGTTTTTTATTGCAAATGTCATGATTTTAAAAATTGAAAAGATTGATTGAAATCAAGATCTTTTTAATCTGGAAAATGTTTCGGGTGACATTCTTAAATATGAAGCAATGTGTTTACTCGGAATCTCCTGAAATAACTGTGGACTTCTCAATAAAACCCTGTGATACCTTTTTTGTGGTGATGTGATGAGAATGTCTTTTTCACGTTCTATTTGTTGTAAAAGAAGTTGTTGTAACAGTAAGTCCCAAATTATTTTGAGTTCTTGGTTTTCATTGATGAGTTTTAAGTATCTTTCTTTAGAAATCACTTTCAACTGCGTCTTTTTGATTGCTTGAATATAAAATTCAGATGGCTCTCCTGTAATAAAACTATCCAAAGCAGTAATAAAATTGTTTTTATATCCAAAACGGATGATATGTTCTTCAGCCTCATCTATTATAGAAATTTTCAGACTGCCTGAAACGATATAGAAAAGATTGGTATCAATAGTTCCGGCAATTTTTAGATAAGCATTTCTTTCTATTGTGATGGTTTTATCCCAAAGTCCTTGCTCTTCTATGCGTTTATACAATTCATGAATCATGTTAGACACTTTTATATGAAATAAAATTAGAGAATATTTAATTTATAACCCTTTTGTGTTGTGAATATTTAATAAAATTTTTTGTCGGGATAAAATATTTGTTTTTTGGCATACTTTTAGACGTAAATATATTTCATATAATAAAGTTAGGTTTAAATTCACAATATCTAACTAAAAAAACATCTTACAATCAACATCAGATGATTTAGATATGTCTGATATCGATTTTGTAGAACCTGTTGTTACTGGTAAATATATTTTTGACAAGTTTTTATAGATATTTATACTTAAACAGTCATTCAACAGGAACAATTGATGTTAGTTTGACTTCTAAACGTATAAAACAATAAATTTCTTGAAAAGACTCCCTTTCAGAATTACCATATTGAAATGAGTATCAAATATTATGATATGTTTCCAACTTTTAAAAATGTAATACAATGAAAAAAATGTTTATTATTCTATCTATGAATCTCTTACTGACAAGCTGCTCCCCAAACGATGATATTATACAGGAACAACACAATAGAGGTTTTATTGAAATGGAATACAATGGCGAAAAACTTTCTTTTGGAAAAAATGCCTACAATGGATGGGTGCTTAACAATCAAAAAGATACTATAGGACGTTTCTATACTGCAAGGATAACTAAAGACGCAAAAAACTTTTATGATGTAAAGCTTTTTGCTTATTTAAGCAAGGAGAATCAGTTAAACGGATTAGAAATGGAGTTTACACCAATGGTAAATGGTAAAGGTTGGACTTATCTGTATACAACGGAAGAAAAGCCAATGGTTTATAAAAATACCCAATTTGATGGAGTATTATTAAAGAGTGATTTTGAAGGATATCTGTTTTATCATCCAAAAGAAGATAAAAATCCTGTACATTTAATAAACGGAAAAATAAATATTCCTGTTAAAGGCTTAGGAATAGATTGGTCGCAATGGTAATTGGTCAAATTATTTATTCTTATTACAATTAATCTGTTCAATTATAAAGTAGACAATACAGCAGGTCTTGTCATTAGCTATCGGGATTAACGATTGAATGTGGAACACTTCAACAAATAATCATTCGCTGATTCCCGATTGCTTAACTTGTGGTTACTGAGGATTCTAAGGTAAAAACTTCCTAATTCCCATCAAAAATTATAAAATTACAGATCTGCCATCAGTTAAATGACTTTCGAAACTCCAAAGGTGAAATGTCCGTTTTGGCTTTAAACAATTTGCTGAAAGATTGTGAGTGTTCAAATCCTAATTCGTAAGCAATCTCACTTACAGAAAGTTCTGTAGTTGAAAGTTTTTCTTTCGCTTTTTCAATAAGCTTCTCGTGAATGTGTTGTTGCGTGGTTTGTCCGGTCAAAGATTTCAATAGACTTCCTAAATAATTGGTTGAAATATTCAGAGATGCTGCGATGTAATTAGCAGTCGGTAAGCCCTTGTCAATCATATTACCATTGAAATAATCTTCCAGAATGTTTTCTAATTTATCCAATATATGATGATTGGTTTTCTTTCTGGTAATAAATTGTCGCTGATAAAATCGTTCACAGTAATTCAGAATTACTTCAATTTGGGAAATGATAATATTCTGAGTAAATTCATCAATTCCCGACTGATATTCTTTTTCTATTCCCTTAAAAAGTCCTATTAAAGTTTCCTCTTCTTTCTCGGAAAGGAACAGTGCTTCATTCACATCATAACCAAAAAAATTATAATTGTTAATGGTCTTTGCCAAAGGTGTATTCCAAATAAAGTCGGGATGAAATGCCAAAAGGTATCCGGTAGGCTTAATGCCCGATTTGTCTATAATCATCTTGACCAATTGTCTCGGTGCTATAAAGCACATCAGTCCTTCATCAAAATCATACTGACTTTGCCCGTAATGCAATTTTCCTTGCAGGTCACGCTTGAATCCCATAAAATACAACTCTTGCATCCAGCTGATTTCCGATTCTTCAATCTGATATTCTACCAAACTGTAATCCACCAGACTTATCAAAGGATGGTGAGGTTTTGGTAATCCGCAGATTTTGTGAAATTCAGAAATGGTATCAACGGTATATAATTTTCTGTTAGTCATAACTTTAAAATTAAAAGCAACAGCAGCAAACTGTTGCTTTTACAAATTTAGTAATCTGTAGAAATACTTAAGTTTTTATATTCCAAAATTTCATTTTTAAGTGCATCAAGTTTGTTTGCTGCAATCTCAAAAGCATCGGAACCTAAAACCAAATGTACAGGCGGGTTCTCCATTTCTGCCAATTCTATCAATGCCAATGCGCCTTTTTCCGGGTCTCCGGGCTGGTTTCCGTTGATGTGTTGTTCGTGTGCAGCCTGAAGCTGTCTCGCAGTTGTGTACGCATCAATTTGAGTTTTAGGAGTTCTAAGTGAGCCGCCGGTCAGGAAATCGGTTCTGAAATAACCGGGATATACAACCGTTGCATTCACACCAAATTCTTTTACTTCTGCTGCCAAAGCTTCGGTAAAACCTACTACGGCAAATTTCGTGGCACAATAAACGCCCCAGCCTGCAAATTCTCCCGTCAATCCCCCGATAGAAGCAATGTTGATTATGAAACCACTTTTCTGTGCTCGCAGATAAGGCATTGTTTTTCTAATAATATTCAAAGAACCAAAAACATTGGTGTCAAAGTTCTTACGGCTTTCTTCATCTGTCAATTCTTCCAAAGTTCCTAATTGTCCGTAGCCTGCATTGTTCACAATAATATCTAATTTACCAAATTTCTCCATCGATTTTGAAACGGCTGCTGCAACAGATTTTTCATTTAATAAATCTACTTCCAACGGCAGAAAATTCGAATTTTCTTCACTGATGACTTTCTCAAGTTCTGTAATATTTCTTGATGTTGCTGCAACAGAATAGCCTCCTGCCAATAACTTTTTCACTAAGTTCAAACCTAAACCTTTTGACGCTCCGGTCACGAACCATACTTTTTTTGTATTCATTTCTTATTGTTTTAATTAATTATTTTTTACAATACAAAGTTGAGCAGGATTGAAATTGTTTGCGTGACCAAATCAATGATTGTTGTAGCCAAAACAAATATAGTTTAATTCTTAGGGTATTATTTTTCGTATAGCTTTGGAGTGGAATAATATGCAAATAGTTCTAATACTACTAATCCGGGTCAGTTCACTCTCATTACCCTCATTCATTCCAATTCAGGAGTTATATTTAAGGCTACTAATGAGCGAATGTTTTATTTTTTGTATTTTAGAGATATTAAAAATAAGCTATATGAAAAGAAAATTTTTTTTAACGGGAGTTTTGCTGATGGGTAATCTTCTCCTTAATTCGTGCAGTAACGATGATTCTGTAGTAGGACCGGTCACTAACAATTATCTGGAGGTAAAAATTGACGGAACAGCTAAAACATTTTCAAACGTTAAGGGACGCTGGGTAGATGGAGGTGCATATCTGGAACTTACCGGAAACAACAACGGTACTGAATGGATTTCAATCACAGTACTATCTGAAACTAACCGGGTACCGGTTGGTATGTATACATTGGACGATGGAACTCCTTATACTATTTTATCAACTTATGGAACAGTTTCCGGAAATTCACAGCAGAATTTCACCGCTACAAAAGGAACAGCAGCACCGGAAGATGCATTTATGCTAAATATTGATAACATATCGTCTACGGCTACCTCTGGAACTTTTTCGGGTACGTTGGTTAAAGTAGAAGGTCTTACAACTTTAGGTACCGTTACGCTGACCGACGGAAAATTCAGTGCCGTAATCAGTCCTAATTAACTATTTATAGTTAAATCAGGTTTTAATTTTATAAATTTTTTGTCATCAAAAGGTTGAAGTTTTTAAAATTTCAACCTTTCCTAATATAAACCATCATAGCATATGAACTTCAATATATCTTTGCTGTTAGCGTATGTATACTTCCGTATTTTAATTAAATAAATCTTTTTTGTGCAGGTTATCGATTGAGTTTTTTCTTGCATACTAATAAAAAAGTTAGTGAACAAATAACGGTTAGAGATCCATTATCATTTGCTTACCATAATCATACTTAAAGTGGCTCTTCATACACGATTCGTGCTATTCGCATGGTGCTGCCAAAATTTATAATATCCACCTACAGATAAAGTAAGATGTTTCCATGACGTATCGAAAACCTTACCCACAGAAACATGAAATAGATTTGCTACGATGTAAGATTAATGAATAAACAACATTAAAAAAGTAATAAATAAAAAACAGTAAACAACATCTGTAGCTTCTTATTACAGAGCTTTCAGATTTTTTTTAAGAAATAAAATTACATAAATATTTGATTTATAGTATTTTGATGTTACTGATATTGAGCAGTATTTTTTGTTTAGACCAATTGATTTATTTTTTGGCACACTTTTAGTTTAGCAGAGGAAAAATAAATTAACCCATTATGAAAAAAACATTCAACTACACTATTTTGGCTATAACATTAAGCCTGGCTTTTGCATCATGTACTTCTGACGACAGCTCTTCATCCGTTCCGATAGTTGTTATTGATCCTAATAATCCTAATAACCCAAACAACCCTACAAATCCGGAGAATCCTACAAATCCAGAAACTCCAACCAATAAATTACTTGGAAAGTGGAAGAAGGTTAGCATATCAGATGAGTCAGGAGCCAATCTTCAATTACATGACCATGAGTGTGCAACGGCTTTTGATTATATTCAGTTTTTTGGTGACGGAACATTTAAGGATATCAGTTACACTGATGGCTGTATTGCTGAGATTGACGAACAGGGTACTTATAATTTAAATGGTAACATTTTAAGCTTTTTTGTTACTGATGAAGGAAATACGAATACGGTTCAGGTAAAAGTGATTTCTGTGACGAATACGACTTTAAAAGTACTTGTTCAGGAGGTTGGTATCATTATGAATTTTGAATTGATATAATTAAACATTACTTACACTACTACTATTAAGCCCGTTATGTAAAATATAACGGGTTTTTTATTTGAAAAAGAATGTATGCAAAATAAACGGAATTAAATACCTGTAAGAAATAAAGTAAGTAAATACGTTTTTCAGATAGCAATAGTAAGAACTAAAAATAGTTGTGAATTGTTCCTGTTCTTATTTACTCACATAACATGGTATCAAATTCAAGATAGAGTTCTGATGTCCCGTCGTGATCAATTGTAATCCATCGGTAGTTTGTAAGTACATAAGCATTACCTCCGTCAATTTGTACCCATTCATCGATTCCCTGAGCTCCGTTTCTAAGATCACTTTTAAGCGTTAGTCCTACAGGAGCAACATAGTTTCGTCCTCTGACCAAATAGTAACATTCGTTATTTCTGACAGCTTCTTGAGCATCCTTTTGAGAAATCAATTTGGAACGGGTCAAAGTAGGTAATGTATTGTATACGTTGGCAGGTGACATAGAAGTAGCACAGGAATAAAATAAGAGTAGTCCTGTAATTACTAAATGTACTTTGATGAGCCTGTTTAGTTTTTTTGGAATTTTCATTTTATAAATAATTATATTAATGATTACAATTTGATATCGTCGAAGTACAATAAAAAAGGCAATATTTTTGTACGTGTGGAATTGGTTTTAAATACTATTTTATAAATCACTTAAAGTTCTCTATGGTTCTGAATGTGAGATTGATTCGTGGTTTTGTCACAACTTTTGTTGGCGGTAGTCTATGTAACCAGTGTGTTTGGGTAACATCTTTCATGACCAGTAAGCTGCCGTGTTGTAATATGAGCTGTACTTTTTCTCCACTTTTTTTATGCTTAAAAGCAAATTTGCGTTCTGCTCCGAAAGTAAGAGAACCAATAGCACCGTCTTTTTTGAGATCTTTTTCTCCATCACTATGCCAAGCCATACCTTCATTTCCGTTATGATAAAGATTCAGCAGACAGGAATTAAAGGTTTCGCCGGTTTTCGTTTCAATAATATGTTTTAAATCTATTAATTCTTTAGTCCATGGCAATGCTTTTTTAGTAGTATTAGAATACGTATATTCAAAAGGATGTTCCCCATACCAGGCAACTTTTCGTTTAGTGATTATTTTTTTTCCAAAAATAACAGCTTCGTCATTTCTCCACTCTATGGTATGCAGCAGGATTTCAAAATAACGGTCTGCTTCTTCTTTAGAAAATAATGGTCCGTAATAATTAACCGTTCCGTCTTTTGGTAGCCAATTGTGATGTTCTTCTGATGAGTTGCTAAATAAATCCATTCGGAGTGGTTTTAGAGTTTCAAATTATTTTTTACAGCTTCGCATCCAATGATAGCTGTTTTTCTTGTTGTTCCCCACATATAACCACCAAATTTACCGCTTGACTGTATGACGCGGTGGCATGGAATCAGATAAGCCACAGGGTTTTTACCAATAGCAGTGCCAACAGCTCTTGAAGCTTTTGAATGTCCAATTTTTTCTGCTAACACTCCGTATGTTGATAGGTTTCCTTCAGGAATTTTTAATAAACTTTCCCAAACTTTTAATTGAAAATCAGTTCCTTTGAGATGCAGTTTTATTTCAGAAAATCCATTTATATCTTTTTGAAAGAAAGCCAATGCATTTTGTTGAAGAGAATCTGTTCGTAAACGAAATGTTGCATTCGGGAAATTTTTTTGCAATGTGGTAAATGCTTCCTTTGTCTTATCTTCAAAAGCCATATAGCAAATACCTTTGGTAGTCGAAGCTATCAGGAGTTTTCCAAACTGTGTTTCTGAATAACTGTAATTAATGATCAGATTCTTTCCACCGTTTTTATACTCAGCAGGGGTCATTCCTTCAATATTTATGAATAGATCATGTAAACGACTTGTACCGGATAATCCCGTTTGATAAGCTGCATCTGACAAGGACGTTTTTTCGGATTGTTTTAAAATTTCTTTTGCATACTGAACACTGATGTATTGCAGAAATTTTTTAGGACTTGTACCAGCCCATTTGGTAAATAAGCGCTGAAAATGTGCCGGACTCAAATGTACTTCTGTTGCTATTTCATTTAAATCAGGTTGCTTTCGGAAGTTTTTGACAATATAATCAATTGCCGAAGCAATTCTGTTATAATCTATATTTTCTTGTGTATGCATTTCTTTATGATTTAACAGGTCAAAAATCGTTTGTTATTTTATTTTATAAAATCCGAAACATGCTCAATTTTATTGTTGAGTTTTCAAAAAGGCTATTATTTTTATGATACCTCTAATAAAAAACTACATTTTGATGTTGTGATGAATAGACAGCATAATTTGCTGGTTCGAAATATCTTCTGTCATCTGATTCATCCATCCAAGCTGGATGTTAAGGTTGTTTTTTATTTTATAACCTGCTCCAAAATATAAACGGTTTCTGTCAAACAGATTATCAGATGGTTCTAATTTTTCACCATTGATGAATACTTCATTGTAAAAGGAGGCATAAAAATCGCGTTGATTTTCTCTGTTGGTAAGCGGAATATCAATTCCCAGCTGATAGCGGAAACGTGTTTTGAATTCGGTATCTTCTATGAAACGCTGTTCATATCTGAAGCGGTGTTTAAGTACTGAAAAACCGAAATTCTGTTGTGTGAATGCTTCCTGATAAATTCTGTTTTCCTTAAATGAAACCGGATTTTCTCCTGCCGTTTCTGTATAGACAAATCCGTATCCGGTACTCAGTAAGATCTGGTCATGAATTTTGTATTGTAAAGAGGTTCTTAAGAGCAGTTGATTCAGATCAGAAATCAACTCCCGGTTACGGTGCTGTACCTCATAGTGAATTTTAAAATTAGAATTTTTGATTTCGGCATTTCCAAAATACATATACCAGCCGCCAAGCGGGTTATTAGCAACTGAAAAAAAGCTCGTAAGAAGCAAAAACGTAAGGGTAAAAGCGTGTTTCATGATATATCGTGTTTTATAAACTACGATATTATCAAAGTTTATGCCTTATTTTCTTTTTTTGCTTCTAAAATCATATAGAACTGTAAACCAAACATAAGAGCTGCAAGTACCAAATGAGCTGCTTGTGTGCCAAACGGGAAATGAGCATAGTACATAAGAATACCGGTAGCCAGCTCTAATAGTAAGAGACCGAAAACCCAATTCATTTTACGGAATCCGAGTCCAAGTCTTTTGTTTCGTAATACGAGATACAGATTAGTAAAAAAGATAACAAATGAGAAGGTTCTGTGTATGTAAAATGTAATATCCGGATGCTGCAGCCACAGGTATTCATTACCAATACCGGATTTAACCTGATGGTCAATAAATTCGCGCACCTGAGTACCCAGACCTACCTGAATAAGTGTAAAAAGCATGGATATCCATAAAAAGGTTTTAAAGACAGCATCGTATTTCTTATAGTGGTGCTGGTCTTTTGCCAGATGAATAACATATAATAAAGCTGCTACATTCAGCAGAGCAGCAATCATGTGAGTGGTAATTTTTATAGGATTCAGCACAGAGAATACAACTGTAGCTCCAAGCCAGGCATTAAAGCCTAAAAGGAATACGACAATCCATGACCACAGAACAACAGCTTTTTTTGTTTTCCAGAATCGGAAAGAAGCAATTGCCATCACAAAACAGGCAATCCCTGCCAACGCCCCGCAAAGACGGTTTATATATTCTGTCCAGGTATGATACACATTGAATACCGCATAGTCATGTTTGGTATACGCATTCCAGTTAGCATCGTTATAGGTTTCTGAAGAAGTAAAGGTGGTTTTGGCAACCCAAAGTTTTTCGTCTTTGATGATGACCTGTCCCTTTTCATATTCATGATGAGGTTCCCATAATAATTCCTGTTCATCAGTAGGTGGTATGTAATAACCGAAACATTTTGGCCAATCCGGGCAGCCCATTCCAGAGCCTGTCATACGAACAGTAGCCCCTGCAATGATTACTAAGTACACTAACACCAAAGCCACTTTGGCTATTCTAATAAACGATTGGTTCATTTTTATGCTGTTTTATTCATTTTTTGTTTGGTATACGTAAAAAGAGAAAATCATCCTTTTTTTAACCCCATTTTTTGTGCCTTGTTGAGTACAAATTCATAAGCTGCTTCGTATTCGTTTGGAATTTCACCTTCCAGTATGGCTTCTTTTACGGCTTCTTTCAATTGTCCTATTTCTCGGGAAGGAGGAAGGTTGAAAAGGGTCATAATCTCTTCACCCGTAATAGGAGGCTGAAAATTACGGACCTGATCCCGTTCTTCAACTTCAACGATTTTTTGACGTACCTGTTGAAAGTTTTGATGGTATTTTTTAAATTTTTTAGGATTTTTGGTGGTAATATCTGCTTCACACAGTGTCATAAGGCTTTCTAAATCTTCTCCGGCATCAAAAACCAAACGACGTACAGCAGAATCAGTTACAATATCTTCTGATAAAATAATGGGTCTTGAACTCATCATGACCATTTTTTGAACAAATTTCATTTTTTGATTCAAAGGCATGTGCAATCTGTGAAAAATGGTTTTTACCATCTTACTTCCCAAAAATTCATGACCATGAAACGTCCAGCCTATCTTTTTATGATATTTTTTTGTAGGAGCTTTTCCAATATCATGTAACAGTGCTGCCCAGCGAAGCCATAGATCATCTGTATTTCTACTGATATTGTCTACAACTTCCAAAGTGTGATAAAAGTTATTTTTATGGGTTTGCCCTTCTATTTCTTCCACCTGATTCAGAACCGTCAGTTCCGGTAAAATCATGGGGAGTAAGCCTGTTTTATTTAATAGTAAAAATCCTTTGGATGGTTTTTCAGAAAGTAATATTTTATGGAGTTCTTCTACAATACGCTCTCCCGAAATAATCTTAATGCGTTCTGCATTTTTTGTAATAGAACTTAAGGAATTTTCTTCAATGAGAAAATCAAGTTGTGTCGCAAACCGTATGGCACGCATCATGCGTAGCGGGTCATCGGAATAAGTTATATCCGGATCTAACGGGGTTCTGATGATTTTGTGAGACAAATCTTCTATGCCGTTAAAAGGATCTATAAGTGCTCCGAAATTATCTTCATTTAAAGAAATTGCCAGTGCATTGATGGTGAAATCACGACGGTTCTGATCGTCTTCAAGACTTCCGTTTTCAACTACCGGGTTTCTGCTTTCAAAATGATAGGATTCTTTTCGCGCTCCGACAAATTCAATATCCATATCTTCAAAACGGAGCATGGCTGTACCGTAATTTTTAAAAACCTGAACTTTTGGACGGTGCGGAATCAATTCGGAAACTTTTAAGGCCAACTCAATACCGCTGCCAACAGCAACAATATCAATGTCTTTTTTGCTATCGCGTTCCAGAATATAATCTCTGACAAAACCACCGATAACATAGCAGGAAATGTTAAGTTCTTTTGCTGCTGTTTTAATAATGTTGAATATAGGATGATGCAGCGCATCTTTATAATTTTCGGATACTATCATTTCTGTTATTCTATGAGAACTATTTTCTGATTATAGTTACTTTACTGTCTGACGTTAGCTTAATAATAGTGGAAGATTTTTCAGATTTTTTTTCCTGATCCAGTCCAACAATATAATCTACTCCGTTTTTTATTTCATCACTGATGTCTTTGAACTGAACAGGTGTGGGCATTCCGCTTATATTTGCTGATGTAGATACCAGAGGCCTTTTCATTCGCTCAATAAGATTGTAGCAAAAAGGAGTGTTTACGATTCTTATGCCTAACGAATCATCTGATGCTATGAGGTTTTTAGCCACTTTGGCCGGATGATCTAATATCAGAGTAGTCGGTTTGTCTGAGCAATCCAGAATGTCAAACGCTACCTGAGGTATATTTTTGAAAACCTGATACAGTAAACGATCATTATTAACCAGAATAATCATACTTTTTGATTCAGCCCGTTTTTTTAATTCAAAAATGCGTTTTACTGCTTCTTCATTTGTAGCATCACATCCGATTCCCCATACCGTATCTGTAGGATACAGGATAATTCCTCCATTTTTAATAACTTCATAAGCATTAAAAACTTCTTTATTTACATCACTCATACTTGTCATAAAACTTCGTGGCAAAAATACGAATTAATGCGGTATATACCGATTAAATCTAAAAAGCTTTTGAGGTGTAATTAGAATTTATTTGGAAATAAAACCGTAATTTTATCTTTTAAAAAAAAGAGTTCTTTTATGAAAAATTATACAAAAGAAGAAGTTTTGGAGATGTGTAAAAACTTTAGTAAAAATACATTGATGCAAACTTTAGAAATTGAATATATAGATGCAGGACCTAATTTTTTGAAGGCAAAAATGCCCGTTAATGAAAGAGTACATCAACCTATGGGGTTATTACATGGCGGAGCATCTGTAGCTTTAGCAGAAAGTGTAGGAAGTGCAGCTTCCATTTTTTTTATTGATCCGGAAAAATTTGAAGTAAGGGGAATTGAAATATCAGCGAACCATCTCAAAAGCAAAAGAGCAGGAACTGTATATGCAACAGCTACCCTAATCCATAAAGGTAGAACGATTCATTTATGGGAAATCAGAATTACAGACGAAAATGAAGAATTGGTTTCGCTGTGTAAGTTGACTAATATGGTAATTCCGCGACGATAGATATGCGATCTGTTTTTGATAGAGCTGTAGCAGCTTTAGATACAAAAAAGCCTTTTGTTTTATATGCAAAACCTGAATCGGATATTTTAACAGCTTTTTTTCAGCAAACTACTGAAGTTTATTATACCAATGATCTAACGGAAAAAGGATTTGTTTTTTCTTCTTTTCTGGATGATCGCGGTATATTGTTTCCTGAAAATAGATGTGATATATTTACAGAGAATGTACCTAATGAATTTGTAGACTTGCCTTATTTCTCTGATAATGAACCCGATGTTGATGTGGCAGATTTTCATAAAAGGTTAGTTCAAAACGGGGTTAATGCTATTTTATACGGTAAGATGGATAAAGTGGTTTTGTCCCGAAGAGAGCAAGTGAAAATTGATGAAGACAAAATACTTGTTTATTACAAACGTATTTTACAAAATTATCCCACAGCATTTCGTTATTTGTTTTATCATCCTGAAGTAGGGTTGTGGATGGGCGCTACTCCTGAGCAGTTATTGAAAAAAACAAAAGATATAATTGAAACCGTTGCTTTAGCCGGTACTCAAGTCTATGATAAGAACAAGGAAGCTCATTGGCAACCAAAAGAACAATTAGAGCAGCAGATTGTGACGGATTTTATTGAAGAGAGTATACTGCCTTATGTGTCTGATGTATCTAAATCTTTGCCTTACACATATAGGGCCGGTTCACTGGTACATATAAAAACAGATATTAAAGGCCGACTTCTTTCGGATAGCAACTTTGTCAAGGTTGTAAAAGCACTGCATCCGACTCCTGCTTTATGTGGTTTTCCAAAGGCTGAAGCCCGTAATTTTATCGTGCAAAATGAAGGATATCCACGGGAATTTTATTCAGGTTTTTTGGGAGAGATCAATTATGACTATGCAAAAAAGACCTCAGGAAATTCTAATTTGTTTGTAAATTTACGTTGCATGCAATTTAAGAAGAATAGTGCCTATTTGTATATAGGTGGCGGTATTACAAAGGACAGCGATCCTGAAAAAGAATTTATAGAAACCATTAATAAATCTAAAATCATGAAAAGGGTTTTAGGCTGATAGTAATATGAAATTAGATATTTTAGCTTTTGGAGCACATCCTGACGATGTAGAATTGGGTTGTGGCGCAACGATAGCAAAAGAGGTAAGTTTAGGAAAAAAGGTAGGGGTGGTCGATCTGACCCGTGGTGAATTGGGTACCCGTGGTTCTGCTGAAATCCGAGATGCAGAAGCTAAGACGGCTGCATCAATTTTAGGACTTACAGTTCGTGAAAATCTGGGGTTCAGAGATGGTTTTTTTATAAATGATGAAACACATCAGATAGAAATCATTAAGATGATTCGTAAATACAGACCTAAAATTGTTTTGTGTAATGCAATTGATGATCGGCATATCGATCACGGAAAAGGTAGTAAGCTTGTGTCTGATGCCTGTTTTTTATCCGGTTTGCGAAGAATAGAGACAGTTCTTGACGGTCAGACTCAGGATGCCTACCGCCCTGAGGTGGTATATCACTATATTCAATGGAAAAATATAGAGCCTGATTTCGTAGTAGATGTTAGTGATTTTATACATATTAAAAAGCAAGCAGTATTGGCATATTCTTCACAGTTTTATGATCCAAATTCTACTGAACCTGTTTCGCCAATCGCTACAAAAACCTTTTTGGAAAGCATCGATTACAGGGCAAGAGATTTAGGAAGGTTAATTTTTAAAGATTTTGCGGAAGGCTTTACTGTTGAAAGGACTTTAGCAATCAATAGTTTAGATGATATCATCTGATTTTTGTGAAAAAAAATAAAATGAAATAGTATGAAAAGTTTGCAAATATTGTCTGATGTTGTATATTTGCACTCACAAAATTAAACGGTGATTGTAGCTCAGTTGGTTAGAGCGTCGGATTGTGGTTCCGAAGGTCGGGGGTTCGAGACCCCTCATTCACCCTAAGCTCAGAGTTGGCTTTTAAAACAAAACTCCTAAACGGTGATTGTAGCTCAGTTGGTTAGAGCGTCGGATTGTGGTTCCGAAGGTCGGGGGTTCGAGACCCCTCATTCACCCAAAAAGCGATTCAAATTTGAATCGCTTTTTTTATTCTATTTAATGATTATGATAATTTAAAAATCATACACAATTCAGCTTTATAAATTGGCAGATAGCCCGTCCGATATTGATTTTTGAAAAACATGGTAAGACTGTTATTTCCAAATAACATCACCGCTACCGATAACAATTCTATCCTGACCCTTCCAAATGACCGGTAGAACACCCGGAGAATTAGCTTCTACAGGATCAACATTATAGGTGTTTCCATCATTAGGTATAATTTTCATATCCCACGAATAGCCCATAACCGAGCTTTGCCGATAATTACTTCCGATCATCAGATATTTACTGTCAGGTGAATAAACAGGTTTACTTTCTTTAAAGTTGCTTGTGGTTACCTGCCTCATATTGTTGCTGTCAATACCCATAGTGTAAACGTGATTGTCGATGCGTACAGCCAATTGTGTGCCCTGATGGTTGACGGTGAGGTCTCCCCAGTCAGCATAGTTCATTTCCTTTACAAGACTGCCTGAATTGTATGGAGGAGGTACACGGATGATGCTATTGCCATGTGTAAGCAATAGTTCATTACCGGGTAGCCACATAGCCAGATCGTGCATACTGAATGGTACATTGTTTAACCCTTCAAGGCGAATCACAAATTCACCGTCCGTTTTAAGAATGGTAATACCGTCTTCTTCATCGTTGGATGTTACAAGTATAAGGCTATTGTCAGGAGATAGTTGTCCTTTGCAGTAGCTGTTTCCCGCCGGACTGGTATAGTTGAACTCTTTGACGATCGATCCGTTATTCATATTGCTCAGGGTGAATTTTACAACGTAGTTTCCCAGAGTACTCGCATTCGTGGCTGTAAGTCGGTATTTACCGTCTCTTGACACATCAAAGCTGTTCAGTTTAGTATCGTCCTGAATAAACGATCCACCGGTAGCCGATGGTAAAGAAACCTTCAGTATGCCATCTGTAGCCCATTTGTAATAAATAGTACCTTCCAGATCAGCCGGATAGCCGCTGGGAGCAGTATCTATGTCCGAACCATTGTCGCTGGAACATGAAACAAGCAGCACGATGCATAAAATAGTAAATAGATTTTTCATAAATATAATTTTATACTGTTATAAAAAACTGTTTTACTGTATGATAGGCAATTTATGTGCCATGCAAAGCAAAGATGGATAAAGGTATAGAACACTGATGACAAATGAATGAACAAGCATTATATTGATCATTAAAGAAAAAACACGTTCAGGTAATAGGGTATATTTTGAGTGGAGAGCAAGTAAAATCCTGATTTTTTGTTCCTTTTCTCTATTGTACTTCTGATCCTTTTAATTTTTACTTTATTCTATTTTTATGCTTCATAACAGTTTTGGTAATTGTGGGAAATATAGGGTATAAATTGATTTTTTTGGTGGGCTTTAGATTTTTGATTTGTAAGGGCAATATTTATTTCTCCATTCATTAAAATAGTATAAATTTACAATAGATATTCCTAATTTTTGGAATACATTAATACTAAGTATATGTCGATATATCCTGTGCCATCTGATGAAAAAGAAAGACTTGAAAGTTTAAGGCTTCATGAACTTCTTAACCTGCAAAAAGACCCTGAAATGGACATTTTTGCCGAAGCAGCATGTTTAATTACAGATTGTCCGGTAGCAATCATTGGGGTAATGGAGGCAGAGCATCAGCGCATTCAAAGCTGTGTTGGTATGTCTGTTGACTTGGTTCCACGCCAAGAAACAGTTTGCCAGTATACTATTATGAGCCAAGATCTGCTGATTATTGAAGATACCCTCAATGATGAACGTACATCATCCAAAAGCATGATAATAGACGGGAACATCAGGTTTTATGCCGGAGTTCCTCTGGCTGACGAAAACGGACGTGTTCTGGCAACGATTTGTGTTGTAGATTTCGTTCCTAAATCACTGTCGGACAAGCAGATTCAATCTTTAAAAAATCTTGGTAAGGCTGTAACTAAAACACTACTTCGTAGAAGACATAATATTCAGGCAGAATATTTTTCTGAAATTTTTAATGTTACCAATAATCTTATTTGTGTTTTAACGAATGATCAGATGTTTAAAGACGTAAATTCTGCATTTGAAGTTTTGTTCCATAAAGACAAAGTTGATCTTCTTTATCTTAAGTTGACAGATGTCGTGGATAATAATACTGAGTTACAACAAAAATTAGAAGATCTTTCCTTCGATTCAGAAGGCTTTACTTATACTACAGTAACGAGAATAGATAATGAGCAAGAGGTTGTTGTAGAATGGTTTTTTAAGAGGAACAGCGAAAAGACAGAAATAATATGTTTCGGTCGTAATATAACACATGATATCGAAGAGCGCAGAAAATTGGAAAGTTCAGAACGCCGTTTTAGAAATTTTTTTGAAAATGCGATCGGACTTATGAGTATGCACGATTTAAAAGGAAATATTCTTGCCGTAAATGAAAAAGGACGTGAAGTACTTAATTTCTCAAAAGATGAAGTCCGCAATTTAACACTGCAGCAATTAGTACCGGTACAGCATCAGCCCAATTTAAACAATTATATGCAACGTATTATCGAAAAGGGTGAAGACAGCGGAACAATGATATTGCGTACAAAAAACGGAAAAGATATTTACTGGATGTACAATAACCTACTGGAAACCGATGAGAATGGAAAACAATATGTAGTAAGTACAGCATTGAACATGACGGAGCGGATTCAACTTGAAAGGGATCTCATTTATACTCAGAAAATATTGGAACAGACGAACACCGTAGCGAGTGTTGGCGGTTGGGAGATGAACCTAAAAACAAATAAAATCTTCTGGTCTGAATCAACAAAAAAGATTCACAGAGTTCCCCAAAATTATGTACCTGATTTTGATAGTGCCATAGACTTCTATGAAGAAAAAAGTAAACCAAAAATACAGCAACTGTTCATGCAGGCAGTACAAAAAGGAGTACCTTATGATGATGAGTTGAGGTTGAAAAGGTATGATGGAACATTGATATGGGTTCGTGTAAAAGGAGTTCCTGAATTTGAAGATGGCGTATGTGTGCGAGTGTTTGGTATCATTCAGGATATAGATCATACAAAGAAAACATATCTTGAGCTGGAAAAGAAACAGGCAATGCTGCGATCTTTTGTAAATTATGTACCGGCTGCCGTAGCCATGCTCGACAATGATTTAAATTACATATCAGTAAGTAAAAGATGGTTACAGGAATTTCATTTCAATCGTTCCGATATTATCGGACAGAATCTGTATGAAGTAAATCAGAATATTCCGGAGGAAAGAAAATCCATTTATGCTAAGGCTCTTCAGGGAGAAGCTTATAAAAATGAAAATCAGATATTTGAAATCCCAGGTATACAAACTCCACAGCACTTTAACTGGGAAGTGATTCCGTGGCATTTATCAGACGGTAAGGTTGGAGGATTAGTGATATCTGCTCAGAATATAACCAATTCTGTAAAAACAAATCAGGAATTAAAGGACGCAAAAAGGTTGGCAGATCTTGCAAGCACGGCAAAATCTGAATTTCTCGCCAATATGAGCCATGAAATACGTACACCTCTGAATGGTGTTATCGGTTTTTCGGATTTGTTACTTAAAACCCCTTTAACAGAGATGCAGATGCAGTATCTTAATTATATCAGTGATTCCGGAAACAGCTTGTTAAGTATCATAAATGATATTTTGGATTTTTCTAAAATTGAATCAGGGAAACTCGAATTGTTTATTGACCGTTACAATATCTACGATCTGGCGAGCCATGTAGTTAATATCATCCTGTATCAGGCACAGAGTAAAGATTTGGAATTACTGCTCAATATTGAACAAGGCCTTCCCACTACAGTTTGGATTGATGAAGCCCGTGTAAAGCAGGTACTGATAAATCTATTAGGAAATGCAGTAAAGTTTACAGAGGTAGGGGAAATTGAATTTGCTGTTCGCAGGTTAAAACAAGACGAAGAAAAAATAACCTTGCGTTTTTCTGTAAGGGATACCGGTATCGGAATACCTAAGGAAAAGCAAAAACGTATTTTCGATGCCTTTACACAGGAAGACAGTTCGGTAAGCAAAAAATATGGAGGTACCGGACTTGGATTGACCATTTCAAATAACCTGCTCAAATATATGGGTACAAATCTTATGCTGGAAAGTGAAATGGAAAAAGGATCGGTATTTTATTTTGATATTGAAGTTCCGTATGATAAGGATGCTCAACTTGACAATGAGGACGATATGTCAGAAATAGGAAGGGTGTTGGTTGTTGACGATAATCAGAACAACAGAACCATTTTACAGCACATGTTGGCCTATAAGAATATCACATCAGAAGTAGCTGCAAACGGACTGGAAGCGATTCAGCTTTTAATGAATGGTGAACGGTTTGATATGATTTTGATGGATTACCATATGCCGGTTTTATCGGGACTGGAGACAATTGAAAAAATAAAAGAATTGTTTAAAATTCAGGACGAAATGATTCCGCTCATCGTACTGCATACTTCGTCTGAAGAAAATGAATTTATATCGGCGTTCAGAAAAGACAAAAAATCATACTGCCTGTTAAAGCCTATCAAAGCTGATGAGCTATACAGAACACTGAAATATGCGGTAAAAGATTCGAAACAAAATGCCGCTAAAAAGAATAGAGAAATTACTGCGGATGAAGTGAATCTTGAACAGCCTCTATATGTCCTTTTAGCAGATGATAATCCCGTAAACAGGACACTTAATAACAAAATGATGCAGCTTATTGCACCAAATGCGGTTCTGGTAGAAGTTAGTGATGGAAAACAGGCATTGTTGAAATGCAGGGAAACCGTTTTTGATTTGATTTTGATGGACGTACAGATGCCGGTGATGGATGGGATAGAAGCTACAAAATCGATCCGTACACTTCCTGATTATAAGGATGTGCCTGTTATAGGAATCAGCGCGGGTAATTCAGTAGGTGAAAAGGAAAGATGCTTGTCAGCCGGTATGTCTGATTTTCTCCCAAAACCCATAAGACAAGCTGACTTGTTAGCTGTAATTAAAAAGAATATTTTTGCAGGTAATAGCACAGCTTGGGATTTGAACGAAGATATAGCTGATTATCTCGATAAAAAAATGATTGAAGAGCAGATTGGTGATGATGAAGATTTTAAGGAGTTCTTTATAAATTTAGTCATTCAGGAGCTGACCAATACCAAAGAAGAACTGCAAAAAATCATTTCTGATTACGAAACGAATGCTGCTAAAGGTTTTCTTCATAAGCTTAAGGGCACTTCAGGCACTTCAGGGTTGGTAAAGTTAACCGATAGAGCTGCTTTCTGGGAACAGGAAATAGAATTGAATCCTGATTTGTTCAGGATGGAGCAAGAAATAACAAACGAAATTAATAAGGGAATAGAAATTTTCCGGCAAATGATAAAAAAATAAAGACATGTTGATTTTAATAGCTGAAGACGACGAACTGATATTAAAAACTGTTGAGCATAAGCTTAAAAAAGAAGGATACGAAGTTTTAATTGCGCGCAACGGTAAAGAAGCGATTGATTTGATTGAAGTAACCGATATTGATTTGGTAATATCAGACATTATGATGCCTTTTGCTTCAGGTACTGAAATATTATCTGCCATCAGGTCTTTTGGCAAAAATATTCCGGTTATAATGCTTTCGGGTCTTGGTCAGGAAGAAGTAGTTTTAGATGCTTTTAATCTTGGAGCAGCAGATTTTATGGTGAAGCCTTTTAGTCCAACCGAACTGATACTGCGTATTAAGCGTTTAACCGCACAAAAGTAAACTATGGGAACATTTCATTTGAATGTTGTGATCCATGACCTGTTACTGATTTTCTTATCAGTGCTTATCATGATCCTGCTGATGACCGGGGCGGTCCTATTTTATGGTTTTTATCAGTACAGGGCACTGAAAAATAAAAGGGAATGGGAATCTCTGATTGATTCAAGAGTTAGTGATGCTATAGTATTTTCTGAAGAAGTACCGGAGAGTGAATTCTTTCACACTCACTCTCAGGAAGGCTCTTTCAGAAATTTGCTGTTGGAAAGACTGGTTTCATCTAAGAAAAAATTCTCTGGAATGGCTCAGGAAGAAATTCAAAGACTCTTTATTAATTATGGTTTGTATAAAGAGGCAGTTCAGAATTTAAATAGTACTAAACCTTATGTAATTGCAGGTGGTATACAAGAGGTAACGGCAATGAAAATGACAGACAGTCTGGATAAAGTACAAAAATACCTTCAGCATCCGGCTTCCCAAGTGTATAATGAGGCTCAATATGCCATGGTTGTATTTAAAGGCTTTACCGGTTTGGATTTTTTGGATACGCTAGATACGCCACTTTCTGATTGGCAACAATTACGCCTTTTGGGATCACTGCAAAAAGTTCCTGATGATCGTGATGTACCCGTAGAATTATGGCTAAAAAGCAGTAATTTATCTGTTGTAGTGTTTACATTGAAGCTTATTAAAAAATTTCAGTTACTTACCTTCTATGATCAGGTTAAAGATTTGCTGTATCACACATCCGAAAAAGTACGTATCAATGCAGTACAAACTCTTCAAGTGCTTGAAAATGATCACACAATGGATGATTTTATGGATGCCTATTCTTTACAGCCTGTAAAGGTACAACTTGCGATACTCAGAGCTATGAAACATTCGAATGATAAGCGTTATCATGACTTTTTTAAGTCGCAATTAAACGACCAGCCTGTGATTGCTTTAAAGATGGAAGCGGCTCAGGCATTGTTTGCTTTGGGATTTTGTGAAACTTTAAATGAAATAGCTCAAAGTGACACCGTACCGGAACACATACGGGAAATTGTAAAACACGTATTACAGGATAAAATATGATTGACTTTGCACACACTATATATGTAATTGTTATCTGGCTGTTTGTAGTATATTCCGCTGCCGTTTTTCTTGTTTATGTATGGATAGGTATTTATGCGTTTGGAGCCGTAAGGCGCTACAAAAAAGAAAATACATTCACCGATTACGGTATTATAGCATCAAATCCCAATGCACCTGCATTCAGCGTTATAGCACCTGCATATAATGAAGGGTTGACTATTGTTGACAATGTTCGTTCGTTGCTTTCCCTTTATTATCACAATCTGGAAATTATTATCGTTAACGACGGAAGTAAAGACGATTCTATTGCTAAGCTTATTGATGCCTATAGTCTGGAACGTGTGTCTTTTTTTGTACAGGGTTCTATTGAAACAAAACCGATAAAAGCCATCTATAAAAGTAAAAATCCCGCTTTTAAAAAATTGTTGGTAGTAGATAAAGAAAACGGTGGAAAGGCAGATGCATTAAATGTGGGTATAAATGTTTCATCAGGTGACTATATAGTCTGTATTGATGTGGACTGTATTTTGGAACAGGATGCCATTCTAAAACTGGCCAAACCTTTCTTGGAACAAACTGAAAAAAAGGTTATTGCTTGTGGCGGAGTAATACGTCTGGCCAATAACTGTAAAGTAGAAAATGGAAAAGTAGTAGGCGTCAACCTTCCTAAATCAAGGTTGGGCAGAGCACAGGCATTGGAATATATAAGAGCGTTTGTACTGGGACGTATGGCATGGTCAAGGGCGTCCGGTCTTATTTTGATATCGGGAGCCTTTGGTGCTTTTGACAGAGAAGTGGTGTTGAAGTGTGGCGGATATGATACCTCTACCGTAGGAGAAGATATGGAGCTGGTAGTACGCATGCGTCGCTTTATGGAAGAAGCAAAGGAAGCCTATGAAGTAGTAAATATTCCGGAGCCTCTTTGCTGGACTGAGGTTCCTGAAAGCAAAGACATACTGTCCAGGCAAAGAAACCGATGGATGCGCGGAACTATGGAAACGCTTTGGAAGCATCGTAAACTGATGTTCAACCCAAAATACGGTAAGTTGGGGATGATAAGTTTGCCGTATTGGTTTCTATTTGAATTTCTTGGTCCTTTGGTAGAATTTTCCGGATATGTTATTTTCCTGATATTTTTATTGTTGGGTATCGTTAACTGGCCTTTCTTTTTCGTTTTGTTTGCCTTAATAATTTCTACCGGTATTTTGTATTCGGTGTATGCCGTTTTGGTTGATTTGGTTGGACGACAGGTGTACACTAAAAGAAAAGATTTTCTTACATTGATTGTAACCGCTGTTGCAGAACCGTTTTATTTTCACCCTCTTACAGTCAGGGCTGCCGTGAGCGGTTTCATAGATTACTTTAAAAAATCTCACAGTTGGGGTGAGATGACCAGACAGGGATTTAGTGAGTCTGCAAAAAAACAGTCTCCAAAAGATAAAGCCGTTCAATTTTTTACTTCAGGTCTGCGAAAATGGGGACTGATTGCAACTACTTTTTCAGTACTATACCTTTTAGGCGTTTTTGTAGAATGGATATGGTATTATAAAAGTTTTAATGATATTGACACAGTTGCTCTTTTGCAATATCTTTTTATATCCAATACCATATTCTTATTCAAATTATTATCTGTTTTAGGAGTTTTATATTTAATTCTTCGATTGATAAAGGAAAAAATAGCAAACTTCTTTATTATAGTAGCGTCCACAATCATAATAGTGAGTCAGTATGGCTTGTTTCTTTATTTCGCTGAAACAAAGAATATTCTTGGCGCAGATTTACTCTATTACACCTCTGAAGAGATAACGCAGATCTTAAAATCGAGCGGCATGCTGAATGTAAAGAATGTTGCTTTACTTTTATTATTGGCTGCGGTTACGGCAATTCCATTATTCATAGTAACAAAATCTTCCCTTAAATCAGGGTATCTTGGAGGAGTACTCATTGTTTTCGGTTGTATTTTGATGGTTGTTCCGATTGATAAAATTGAAAATCGTTTCAAAAGTAATGAATTCCAACAGAATGCGGCTAAAAGTAAAGTTTCTTATTTTATAGCATCTAATGCTGAAGATTATATAAGCGGGCATACAGAAATGTTTAAATGGTTTTATCCTACTGCTGAATCCCAGATGGGTAAAGAGAATTTAGATAATCAATATCCATTTTTTAGAGATGAGGATACCCAAGACTTTCTGGGAAGCTATTTTCATACGTCTGAGAAGATACCCAATGTAGTTGTTATTATTGTTGAAGGACTGGGACATGCATACAGCTCTCCAAATGGTTATGTAGGTAATTTCACGCCGTTTATAGATTCTTTGAGCAGTAAAAGTTTGTATTGGGATTTTAATTTAAGTTCTTCAGGACGAACTTTTGCAGCATTGCCAACCCTTACAGGATCACTTCCTTTCGGAAAAAACGGTTTTCTGGAAATTGAAAAGATACCCCAGCATTTTAACCTCTTTAATGTTTTAAAGAAAAATGGTTTTGAAACAGGTTTCTTTTATGGTGGTAATATTTCCTTTGACCGAATGGACAAATTTTTGGAATATAGCAAAGTAGATCATATTATAGATCAGGCTTCTTTTGGAGATAAATATCAGAAACTTCCGCAAAATAATGGAGAAAGCTGGGGTTATGAAGATCAGGCAGTGTTTACAAAGATGCTTGAGGTACAAAAGGAGACAAACAAACCTTACTTTAACATGATTCTTACCTTGTCAACCCACAATCCGTTTTTAATCAATAATGCGGATTACTATGAGAAAAGATTTGATCAACAGGTACAATCGGATCGTATATCCAACAGTCAAAAAACCTGGGCATTACAATATAAAAAGCAATTGGTTACGGTCATGAATCTGGATGATGCGCTTGAGCAATTTTTTAAGACATATAAAAAGAGGACTGATTTTGTGAATACAATTTTTATAATTACCGGAGATCACAGTATGCCGGAAATTCCTCTTCAGGAGAAAATTGACAGGTATCATGTCCCTTTAATCATTTATTCTCCACTGCTGAAAGAACCCCACCGGTTTGACAATATCGTGAGCCATTTTGATATAGCTCCATCTCTGCTGGCTTATTATCGAAAAAATTATAATTTAAAAACGCCGTCAAAGGTAGCGTGGATCGGTAATGGTTTGAAGGGAACTACAGAAGTCATCAATAAAAGTTTTCCTATGATGCAAAGCAAGGATCTGATTACTGACTTCATATCTGATAGTTATCATTTAAATCAAGACAATTTATATTTACTAAAAAACAAGAATGAAGCGTTGATTGACAATGAAGCTGTGAATAAGAATGTAAAAAGACAGTTCAACTATTTTAAGCAGAAGAACAATACGTTCTATTCATCTCAAAAATTGATTCCGGATTCTTTGGTCATAGATTTTTTAAAGACTGCTGAATAGCATCAAATTCACAAGATTAGTTTAAAACTCAAAAAATATGGAGCACATTTTTGTGCTCCATATTTTTGTATGTACCTTATCGCTGCTCTTAAAAGTTTCTGGTATATCCTACACTGAAATCGAACTGATTACCGGTTTGGTTGATGCGATATTCTTGATTGGAGTAGAGAAATGAGACGGTAAAAATATTTAGTTTTTGTACCGAGAACGTATATTCACAACCTGCTTTAAAGGTTTTTAGTTTAAAATTTTCGTTAGCTAAAAGGTTGTTTGTACTTTGTTCAGGACTTATTCCTGATCCTATCTGTATACCGATATAATCATTGGCACCTTTGGTGTAATAACGTACAGTACCGGTATAGGAATGCGATATATTCTTATGGTTTGGTGTAAGATAGGTTCGCAGGTTGAACCAGTAATTTTTATAATATTTTCCGATTGAGGCAGTATACATCCAGATGTTACTACTGAAATAGAGCTGGCGGTATCCTAATTCGCCCTCAAAACTTTTTGGCAGGTTGGCAAACAACGAAACACCGGTTCTGTATTTTGGAAAAATACCAACATCACCAGAATAGCCTGCACCTATATATAGATAAAAAGTTTTCGAAATACGCGGATAAGCTTCCAATTCAATCTGCTTTCCGTCCTCACCAAATTTATTCGCATAATTACCTCTTAAAATTACCGAACCAAAACGGGTTACCCGTTTATAACTTATGCCTACAATATGCCAGTCATCATCAAATTGCTTATCAAAATGTGTAAGATTGTAAACCACACTTAATGCATTTTTAGCATTAAGTTCTTTAATTCTATTGTACATCGCTCTGGCTTCAGCATTTTTAGGATTGAGTTCCAATACATGCAGGATAGCTTCTTCGGCTTTAGCAGGTTCATTTGTTGAATATATTTTGGCTTTTAGTAATAATAGATCTTCCGATTTTGGATGATACTCAATTCCCTTGTCAACGATGCTTAATCCTTTTTCATTATTATTGTTCCAAAACTCTAAATAACCATACGCAAGAAAAAAATCCTCATCCTCTATTCCTTTTTTTTCTAAGCCTTCAAACACTAACCGTGCAGAATGGATATCGTCACTCCATGTATAAAGCCTCCCCAAAAAAATGGATATTTCGGTATAGTCCGGTGCCTTTTCTAATGCTTCTTTTGCCAATTCTATAGCTTTAGAATAATCTTTCTCTTCAAAAGCAGTATTTCTTGCTTTTACATATAGTTCGTCTGTAGTTAAAGACTCCTGACTGTAAAAAGCCATAGGAATTAAAAATGCGAGAATTAAAGAAAAATATCTCATTTCAGTTTATTTGGGTTAACACTTCTTCACTATACCGAAGGTATAAAAAATTAAAGTGTATAAAAAATATTTATGCAGGGTGAAATTTTCGATTTAAAAGTGAAAGAAAAAAGAATTATAAGAATTCATGTACCGTCAGATATTAGATTTTATACTACCTAAGCTTAAAATTAATAAGATAAAAAATAGTTATGCACAACTTGGTATAGATTATATATTTACTATACATTTGTCGCATATTTAAATTATTAATCATGAAAATGAAATCTTTATTAGGCTGTACTTTAGTAGCCATGCTTATCTTAACTTCTTGTAACAGTGACGATAATGTTAGTGTGGAAAATGAGAATGGAAAAATCATTATCAATAATGATGTACAGTCATTAAATAAAAGAATTAAATATAATAATTCAGGTGTTTTAGATATTATTACGCCTTTGGCTGGAAAAAATACACCAGCACAGGCAACCAGTATGCCGTTAGTATTGGTTGCTGAAGTAAATCCGCCTGTGTATGCAGGAAGAACGCTGAAAGCAACTCATGTGGCAATTAATGGTGACTATGCTTACGTTTCTTATAATACAGAGGGAGAAGCTTATGGTGGTGCGGTTGATGTTATCAATATTTCTAATCCAAATACTCCTCAATTGGTTGTTCAGGCAATTTTTCCCAATACTGATATAAGCGCTGTGAGTTATGAAAACGGTAAACTATATATTGCAGGTGCTGCCAGTGTTGATGCATTTCCAACTTTAAGCTCTCCGGGATTTGTTTCTGCAATGACGCTTAATAACGGGCTGCTAACTACCAACTATGTGCAGACACAGCTGAGAGGTAATGTAGGAACTTCTGTTACCTCTACAGGCAATAAATATTATGCAGTATCCGGTGGTGCTGGTGATTTGGTGGCATTCGACAAAAATACCAATCAGATTCAGGCAACTATTCCCGTAGCTGATTTACGTGCAGTAGGTCAGAATAGCAATAAGATTGTAGTACTTAGTGGAACAAACGGCGTTAAGGTATATGATGCCGTAACTATGGCGCTTCAGAATTCATTTTCTACTTCTGTTGATGTTCCGGGTGCAAAAAGAACAATAGATTTTCTTGGAAATAATTTGCTGGTCTCAGAAGGATATGCCGGTTTAGGAGTTTATAATTCTGCTACAGGCAGTAAATTACAGACCATAGCAGTACCTACTAATGTTACCGGTGTAGATAACTCAGACATAACAACCAATGCCGTTTCTGTAAATAATCAAAATTTATTTTTAGCAAATGGTGGTGCAGGGCTTTACATTTATAAAAATGAAAACCAATCTTTAAGCCTTATAGGCTCAATTGCAATGAATGGTTCTTGTAATTATACCATGAGTAAGGGAGACTATATTTTTGCAGCAATGGGTAACGGCGGACTTAAAATTGCAAAAATGGTCACGAATACCCCAACGCTTAATTGCTCACAATTTCCTACATACAACGGTTCAGCATGGTTAAATATTAATTCTAACGAAACTAAGGAATATCAGGGTTCTGCATCTTTAATGGGTCTGAACGTAAATGCCAATCTTACCTTTTGTGGCTCTTTGTCGGTCTCTCAATCCCTTAATATTAACAGTGGCGGGGTATTTTACATGAAGGGGTCGCTTGCGCAAGGACAACAAAGTAATCCATGGTTGTCTTTGAATATTAATAATAATGCAGTGATGCGTGTTGAAGGAAATGTGGTGATATATGGTAATCTAGTATTAAACAGTGGAGCTAAATTAGAATTTATAGGTAATAATTCTACGATTACAATTCATGGTACGGTAAGTAAATCGAATAATGTAACCATAACCGGGACTTTTACAGATACGTTTAATAAATTGTAAGTAAAAAATATAAAGTAGAGAAACGTGTATCAATATCCGATTGATGATGAATAAAACACCTGGACAAGGTAACGAACCAGATAAATTTCAGAGCGATTCAATTTTGAATCGCTTTTTTGTTAGTGATAGCTGAACGTATCAAGCCAAACAAAGACTAAACTAATCTTTATTAGTGTTCCTCTTAAAACGTTTAAAAAAGTAAAGTACAAGCAGAAACTGTGTATATCCGTATACCGCATCTTCCACTGGTATAGTAAGCATTCTTATCCCCAGAAAATCACCGGGATTGTAATTTACAATAGGAGATTCTAATCCGGTTCCGGTTAAAATTCCGTTTACGGGAAAAAAACCCAACATCAGTATGGTATATACCACAGATGCTTTCCCAATCCATGCTACACGTGCCACGAAATGCAGATAAATAAGGGATAAAACGGTAGCTATACAGGTTACGAGTGTGTAAATTTTATCGTGATGAAGCAGCGCAACCAATGAGCAGCCTACAATGCTTATAAATACAATAATGTTATTCAAACTGCTGATTTTGTTCCACTTAAAAAACAGATCAAAGCAAAAATACGTAAACACACAAGAAAACGGAATGCAAATAAAAAAAAGCCATTCTTCAAGCGGAAGCCCCGCTATTATTAATCCAAGCGTATAATCAGTATTGAACCACCAGACACCTTTTGACGTAAACCATACATCCCATGCAATAAAAGGTATCGCTACAAGAATTGCTGCTTTTAAAAACGGAATAAAATAGCGGTTAAATTTAATTCTGTGATCAAATGAAGCAATAAAGCATATAATTACGGTAAAAAATAAAATGGCGGAGTAGGTATATGAAATCATTTGTCAGAAGTTTTGAGATACATTTTAAAATACTTGAGGGGTACGTATAAAAAGCCGAAACATTCGCCATGTTCTTTACCAATATGTTTGTGATGCTGTTTGTGTGCGCGACGCAATGCTAAAAAATAAGGGTTTTTTGTTCGGGTAAGAAATTTAAAACGTTGGTGTATGAATATATCGTGCACAAAAAAATAAGTCATGCCGTATAGCATAATACCCAACCCTATATAAAAAACGTAATTAAAATGAGCAAGTGAACCGTAATACATTAAAGCAATGGTAGGTACTGCAAATATCACGAAAAAATAGTCGTTTCTTTCAAAACCGTCTCCATTACTATGGTCATGATGATCTTTGTGTAAAATCCACAGAAAACCATGCATAATATATTTGTGAATCAGCCACGTTGCTCCTTCCATCAAAATAAATGTGATCATCACAATTAAAAAATTCATAACAGTTCTCTTTTTTAATGATTTATTTGTAATCTTACAAAACAGCAACTTTATAACGCAGATAGCTTTTAAAGGCTACGTATGCTTTTTGTGCATTGGGAACACGGGTTCTGTTTGCCATTATTTCAATAGGTGATTTCTTCTTTATTTTAGAAAAAAGCAGCAGATAATATTTATATGCCAGATACACTCCGAATTTTGATGAGTTTGGCAGTTTTTTTATTCCGATGAGAGCTTCTGCAAATTCTTTCTCAATTTCTTTTTCAATCTGATACTTGATATCGCGGTCAAAAAGTTCCATATCTACATTTGGAAAGTAGCTACGACCTAATGTCTGATAATCTTCTTTGATATCTCTCAAAAAATTTATTTTCTGAAAAGCCGACCCCAGTTTCATGGCATAAGGTTTCAGTTCTTCAAACTGTTTTTTGTTTCCTTCGGTAAATACCTGCAGACACATTAAACCAACTACCTCCGCAGATCCGTAAATATACTCATTATAAAGCTCAGAATTATAATCTACCTCATGCAGATCCATAGACATACTGTGCAGAAATTGCGCAATAAGCGAACGGTCAATATCGTATTGGTGTACAGTTTCCTGAAATGATTGTATAATAGGGTTCAGCGAGATGTTTTCCTTAAGAGCAGTTTCAGTTTCAATTGTCAGCCTGTTCAGCAGTTTTTCTTTATCGTAACCATGAAAACTGTCAACGATTTCATCGGCAAGACGCACGTAGCCGTAGATGGCATAAATACTTTTGCGTATTCCAGGTTTTAGTGCCAGAATACCTAAGGAAAAACTGGTACTGTATTTTTCGGTGGTTTTCTTGCTTACTTCGTAAGCCAGTTCATCAAACAATTTTTTCATAGCTTATATTTTTAGTTTGTTGACTTCGTTAGCTGCTATTTTTCCGGAAATAATAGCGGGAGGAACACCAGGACCGGGTACAGTCAGCTGTCCGGTGTAAAATAGGTTTTGTACTTTTTTGTTGCGTATTTTTGGTTTCAGTACTGCCGTTTGATTCAGCGTATTTGCCAACCCGTATGCATTTCCGCCGTATGCATTATAATCTGCTGTAAAATCCGATACACAGTAACTTTTTTTATATTCAATTTTCTCGTATAGATTTTTTATTCCGGTATGTTTTTCAATTCTTTCCAGCATCTCCTTCAAATAATGTTCCCTGACTGATTCATCATCATGAATTCCGGTTGCAACAGGCATTAACAGAAATAGGTTTTCACAATTTTCAGGGGCTGTTCCGGCATCGGTTTTAGAAGGACAACAGGCGTAGAATAAGGGCTTTTCGGGCCATTTTTTTTCACCGTAAATACAGTCGATATGTTCATCTAAATCATTTTCAAAAAATAAAGTGTGATGCGTAAGGTTGGGAATACGCTCGTTAATTCCTAAATAAAAAATAAGGCTTGATGGAGCAAACGTTTTATTTTTCCAGTAGTCATCATCGTAATTTTTATATTTTGTATCCAAAAGACTTTCGGTATGGTGATAGTCAGATGAAGCAATGATGCTGTCAAACTCCAATAATTTTCCGTTTATTAGAAGAGAAACTGCACGGTCATTTTCTATATGGATCTTTTCAACTGAATGATTAAAATGAAATTGTACCCCCTGTTTTTCTGCGACCTTTTTCATTGCCAATACCAGACTGTAAAAGCCACCGGTTGGATATTTAGTGCCCAATACATAGCCACCATAATTCATAAGGCTGTATAAAGCCGGAATATTTTTAGGTGATGCACCAAGAAAAATAACTGGGAATTCCATAAGTGCCCTTAATTTGGGATTTTTGAAGTATTTTGAAACATACTTTCTGAAATTGGTAAGCAAATCAAGTTTTAATGCACTCGTGGCAATTTTTGGCGATGCAAATTCTAACCAGCTGTAACATGGTTTATTCACGAATTCCTGCATTCCCACCTGATACTTGTATTTTGCGGATTTCATAAAACGATCAAGTTGAAGGGCTGCTCCGGTTTCAATACTCTCCACTGTTTTTTTTAGTTCATCATAATTTTCGGGAACAGCAATTTTAGCATCAGAAAAGATCATTTCGAACTGAGGATTCAGTGAAATAAGCTCATAAAAATCTGATGAATGAAAGCCGAAATCAGCAAAGAAATTCTCAATGATATCAGGCATCCAATACCAACTTGGTCCCATATCGAAAACATAACCGTTTTTGGTTGTAAATTGTCTTGCTCTTCCTCCAGGCTGATCGTGTTTTTCAAATACGTGAACTTCATTGCCTTCTTTTGCGGCATAAGCAGCAGCCGACAATCCTGAGAAACCACAACCAATAACAGCTATTTTCTTTTTCATTATACGATTTGTTTTTTGTACTGATCGGCTTCTTCCAAAAGCTTTTCTACATCGGTATTGTTTTTATAAATCGGAACGTGGAATTCGTTGAGTTTAGTAAGCAGTTTTATAAGTTCTAATTTTTCAGATTCTGTGAGATTACCACATACAAGTGTTGTGGCCGCACGAATTTTTTCCATTTGCTGCTCAAGAACCTCTAATCCTTTTTCAGTAATACTTATGATTTTACTGCGTTTGTCTGTTTTCGAATCTTTTTGTACAATCCAGCCTTTATGCATCAATCTGTTGATGATTAAAATACCTGCAGGTTTTTCGTGTACATTTTTTTTAATAAGATCCATCTTTGTCATTTCGCCGGATGCCTTCAGGTTGATCAGATAGATGAAATCTTCCTGAGTAGAAAAATCCGACCCTGAAATCGCCGCTCTCGAATAATTTTTACCAAATCTGTTCATGTGAACGAGAAGAGTGCTGATAACACTTTCTGCACTTCGTCCATTTTTTTTACCTTCCCAGTCAGGAGCTTGGAGAAGTGATGGTTGATAATTATCTGCAACCCATTTTTTAAATCCGGCAATAGTATCAGTATATCGGTTGTCCGCGTTAGACAATTCGAATTCTTCTACAAGATCTACCGTTTTTTTAATAAGATTATACTGCATATATAAAAAAATATAGTATACAAATATACTATATTTTTTGAATTATTGGTTTTAAAAGTACATTAATTGTATAAGATAATACAACCAATCTTTAAGGTACTATTATTTTCTTAAGTTATGTAATTTGCTCTGTACTACATCATAAACTGTTGTGTATAATTCTTTATTACCTTTAGTTGCTATTTTTAAAATGGTCATACATTCATTCAGAAACCGAGGGGCGAAATTGGGGTCTGATGCAGTTATCTCTTTACAGTTGTCTAAAATATCTGCATATTTAATAGTCTGTGCATCCTTACTGGTTTGTTCAATCCGTATGGTTTCTTTTTCTTTACGCTGTTTACGGTTTAGATGCGGATATGCTTCTTTGGTGTAAACATCAGTAAGTTCCACGACCAGTTTCAGGGTTTGTTCTGCATCGTCTCTGTTCATTACTGTTTTTAAAAAGGATAATAATTCTACTTCAGTAACCGGAGTATCTTCCAAAACATCATGGAGTAGGGCAGCAGCCAATACAGCTGTCTTGTTTGTATATGCTGCACAGATTTCAAGAACTCTTACAGGATGAACAATGTAACGCTCGTTGCTGTATTTACGTTTTTGTTCACCATGGGCAAGGTCAGCAAATTGCTGTACTTTATTGAGAATTCGATTCATGCGTATTTTTGATTTATTGTAATAAAGAGATAAAATTAAAAAATATAAGTAATGCTTATCATTCTGATAAGCATTACCGGAAAAAAAGGTGAGTAAGTTCTGATATTTTAGTACAATATGTATTAATTAGGTTTTTTACGATTCATATTGTTTTGTAAACGTTCAATTTCCTTAAGATGTGTTTCAAGAACCGGTAGAGCAGATGAAGCCAGATCTTTTAATTCCTGATCGGTACCATTGGCAACCTGCTGTTTAAAAAGTTCTATTGCCTGAAGGTGGTCAGCAATCATCTGATTTACAAATTCTCTATCAAAAGCATCACCATCCATCTTGTTTAAACTATTGTACATTTGCTGTGCTTCTGTGCTAAGAATGTCTGAAACTTTATACCCTTTTTGCTGCGCAACCTGTTTAAGTTTTCCATTTACAGAATGATGGTCATTTTCCATCATCTCCCCGTATTTTACAATTTCAGGATTCTTACTTTTTGATCGGGCTAACGAGCCTTTTTTAATCTCTGCATTTCCTCCTTCCAATGCTTTCATCACAAATTGTATATCCTGCTCCGTTCCAGTTTGTTCAGTCTTAGCTTTTTGAGTGACTGTTTTTTGTGCGAATACAGTCGTTGTTGCCAACATTAATGCTGCGATTAAAATCAACTTTTTCATAATTCAATAGATTTGTGTTAATGATAGGTTAGTTTCCGTTAGGTCTTTTGTTTGAACTGGACTGATTTGTTCTTGTAGTATCATCAGGCGAACCTGAATTCTGGCTTCCCGATTGGTTATTTTGCTGGGAGTTATGGCTGTTATTCATACCTTCATCATGGTGCAACGTATCATTACTGTATGCATCATTGTTGTGATAGTCTGTGTCATCTGCCGGAGGATAAGTTTCACGGTTCTCATCATTGTTTTTTCGCTGATCCTTACATCCCATAAAGATTACGGCAAGGAACCCTATAGCTAAGATTCCACTGCTTTTTAATAAAAGGTTTTTCATAATTTATAGTTTATGAGGCATTGCCTCGGTTAAATAATCAAAATGCTAATAGTGATAATAAATTACGAAAGAGGAATTGTAATTTTTTGGTAATAAGAAAGATATTATGTAGAGTCAAACACAATGCCATCTTTTAGATATTATTTGTAAACGTATACTGTCTGCAAGTTTATAGCTAATACTTTAAGGTTTATGTTACTGCGTATATTGGGGAAAAAATATACATTTTGTGAAATTATAGTGTAATGTTGTTTATTTTAAAACAAATAAAGAATTAATATTTAAAATATTAACTATTTTTATTAAAAAATCAATTTTTAACAGTTGTATTTTTATTCCTTCTACAAAAAGTGTGTTTCAAAACATTAATGTAAAATATTTAGACTATTCATGATTAAAATTTAATTTTTTTGTAATTTATATGTAGGGTTAACGTAAAATACAGACTGCTCATAAATGTTAAATTATATACATCCTTTATCAGTACAGTTTTTGAACTGATGGTAGCTGTTTAAAATTAAAACAGCGCATGTCATCTTTAATTTCTCTATTGGTCAGTGGATCAACATTTGTTCTTATTCTGTTGGTAATAATGATAAACAAAGAGGAATTTAATCATTGGAAATTAACATTAAACAATAACCATTATGAAAAAGAAAAAGGAAACAGTTGATAATAACAAAAGCATCTACGAGATAGTAAAAAAGCAGCAGAAGAATGTGGATGATGATTCTAAAACTTCTGAGGGAATTGATCCTATGGGAACCGAGGTAATGCAGGAAGATGAATATCAGAAAAATCAACACGGCAAACTGCCAAAAGAAGATCAAAAGAAAAATACTGAAAAATAAAGATTGTTTTGATATCATTTTTTAAAATGATCAGATTGTATAATGTTATAGTATGTAATGCGATATATTAGGATTATTGGAAAGATAATTGTGATATAATTAAAAAAGAGATTATGAGAGCAATTTGGAATGGAGCATTAGGATTCGGTTTAGTAAATATTCCTATTAAACTATACAGCGCTACAGATTCAAGTACGTTGGATCTTGATATGCTTGACAGTAAAGATTTAAGCAATATAAGATTTAAAAGGATTAACGAGAATACAGGAAAGGAAGTACTTTGGGAAGATATTGTCAAAGGATATAAACTCAAAGATAAATATATCGTATTAGAAGATCAGGATTTTGAAGCAGCAAGTCCTGAAAAATCTAAAATACTGGCAATTTCACAATTTGTAAAAGAAGCCGATATCGATTCAGCATATTTTGAAACGCCTTATTTTCTGGAACCTCAAAAAAACGGTGAAGGTGCCTATAATCTACTGCTTAAGGCATTGATGAAAACCAAAATGGCAGGTATTGGCTCATTCGTTTTACGCGAAAGGGAAATTTTATGTTTAATACGCCCGTACGCCGATAAAATTCTTATGGTAAACCGTATGCGTTATCCGGAGGAATTAAGAGATTTCGACGATTTAAATCTTCCTGCCAAAGCACCTAAAGCTACTGAATTAAAAATGGCGGAACAGCTTATAAAATCACTTTCAGCAGACTTCAATCCGGAAGATTTTAAAGATACATACAATGCCGATCTGCTTAAAATCATCAGGCAGAAGGCTAAAGGAAAAAAGGTAAAGTTAACAGTAGTAAAAGAACCGGAAGGCAAGGCAACTGATTTAATGGCAATGCTTAAAGAAAGTCTCAAAAAAGGAAAGAAGAAGGCAGGGTAGCTCTGACTTCTGTCAATATGTAAAGCTTGTTGTGTGATTGGGTCATGTATTTCTCTAAAATGTATAGTTATGCCTTTAGAAGATTATAATAAAAAACGAAATTTTAAAAAAACCTCCGAACCGGAAGGAAAAGAAAAAACCAGTGGAAATAAATTGCGGTTTGTTGTACAGCGACATGCAGCCACGAGGTTACACTATGACTTTCGGTTAGAAATGGATGGCGTATTAAAAAGCTGGGCAGTTCCGAAAGGTCCGTCATTAAATCCGGCAGACAAAAGACTGGCAATGATGGTAGAAGACCATCCCTATTCATACAAAACCTTTGAAGGCACTATACCTAAAGGAAATTATGGAGCTGGTGAAGTTGAAATATGGGATGAAGGAACATATGAACCCATTGAGAAAATCAAAGGAAAAACGGATGATCTGGTCATGCGGGCAGATTTGCATAAACAATCATTAAAATTCATTCTTCACGGTAAAAAGTTAAAAGGAGAGTTTGCATTGGTTAAAATCAAGAATCCCAAAGACGATAATGCATGGCTGTTGATAAAGCACAAAGATCACTTTGCCGTTGATAAAGATTATGACGCTGAAGAGCATACGCCTAAAAATTCTAAAGTAACCGCTTATCTCAAAGAGAAAGGCAGTAAAAAAAAAATGATTCCACCAACGGAATAAAACATTTTAAAAATTATGCTACTGCGTTATCTGGTGCTAAAAAGCATACCGAATTTATTGAACCCATGTTGTGTAAAGTGGCAGATAAACCTTTTGATGACAGAGAATGGGCATTCGAAATAAAATGGGATGGCTACAGAGCAATTGCTGATTTAAGCAAAGATGCTATCCGTCTGTACTCCAGAAACGGCATCGATTTTTCAGAAAAATTTAAAAAAATAGTCAATTCGTTGAAACTGCAGGAACACCAAATGGTACTCGACGGAGAGATTGTCGCTTATGATGATGCTGGTAAGCCAAATTTTCAATGGCTACAGAGAATTGGGGATAATCCAAATCTGGTACTCAGCTATCAGGTTTTCGATATACTGTGGCTGAACGGTCACTCAACAGAAAAATTATCTTATCTGCAACGCAAAGAATTACTCAAAGATGCTTTAGTGGAAAATGAAATTATAAAATTCAGCGATCATATACTTGAGAATGGAATAACATTCTTTCAGGCTGCAAAAGATATGGGACTGGAAGGAATCATAGCCAAAAAGACAGACAGTATTTATAAGGAAAATGTACGGAGTTCTGAATGGCTTAAAATAAAAATCCATAAAAGCGACGAAGCCATTGTCTGCGGCTTTACCGAACCAAAAGGTTCCAGAAAGAAATTCGGAGCTCTGATACTTGGAAAATACTTCAAAGGAGAAATGGTTTTTTGTGGTCATACCGGGGGAGGTTTTAACGATACATCACTTTCAGAAATATATGAAAAACTAAAGCCATTGATTACTAAAAAATCTGTATTTAAAGTCACGCCCAAAACCAATACGAAACCCACCTGGGTAAAACCAGAATTGGTCGCTGAAGTTAAATATACCGAACTAACCAAAGATCATATTTACCGACATCCCATTTTTCTGAGACTTCGTGATGATATCGAATCTGATGATGTAGCCTTCGGTACGGAAAAACAATTAAAAAATGAAACTATGAAAAAAGCAGAACCTCAGAAAAGAAGCGGAAAGGATGATGTGGTAAAGAAAATTGGAAATAAGGAGCTGAAACTTACCAATCAAAATAAAATCTATTTTCCTCATGATGATATAACTAAGGGAGATGTTATTACGTTTTATCAGAGTATTTCACAATATATTCTTCCGCATCTTAGAGCACGACCGCAATCCATGAACCGTTATCCGAACGGAATTGAAGGACTTAGTTTTTTTCAGAAAGATGCTTCCGAAGAAACACCTGAATGGATAGAGACACAAAAGGTGTTTTCTGAAAGTTCCGACAAATATATCAATTACATCATCTGTAATGATAAGGCAACTTTAGCCTATCTCAACAATTTAGGCTGTATTGAGTTAAATGTTTGGACCAGCAAAATCCAGAAGGCAGACCATCCGGATTATCTGGTTTTAGATCTGGATCCGTCAGAGAAAAATTCATTTGAAGACGTAATAGAAACCGCACAGACCGTAAAAGAAGTATTGGATCTGGCAGGAGTAGAAGGATATCCGAAGACATCGGGAAGTTCCGGTATTCATATTTATATCCCGATGAATGCTAAATATTCTTATGAACAGGTAAAAGATTTCGGACATTTACTTATGCAGATGGTTCACCAGAAACTACCAGATTTGACAACATTAGAAAGGAGCCTTCAAAAAAGAGATAAAAACAAAATATATCTCGATTATCTGCAAAACAGATCTGGGCAGACGTTGGCAAGTGTTTACAGCTTGCGTCCGAAAGACGGTGCTCCGGTTTCAATGCCATTGGAATGGAACGAAATTAAAAATGGGCTTAAGCCAACCGATTTCAATATTTATAATGCATTGGATCGGATAAAAGAAAAAGGAGATATTTTTAAACCCACTTTAGGAAAAGGCATTGATATCCTCAAAGCTATAAAAAAACTTTCGTGAAAAAACAGATTAAAAGAAGGAATAAAAATTGTATTAAAATTATATCAATTTAAAATTTAGAGCTATGAATAAGGATATAAAAAAAATTCCGGGAAATGACAAAAATAAAAATACAAGTCCAACCGATATCAAAGGAAAAGATAGTAATGAAGCTAACCAGACCAACTCAGGTGCAGGTGGTTCTCCAATAAAAGAAGGAAGTAATTTACTGCCTGAAGATACTGATAAAGTCGATGATCAGAATACAAAAAAGAGAACGCAAAAAGAAAGGATAACTCTGAAAAATAAGTTATTATCAGATGCTTATGGCATTTTAAAAAAATAAAGAAGATTGTGTTCAGTTGTTTTAGATCTCTGGACTTAATTTTCAATAATCACAAAACTAAACAACTCAACTCATGCCAGAAGGACCAAGTATTGTTATTGCAAGAGAAGAAATGACTGTTTTTATCGGTAACAAAGTTGTCGAAGCAACCGGTAATGCTAAAATTGACATGGACAGAATACAAGGAAAGATGCTGACAGATGTTAAATCATGGGGTAAGCATCTGCTACTTTGTTTTGATGATGTTACAGTCCGCATTCATTTTTTGCTTTTTGGCAGTTACCTCATAAATGAAACAAAATCTGCAACAGTGCGCCTTGGACTTCTTTTCAGAAACGGACACATTAATTTTTATGCAGCTTCGGTAAAGGTATTGGATGAGAGTGCAGATGCTCTGTATGATTGGTCTGCTGATGTTATGAGTGACAAATGGAATTCTACTGCAGCTCTCAGAAAACTTGCAGATAATAAAGAAGAGCTCATATGTGATGCATTACTTGATCAGGATATATTTTCGGGTGTAGGTAATATCATCAAAAATGAAGTTTTGTATAGGGTAAACGTACATCCAATGTCATTAGTTGGAAAAATGCCATTAGAAAAGCTGAAAGAAACTATAAAACAGGCAAAAATATATAGTTTTGATTTTTTGAGATGGAAGAAAAAAAATGAACTTAAAAAACATTGGCTGGTACATACAAAAAAAGAATGCTTGCAATGCGGTCAGCCGTTAATTAAGGAGTATACAGGAAAGAAAAAACGCAGAAGTTTCTTTTGTAAAACTTGCCAAAAACTATATAAATGAGTATGACAAAATTTTACGTAGGATGTTCAAGTTTTGCTACATCATCTTGGAAATCGGTGTTTTATCCGGATGATCTTCCCAAGAAAGATTGGTTTGCGTACTATTGCAATTATTTTAATACTTATGAATTCAACGGTTCCTTTTACCGGTTTCCTGCTGTTTCCGATTTACAAAAATGGTATGACAAAACACCCGTCGATTTTACTTTCAGCATTAAAGCTCCAAAAATAATAACACATATAAAAAAGTTAGTAGCTTGTGAACAAGAAATAGATGATTTTTATACCATAATTTCTGAAGGATTATCTGATAAACTGGGATGTGTGCTTTGGCAGTTTCCACCTGGTTTTGTTTATAGCGAAGATAATTTGAACAAGGTTGTAAATGCTTTAAATCATCAGTTTAAGAATGTAGTAGAATTTAGACATAAGAGCTGGTGGAATCATTTAGTAATAGAAAAATTGCAAAGTAAAAATGCAGTATTTTGCAATCCAAGTTTACCGGGACTTTTCGAACAAACTATTAAAAATAACAACTGTGGATACTTTCGGCAACATGGCGTACCAAAATTATTTTACTCTGAATATTCATTAACAGAAATAGAAAAACTTTATAATCAGATCCTTACAAAAGGGTATGACGAAGTATATGTTTATTTCAACAATACTGCCTCTACGGCAGGTATTATTAATGCTTTACAGTTTATAAAATTGATAAAGTAATAATACTTCTGTTGCTGTATTTAATACATTATCTTCAAAGATGGTATTGCATTACTTTCTTTTGAAATCAAATGTGCTGGGGTAGACTTTACTTCGCGGTGAATGTCTTATATTTTAGATTGAATGACCTGATTATGCATTTATGTTTTTTTTATTTCGGTGTTACTGTATAGAATATGTTTATATTCACAAATTGTTTAACAAACTGAAATATAAAATAGCTTTAGGTAGGCTTCCTCTGTTTGACCACAATAAAACATTTAACGAAAATATTAAATAAATTGTATGGAAAAAGCATTCAAAGAAATACAGAAATATCCAGGAAGTTCCTATATCCTGATCGTACCCTTATTAATCGTTCTGATGCTTTTCGTTTTTTCAGTAGATGTTTGGTTTCAATTATTTTTAGGATCGATTGTATTGGTATTAGCTTTATCATTACTCTACGTTTTTACAGCTCGTTTTATAATTGAAATAAACAGTTCAGGGGTTTCTTATCAGGTAACACCATTCGGTAAAAAACAGTATATTTCCAAAAACGATATCACAAACATAGAAGTAATTAATCTTGATTTTATTGGAACATTTGGGGGGTGGGGAGCAAGAAAAAGAAAAGGTAAAAAAGCATATATTTTTAACGATGGGGATTTTCTATTTATAAAAACATCAGAAATGAGTTATTATTTCTCAATTAAAGACAGCACTGTCTTTTTTGAAAGGATTCCACACTATTTTGTTGATCATACTGCTCAATAATCTGATGGTTTAAAGCCTCTCCTTAGGAGAGGTTTTTTATTTGATAGTAATCACGATAAAATTATTGATTTAATAACTCATCTGAAATGAGTATCTTTGCAGTTGATTTCTATTGAATAGGAGATAAAGCATTATTTAGCATAAGCAAATTCCATGTAAAAGAGATGGATTTTTTACTATTGCTGCCTCAAAAGACATGTAGCTGAAACACGTTTAAAGAAATCGTATTATATACAAAAAGAAATGAATACTTTGGTTAAAGAGATACATCAATATCACTTTGAAGTGTGTGAAGAGTTGCAGTTTGAACTGCAGGAAAGAGTGAGTGAAGAGCGACAGGTTATTATTCATTTTTCTGTTTTGGCAACAGATGAAGAAGATGCTGCCAGAATATGGAAATCTACTTTTTTGATAGATGCTGTTACAGGCATTCGTTATCCGATGTTGTTCGCGGAAGGGATTTCAATAGCGCCTGAGTGGACGATTATTCCTAAAAACCGTCCGCTCCATTTTACTTTAATTTTTAAAGGATTGCCGCAACGCTGTAAACGATTTGATTTGTTGGAAATGATTCCCGAACCCGGCGGATTCGAAATGCGCAATATCCACAGAAACACCTCTGATGTTTATTTTGTAGAGATGTAATCTCATCGTAAACATACCTCAAAATACTGTTGAAAACTAATTTATAGCGGATTAGGGAAATCGTCCCAAATAGCGTATATTAGCACGTTTAAAAAAATTTGATTCAATTTAATTAAAATATAATATGTCTGAAGGAGAAAAATTAATTCCTATTAACATAGAAGATGAGATGAAATCAGCCTACATCGATTATTCGATGTCTGTGATTGTTTCTCGTGCACTTCCTGATGTTAGGGATGGATTGAAGCCGGTACACCGTAGAGTTTTATTTGGTATGTACGAATTGGGTGTTGCAGCCAATCGACCACATAAAAAATCAGCCAGAATTGTAGGAGAAGTATTGGGTAAATACCACCCACACGGAGATTCTTCTGTATATGATGCAATGGTACGTATGGCTCAAGACTGGAGTTTAAGATATCTTTTAGTTGACGGACAGGGGAACTTTGGTTCTGTAGATGGTGACAGCCCGGCAGCAATGCGTTATACGGAAGCAAGAATGAAAAAAATTGCGGAAGAAATTTTAGCTGATATTGACAAAGAAACAGTTGATTTTCAGCTGAACTTTGATGATACGTTAGAAGAACCAAAAGTAATGCCTACTAAAATACCTACACTTTTGCTGAACGGAGCTTCCGGTATTGCAGTAGGGATGGCGACGAATATGGCGCCACATAATTTAAATGAAGTAATTGACGGTACTTTAGCTTATATCGATAACAATGATATTGAAATCGATGAACTGATTCAGCATATTAAAGCTCCTGACTTCCCTACTGGTGGTATTATTTATGGTTATGAAGGAGTTCGCGAGGCTTTTAAAACGGGTAGAGGACGTGTAGTAATGCGTGCAAAAACCAATTTTGAAGAAGTTGACGGACGTGAGTGTATTGTAGTTTCAGAAATTCCTTATCAGGTAAATAAAGCAGATATGATCAAAAAAACTGCTGATCTGGTAAATGAGCATAAAATAGAAGGTATTTCTACTATCAGAGATGAATCTGACCGTAAAGGGATGCGAATTGTCTATGTTTTAAAACGTGATGCGGTGCCAAACATCGTATTGAATATGTTGTTTAAATATACACAGTTGCAATCTTCTTTCAGCATCAACAATATTGCTTTAGTAGATGGTCGCCCTCAATTATTGAATCTAAAAGACCTGATTCATTACTTTGTAGAACACCGTCATGAAGTGGTTACCAGACGTGCTGAATACGAATTACGAAAAGCAGAAGAAAGAGCTCATATTTTAGAAGGACTTATTATTGCTTCTGATAATATTGATGAAGTAATTTCTATCATTCGCGGATCTAAAAATGCTGATGAGGCAAGAGAACGTTTGATTGAGCGTTTTGCTTTATCAGAGATACAGGCAAGAGCTATTGTTGAAATGAGATTACGTCAGCTAACAGGTCTTGAACAAGAAAAACTGAGAGCTGAATACGATGAAATCATGAAACTGATTAATCATTTGAAAGAATTATTGGCAAGCAAAGAATTGCGAATGAATCTGATCAAAGAAGAATTAACAGAGATTAAAAATAAATATGGTGATGAACGTCGTTCGCAGATAGAGTATGCAGGTGGAGAGATGAATATTGAAGATCTTATCGCTGATGAACAGGTAGTAATTACTATTTCACATGCAGGATATATCAAACGAACTCCGCTATCAGAATATAAAACGCAAAACAGAGGCGGGGTAGGACAAAAATCTGCAGGAACTCGTGATCAGGATTTCCTCGAACATATGTATGTTGCTACGAATCACCAGTATATGTTATTCTTTACTCAGAAAGGGAAATGTTACTGGATGCGTGTTTATGAAATTCCGGAAGGAAGTAAAACGAGCAAAGGTCGTGCTATACAGAATCTTATCAACATAGAAAATGATGATAAAGTAAAAGCATTTATCTGTACGCAGGATTTAAAAGACGAAGAGTACATCAATAATCACTTTGTTATTATGTGTACCAAACAAGGACAGGTGAAGAAAACGCCATTAGAGCAGTATTCAAGACCGCGTCAGAATGGAATCAACGCCATTACAATCAAAGAAGATGATGAGCTTTTAGAGGTAAAACTTACTGACGGAAACTCTAAGGTATTAATCGCGGGCAGATCCGGTAAATTAGTTCGTTTTGATGAAGCAAAGACACGCCCGATGGGAAGAACTGCTTCTGGTGTAAGAGGTATTACCCTTGCCAACGAAAAAGACGAAGTAATCGGGATGGTTTCTGTAAGCGATCTGAGCAGCGAAATATTGGTAGTTTCTGAAAACGGATATGGTAAACGTTCTTCTTTAGATGAATATCGTGAAACCAATCGTGGTGGAAAAGGAGTTAAAACAATGAACATCACCGATAAAACGGGGGAGCTTGTCTCGATTAATGCCGTAACGGATAATGATGATTTGATGATCATCAATAAATCCGGGTTGACCATACGTATGCGCATTTCAGATTTACGAGTTATGGGACGTGCTACACAAGGTGTTCGTCTGATTAACATTAAAGGTAATGATTCCATCGCTGCAGTTGCTAAAGTAATGAGAGAAGAAGATGATGAAGAAATACTTTTGGATGCAGAAGGAAATATCATCAGTCCGCAAATTCCCGAAGTTTCTCCAGAAGACGCTTCTACGGATGAATCGACAGATATAATAGAATAAAAAATGAATATACGATTTTTAACGCTGGGAATGATATTTTTATCATTCCCAGTTTTTTCACAGAAAGACGAGCTTAGAGAAGCTGAACGTCAACTTAAGAGAAATAATTTGCAGGAAACCGCAGCAGCGTTAAAAAAAGCAGAAGCAGTATTGGCCTCTGCGACTGAAGATCAACAGGCACAGTACTACTTTCTGAAAGCAAAAAATGAATTGGCTCAGGCGGACAGCGGAACTGATACGGAAAAAAATATTACTGATGCTATTGATTACTTTAACAAGGTACAGGAAATTGAGAATGCTACTAAAAGCAAAAAATATTCTGTTCAGGCTGATCCATTGATGAATCAGCTTTTATCGGATATTGTTAATAATGCCATCAATGATAATAATTCCGGAAATTTTCAGACAGCTTCTAAAAAATTTGAACAGGCCTACACGCTTAGCAAAAAGGATACATCTTATCTTTTTTATTCGGCGAATGCAGCTGTAAATGCAAAAGATTATGATTTTGCAGAAAGTAAATACAAAGAACTCTTACGGTTGAATTATACAGGAAAAACAAAAATATATACAGCTGTTAACAAAGCCACAGGAAAAATTCAATCTTTTGGCGGTGATAAAAAGATGAGAGATGTTTTGCTGAGACATAATACCTATGTCAATCCCGGAGAAGTATTCGAAGAATCTAAAAAAGGAATGATCCTGAAAAACCTGGCTTTTATACTCATGGGAAAGGAAAATTATTCAGAAGCTGAAGCCTATATAATTCAGGCTTATAAAGAAAATCCGGATGATACAGATGTATTAATCAGTATGATGAATTTATATCTGGAAACAAACCGACGGGATAAGTTTGAAGAAGTTGCTTTAAAAGCTTTGCAAAAAAATCCGGAAAATGATGTGTTATTATATAATATGGGAGTAGTGCATCTTAATAAAAATGAAGATGCATCTGCAAAAGAATACTTCGAACGCACGATAGCTGTAAATCCTAAGAACATTAATGCGTATATCAATCTGGCGAATATTGTATTAAAGTCTGATGCAGAAATTACAGGACAAATGAACAGTTTAACAAATACCAGATCCAATCAGAAAAAATTTGACGAATTAAAGCAAAAGAAAAAAGAAATTTATGATGCTGCATTATCGTATCTGAAAAAAGCAGAAAGTGTTGATCCTAAGAATGAAATGATTCAGTCAAACATAAAAGAATTGAATAATTTTCTGATGAATTATTGAGCATTTTAGTAGTTTACAAGCAAAAAAATAAAAAAAAATTTTTTTGGCACAATAAATGCTTAATGCATTTCAACAGTTATAATAAATTTTAAAAATATAGATTATGAAAAAGATAGCTTTACTTTTTTCGGCAATGGTTGGATTAGCTTCGTTACAAAGCTGTGAGTTCAATGATGAAATTGTACAACAGGATATTTTTTTAGCTGAGGTTTTTGAAGTAACAACAACATTCACTCCAGGAAATAATTATGCAAGCACCTTTAATTTCAGTAAACCAAGTTATGAAGGTGATACTGTTTTAATGTACATTTTATGGGAACAATCAAACGGAGCAGATGTATGGAGACTGGTTCCGCAAACGGTTTACCTGACAGGTACAGATCAGATCTCTTACAATTATGATTATACTCGTAATGATTTCAGAGTGTTTTTACAGGGGAATTTCAATTTATCTCAATTAACAAATGAGGAATATCAGAATTATGCCGTAAATCAAACGTTCAGAGCTGTAGTTGTTCCTGGTAAATTATTACAAGGTAAAGGAGTTTCTACTGTAGATTACTCAGATTATAATGCTACGATCAACGCTTTAGGATTGCAAAACGCAACCATTAAAAAGTTGAAGTAACAGATAATAAGATTTTAAAAAAGAGCACTATTTAGTGCTCTTTTTTGTTTGTTATAAGTTGTGTTGTGGTGTAAGTAAGGGGTGTATTTTATTTTGATTGCTTTTTTTTGATTTGACCCCTAAAAAAAATAGGGGTGATTTGTTATTTGTTTTAAAAAATAATTAATTTTGTAGAGTTATTTATCAAAACAACACCTAAAAAAGTAGTATATGGCATCAATCCGTTTCGAAGCGCTGAAAGCAGCAAGTAATCGAACAACAGTAATGGTAGAAGAGTTACCCCGTAAATCAGAAATTTTCGGAAGTAATGTTTTTAATGATAAATCAATGCGTCAGCATTTGACCTCTGAAGCATATAAAGCCGTAAGGTCCGCAATAGATCATGGAACAAAGATTGATCGCAAACTGGCAGATTTTATTGCTTTAGGGATGAAAGAATGGGCTATTTCTAAAGGTGTAACACATTATACCCATTGGTTTCAGCCATTAACGGGTACTACTGCAGAAAAACATGATGCGTTTTTTGAAACCTCTTTTGATGGTTCTGACCCAGTAGAAAAATTCGGAGGAAGTCAGTTGGTACAGCAGGAGCCGGATGCTTCTTCATTTCCAAACGGAGGAATTAGAAATACTTTTGAAGCAAGAGGTTATACCGCATGGGATCCTACATCGCCGGCATTTATTTTTGGAACGACCCTTTGTATTCCTACAGTCTTTGTATCTTATACAGGAGAAGCTCTTGATAATAAAGCACCTCTGTTAAGAGCTCTTACAGCTATTGACAATGCGGCAACTGATGTGGCTAAATATTTTGATAAAAACGTTAAAAAAGTAACTCCAACTTTAGGATGGGAGCAGGAATATTTTTTAATCGACAGTTCACTGGCAGCTTCCCGACCTGATATTTTGCAAACAGGAAGAACGTTATTAGGGCATGTTTCTGCTAAAGGACAGCAATTGGAAGATCATTACTTCGGATCTATTCCATCTCGCGTATTAAACTATATGCGTGATCTGGAAAATGAATGTATGTTGTTAGGAATTCCGGTAAAAACCCGTCATAATGAAGTAGCTCCTAATCAATTTGAGCTGGCACCGATCTTTGAAGAAACTAATTTGGCTGTAGATCATAATTCATTATTGATGGATGTAATGCAAAAAGTAGCTGAACGCCATTATTTCAAAGTATTGTTTCATGAAAAACCATTTAAAGGTGTAAACGGTTCAGGAAAACATAATAACTGGTCATTGGCAACAGATACGGGTATTAATCTTTTATCTCCGGGAAAAACTCCGATGAGTAATTTACAGTTTCTTACCTTTTTTATCAATACGATCAAAGCAGTTTCTGAATATGAAGAGCTTTTGAGAGCCTCTATAGCATCAGCATCAAATGATCACCGTCTTGGAGCAAACGAAGCTCCGCCTGCGATTATTTCTGTATTCATAGGGCAGCAACTGACCAGAGTACTCGAAGAACTGGAAGGGGTATCAAGCGGAAAATTATCTCCGGAAGAGAAAACGGACTTAAAATTAAATGTGGTTGGTAAAATTCCGGATGTATTATTAGATAATACAGATCGCAACAGAACATCGCCTTTTGCCTTTACAGGAAATAAATTTGAATTCAGAGCCGTTGGATCAACTGCCAACTGTGCTACCTCAATGACAACCTTAAATTCGATTGTTGCAAAGCAGCTGATCGATTTTAAAGCACAGGTAGATGCTTTAATCGAAAAGGAAAATCTTAAAAAAGATGAGGCCATTTTTAACGTATTAAGAGAATATATTAAAGAAACTAAAGCTATTCTGTTTGAAGGAGACGGATATAGTGATGCATGGGAAGAAGAAGCGGCTAAGCGTGGATTATCTAACCATAAGACAACTCCAGAGGCTTTAAAAGCAAAAATATCACAAAAATCATTAGATCTTTTTGAACAGTTGAATGTAATGAGCAATACGGAAGTACATGCACGTTATGAAATTGAACTTGAAGAGTATGTGAAAAAAATTCAGATCGAGGGACGCGTTTTGGGAGATATTGCCCGTAACCATGTGATTCCTACAGCTATTAAATATCAGAATACGCTTATTGAAAATGTAAAAGGCCTTAAAGAAATTTTTGGAGCAGATTTTGAGTCTGTGGCAAAAGAACAAATCATTATTATAAAAAAGATTTCAGGTCATATAGCAGCTATTAATGAAAACGTACATGCTATGATAGATGCGCGTAAAGCAGCAAATGCTATGGATAGTATTGAAGATACTGCTTACGAATATTGTTTTAAAGTAAAACCATTTTTTGATATCATTCGCCATCATGCCGACAAGCTTGAATTGGAAGTTGATAATGAAGTGTGGACTTTGACAAAATACAGAGAATTGTTATTTACCCGATAATATTTATTTCTAAAATAAAGGTTGCCTTTTCATTTGTAAATGAAAAGGCAATTTTTTTGGAATATTCTCTTTAGTTAATGCAGAAACTCCTGCTTTTAAACCGTGTAAGCCATTTTTAATCCGTATTTTTATACTTTATTAATTGAATACTGTATTTCTAACCTTGTAAATGGATTCTTTTACACAAATAGTATTAGGTGCAGCTGTTTCCAATGCCGTATTAGGAAAAAAAATAGGAAACAGGAGTTTGCTGTACGGAGCCATAATCGGAACCATTCCCGATTTGGATATTATTGCAGGTAAGTTTCTTAATGATCCTCTACAGGCTATTGAAATTCACAGAGGATTTTCCCATTCAATTGTTTTTTTTATTTTACTCTCTTTAATTTTGGCTAAAGGGATACAGTTTGCTGAAAAAAGAGTGCATATTTCTTACCGAAGGGCTTTTAGTGCAGTATTTCTCATATTGTTTACCCATTCTTTATTAGATATATTTACAACGTGGGGAACCCAAATCTTTTGGCCGTTGGAAGAAAAAATAGCTTTAAAATCTATTTTTGTAATAGATCCTTTATATACATTACCCCTTTTGTTTTTTTTATATTTGTCTGCGCGTTTACCGAAATATTCCAGGAAGAGATATCGTAGAAATACAGCAGGTTTAATCTTGAGCACATCTTATCTTTTAGTGACATTAGTGTTGCAGGCTGTTGTTTCCAGTAAAGCTGCCGATCAATTGAAAAATGAAAAGACAGCTTATATAAAAATACAGGCAAAACCCGCAGCTTTTACTGCTGTTTTATGGAATATTATTGCAGAGGACGATGATTTTTTCTATTTATCGGATTATTCCTTTTTGGATACTCAGCCTATACAATTCAAAAAATATCCTAAAAACAAAGTATTGATAAAAGATATAGAAAAAGATGCTTCTGTACAGCGATTAATTCGTATTTCAGAAAATCAATATACTATAACACAGGATAGTGCAGGCGTATTGTATTTCAATGATTTGCGTTTCGGTTTATTAAAAGATGATCCGGATGACATACAGTTTGCGTTCTCTTATAAAATAATAAAGAAACAAACGGGCGTTGAAATACATGAAGTAGCGAAAAAGCGTAGAGACGGCGTACAGTTGATAAAAAAAATAATCAGTAGAATAAAAGGAAATTAATCAATGAAAATACTTATTTCACCTGCAAAATCATTGGATTTTGAAAGTACATTACCCACTCAGGAATTTACGAAAATCAAGTTCATCAAGGAGTCTAAAACGATACATACTGCATTAAAAGAGAAAACGCCTAAAGAACTCAGCGATCTCATGGCTATTTCAGATAAGTTAGGCGAGCTGAACTGGCAGCGTAATCAAGAAAGAAAGTATCGCTTTACGCAAACCGGAGCTACAGTAAGACAAGCTGTTTATGCCTTTAACGGTGATGTGTATACGGGTTTAGATGCGTATACATTACCGCTAAATAAAATAGACTTTTTACAGGAAAATGTTCGTATTTTATCGGGATTGTACGGCTTACTAAAACCTCTTGACCTTATAGAGCCTTATCGGTTAGAAATGGGGACAAAATTACCGGTTGGTACATCAAAAAACCTGTATGATTTCTGGAAACCAGCTCTTGTAAAAGAATTAAATGCACAAATGAAAAGAGGTGAGGAGCTCATAAACCTCGCCAGTAAAGAATATTTTTCTGCCGTAGATACAAAGCTTTTAAAACATAACGTGATTACACCTGAATTTATGGAATATAAAGACGGTAAGCTAAAGATCATCAGTTTTTTTGCAAAAAAGGCAAGAGGTTTAATGGTTCGGTATATCATTGATCATTCAATTGACAAAGCAGAAGATATCAAATCATTTAATATAGAAGGTTATCGATTTGACAGTGCACTAAGCACTGAAAACAAATGGGTATTTACCCGATAAGAAGATAATAGTATTAATTTACTGACTATTTCGTAAAATTATTTTACAGCAGCTATTTTTATTTGCTTTTGAGGTAATCTTTGCGGAATTTTGACAAAAAAATTAAAAATCATGGATAACGTTCATTATATAAGTTCTGATATTTTTTCTATAGAAGAAATAAACACATTATTAATTGAAGATAAAAAACTCGCTTTGTCTGAAGAAGCAACTGCAAAAATTGAAAAATGCAGAAACTATTTAGATGAAAAAATGAAAGAGCATAAAGATCCGATATATGGTATTAACACAGGTTTTGGCTCACTGTATAACGTAAAAATATCGGATGAAAACTTATCAAAGCTACAGGAAAACCTGATGAAATCTCATGCCTGTGGAACAGGACCGGAAATTCCTCAGGAAATTGTGAAAATTATGCTTTTGTTGAAAATCCAATCTTTGAGTTATGGAAATTCAGGAGTTCAGCTAAAAACGGTCGAGCGTCTTATTGACTTTTATAATAATGATATACTTCCTATAGTATATGAACAAGGTTCGCTGGGGGCTTCAGGAGATTTGGCTCCTCTGGCTCATTTGTCTTTACCTTTAATCGGAGAAGGAGAAGTATATTATCAGGGATTTCGCCAGCCTGCCGGAAAAGTTTTGGAAGCAAATGGCTGGGAACCAATTGAGCTTCAGTCAAAAGAAGGATTAGCTTTGTTAAACGGTACACAGTTCATGAGCGCATACGGATGCTATGTATTGTTAAAAAGTCGTAAGCTTGTCTATCTTGCAGATGTTATCGGTGCCATTTCTTTAGAAGGTTTTGATGGAAGAATTGAACCATTCAATGAATTGATTCATTTGGTAAGACCTCATAAAGGGCAGGTTGTTACAGCAGAATTCTATAGAGATTTACTGGAAGGCAGCGAACTTATCAAACAACCTAAACAGCACGTTCAGGATCCGTATTCTTTCCGCTGTATTCCTCAGGTTCATGGAGCCTCTAAAGATGCGATCGATTATGTAAACAAAGTTTTTAAAACGGAAATTAACTCGGTGACAGATAATCCGAACGTATTTTATGATGATGATCTGATCATCTCCGGAGGCAATTTTCATGGTCAGCCATTGGCATTAGCGTTGGATTTTCTGGCAATGGCTTTGGCAGAGATTGGTAATATATCTGAAAGAAGAACGTATCAGCTCATATCCGGATTACGAGGTTTACCACCTTTTTTAGTGAGCAATCCGGGATTGAATTCCGGTTTTATGATTCCTCAGTATACCGCTGCAAGTATTGTAAGTCAAAACAAGCAATTAACGGTTCCTGCAAGTACGGATAGTATTGTGTCCAGTAACGGACAGGAAGATCATGTAAGTATGGGAGCCAATGCGGCAACGAAAGTATTGCGTGTAGCAGATAATCTTGAACGTATTCTTGCCATTGAACTTCTCAATGCTACACAGGCTTTGGAATTCAGAAGACCATTAAAGTCAAGCCCGTTTATCGAAAGTTTTGTGAAAACATATCGGGAAGAAGTACCAGTGGTAACAGAAGATAGAATTTTACATTATGACATTGAAAAAACATTGCGATTTTTTCATTCGTTTCAGTTAGATTAAGATATTATGAAATTAAAACTGTGTATTTGAAGAAAAAAATGCACAGTTTTTTTTTATTATTCCTATATTTGTTGGCTAATTTTTTTCAAAAATAAATTTGATTACTTACAATAAACTAAAGATCCTGAATGATCCGATTTACGGATTTATTTCCATCCCCAATTCATTGTTATATGATTTGATTGAGCATCCTTATTTTCAAAGGTTAAGGAGAATAAATCAAATGGGATTATCTTATTTAGTTTATCCCGGAGCACACCATACCCGATTTCATCATGCTCTGGGCTGTATGCATATGATGCAGAAAGCAGTTCAGGTTCTTAAAAGTAAAAATGTAGAAATTTCTGCAGAAGAAGAAAATGCTTTGTATATCGCCATTTTATTGCATGATATCGGACATGGACCTTTTTCGCATGCTATGGAACAAAGTATTGTAGAAAACGTTCATCACGAAGAATTATCTTTGTTGTTTATGAATGCTCTCAATGCAGAGTTTGATGGAAAGCTGTCTCTGGCAATTGAAATTTTTAAAGGAAATTATCACCGAAAGTTTTTATTACAGCTAATATCCAGTCAAATGGATATGGACCGTATGGACTATCTTAAACGCGATAGTTTTTACAGTGGTGTGGCAGAAGGAAACATCAATTCAGAACGTTTGATTCAAATGATCAATGTTCAGGATGATATTCTGGTAGTAGAAGAAAAAGGAATATATTCTGTTGAGAAATTTTTAGTAGCCCGCAGACTGATGTACTGGCAATGTTATTTACATAAAACGAGTGTGGTAGCTGAACTGATATTATCAAAGATATTGAAGAGAGCGAAGGAGCTGTCACAAAAGGGGATACAATTGCCATGTAGCCAGCCTTTATCCTTCTTTTTGAACAACAGTGTTACATTAGACGATTTTAATGAAAATGCTTTGTTCAATTTTTCATTATTAGACGATTCAGATATCATAGGAGCTATAAAGATGTGGCAATTCCACGATGATTATATTTTATCTACATTGAGTGACAGTATCATCAACCGAAAATTATTTCATATAAAAACAGTTGAAAAAGACGAACAACAACATAAAATAAAACACTATAAAAAACAATTCGGTACAGAGCTCAATATAGATGAAGATGCTTTATCTTATTTGGTTTTTGGTGGTAATTTAAAGAATCAGGCTTATGATCTTAAAGCTGAACCTATTCGTATACAAACTAAAAATAAAAAGATTATGGATGTATTGGATGCATCTGATCAGTATAATCTAAGAGCACTTTCTGAACCGGTTATGAAATATTTTGTATGTTATCCTAAGCGGATAAAGCAAAAGACGTCATAAAAATTTATATTTTTGTACGAATGGAAATAACAGCAGCACAGATAGCAGAATATTTAGAAGGAGAAATTACAGGGGATTCATCTGTGATCATATCTAAATTGTCTAAAATCGAGGAAGGTACACCCGGATCTATTTCATTTTTAGCCAATCCTAAATACAATCATTATATATACTCTACCAATGCATCCGTTGTCATTGTAAATAAAACATTTAAGCCGGAAGGTTCAATAAAAGCTACTTTAATCCGGGTGGAAGATGCTTATAAAACATTTTCAAAACTTTTGGAGTATGCCAATCAGGTAAAACTGATGAAGTCAGGAATAGAGCAACCAAGTGTTATATCTGAAGGAGTTACGTACGGAGAAAATCTTTATTTAGGTAGTTTTTGTTATATCGGAAAAAATACCAAAATAGGAAATAACGTAAAAATCTATCCGAATTCGTTCATTGGAGACAATGTTGAAATAGGTGATAACACAATTTTATTTGCCGGAGCCAGAGTTTATTCAGAAACGGTTATCGGTAAAAATTGTGTCATCCATTCAGGAACAATTGTTGGTTCTGACGGATTTGGTTTTGCTCCGTCTGAAGACGGATCTTATATGAAAGTTCCACAGATAGGTAATGTTGTTATTGAAGATGATGTAGAGATAGGTGCCTGTACTACTATAGACAGAGCTACTATGGGATCTACTATTATCCGTAAGGGAGTAAAGCTTGACAATCAGATACAGATCGCCCATAATGTTGAAATAGGCGAACATACCGTAATTGCCTCTCAGACCGGAGTTGCAGGTTCTACCAAAATTGGTCATCATTGCCAGATAGGCGGTCAGGTAGGAATTGTAGGTCATATTACTATCGGAAATAATGTACGCATTCAGGCACAGACCGGTGTGGGTAAAAATATCGCGGACAACGAAAAAATACAGGGTTCTCCTGCAATGGCATATAGTGATTTTTCAAAATCGTATGTTCATTTCAAGAACCTTCCTAAAATAGTAAAGGATATTGAGAAGCTTAAAAATAATTAAGAATTACACAATAAAAAGATATTAAATTTTGAATATTATGGTTAAACAAAAAACCATTGCTAAAGAAGTAACCATTGAAGGAGTAGGTTTACACACCGGACAAAGTGTGAAAATGGTATTTAAACCAGCCCCTGTAAATAACGGTTTTTCTTTTACAAGAGTTGATTTAGAGGGATCACCTGTTATTCAAGCAGATGCAAATTATGTGGTTTCAACAGAAAGAGGAACCAATCTTGAGCATAAAGGTGTCAAATTGCAAACAACGGAGCATGTTTTAGCTGCTTTGGTGGGTTGTGATTTAGATAACGTGATCATTGAAATAAATGCTTCAGAGCCTCCGATAATGGATGGGTCATCTAAATTTTTTGTTGAAGCAATCGACAGTGTTGGAACTTGTGAGCAAGAAGCCGAAAGAGAAGAATATATTGTAAAAGAAGTCATTTCATATGTTGATGAGAAAACAGGAAGTGAAATTATTTTAATGCCTGCAGATGAATACCAGGTTACTACTATGGTAGACTTTGGTACTAAGGTTTTGGGCACGCAAAATGCTTCGATTAAAAATCTATCTGAATTTAGAAAAGAGATCTCTCAGGCGCGAACGTTTAGTTTTTTACATGAGTTAGAAGCATTGCTACAGCACGGGTTGATCAAAGGTGGCGATTTAAATAACGCTATCGTTTATGTAGACAAAGAGATTTCTCCTGAAACAATGGAACAGCTTAAGGTTGCATTTAACAAAGAGAAATTTACGATTAAACCAAATGGTATTCTCGATAATCTGACGTTACATTATCCAAACGAAGCAGCCCGTCATAAATTGTTGGATGTAATTGGAGATTTAGCATTAGTTGGTACCCGTATAAGAGGTAAAGTCATTGCTAATAAACCGGGACATTATGTCAATACTCAGTTTGCAAAGAAGCTTTCTAAAATCATCAAGACAGAAAAGAGAAATCAGGTACCTTCTTATGATATAAATAAAGAACCTTTGATTGATATTAAAGGAATTATGAATATCTTGCCACACAGACCACCATTTTTGCTGGTAGATAAAATTTTGGAATTATCAGACACCCATGTAGTTGGTTTGAAAAATGTGACAATGAATGAACCCTTTTTTGTAGGGCATTTTCCCGGAGCTCCGGTCATGCCGGGTGTATTGCAGATAGAAGCAATGGCGCAGGCAGGAGGAATTCTGGCTTTGAGTACCGTTCCGGATCCGGAAAATTATTTGACGTATTTTATGAAAATTGATAATGTACGATTCAAGCAACAGGTGTTACCCGGTGATACTTTGATCTTTAAATTAGACCTGATTAGTCCGATCCGTAGAGGAATATGTCATATGCAGGCATACGCATACGCAAATGGTAAGATAGCTACTGAGGCTGAATTAATGGCACAAATAGTAAAAGCAAAATAATAGTAATTACATATTATAATAAAATGAATCAACCTTTAGCGTATGTTCATCCAGGAGCTAAAATAGCTAAAAATGTAGTAATAGAGCCATTTACTACGATACATAATAATGTTGAAATTGGAGAAGGCACTTGGATAGGATCTAATGTAACCATTATGGAGGGAGCCCGTATCGGTAAGAATTGTACCATATTTCCCGGTGCAGTTATTTCAGCGATACCACAGGATTTAAAATTTAGCGGAGAAGAAACTTTGGCGATTATTGGTGATAATACTACTATCAGAGAGTGTGTTACTGTAAACAGAGGAACAGTGGCTTCAGGTAAAACTGTTGTCGGAAGTGACTGTCTAATCATGGCATATGCACATATAGCACATGACTGTGAAGTAGGACATCATGTAGTGATTGCAAATGCATGTGCATTGGCTGGTCACGTAACTGTAGGAAATTATGCAATAATCGGAGGTCTTACAGCAATTCATCAGTTTATAACTATTGGAGAACACGCAATGATTTCCGGAGGTTCATTAGTCAGAAAAGATGTACCACCTTATACAAAAGCAGCAAAAGAACCTCTTTCGTATGTTGGTATTAATTCAGTTGGTCTCAGAAGAAGAGGTTTTTCTACAGAGAAAATCAGAGAAATTCAAAACATTTATCGCCTATTATATCAGAAAAACTACAATACTACTCAGGCTTTAAGTCTTATAGAAGCAGATTTGGAAGCTACTCCGGAACGCGATGAAATAATCTTATTCATCAGAAATTCATCCCGTGGAGTAATGAAAGGATATACAGGAGCTTATTAATCAATAAATATACACTAATAAATATGGCAACAACATCAGATATCAGAAATGGATTATGTATTAAGTTTAATCATGATATTTATAAAATAGTAGAATTCTTACACGTGAAACCAGGAAAAGGACCTGCATTTGTACGTACAAAAATGAAAAGTGTAACGAATGGAAAAATGTTGGATAATACGTTTTCTGCCGGACATAAAATTGATGTGGTTCGTGTAGAAACACATAAATTTCAATACCTGTACGCAGAAGGAACTGAATTTCATTTCATGAATACAGAAAGCTATGAACAAATTACATTAAACAGAGATGTATTAGATGCTCCGGATTTGTTGAAAGAAGGTGAAAATGTAATGATTCAGATCAATGCAGAGACTGAGATGCCATTATCAGTAGATATGCCGGCATCTGTTATCTTAGAAGTTACTTATACAGAACCGGGAGTAAAAGGAAATACGGCTACTAACGCTACAAAACCTGCTACGGTAGAAACAGGAGCTACGGTTAATGTTCCTTTATTTATCAATGAAGGAGATAAAATTAAAATAGATACAGCTACAGGAAACTATAGCGAAAGAATTAAAGAATAATTATTCTGTAATATGCGATTTCCCAAGACATATCGTTTGGATACCATAGCTCAGATACTGGGGTGTGACTATGTTGGTGCGGCTGATTTTCCTATAGTGGGAATGAATGAAATTCATGTGATTAAAACAGGGGAGATTGTGTTTGTAGATCACCCTAAATACTATGACAAAGCATTACAGTCTAATGCTTCTGTTGTACTCATTAATAAAAAGGTAGATTGTCCAGAAGGAAAGGCATTGTTAATTTCAGATGATCCATTCAGAGATTTCAATAAATTAGCAGTATATTTCAAACCGTTTCAGCCTGCAGAAAAAAGCATTGCAGATACCGCAGAAATTGGTGAAGGAACTGTTATACAGCCAAACACTTTCATTGGAAACAATGTAAAAATTGGAAAAAATTGTCTGATTCACAGCAATGTTTCCATTTATGATGATACCATTATCGGAGATAATGTAATTATTCACAGCGGTTCTGTTTTGGGAGCTGATGCTTTTTACTATAAGAAAAGACCGGATCATTTTGATCAGCTCATTTCTTCAGGTAAAGTTGTTATTGAAGATAATGTGAGTATGGGCGCCATGACAACGATTGACAGAGGAGTAACGGGTGAAACCACCATCGGTGCCGGTTCTAAGCTCGATAATCATGTGCATGTCGGACATGACAGTCAAATCGGTAAAATGTGTCTCATCGCATCTCATGTAGGAATTGCAGGATGTGTCATTATTGAAGACGAAGTAACGCTTTGGGGACAGGTAGGAATAACCAGCGGTGTGACTATCGGAAAAAAAGCAGTGGTACTGGGACAATCAGGAGTTTCAAAAAACCTTCCCGGTGATAATGTCTATTTTGGTTCACCGGCTGAAGTTGCTCGTGAGGAATATAAACAACGTGCAGCAATAAAAAATGTACTTGCAAAATTGAAATAGATATGAGTGCAAAAGAAATAGTAGAGAATTTTTACAAATCGGCAGGAATATTAAGTAAATCGTATTGTTTGGAAATTCTGCATGAAGATGTTATTTTGGAATGGTATAGTTCTAAAGGACTTCTTACGCTTGATTTTAATGATATTTTAGCTTTATCCAAAGATTTAAAACATTCCTATTTTTCTTTAACTACACAAATTGATCAGGTACTTGCAGAAGGTGATACCGTTACCATACGCTACTCATTTTATGTAAGAACTTTTGAAAATCCTGAGGAAGAACTTATCCTTGCAGTCTTTTTTACGGTTTGGGAAGTAAAAGACGGTAAGCTCTATAAAGGCTATCAGATGAGTCAGCTATTAAATTAAATTTTTTTAAGATTAAAAAATTTTAAATTCGAATTCAAAAGGCTATTTTTGTTAAATAATATAAAAAAAAAACTATAAGATAATTATGAGCGTTTTAGTAAATAAAAATTCAAGAATAATTGTACAAGGATTTACAGGAAGCGAAGGTACTTTCCATGCTTCTCAAATGATTGAATACGGTACGAACGTTGTAGGTGGTGTGACTCCTGGAAAAGGAGGAAGTACACATTTAGAGCGTCCTGTTTTCAATACAGTGAGAGATGCTGTGGAGAAAGCTCAGGCAGATACCTCAATTATTTTTGTACCGCCGGCATTTGCTGCTGATGCAATAATGGAAGCTGCTGATGCGGGTATCAAAGTAATCATCTGTATCACAGAAGGTATTCCTGTTGCTGATATGGTTAAAGCTTATGATTATATTAAGGGTAAGGAATGCCGTTTAGTTGGTCCAAACTGTCCGGGTGTAATTACTCCGGGTGAAGCAAAAGTAGGAATCATGCCTGGTTTTGTTTTCAAAAAAGGAACAGTAGGAATTGTTTCAAAATCTGGAACATTAACATATGAGGCTGCAGATCAGGTTGTAAAACAAGGTTTAGGTATTACGACTGCGATCGGTATCGGTGGAGATCCAATTATCGGAACTACTACTAAAGAGGCGGTAGAATTGCTGATGAATGATGAGGAGACAGAAGCGATCATTATGATTGGTGAGATCGGAGGTCAGTTGGAAGCAGATGCTGCTCGTTGGATTAAAGAAAATGGTAACAAAAAACCAGTTATCGGATTCATTGCAGGTGAAACTGCACCTAAAGGACGTACAATGGGACATGCCGGAGCTATCGTTGGTGGAGCAGATGATACTGCAGAAGCTAAAAAACGCATCATGAGAGAAAATGGAATCCATGTAGTTGACTCTCCTGCTGAAATCGGTAAAAAAGTAAAAGAAGTATTAGGTTAATCCTTTTTACGTATCATAATAAAAAAACAGCTTATTCATAAGCTGTTTTTTTATATCCTGAAATAATAAAAAAAACGGTTATTATTAACCGTTTTTCATTTTTTATCTTAATTGAGCCTGTACCTCTGTTTCCAGTTCTTTCTGTACCTTGCTCATTATTTTTTCAATCTGAGCATCAGTAAGGGTTTTGTTTTCATCCTGTAGTTTCAGACTGATCGCGTATGATTTCTTACCTTCAGGTAGTTTATCTCCCTGATAAACATCAAATAGAGAAATATCCTTGATGGTATTTTTATCAACTAATTTTACAACTTCATAGATTTTATTAAAAGGCATTTCTGCATCTATCAATAAAGCTAAATCTCTTTTTACAACAGGGAATTTAGGAATATCGGTAAATTTTATTTTAGCAGAAACTACATTAAGAATGTTATTCCAATTGATATCTGCAAAAAACACTTCCTGTTTGATGTCAAAATGCTTTGCTATAGTTTTCTTAACCACACCAAATTCAACAATTTTACGATTTCCTAAGTGATATGATATTCCTTCAGAGAAAATATCATTTGTCAGAGGCTGGGTGTTTAGTTTGTTTATTCCTAAACGGCTCAACAAAGTGTCTATATAACCTTTGAAAAGGAAAAAGTCTACAGGCGCTGCTGTCGTATTCCAATTGCCGGCTGTTGTGTTTCCTGTAATAAATAAGGCAAGATGCTTATATTCATCATAGCTGTTACCGATGTTCTTTTCATATGTATTCCCGAATTCAAAATACTTTAAATCAGAATTTTTTCGGTTGATATTATAGGAAATAGATTCTAAACCTCCGAAAAGTAATGTTTGTCTCATAATGGATAAATCATTGCTCAGCGGATTTAAAATATGTACTTGCTTGTTTGCATCTAAAGACTCTGCCAGCTCGCTATACACAGGTGTTGTAAGAGAGTTTGCCATAATTTCGTAGAATCCCTGACTCACTAACTGGTTGGCTACGATATTTTGTACCATATGATCATCAGTACGCGAACTGTTACTTATAGTAGCATTGAGTTTAGATCCGGTTTTTATGTTGTTGAAACCATATACGCGCAATATTTCTTCAATAACATCAATTTCACGTTGTACATCTACACGATAGGAAGGTACTGTAAGTCCCAATCCAAGATCCGAGATGCTGTTTACTTTGATGTCTAAGGATACCAATATTTTTTTAATGGTTTCTTTGGATATATCTTCTCCTAATATTTTATTTACGTTATTGAAGTTTAAAAAGACAGAAAAATCATCAATCTTTTTAGGGAAAATATCAATGATATCCGAAGTAATCTCTCCACCTGCAACTTCCTGAATCAATAAGGCAGCATGCTTTAAGGCATAATCTGTAATATTAGGATCAATTCCTCTTTCAAAACGGAATGAAGCATCAGAACTTATACTATGTCTTTTTGCGGTTTTACGGATCGAAACAGAATTGAAATAAGCACTTTCTAAAAAGATTGCTGTAGTTGTTTCAGAAACGCCTGAATTCAGACCTCCTAAAACCCCGGCAATACATAATGGTCCGTGGTCATCACAAATCATGATATCTTCTTCATGTAATGTACGTTCAACACCGTCAAGAGTAGTAAATTTAGTACCCGTTGGCAGGTTTTTCGCATAAATTTTGTTTCCCTTGATTCGGGCAGAATCAAAAGCATGCAAAGGCTGACCTAATTCATGTAAAACATAATTAGTAACATCTACAATATTGTTTTTCGGATTTATCCCGATTGCTTTCAATCTGTTTTGCAACCAGGAAGGTGAAGGTTTTACTTCAATACCCGATATGGTCACACCACAATAGCGAGGCGTTTGTTTTGTGTCTTCAACGACAACATCATATTTTAAGGTACGCTTCTCAACCTTGAATTTGCTTACTGACGGAGTGATTAATTCTGAATGATTGGTATTCGGATGGTTTTGTGTTAATCCTGCGCGTAAATCACGTGCTACTCCCCAGTGGCTCATAGCATCTGCGCGGTTGGGTGTCAATCCGATTTCAAATACACTATCGGTAGAAATTTCAAATAATTCTGCAGCAGAAGTTCCGGGTTTAATATCCTGATCCAGAACCATGATGCCTTCATGACTGTCTCCCAAACCGAGTTCATCTTCAGCACAGATCATCCCAAAACTGTCTTCTCCTCTGATTTTACCTTTTTTAATCTGAAATTCATTCCCGTCTTTATCATATAATAAGGTGCCAATAGTAGCTACTGCTACTTTTTGACCTGCTGCCACATTAGACGCTCCACAAACAATCTGTACCGGTGCTTCTCCGTTTCCTAAATCTACTTTAGTAATTTTAAGCTTATCCGCATTCGGATGCTGTTCGCAAGAAATAACATGACCAACAACCACTCCTTTAAGCCCTCCCTTCAAACTTTCAAAGGATTCAATACCTTCTACTTCGAGACCTAAATCGGTTAGTATTTTAGCGGTTTCTTCAGGTGTGGTTTCTAATTTTATGAATTGTTTTAACCAGTTATATGAAATGTGCATTAGTTTTTGTTTTTAACGGCAAATATACGCATTGCCTCTCGGATGAAAAATTATTTTTGATTGATATTTAATACGCTTTTCTTACAGAAATTTCGCTTTCATTTCCGGTGTCGGAATCATACAGGCATCTTTTTTTCCATACCATTTATACCGGTTTCTGGCAATGTAATCGTAGGTGAGATTGCGCAGTCGCCGCGGTAACAGATTTCCTATTCTCAATAAGGAATATATCCCCCCGATCTGCTTAGCGATTTCGATGGCAGCATCACTTTTAACGTAATAAGCAATACCCGGTTCGTATAAAACGATAGTGTCCAGATCATTGCTTAAACCAATGTGTTTCAATATTTTTTGTCCGATTTCTGATTGTAAGGAAGCAAATACAAAAACGTTTTTGGTGTCCTTAGCAATTATTTTATTGATGACATCGTTGCAAAAATTACAAACCCCGTCAAAAAGGATAATTTTTTTATTTTTTGGTAAATCTACTATTTCCATCATTTTTTTCTTTCAACCATTTCTAATTGTTCTAAATCTACCTTTGAGGTAAAAAAGCCATAATTCACAGTGGCCTTATTCTTTTCTATAGCATCAATCGTGCCGACAGCCTTTCCGTCAGTCATTCTCACTTTATCTCCTATTTTTAGTATAAAGTTAGTTTTATTTGGTTTATTTTCTGCCAAATTTGCAGCTTTTTTTTCTTTCTTTTCTTTTCGGATTTCTTCTACCTTCTGTTCAACTTCCTGTACTATTTTTTTCTGTTCTGTCTCTTTGGCTTTCTTTTCTTTCAAGGTAACCTTTTTGCGCTTTGAGTTTTCAATCTCCACCGTCTTTAACAATTCACCAATCAACGTTTTCTTGTCTTTATTGTTGAAATATTTTTCAGAAAGATCATCTATACGCTGTCCGAGATAGATAAAGCGTTGGTTGGCATCATACAGCTCCTGATAGCGCTCCAGTTTATCCTGTATTTTTGAATTGATGGATTCCATTTTCTTACTTTCTTCCCTTGCTTTATTTTCTTCTTCTCTGAGCGTTTGAGATGTCTTTTCAAGTTTAGATCGTTCTTTCTGAAGGTTGGCTATGGTTTTATCAAAACGGACTTTGTCGGTTTCGATTTTCTTTTTTGCGCGGTTGATGAGACTGTATGGAATACCGTTTTTTTGAGCTACTTCAAATGTAAAAGAGCTTCCTGCCTGACCAAGGCTTAGTTTGTATAAGGGTTCTAATGATTTCTCATCAAACATCATGTTGGCGTTGGTCGCATAAGGCAGTTCGTTGGCAAGCATTTTCAGATTGGAGTAGTGGGTAGTGATGATTCCAAAAGCTTCCCGATCATAAAATTCTTCTAAAAATACTTCTGCGAGTGCCCCTCCGAGTTCCGGATCAGATCCGGTACCGAACTCATCAATCAGAAATAAGGTTTTTTTATTGCATTTTTTTAGAAAATAATTCATGTTTTTTAAGCGATAGCTATAGGTACTCAAATGATTTTCTATAGATTGATTGTCTCCTATATCCGTAAGTATATAATCAAAAAGGAACGTTTCGCTTCTTTCATGTACGGGTATGAGAATACCGCTCTGTAACATTAACTGCAAAAGACCAATGGTTTTCAGGGTAATACTTTTACCTCCTGCATTGGGTCCTGAAGTCACAATAATCCTTCCTTCTTTGGAAAGCTCAATGGTTTGCGGATGCGTTATTTTTCCTTTTTCTTTATTGGATAAATAAAGAATAGGGTGGAATGCTTCTCTGAAATACAGTCTTTTTTCCTCTGTAATATGTGGCAGAATACCCTGAATTTTTACAGCATATTTTGCTTTTCCGGAAATGACATCTATTCTCGATAAATAGTGCTGATATTCTTCAAGATCAGCTGTAAAAGGGCGAATTTCATTGGTGAGCTGTTTCAGAATGCGCATGATTTCTTCGCGTTCTTCAAATTCGAGATTGGTAAGCTCCTGTGAAAAGCGGTAGGTACTTTCAGGTTCCATATACACAATGCTTCCTGTTTTTGATTGTCCTAAAGCTGTACCTTTTACTTTTCTGCGGTACATTGCTAATACAGCCAGTACACGGCGGTTGTCTACAATAGTTTCTTTAATATCGTCCAGATAACCCGCACTGTTATATTGGGTGAGGGCTACTCCGAAACTTTGATTGATTTTGCCCCGTACCATGTTTATCTGTTGCCGGATACTCGTCAGATCTACAGAAGCATTGTCTTTAATTTCCCCGTACTTATCAATTACCTGATCAATTTTTTGAAGAATTACTTTATTTATTTCAAGTTCACTGCTTGCAGCAGATAATTCCGGATAGTATTCTTCAAATTTTTTAAAAAAGAGAAGCAGTTCGTTTGTGGTATGAGTAAGTATGGCAATTTTTTTAAAACCGCTTACTTCAAGATAGCTGTCTTCAATCTTTAAATATTTCAATTCATGATCAATAGGATCAAAATAATGATTAGGGATGACGTTATTGTTTGTAAAAGAGGAAGTATATTCAGAAGTTTGCTTTAAATTGCTTAAAAGCGTTTCTTTGTCTGTAAAGGGATGTATTTCAAGAGCCGCTTCTTTTCCGGGGTCCGTCGTACAGTAATGTGCAATGGATTCTAAAACGGTAAGAAACTCTAAATCTTGTAAGGTTTTTTTATGAATGGATTTCATAGAAATTTTATTTGTTGCAAATTTACGAAGATATATCAAATAAATATTAATGCTTATTTTTGGATAACAAAACGATTATTATGACGTGGAAACAATTTATTGAAGCCGAACAACAAAAAGAATATTATCAGCAGTTAAAAAGATTTGTAGAACATGAATATGCTACACAAACTGTTTTTCCTCCAAAAGAATTGATTTTTAATGCCTTTCGCTGGTGTAAACTGGATGATGTCAAGGTAGTTATTTTAGGTCAAGATCCGTATCATGGCTATGGTCAGGCAAACGGACTCAGTTTTTCTGTGAATGATGGTATTCCTTTTCCGCCTTCTCTGCGAAATATATTTGCAGAAGTATCAAACGATGTGGGAGCACCAATTCCTCCTTCCGGAAATCTTGAGCGCTGGGCTAAACAAGGTGTGTTATTGCTGAATGATGTACTCACCGTACGCCAGGCATCACCGGGAAGTCACCAAAAACAAGGGTGGGAAATTTTTACTGAGGCTGCGATTGAAAAAATATCTTCGGAAAAAGAAGGCGTTGTTTTTATGCTTTGGGGCAATTATGCGCAAAAGAAAGGTAAAATAGTAGATCGCAATAAGCATCTGGTATTAAACTCCGGGCATCCATCGCCTATGAGTGCCAATCAGGGAAAGTGGTTTGGAAACAAACACTTTAGCCAGGCCAATCAATATTTATCAGCAAATGGAAAAGAGCCTATCTTCTGGTAGGCTATTTCTTTTTGCGTTTTTCATCTCTTTTTCTTTCTACGCCGCGGTTTCTGGACTCAGTCTTTCTTGGGTTTCTCTTTCCGGGACCTCCGAGATTTACTTTCTTATTTTTATCTTTTTTCTCATGAAATGCTTCACCACGAACAATTTTTTTGATCTTATTACCCGTTCTTAATTTTGACTGGTCTTTTTCAAATTCCAAAAGTTGTTCTTCTGTTTTTACTGCTGATGGTATCGGAAGAATTTCTATTTCCTTTTCCATGAGTACTTCAACAGCAAATTGTTTTTCCTCTTCTTTAGGATCAATTAAACTGATGGCAATTCCTTCTTTATCGGCTCTTCCTGTTCTTCCGATTCTGTGGATATATTGTTCTGCTATTTCCGAAAATTGCAGGTTTACCACATGTGTAATATCAGAGATATCCAACCCACGCGCCATAATATCGGTTGTAACAATACCTCTCAGTTCATTGTTACGGAAAGATTCCATGGTGTTTAAACGGTAATTCTGTGTTTTATTGGAATGGATGACTCCGAATTGTTCTGGAAAGTCAGCTTCAAGAGCTTCGAGTACATAATCAGCAATGCGTTTGTTGTTTACGAAAACCAGGATACGTGACATGCTTTCATCTTTTGAAAGCAAGTCTTTTAAGACATTGATTTTGGTCAGAAAATTAGGTACGTGATAGCCGTATTGTTGTATCTTTTCAAGCGGTGTTCCTGATGGAGCCAGAGATATTTCTTCCGGATAGTCGAAAAAGTCTTCGAGCAGGGCATCTACTTCTTCTGTCATGGTAGCAGAAAATAAGATGTTCTGACGTTTCTTTTTCATCATTGATAAGATAGAAGTGAGCTGATGACGGAATCCCATGTTGAGGATTTCATCAAATTCATCGATGATTAATTTCTGCATATCATCAAATCTCAAGTCGCTGTCGAGTGCCAGATCCAACATTCTACCCGGTGTTCCTACAAGGATATCTACACCCAATTCAAGATTGTTTCTTTGTGTATTTATGTTTACCCCTCCATACACTCCAATGGTGCGTACTGACATGTATTTTGTCAGCTTTTCAATTTCGTTTACTACCTGAACAACTAATTCTCTTGTAGGAACGAGAATGGTTACTTTAGGATTATACGAATGTGAAAATTTCCACTGTTTTAAAATAGGTAATAAATACGCAAATGTTTTTCCGGTACCTGTCTGAGCAATTCCCATGATATCTCTCCCGGACATGATCACATTGAATGTTTTTTCCTGAATAGGAGTAGGGGTAGTTATCCCTAATTCATTAAGTGCTTTGTCTAAGGATTTGGGTAAATTGAATTGCTCGAATGTTGCCATGAAAAATATTTTTTGGCAAAGATACGTTATTTAGCGTTTTGTGAAAAGATTAGTTTCAGATGATTTTACGAATCACCCGAAGTTTGTGGGTATGTCTGCCTGAGTCAATATTAAGTATTCCCAAATGATCAAGACGGTCTATACGCACTTTTCCATGTGCATGGATGATGTAGTTGTTTTCCATAATCATTCCTACATGAATGATATTGCCCTCTTCATTGTCAAAAAAGGCCAGATCACCGACTTCGCTTTCTTCAATAAAACTCAGAGGTTCTCCGATAAGAGCCTGTTGAGAAGCGTCACGTGGAATCAGATAACCGTTTAATCGGTATACCATTTGGGAAAACCCGGAACAGTCTATTCCGAAAGGTGTTTTACCGCCCCACAGATAAGGTGCATTAAGGTAAAGAAAAGCTGTTTTCAGTAAGTTGACTTTAGCCTGTACTCCGCTGTTCAGATTGCCTTCAAAAACAAATCCGTCGATATTGATAGAAGGAAAGGCAAGAAAGGAAAGATCGCTGCCCAATGTAATTGGAAGCAGGTTATTTTTTTTGTCTGTAATGTATTCAATAAGATCTCCGGCAACTTTGCGCGGAGCATTTTTGAGCTGTAAAAAATCAGAAGCGCTGACTGTCTGATATTGCTTATTGTCAATCCACCCTTGATAATTATCAAAAGCAAGTTCTATTTTAGACCAATTTTTTTGTTGTTCCAGAATCGTGAAAGGTTCTCCAAAAAGCACCTGAGTTACTAATTCACTACGGTCAGATGGCTCCGATCTTAGGGGTACGATAGCAAGATTACAAATAGCAAACATTCAATATCAATTTGAAAAAGGAAGATGAGTTTTGACGATGCAAAACTCATCTGTAGAATTTTTTGTATATAAATTAAGCGCGTTCAATCACAATAGCAGAAGCACCACCACCACCATTACAGATCGCAGCAGCTCCTATTTTACCATTGTTTTGTTCTAATACGTTTAATAAAGTAACTACGATACGTGCACCCGAACAACCCAGAGGATGTCCTAATGAAACGGCACCACCGTTTACATTGATTTTGCTGTTGTCAATTTTTAAGATATTGGCATTTGCGATTCCGACTACAGAGAAAGCTTCGTTAAATTCGAAGAAATCAACATCACCAATTGCAACACCTGCTTTGTCAAGTGCTTTTGGCAATGCTTTAGAAGGAGCTGTAGTAAACCATTTAGGCTCCTGAGCTGCATCTGCATATCCTTTGATGTATGCCAATGGTTTTAATCCCAGTTCATTTGCTTTTTCTTCGCTCATTAATACCACAGCTGCTGCACCGTCATTAATGGTAGAAGCATTGGCAGCAGTTACTGTTCCTTCTTTGGTAAATACCGCATTTAATGAAGGTATTTTATCTAATTTTACATTGCTGTATTCTTCGTCTTTTGAAACAATGATCGGATCTCCTTTTCTTTGAGGTACTGCTACCGGTACAATCTCGTTATCAAATTTTCCTGCATTCCAGGCGTCTGCTGATTTTTGGTACGACTGAATAGCGAAGTTATCCTGATCTTCACGAGAAATTTTGTATTCGCTGGCACATAAGTCAGCAAAAACTCCCATAGCGTTGTTGTCATATGCATCTGATAAACCGTCTTTTTGCATACCGTCAACAAAAGTTGCAGGACCAAATTTAGCTCCTACACGCAGATTAGCATAATGAGGAATTAAACTCATGTTTTCCATTCCACCAGCTACTACAACTTCAGCATCACCTGCCATAATTGCCTGAGCTCCCTGCATAATCGCTTTCATTCCTGAAGCACATACTTTATTTACAGTAGTTGCCGCTACTTCATTTGGTAAACCAGCAAATAAAGCCGCTTGTCTTGCAGGTGCCTGACCTTCACCAGCCTGAACAACGTTACCCATTAGAACCTCGTCCACCAATTCAGGTTTCAGATTGATTTTATCAAGAGCACCTTTTATAGCCGTTGCTCCTAATTTAGTAGCAGGAACAGTAGATAATGCTCCCATAAAGCTTCCAATCGGAGTTCTGGCTGCTGATACAATTACAACTTTTTTATTCATTTCTCGAAATTTTATAGAATTTGTTTTAATACTGCGAATTTACTAAAAAATGCTTACATATCAATAGCTGCACAGAAAGTTTCATCGGTAAAAAGAAGTATGAAATCTAAAATATTCAAAGATTTAGATGTTTGATAATAAGAAAGTTTAGGATTTTAAAGGGATAAATATTAAAAAATATCCTCAAAACATTTGCTAAGAATAAAAACTCGTGTTACATTTGCAACCTCAAAATGGTACAAAATACCGTATTGAACAGGAGAGGTGCCGGAGTGGTAACGGAGCAGATTGCTAATCTGTCGACGGGTAACC
>DAMCXY010000013.1:43082-98336 GCA_032096595.1 Flavobacterium sp. | reverse complement strand
GGAAACTTACCTGGATACCCGCTGGAATAGGATTACCTGCTATCTGGATTTTTAACGCTTCAAGGTTGAAAACTCCATGCCCGTCATTATTAGGATCACAGTAAGAAACCGGACCTATATTATTGGCGATAGGAGTATCTTTTACTTCTAAAACCAAAGGTAAAATAGAATAACATGTAGTATTAGGATTATATACTCTTACATAAACAGTACCACCCGGTCCTGTATAATTATAAGGAAAAGCATCTGCTATATTACCGTTTTCTGCTTCTGCTGATGTCGCATAAAAACTAACCTCTAATGAAGTTGCTCCGCCAGTAGCTGCAGTTATACGTTGAGTAAGATCAAAATTAGCCCAACCTGTACCCGGCACTTCACATCCTGCTAAAGGTGTAAGAGTGAAAATTTCCGGTACCGGATAAATAAACAATTTGAATGAAGTGATTTCAAATACAGCCGGAAATTCAATATTCTCCACACGTACCCATATGGTTTCTCCACTGGTTGCTACATAATTGGAAAGTTCCGGTTCTTCAATAGGATTATCTCCTGTATTGGCATCATCTTCTGAATTATGGTAAGATACCGCATACGATAAATTCCCATGATATACTACATCTGTATATTGAGATAAATCAAATGAATTAACTTCACCTTCACATATAAATAAGTCAGGTAGTCGTACTAATAAGAAATCACATGCCTGAACAATCAGATCAAAATCCTGTGTCCAGAAACATTCTGTATTAGGATTTTTTACGTTTACCCATATCGTTTTAGGGCTATCGTTAAAATCAACAAAATATTCTTCTATCTGATCAGCAGGGATGGCATTTTCTTCTGCTTCTGCATCTTCTTCACTTGTATAATACTGGAATTGATAAAGAGGATTTGTTGTTAAATCCGGCTGAACAATTGTTAAATCAAAATTAGCTCCGTTGTTTATTACCAAACACTCTTCCAAATCTCTTGGAATTCCTAAAATAGGTGGTTCTTCAAATTTGATAACCTGAGTAGCAGTATCTACGATATCCGGTCCACCACATTGTGTATAGGTTACTGTAGTAGTTATAGTAGTCGTTTGTGTAGGACACACTTCAATAGCATCCACACCTTCAGCAATCAGTTCTCCATCCTGAAACCACTTGATATTATAATTAGGATCACCAGCTGGTGTAAAGCGCCATGCTTCATTATGAGCCTCCCAAGGTCCGGTATTTCTGTCAGGTGGTGTAAAACCAACTGTGCCATCTTCATTTTGAATACCGATCACACCTGCTCCTGGCAAAGCTGTAGGACTTGTATTATTTGGCCATGTAGGACAAACAAAACGATCTTTTATATAGATATCGATAACATTTGTACCTTCATATAAAACAATCTGCATTGTATTTACACCTATGTTTTGATGACAGTTGAAATGTGCTGCTTTATATACATTAAAAACAAGCGTACGACAAGGATAGCTTCCCACAACTTCATAATTCACACTATAATCTGCCGGTGAGGCACTAGGCAATAAATCTTGCATAGCTCCGAATATCGCACTTCTGTATAGAGGGCTAAAAGTATTAGCAGGAGCTGTAGGCACCAATGCATTCCATGAATAACCTGTTCCTGCGCCAGGGTTATAGACCCCACCCTGACCATTTATACTAAATGTTAATGCTCCATTGTCGTTTATTAATACCTTATTTCTGGTTTGATCAAAAAAACAGAAATCAAAACCTAAATCAATAATTTGTGACCATTGATCATCAACGGTAAGATTTACCGCATTCGGACTTCCTGTAAAAGGAAAAGGCGGATCATAAGGAATGGAAGATACGGCATAGGTATCTGTTTTTCCTGTCTTTAAATAATTTGCTGTTAATGTAACACAGTCTCCTGTTTTACAAACAGAAATACTACCATCCGTATTTAGCTCTACATCTCCCGGATCAATATCAACGGACGGACATCCTGTTAACTGAGCCGAAACCGTCGAACAAAACGACAGGAATATAAGCAATAATAAACAATAATTTTTCTTCATTTGAAAAGAGTTATTTTGAAAAGCGAAATTTACATAAAATTAAGAAACTATTAAGTATTTTTTTTCCTAAAAAACAAAATGACGTATTTTTAACACTTGAGACTGTTTTAAAAATCAAGGGTTTTTATGTTTAATAAGTCAGATAGACTTAAAATAACTATATTTGCAGTCTCAAATAAACGATCATAAATATATATATAATGTGTAAGTCAAACTCACTTCATGATGAAATTGGAGATGACCACATCGGAACATCCGATCATACTCCTTTAAGAGCTGATGCTTTTGAAAAATCTGATGAAGAAAAAATAGAATCTATTAAGAAGAATGTGGAAGACATTTTGCTTACTCTCGGAATGGATCTTACAGACGACAGTCTGAAAGGCACTCCAAACCGGGTAGCTAAGATGTTTGTCAAAGAAATTTTCGGCGGTTTGAATCCCGCTAAAAAACCTTCTTCTTCAACTTTTGACAACAAGTATAAATATGGTGAAATGCTTGTAGAAAAGAACATCGTTGTTTATTCTACCTGTGAACATCATTTATTACCTATCGTAGGAAGAGCTCACGTTGCGTATATCTCTAAAGGTGCCGTTGTAGGATTATCTAAAATGAACCGCATTGTAGATTATTATGCAAAACGCCCTCAGGTGCAGGAACGTCTTACAATTCAGATCGTAGAAGAATTAAAACGTGTATTAGGAACAGATGACGTTGCATGTGTTATTGATGCCAAACATTTATGTGTGAATTCAAGAGGTATCCGTGATATTGAAAGCAGTACTGTGACTGCCGAATTCAGCGGAGCCTTTAAAAATGACATAACAAGAAGAGAATTTTTAGATTATATCAAGTTAGAAACTAAATTTTAATAACGTTATTTATGGCGCTTTACAAGACCAATACTTTAAAAGTATACAATTCACTTTCAGGAGAAAAAGAAGTTTTCACCCCTATTCACGAAGGAAAAATTGGAATGTACGTATGTGGACCTACCGTTTACAATTATGTACATTTGGGAAATTGTAGAACGTTTATTTCTTTTGATTTAATTTTCAGATACCTGAAACATTTGGGATATCAGGTACGATATGTACGGAACATCACGGATGTGGGTCATATTGTTGATGATGCGGACAGCGGAGAAGATAAAATTGCTAAAAAAGCAAGACTTGAACAGATAGAGCCAATGGAAGTAGCACAGAAATATACTGTAAACTTCCATAACATTCTAAAACAGTTCAACAATTTACCGCCAAGCATCGAGCCTACTGCAACAGGTCATATCATTGAACAGATTCATATTATTGAGGAGATCATAGCCAACGGCTATGCCTATGAAATCAACGGGTCAGTATATTTTGACATAGAGCGATTCAACAAAGATTATCAATACGGAGAACTGAGTGGCAGAAAGATAGAAGATATGCTGGCGAATACCAGAGAACTCGACGGTCAGTCTGATAAAAGAAATCCATTGGATTTTGCACTTTGGAAAAAAGCAGAGCCGGAACATATTATGCGCTGGCCTTCTCCATGGGGAGATGGTTTTCCGGGATGGCATCTTGAATGTACAGCAATGAGTACCAAATACCTTGGAAAACAATTTGATATTCACGGAGGAGGAATGGATCTGAAATTCCCCCATCACGAATGTGAAATCGCACAAAATGAAGCCTGCACAGGAAACAAACCCGTTAATTACTGGATGCATGCCAATATGCTTACCTTAAACGGTAAGAAGATGGCAAAATCAACCGGAAACAATATTTTACCGGAAGAGTTATTTTCCGGTCAAAATGATATTTTAAGCAAGGCATTTTCACCAGCAGTAGTACGATTTTTTATCTTACAGGCGCATTACCGCAGTATTCTTGATTTTTCAGATGACGCTATATTAGCTTCTGAAAAGGGTTTTAACAGACTCATGGAAGCAATACACACATTGGATGAACTACCACTATCTGATACATCAAGTATTGAGGTGAATGAATGGCGACAAAAATGTTATGATGCAATGAACGACGATTTTAACAGTCCGATCTTAATCGCTCATCTTTTTGAAGCCGTAAAAAACATCAATACAATTAAGGAAGGTAAAGCCAGTATTACAAAGGCGGATTTAGAGACACTCAAAAACACCTTACACGAATTCACTTTTGATGTATTAGGCCTGTCACAACAAACTGAACAGCAAAACAACAATGAAAAGCTTGAAAATGTAGTAGATCTTCTCATTAATATGCGAAATGAAGCGAGAGCGAACAAGAATTTTTCGTTATCTGACGAAATACGCGACAAACTTCTGGCAATCGGTATTCAGCTAAAAGACGGAAAAGAAGGTACCACCTTTCAATTATAAAATAAAAGCTACATATATTGTAGCTTTTTTTATACATTTGAAACTATGAAAATAATAAAACAAGTAGTAATTTTCCCTTTTATATTTCTTATCCGGTTTTACCAGATATGCATCTCTCCCTTTACACCGGCAAGTTGCAGATATACCCCTACTTGTTCGCAATACACATTAGAAGCCTTAAAAAAACACGGTTTACTAAAAGGCGGTTGGCTTGGAATTAAAAGAATAACGAGCTGCCATCCATGGGGGAAATCAGGATACGATCCTGTTCCTTAATCTTATTTTACTATTAATCATTACATTTATAAAAAAAACAAAAGATGTCATACGCACTAAATTTCGTTTGGAACCCTACAGAAGGATTTGATTTAGGATTTTTTAAATTAAGATACTATAGTCTTATGTTTGTTGTAGCTTTCGGACTGGGCTGGTATATTATGAAAAAAATATACGATCGTGAAGGAGAAACACAGGAAAATCTGGATAAACTTTTTATCTATACTATTTTTGCCACTCTCTTAGGCGCGAGACTTGGACATGTCTTTTTTTATGACTGGGATTACTACAAAGATCATCTGGCAGAAATTATTTTACCGGTTCGGTTTACACCTACATTCGAAATTGTTGGCTTTTCAGGATTAGCAAGCCATGGTGCTGCTGTTGCTATCATCCTTGTAATGATTTATTACAGTAGAAAAATTGTAAAGAAACCTATTCTATGGGTATTGGACCGAATTGTTTTACCCATTACCATCGGAGGAATGTTTGTACGTTTCGGAAATTTTTTCAATTCGGAAATTATTGGTCATGAAACCACTTCTTCATTTGGTGTCAAATTTGTTCGTGATAAATTTACCGCAGCCGAAGCTGTTGAAAAAACAGGAATAAACAATGTGAATGACGCTTACCATGCCATTGCAACCAATCCACAATATGCAGAATTACTAAACAGTGTAACTCCAAAACATCCTACACAATTATATGAAGCAGCAGGATATTTACTATTGTTCGGATTGCTCTATTTCTTATACTGGAAAACAGATTCCAGAAAGTATTTGGGTAAAATATTCGGAATCTTTTTAGTGTTGCTTTGGACCATACGTTTTATTGTAGAATTTGTAAAAGAAAGTCAGGGGGGTATCGAGAGCTCATTAGGACTATTTTCTACTGGACAATGGCTCAGCATTCCGTTTATCATTGCAGGTGTTTATCTGTGGTTGACAGCTAAAAACAGACCTTACGAAATCTAAAAAAGTATATAAATAAAAAAGCATTCAAAAATTTGAATGCTTTTTTTATGATGGTTTCTTTCTGAAAGAAAGTATTCTCTTATCTTGAATAATTAGGAGCTTCTTTCGTAATTGTTACATTATGCGGATGGCTCTCACCAATCCCTGAAGCAGTTAATTGAACAAAACGTGACGTATCCTGTAAGGTTTGAATATCTTTCGCACCACAATACCCCATTCCTGCTCTGAGTCCTCCGATGAATTGCAGCATACTTTCATTCAATTCACCTTTATATGGTACTCTTCCTTCAATACCTTCTGGCACCAGTTTTTTCACATCATCCTCTACGTCCTGAAAGTATCGGTCTTTAGATCCTTGCTTCATCGCTTCAACTGACCCCATACCTCTGTAAGATTTAAATTTACGTCCTTCGAATATAATGGTTTCACCCGGAGATTCTTTTGTTCCTGCCAGCATAGAACCTAACATTACACTATTAGCACCTGCTGCCAATGCTTTAGGAATATCTCCTGTATAGCGTACTCCTCCGTCAGCAATTACTGGAACTCCCGAACCTTTTAAAGCTGCTGCAACTTCCAATACCGCTGAGAATTGAGGAAAACCGACCCCTGCTACTACACGTGTCGTACATATAGAACCAGGACCAATACCTACTTTAACCGCATCTGCTCCGTTTTGAGCCAGATACAAAGCTGCTTCTGCTGTAGCAATATTCCCTACTACCACATCAATATCAGGAAAACTTCCTTTTACTTCTTTTAAAACACTTACTACACCTTTTGTATGTCCGTGAGCCGTATCAATGATCAAAGCATCAACACCGGCAGCTACCAAAGCCGCAGCTCTCTCTACCGCATCAGCAGTAACACCTAGGGCAGCAGCAACGCGTAAACGTCCGAATTTATCTTTGTTTGCATTTGGTTTTAAGGTAAGCTTAGTGATATCACGAAAAGTAATAAGCCCTATCAGTTTATTAACTTTATCGACAACCGGTAGTTTTTCAATTTTATTTTCCTGAAGAATTTGTTCTGCATCTATCAAAGTAGTACCTTCTATCGCGGTAACAATATGATCCTTTGTCATTACTTCAGTAATCGACCGTTTTGGATCTTTTTCAAAACGTAAGTCTCTGTTGGTAACAATACCTTTTAATATATGAGACTCATCTACAATAGGAATTCCCCCGATACCATGCTCTTTCATAGCTGCTTTTGCGTCACCTACCGTAGCAGATAATCCCAAAACAACAGGATCAATAATCATTCCTGATTCTGCTCTTTTTACTTTTCTTACCTGCAGCGCCTGCTGCTCAATAGTCATATTTTTATGCAAAACTCCTATTCCTCCCTCACGAGCCATAGCAATAGCCATATCGCTCTCTGTAACGGTATCCATAGCTGCCGATACAATAGGAACATTTAGAGTAATGTTTTTGGAAAATTTTGATTGGATGCTTACTTCTCGCGGTAATACTTCTGAATAATTTGGGATAAGAAGTACATCATCGTAAGTCAGTCCCTGACCTACTATTTTAGTTGTGTGTGCGTTCATGTGCAATTGAAGTTGAATTGCACGCAAATTTAGTGTTTTTTATTCTAAAATAAAAATTTAATGATAAAAATTAAAAATTTTCAATGCTTCATTATAAGCACTTTCAAATGAAGTGGGATTAATATTTGTTGTTACTTTATTAGCCGTAAAATACGAAAGCATTTTTTCAGTAGGCATATTTCCTGTCAGATCATCTTTAGCCATTGGGCAACCACCGAAACCTTTGATAGCCCCATCAAAACGAACACAACCTGCTTTATAGGCTGCATCAATTTTTTCAAACCATGAATCCGGTGTCGTATGAAGGTGAGCACCGAACTCTATTTCCGGATATTTAGGGATCAGATTCGAATATAAATAATCGATTACTTCCGGAGTTGAACTCCCAACTGTATCGGATAAGGAAAGAATAGTAACTCCCATATTAGCCAATTTTTCGGTCCATTCTCCCACTATATCAACATCCCAGGGATCACCATACGGATTTCCAAATCCCATCGAAAGATAGGCCACAACTTCCTTATTCGTTTTGTCAGCAATTTCCAAAATCTCCTGTAAGGTAACAATTGATTCAGCAATTGTTTTATGAGTATTACGCATCTGAAAGTTTTCCGAAATGGAAAAAGGATATCCTAAATACTTTATTTCATTATGTACCGCAGCATTTTCCGCACCTTTTGTATTCGCAATGATGGCCAGAAGCTTGCTTCTTGTCTGGGATAGATCTAACTGGCTTAATACTTCAGCCGTATCCTGCATTTGAGGAATTGCTTTCGGCGAAACAAAACTGCCAAAATCAAGCGTATCAAACCCTACTCTTAACAAAGACTGGATATAGGTAACTTTTTTTTCTGTAGGGATAAATGCTTTAATGCCCTGCATCGCATCTCGCGGACATTCTATTATTTTTACTGGTTCCATAATTATCCAAAGATAAGGGATTATTAAAAATCCGCAAAAGAAATAAGCAGACGATCAGTGATTTTTAATTATAAAAAAAGAAAAATAGCCAAAAAAAGAAAAACAATAATCTGCATCCATTTTAAAAACAAATGTGCTTTACTGTTATTCAGCAGGTAAGAAGACAATCTGGAAGATGCAAGCGCAACTATAACAAAAACAATAAGTGCCTGAATCATGCAAATACTTCCCAAAGTATATATCTGTATTTTTACATTCCCTAAAGAAGTATCGATAAAACCTGGAAACAGAGCAAGAAAGAACAACATTACTTTCGGATTCATGATGTTCATAAGTAATCCCTGCTGTACATTCTGGAGAACATCACCACTGTCAGAATTTTTTTCAATACGAATGCCGTCGGTGGATTTCCATACTTTGTATGCCAGCCATATCAGATACAAAGCCCCAAAACATTTAAGCACCATAAACATCCAGGGCGTTCCGGTAATAAGTGTTGAAATACCAAAAGCCAGCAGTGTGGTATGAAATAACAAACCGGTAGATAAACCTATTGCTGAAGCAATACCATATTGTTTACCTCTGCTAATGCTTTGAGATAATACGTAAAGAATATCCGGTCCGGGTGATAAGGTGAGAACAAGACTTGTAATAAAAAAGGACAAAAGGGTATCTAAGTTCATATTACCCTTTTAAAAGTGCCTTATTAATTTTTTTAACCAATTCCGGGCCTTCATATATAAATCCCGTATAAATCTGAATGAGGCTTGCTCCTGCAGCTAATTTTTCCAAGGCATCTTCCGGAGAATGTATCCCTCCTACACCGATAATCGGAAATGCTTGATTGCTTTTTTCTGACAAAAACCGAATCACTTCAGTACTTCTCTTTGTCAATGGTTTTCCGGATAATCCTCCCGTTTCTTTTTTATTTTCAGAAATAAGATTTTCCCTTGAAATGGTCGTATTCGTTGCTATTATTCCTGCAATATGCGATGATTGTACAATCTCAATAATGTCAAGCAATTGAGTATCCGTAAGGTCTGGAGCAATTTTTAACAAAATAGGTTTTGGCTTATCTTTTTGCAAATTGAGCTGCTGCAAAGTAGTCAGCAACTGAGTCAAAGGCTCTTTGTCCTGAAGCTCTCTCAAATTCGGAGTATTCGGAGAACTGACATTTACTACAAAATAGTCAACATAAGGATACAATGCCTCAAAACAAACCGTATAGTCTTCAACAGCCTCTTCATTAGGAGTCATTTTATTTTTTCCGATATTACCTCCTATAAGAGTTCCTTTATTTTTTTTCAATCGGTCAATAGCGGCTTCAATACCGCCATTATTGAACCCCATTCTGTTGATAATACCTTTATCTTCTTTTAGGCGAAACAATCTTTTCTTGGGGTTTCCGTCCTGAGGTTTAGGAGTAATAGTTCCTATTTCAATAAAGCCGAATCCGAAATTTTCTAATTCGCTGTATATTTTAGCATCTTTATCAAGTCCGGCTGCCAATCCGACCGGATTTTTAAATTTTAATCCAAAAACTTCACGTTCCAGTCTTTTATCTTCTATTCTATATTTCTTTTTGATAAGCGTGGGTAGACCTGGAATCTGATGAAGAAATTTTATCATGGAAAAGGTAAAATGGTGTACGGATTCCGGATCGAACTTAAATAAAATCGGTCGAATAATAGATTTATACATAAAAAATACTGGTTTTTGTGTTGCGGTACAAAAATAGTATTTCTTATTCTATTTCACCGAGCAATAGCAACATTATTAAAAATAAAAAGCCGCATTGCAGCGACCTTTTATTATGAACTTAATGGCAACCGCCGTCTACTGAACAGCAACTACCTGAATCACGTGAATTTGATATTGCTTGCGTTTCATTATAGGTTTGAAACAAAGCTTCTTCAAAAACTTCAGAGGGTTGTGCTCCGGAAACAGCATATTTATTATTCAACACAAAAAACGGTACTCCGGATATTCCCATATTTTTAGCATCCATGATATCCTGATTCACTTCGTAATCATAAGCCTCAGAATGCAATACTTCCTCTGCTTTTACCTTATCCAAGCCAACTGATGCAGCCAAATTTGCTAATTCTGTTACATCTGCAACATTTTTTTCATCTGTAAAATGTGCTTTAAACAAAGCTTCTTCCATTTCACTTCCTTTTCCATTTTCCTGAGCAAAATGTATCAGTCTGTGAGCTGTATTGGTATTAACAACAACTGCATTTTCCTGGTTGAACTGAATACCGGCTTTGTTTCCTATCTCAACAATGTTTTGTTGCATTTCTTTGATCTTATCAACAGGAAGTCCTTTCTTTTGTGAAAGATAGGTATTGATAGAAATACCTGCTGTATTTTTATCCAATGTCGGATCAAGCTGATAGCTCTTCCACTCGATCTCTATTTCATCTTTAAAAGGAAGTTTTGCTACCGCAGCTTCCATATTTTTCTTTCCTATATAACAAAACGGACACATTACATCGGACCAAACCTGAATTTTCATCGTTCGTTGATTTTAAAATTATACTTACAAAGTAACTAAAAAATCCCCTTTTACAGCTTACATAATTTCACCAAAAAATTGCAAAACAAGACAATGCTGATTCCTGTCGTTTCTCGTATTTACTACAATATCAGTACCTTTGTTTACATTTTACAGAAAGAGTTTACATACTGTGCCTATCAACCAAAAGAAAACAGAGATTTCATCTTTAAAGGTTTTAGCTTTCAAACTTCACAAAAGAAGGTACTGCACTACATCCTTGTTCTATATATACGCTCCATTTATTTTTTATTTCAAAGGCGTTTTGGTATATTTGGAGAAAATGATTAATATTTTTTACTCTATGAAGACATTACGCATTAAAAATATGGTATGCCCAAGATGTATTATGGTTGTTGAAAAAACCTTAGAAGATATGGGTTTCGAAATTAATGATGTAGAACTTGGCTTAGTAGAATTTCATGAACCGATTACATTAGAAGATAAAGCAGCAATCGAAAAAAAAATGATCCCACTGGGATTTGAGATTTTAGAAGATAAAAAAAGTATGCTGGTAGAGCGCATCAAAAATGCAATTATTGAATTGGTTTCCAAAGATGTAAACGACTTAAAAATCACTTTATCAGAATATCTTTCCAGTAAACTCCAAATGGAATACAAAGCGTTGAGCAAGTTGTTTTCAACCCAGGAATCACAGACTATTGAACAGTATTATATTCTTCAAAAGATTGAAAAAGTTAAAGAACTTCTTGTATATGATGAACTGAATCTCAGCGAAATTGCCTACAAAATGAATTACAGTTCAGTTGCCCATTTGAGTAATCAATTCAAAAAAGTAACCGGCTTATCTCCTTCACATTTCAAAGAAATTAAGGCAAATAAAGATGAGATTATTAATCAGTTTTAATTTCATGGTACTATAAAAAGGCTAAGAAAACATAGCAGTATTTTTTAGCCTTTCTTTTTTTCTTTCTTCCAGCGACCAATAGTATTTCTGCTTATTTTAAACTTTTTAGCGACATCTGCAATCGTCATTTTATGCAGCTCCTGATAATTTAAAATATAGTCAATGGATTCTTTATCATAAGAACGCAGTTGTGTATTTCTGTTTTTACGATCACAAAGCGGCTGTTTTGTTACTACTTTCTGATTCAAAAAGATTACATCAAGACTGTTAAGCTGCTTTTTCTTTAATACTTTCTGGATATCCGCATCTGCTTTTATCCCATACTTTTTAAGCATTTCTTTGTATATATGCTTGTAATTAGGAGCATTCATTGATCAGCATATTTCATTAGCCATCTGGATAATGTTGTTTTTGGAATTCCGTACTCTTCTATTATTTGTTTTCTGGTTTTTGTTTCAGATCGTATCTGCTCAACAATAAAAGCAATAATCTCATGTGTATATACGTGTTTTTTGAAATGAGGTAAAGAAGAAGTATCTCTTTTCTCCTTTAAGATTTTATTATCAAACGGAGCATATATAATCAAATGTCCGCTATACAATCTAAAAAAATCATATTCCAGCAATTTCGACCATTTCAGTAAGCTTTCAGTATCAATAGATTTACTGCGATATACCTCATCTATATAATGTTCAGTACATTTAAAAAACTTGCAAATACGTAGAACTGATATTTCTGATTCATTTACTTTATTTTTAATCAGTTCTCCGATATTAATATTTTTTAAGTTCATTATTGGCTGATGAAAGAAGAATGAATCATTAAAAATATCTTAACTTTTTATCGCAAAAGAAATTTTTAATTATTGTTAATTTTGATGATATTAGCAAATATATTTATCAAAATCAAATTTGATTATTAAGAATCAAATTACCTTATCAATATCTTAATAAATGATCGGACCAAAAATTAGAAAATTACGGAATCAATACGGATTTTCGCAAGAATACTTAGCTTCTGAATTAAGTGTTTCACAAGCCACATTATCGAATATTGAATCAGGAAGAACTGTTCCCGATATTGATCTCATCAAAAAAATATGTACCGTATTTAATATTGACATCTATGATCTCGTTACTCTTGAGAAAAGAATTTATCAGGAAAATAAAGACAATACACGCAATCCGATAGGTTACATAGAAAAAAACATCATCAACCACTTTCCTGAAAAACTCATTGAACAGTATGAAATCCGTATAAAAGATTTACAGGAACGCATTGAGGAACTCAAAATTGAAAACAAGATGTTTAAAGAAAAATTATTGAAACAAATCATTTAGTACATACTTTTATTTGAGCAATAAGCTCCGCTAATTCAAAAATTCACACTTTGTAAGAAATAACTGAACAAATGAAAACCAGATACAAAATAAATGGTATGAGTTGTGACGGTTGCCGTACCAAAGTTGAGGGAGCCCTTAACTCATCTGATAACGTTAGTGCATACGTAACTTTATTTCCTCCGGAAGCCATTATAGAGTCCAACAAAAAGCCTAATACTGCAACTTTACAAAAACAACTCTCAAAAGTTGGGAACTATACTCTTCAGGAAATATACAGAGATGCTGACGGAAATGAACAGTTACGTGGAATTGAACATCACGCTGTTTCAGCATATACTCATGAAACAACAGATGTGAGCCATCTTGGCGGAAAATATATATGCCCCATGCGATGCGAGGGAGAGAAAGTGTATGACTCCAATATCGGATGTCCGGTCTGTGGTATGGATCTTGTACAAATCGGTGCCTCAACTGAAGATAGTGAAGAAGAACACCGGAAAATGCGACAAAAATTAATTTTGGCAACCGCATCTACGATACCTGTTTTTGCATTGTCAATGCTGGGGATGAAACACGATAGTTTTATCTACACCATTATTCCTCATGAGATTTCCAACTATCTGCAATTGGCACTAACTCTGCCTGTTGTATACATTACACGAACCTATTTTCAAAGAGCATATACATCTTTTAAAACATGGAAGTTAAATATGTTCAGCCTCATAGGTCTTGGAGCCGGAGCAGCGCTTCTATATTCTATTATTGCCTTATTCTTTCCTAATATTATCCCTGAGGAAATGAAAGGGGAACACGGCATGATGCATCTGTATTTTGAATCCGTAACCGTCATACTCACATTGGTATTACTGGGACAATTTCTCGAAGCCAGAGCACACAGTAAAACCAATAAAGCCATCCAGTCATTGTTTGAACTGGCCCCTACGGAAGCTATTCTTGTTACAGAAAAGGGAGATGAAAAAATTGCCATCGAACAAATTGAAAAAGGCAATTTGTTACGCGTAAAACCAGGTGAAAAAATTCCCGTTGACGGTATCGTAACAGAAGGGAATTCTTCTGTTAATGAGTCTATGATTACCGGAGAACCAATACCAGTTTCAAAAAAAGAAAACGATACTGTAATCGCCGGAACTGTCAATGGAAATCATTCCTTTGTAATAAAAGCAGAAAAAATAGGTTCCGAAACCCTGCTGTCACAAATAATAGAAATGGTAAATAAAGCAAGCCATTCCAGAGCTCCGATACAAAAAGTAGCTGATAAAATAGCTTCTTATTTCGTTCCTGTTGTCATCGGTATCTCGGTTCTCACTTTTATTATTTGGAAATTTGCAGGACCTCAGCCCGGTTATTCTTATGCTTTTGCCAATGCGTTGGCTGTATTAATTATTGCGTGTCCATGCGCTTTAGGACTTGCAACTCCTGTATCCGTACTCGTTGGCATAGGTAAAGGCGCACAAAACGGAATTTTGATAAAAAATGCTGAAGCATTGGAGAACCTTCATAAAACTGATATTGTTGTTACTGATAAAACCGGTACATTGACTGAAGGAAAACCTTCACTTGAAAAAATTATTGCTACTGACAGCATTTCCGAGAGAGAACTTTTACAGTTAACAGCTTCATTGAATCAACACAGTGAACATCCGTTGGGACAATCGTTTATTACAAAAGCAAAAGATGAAAACCTGAATCTTATTCCTGTAAAGCTATTCTCAAATATTACAGGCAAAGGGATACAAGGTATAGTCGATGGTAAAAAAGTCAGTCTGGGCAATATCGCCTTAATGAACAGTAATAAAGTGTCTGTTTCTGAAGAAATCAAGACAGAAGTAGAAACCCAACAGGCTATGGGAAAAACAATTTCCTATATAGCTCAGGATCAAAAAATAGTTGGCTATTCTATTATATATGATCCGGTTAAAGAAAGCAGCATAGCTGCTATTTCTGCATTGGATGCCAAAGGTATACGCATTATAATGCTCACAGGCGATAATACAAAAACAGCACATACTGTAGCAAAGCAGCTTAAAATAGATGATATAATAGCCGAAGCTGTGCCACAAGACAAATTAAAAATTATTGAAAATTTGCAAAGAGAAGGCAAAAAGGTGACCATGATCGGGGATGGTATTAATGATGCACCTGCACTCGCTCAGGCAACTGTAGGAATTGCTATGGGTACAGGAACCGATGTCGCTATTGAAAGTGCGCAGATTTCTTTACTCAAAGGGGATATGACCGGTTTGATAAGAGCTATAAAACTAAGTGAAGGAGTGATGAAAAACATCCGGCAGAATTTATTTTTTGCCTTTATATACAATATTGTAGGTATTCCTATTGCTGCAGGTATCTTATATCCTTTTTTGGGCATTCTGCTCTCCCCGATGATCGCAGCAGTTGCCATGAGTTTTAGTTCAGTATCGGTAATAAGCAATGCTTTAAGGCTCAGAAGGCTTAAAATATAAGGAATTTGGGATTTAATTTTCCGTTAAACAGCACTGTACAAAAGGTATTTTTAGTATATTTACCTTTACTAAATTGCATTTAAATCCATAAATAGAAAACGAATATGAGAAAATTAGCCCTATTATGTTCAGTAGCCGGTTTATTAGTATTGTCATCCTGTGGAGCAAAAAAGAAAATTGCTGCTTTGGAAAATAAAAACAATCAAATACAATCGCAATTAAACAACACGCAAAACGAATTGCACGATACGAAAACCAAGCTAAGCAACTGTCTGACTGAAAAGGATGGTCTGAATCAGCAAATGGGTCTTTTAAGACAAGCCAATGCAGATTTGAAACAAAACAACAGCGATCTGATCAGTAATATTCAGGGAATGACTACTCTTACTGCAAAAGGAGCAGCCAATCTTGAAAAATCATTAGAGAGTATGCGAGAAAAAGATCTTCGCATCAATCGACTTCAGGATGCTTTATCCCGCAAAGATTCGGTAACTTTAGCACTGGTAACGAGCCTGAAAAGAGAAGTCGGTATCAATGATCCGGATATTGAAGTAAATGTAGAAAAAGGCGTTGTTTACATCTCTATTGCAGATAAATTACTGTTTAAGACAGGAAGTTATGAAGTAAGCTCAAGAGCGAGAGATATTCTTAAAAAAGTAGCTACCGTTGTAAATGCAAAACCTGATTTTGAGTGTATGGTAGAGGGGCACACAGATAATGTTCCTTATCGTGCGAGCAATGGTGTATTACTGGACAACTGGGATTTGAGTGTAAAACGTTCAACTTCTGTAATCCGTGTATTACAGGAATTAGGTGTAAATCCGTCCCAACTGGTAGCAGCAGGTCGCGGAGAATATAATCCGTTAGTGGTGAACGATTCAGATGCTAATAAAGCACGAAACAGAAGAACCCGTATTTTGGTACTTCCAAGAATCGATCAGTTTTATGATATGATTGAAAGAGAAATGAAAACTCTTGGCAAGCAATAATTATTCTTTAATAAAGAAATCCCGTTACTTCAGTTTCGGGATTTTTTTATTGAAATCCGTTTTTTTGCAAATGCCTAAAAAATAACTTACATTCGCTCAACGAAAAAAAATTAAATTAAAATATAATGAAACAAGTTCCTTTAAACAACGTACACATAGCTTTAGGCGCAAAAATGGTTCCTTTTGCAGGGTTTAATATGCCGGTACAATACGAGGGTGTAAATATTGAACATGAAACGGTTAGAAACGGTGTAGGTGTATTTGATGTTTCTCATATGGGATTATTCAAAATAACAGGTTCGGATGCCTTGGCTTTTGCTCAAAAAGTAACCTCAAATGATGTGGCTGTACTTATTGACGGTAAAGCACAATATGGTTATTTTCCAAATGATAAAGGAGGTGTTGTAGATGATATCATTACGTATCGCGTAAATGAAAATGAATATCTGATGGTTGTAAATGCTTCTAATATTGAAAAAGACTTTGAATGGATTTCTCAGTTTAAGACAGGAAATGTAACATTGGAAAATTTATCAGATGCTTACTCCCTTTTAGCAGTTCAGGGACCAAAAGCCAATGAAGCGATGCAAAGTCTTACAGATGTAAATCTTTCAGAATTGAAGTTCTATCATTTTACAGTAGGTAATTTTGCAGGTTGTAATGATGTCATCATTTCTGCAACTGGTTACACGGGTTCAGGTGGATTTGAGATTTACGCTAAAAATGAAAATATAGTTACTATCTGGAATAAAATCATGGAAGCCGGAGCAGCTTTCGGAATAAAACCAATCGGATTAGCGGCACGTGATACCCTGCGATTAGAAATGGGGTATTGTTTATATGGCAATGAGATTACAGATGAAACGTCTCCTTTGGAAGCTGGTTTGGGATGGGTAACAAAATTCACAAAAGATTTTGTAAATGCAGAAAATCTCAAAGCTGAAAAAGAAGCCGGAATTAAAAATAAATTAATCGGGTTTGAATTGATTGAAAGAGGAATTCCGCGTCATGATTATGAAATTGTGGATAAAGACGGAAATATTATTGGAAAAGTAACCTCAGGAACCCAATCGCCTTCTTTAGGAAAAGGAATCGGAATGGGATATGTTCCTGTAGCTTTTTCGAAAGAAGACAGTGAAATTTTCATTAGAATACGTAAAAATGATGTAAAAGCAAAAGTTGTAAAAACACCTTTTTATAAAAAATAAATATTTTTTACTTTTGTATCCTCAAAAATATATCTAATTATGGGAAGAGCGTTTGAATTTAGAAAAGCCAGAAAAATGAAGCGTTGGTCTGCAATGGCAAAAACGTTTACAAGAATAGGAAAAGAAATTGTAATTGCTGTAAAGGAAGGCGGTCCACACCCAGAAAACAATGCGCGTTTACGTGCTGTTATTCAGAATGCCAAAGCAGCCAACATGCCGAAAGACAATGTTGAACGCGCTATCAAAAAGGCATCTGATAAAGATACTGCCAATTATAAAGAAGTCTTATTTGAAGGATATGCTCCGCATGGAATTGCACTTCTGATAGAAACTGCCACTGATAATAACAACCGAACGGTAGCCAACATCAGAAGTTATTTTAATAAATGTAACGGTACGATGGGTACTCAGGGTTCTGTTGAATTTATGTTTGACCATACCTGTAATTTCAGAATTCCAAAAATCGAAGGTATTGATCTCGAAGAATTTGAATTGGAATTAATTGATCTGGGTGTCGATGAAGTTTTTGAAGATGAAGATGGTATTATGATATATGCCCCATTTAACAGCTTTGGTGCTATTCAGAAAGAACTTGAAAGCCGTGGTCTTGAAATTTTATCTTCAGGATTTGACCGTATACCACAAGTAACAAAAGAACTTACAGAAGAGCAGATTGCAGATGTTGAAAAATTATTAGAAAAGATAGAAGAAGACGATGATGTGCAGAATGTATTTCATACAATGGCTTAAAAGAATAAAAAAAACCGACTAACGTCGGTTTTTTTATGGATTTATTTTTATCGATGATAAAACCTCATCAATCGCCTTTTCATAACGTATGCGTAACACATCTAAAAAGTTTACTGTAAAGATGATGAGTTCATCATTAACCGTTGTAAAGAAAAAGTAATTAAAAATAAGATGTTCACCACTTTTAAAATTTAATTTCATAAAGCCTACAGGAACTCCTGAAGCAGAAGTTATGATTCCTTTTTCCAGGACAATAAGATCGGGTACTTCTTTCTTATAAGAATCCAATTGAAAATCAAGATAACTGTTGAATTGTTCTCTGGTACATAACGCTTTTGTATTTTCTACAATCAGATTGAGCTGCTGTCTTTCATCCGTCAATATAAGAATAGGCTTTTTGCTCATCCGATAACGAAGGCTAAAGTCACGATCACTCATCTCTTTAAAATCTGCAGGAACATTTATAGACAATTTTCCTTGTAAAAGAGTTATCTCTTTCACACTGGTCTGAGCTATACCTGTTATGCAAAACAACAGGAAAAACAAACAAATACTATATGTTCTACGCTCCATAACAATTCTGATATTAGAAATTACGTTCTTTCTCTGTATAGTCAACAGCTTGCTTCTTTACAAAATAAGCCAGACTGTCTGATCTCAGAAAAAGGGTATCTTTCGTTGCATTTAATTTATACAAAAAAGAATATTCATCTATTCTTTCTACTCCAGCCGATTCGTTTTTATAGAAAGATGCAAACGTAATTCTGTTGGATGTATGGTACCAATATCGTTGATCACTTTTAAGATTATAATACTCTCCTCTTTGTTCATAAAGTGTTCGTATAAAAACCGGATCGAAAACCACATAAGCAGCATCCTTCATATCAAATCCATCCCCCAAATATACCGGAGCATCAGTTTTTACTTCATATTTCCAAAACCCCTGTAAATCAACAGATTTTGGTTGTTGAATATAAAAATCAACCTTGCTGTCCATTATATCATCGTCAGAGCAGGAAAACAGAGAAATCAATACTCCCAGTAAAACTATTTTTTTCATGTGTAGTATTTTTACTACTGCAATTTACTATTATTTCTTAAGAAACTTCTTTGTTGTGTTTCCTATTTTAATAAAATACATACCGCTATTTACATCTGTAACATCCACTGTGTTTTCCAAATCTGTAAATTTGCCTTTTCGGATGATTTTACCTGTGAGATCTGTGATAACATAGTCTGTTGAATCCATATTTTCCAACGAAATACGTAATGATTCCGTTACTGGATTAGGATATATACGGAATTGAATTTTATTGAATTCTTCTGTAGCTGCAGATGTTGAAGGAGTAAATTTATAAACTCTTCCATTTGTCGGGTAGGTTGTCATTACATAGTCAATGTTCGGATCCACTTGTTGTCCGTTAAAGAATTCTGCAACAGTAGGTGATGCCGGATTTCCATAAAGTGCACAACCGTATACCTCATTCATACTTACAATACCCATCTGAATACCATCTTCAATGACAGACATATTTGATGCTGTAATGTTTGTATTACCGTAACGATACTCAATCACATTGGTTCCTTCATAAATCCAAACCTGAAAATTCAGGAACAGATTGTTCGTTTGCAGTGTCAGTGCTTCATCTTCAGAACCTGCATTTTTAACCTGCATTTTTAGAATTCTGCTCCCTGCATTCCCTTCTACCTTATAGCCGATTGGAGATTGCGAAACGCCTTCATTAAAATTCTTATCCTGAATATAAATCCCGGAAGCTAATAGATAATAGAAATCATCGGTATCTTCATTTAATCCGGTAAGAAATATAAAATTATCATCCTGAAACGCAAAATGAGTAATCACCTGTCCGGCAACTTTAAAGCTGAAAGGTACCTGATAAGGTCCAAAATCATCGAAATCCCACACCTGTCCATTATTTACTGAAATAGGAGATGTCAAATCTGCGTAGGTTGCAGTAGAAGTCGTAATAGTGTATAACGTCTGTGCCTGTGCTTGAATTATCATGAAAAACAAGCAGAATAGAAAATAATTTTTTTTCATATATTTTAGTAATTTTATAGCGCAATATACTATTATTTCTTAACACAATTATGTATTACAGTCCTTATCTTCATAAAATATATTCCTAAATCTAAATTAGTTAGGATCAACTTATTTTCTAATGCTTTAAAGACACCTTCCATTACAACTGTATCAGCTCTATCTGTGATAACAAATTCTATCGCATCCGATTTTTCAGAAGCAACTTCATCTGTATGGGCAATAAAATCTGCTATTCCTAATTCTTCCTCTTTAACTGACACAGCCGGAATAAACTGATAAACATTGCTGTTCAAAGAATGAGAACTTTTAATAGTTGTAATTTTCTCTGCATCTATTATGCTCTTGACGTCTATACAAACAGGTGATACCGGTTTATTGTAGCTAAAAAAAAGATAATTTAGCATGTGAGGTGTAATGCCTACAGGAATCACATAATACTCTTCTCTGACTATTTTTACACCTTCAATAGTTTTGTTTACACTACCATTACGGTATTCAATCATATTGTTATCTTCATAAATCCAGATTTGGAAATTTTCAGAAAGATTGTTACTCTCATTGAGATCAAATTCTGTTTCTGAACCAGAATTTTTTACCTCGAGCTTCAAAATTTGACTACCTTTAATCCCTTCCACACTAACAATGTAATAGCTGTACTCTAAATCAGTGCCATCCCCTGATTCTTCTCTACTTAAAACTTCTTCTTTCTCTACTCTTGCACAAATATCTTGAATGTAACTATCGGAAGTAGCTGTTAAATAATATTTTGTACCGCTTACTTTATCTAACCCTGTCAGGAAAACAAAATTATTGTCTTCAAAATCAAAATGCGTAATTGTCTGTCCTGCTATTTTAAAAGTAAACGGTATATCATAGGGCCCCATTCCATCTATATCTTCTATTTTACTGTTGTTTAGCGAAATCGCTTCAACCAAATTTTTATAGGTATCGATAATGGTTTTATACGTATAGACAGTCTGGGCATTTAGAGATACAGCAATTAGTAACAAAGTGAATAAAATAAAAGATTTGCGCATAAGAAAGTTATTTTAAAGCAAAATCCTACTGTAAATAGTACAGTAGGATTATTAGTTATCTTTTTATTTTATGAAAGACATCATTTTTTAAGAAATTTTTGTGTCGTATTTCCTATTTTGATACCATACATACCTGATGAAAGATCTCCGACCTCGATTGTATTTTCCAATGCTTTGAAAGTACCTTTCTGAATGGTTTTACCTGTCATATCGGTGATGATATAATCTGTTACATCCATTTTTTCTAAAGAGATATTCAGCATAGATGTAACCGGATTCGGATATATACTAAATTGGGTTTTATTAAATTGTTCTGTTCCTGCTGTAGTACTTGGAGTAAAACGGTATACAGTGCCGTTTGCCGGAAAAGAACTCATGACATAAGAATCTATTTCACTCTCGGTTCCGGCACCATCAAAAAGTTGAGTAAAATCAGGTGTTAACGGATTTCCATGTAAATAACAATCATAGTCATCATTTTTGTCAATTATAGCAATCAAAATAGCATCATCTTCTTGAAAAAGTGGTAAATCTTGTGCAGTAATATTAGTATTTCCGTAGCGATACTCAATAATATTACTTGTTTCATAAATCCAAATCTGAAAATTTATAAAAAGATTATTAGTACCTTTTTCAGTAAGCTCATCTTCTGAACCAGCATTTTTCACTTCTATTTTAAGTATTCTGCTCCCCTCTGTACCTTCTACTTTATAACTAACAGGTGAATGAGAAAGTCCTCCTACAGCAAAATTTTTATCTAAGGCAACAATTCCAGAAACCTCCAAATCATACTTATTATCTGATTGTTCTGAAGAAAAAGTAAAATTATCCTGCTCAAATGCAAATGTTGAAATAGTTTCTTCTGCAATCTTGAAACTAAATGGGACTTGGATAGGGTTAAAATCATTGTTACCCCATATTTGTCCATTATTAATGGAAATCGCATTTTCCAAATCCGTGTACGTAGCTGTTGAAGTCGTTAATGTGTACAAAGATTGTTCCTGTGCATTAGTCTTTACAATTATTAAAAATATAACTAACAAAAAAAAACTTTTCTTCATAGTTTATAAATATTATGTGTTTACTATATATTATTATTTTTTAAGAAATTTTTGTGTCGTATTTCCTATTTTGATACCATACATACCTGATGAAAGATCTCCGACCTCGATTGTATTTTCCAATGCTTTGAAAGTACCTTTCTGAATGGTTTTACCTGTCATATCGGTGATGATATAATCTGTTACATCCATTTTTTCTAAAGAGATATTCAGCATAGATGTAACCGGATTCGGATATATACTAAATTGGGTTTTATTAAATTGTTCTGTTCCTGCTGTAGTACTTGGAGTAAAACGGTATACAGTACCGTTTGAAGGGTAAGAAGCCATTTTATACTCATCTAAAGCATCTTCATTTGTGTTAAGTAGTTGTGCAAAACTAACAGAAGCCGGATTACCGTATACGAAACAACCGTAGCTCAGAGTTTTTTCAGCAATTCCTATGAGCCAAGGGTCATCTTCTAAAGTGGTCATATTATCTGCAGTAATATTAGTGTCTCCATAATGGTATTCAATTATATTTGATCCTTCATAGATCCATACCTGAAAATTCACAAACAGAGTATTTGTTTCTAACTCATCTACCTCGCTTGTAGAACCGGCATTTTTTACTTCCATTTTTAAAATTCTGTTTCCTGAAGTTCCTTCAACTTTATAGCTGATTGGTGATTCGGAATAGTTGACCGGTGATTGAGAAACTTCAGCATCTGAGTAATTTTTATCCTCAATAAAAATACCTGACGCTATTAGAAGATAGGTTTTAGCTGTTTCTTCCAGTCCCGTAATAAAAGCAAAATTATCATCCCGAAAAGTAAAATGTGTAATTGTCTGATTTGTTATTTTAAAACTAAAGGGCACTTCAATAGGATCATATTCATTGTTGTACCATACCAGATTGTTGTTGATTGATACGGCATCTGACAAATCTGTATAATTTGCTGAAGCAGTCGTTTGTGCATAAAATGTCTGGGCATTAGTTTGGATGCACATTAAAAATAGTGGCAATAGAATGAGACTTTTTTTCATGGTTAATATTTATATGTTACTATTTGTGATTATATCTTATTTACTAACTACACTTTAGAAAAAACACTTAGCGTATTTTTATTTAATCACTGATCGTGATCAATCTCATCCGTCAGTAGGTAGTCAAACATATGGAAATGGCTTTCCTACTTTAATCCTTTCTTTTAGAAAACTGAGAAGTAAGTTTTCGATACGCTTACTACCTAAATTGACGAAAGAGAAATATTTTCAATTTCTATCTTTATTTTTTAACGAATTTCTGAGTGGTATCTCCTATTCTGATAAAATACATACCAGATGTAAGATCTGCCACCTCAATTGTATTTTCTAACGCTTTAAAAGTACCTTTTTGAATGGTTTTACCTGTCATATCGGTGATGATAAAATCTGTCACATCCATTTTTTCTAAAGAGATACTTAGTATAGATGTAACCGGATTCGGATACATACGAAACTGTGTTTTATTAAAATTCTCTGTACTTACAGTACTGTTATTTGGTGCAAATCTATACACAGTCTTCTCTGCAGGATATGTTGTTATTCTATAGGGATTCCAGTACTCGTCTCCAAAAAGTTCAGCAAAAGTTGGTGCTGTAAGATCATTATAGACAAAACAGTTATAAATATCATAGCCCTTAACTCCAATCAAAAAATCACTTAATATTAAAAATATATCATAGGTTACCAAATCTTCCGGAGTAATATTCGAGGTACCGTAACGATATTCAATAACATCCGTTCCTTCATAAATCCATATTTGAAAATTCATAAAAATGTTAGTTGTTGAACTCACCGCTGGCTCAGCCTTTAAGCCCGCATTTCTAACTTCAATTTTCAAAATTCGGCTGCCCTCTGCTCCTTCAACTTTATAAGACATTAAAGATTGTGGTACTCCAATTTCAACCGGTCTTGACTTCAGAGCCAAACCGGCAGTTAGTAATTCATATACATTTTCGTCATCTTCTGATTCTGCCTGTGTAAAAAAAGTAAAAGAAGACCCTGTCCAGACAAAAAAGCTAATGGACTCTCCTGCTATTTTAAAAGGAAAAGGTGACTGAATTTCTGAACCATAGTCCGTAATCCAATCTTCACTCATAATCATTGGCACTCCATTCTCAAGATTTGTATAATTTTCAATAAAAGTAGTTTGCGTATACAGAGACTGTGGTTGTGCCTTTACCTGTATAAACATTAATAACAGACCTAATAAGAATAATTTTCTCTTCATGATTTTAAATTCAAATGTTATAATTAATTATTATTTTTTAATAAACTTCTGAGTGGTATCTCCTATTCTGATACAATACATACCTGATGAAAGATTTCCGACCTCAATTGTATTTTCTAAGGCTTTAAAAATACCTTTCTGAAGGGTTTTACCTGTCATATCGGTGATGATATAATCTGTCACATCCATTTTCTCTAAAGAAATTTTCAATATAGATGTTACCGGATTCGGATACATACGAAATTGGGTTTTATTAAACTGCTCAGTTCCTACTGTTGTAGTACTTGGAATAAAACGGTATAGTGTTCCATTAACAGGATAAGACGTTATTTTATAAGATCCCAATTCATTCTCTTCTACATTAGCTACTTCTGCAAAAGAAAGCGATGCAGGATCTCCGTAAACAAATCCACCATAATTTAAAAATTTCTCTCCCAATCCTATCAAAAAAGGATCTTGATTTTCCTGTACAAGCATCTCCATTGCTGTACTGTTAATATTTGAATCACCATAATGGTATTCAATTATATTGGTTGCTTCATAAATCCAAACCTGAAAATTCAGAAAAAGACTATTGGTTTCATTTGCATTTGATTCGGTTGTAGAACCGGCATTTTTTACTTCCATCTTTAAAACTCTGCTTCCCGCACTTCCTATCACCTTATAACTAATCGGGGATTGAGAAATTTCTTCATCGTAGTTCTTATCCTGAATAAAAATACCGGAAGCAATCATAAGATAAGTGGTGTCACTGTCATCGTTCAATCCTGTAAGAAATTCAAAATTATTACTTCGAAAACTAAAATGGGTGATGGTCTGACCGGCAATTTTAAAACTAAATGGTACCTCAAATGGTCCGTACTGATTATTATACCATACCTGATTATCGTTCAGCGAAATCGGATCTTCCAAATCTGTATAAGTTGTAGTAGAAGCAGTATGAGTATAATGAGTCTGCGCTTTTGTTTGTATAAACATCAACAACAGACCTAATAAAAATAATTTTCTCTTCATGATTTTAAATTCAAATGTTATAATAATTATTATTTTTTAATAAACTTCTGAGTGGTATCTCCTATTCTGATACAATACATACCTGATGAAAGATTTCCGACCTCAATTGTATTTTCTAAGGCTTTAAAAATACCTTTCTGAAGGGTTTTACCTGTCATATCGGTGATGATATAAGCCATTACATCCATTTTTTCCAGTGAAATATTAAGTACTTCTGTTACCGGATTCGGATAGACACTGAATCGTGTTTTATCAAATTTATCATTAGCTACTGTAGTGCTTGGGGTAAAACGATATACAGTTCCACTTGCCGGATATGAGTTTAATGCATATTCTGTAAGGTCTATTTCATTAATATTACCATTATTTATCTCATTAAATGTTGGTGATACAGGATTTCCGGATACAAACCCACTATAAGTAAAAGATGGCTCTCCTATAGCTACGAGCAATGGATCTTCTTCTTCTTTAAAGTCTTCTATATCTGTCTGAGTAATATTTGAGTTGCCATAGTGGTATTCTATAACATCAGTTCCTTCATAGATCCAGATCTGTACATTTAAAAAAAGATTGTTGGTCTGATTTACTAATAACTCTGTTTCTGAACCGGCATTTTTGATTTCAATTTTTAAAATTCTGTTCCCAACAATTCCATCCACTTTATAACTAAGGGGTGATTCGGAAATACCAGTTTCGTAATTCTTATCCAGAACATAAATACCCGGAGCAGATAAAATATATTGAGAAGCATTTATTTCCATTGCTGTAAAAAAAACGAAATAATCATTTTCAAAACCAAAATTAGTAATAGGCTGATTGGCTATTTTAAAGGAAAACGGAACTTCAAAAGGACCATAAGGAATTCCGTTCCAAGCCTCTCCGTTATTGATAGAAATTGGATTTACCAAATCGGAATATGCTGCGTTATGCGTTGCAAGTACATAAAGAGATTGTGCTTTTGTTTGTAATATCATTAAAAACAGCACCAATAAAATGTAGTTTTTCTTCATACTTTGTATTGTATTAAATTAAACGTAAGTAGAACCTTTCATACCTTTGAATAGCGTATGAGAATTAATTAAAAAAATAACAAATCATATAATATCTTGCTTTGGTATAAGACTGTATGGTATATCAAATCAATCCGAACAACAATATGATAAGAGCAATTTAAACTTGTCTTTAAGTAGTAACAGGATAATAAACCTGCTTTTTCGGTAGTTATATTTGTTGACACATTATTATCAACTCCTTTTCAGTTTTCAATTGGTATAATTGAATTTTTTTTTCCTTAAGCTTTGGCTGAAAAAAGAATTATAATGTACCAACACTCTGATTGTCTATTTTAAGTACGCATCTTTACACTTTATATACACTATCTTTTATGCTGATACTTTACAGTGTAAACATTTGGCAAGAATTCATATTCGTATATAGAAGTAGAAATAAGTATAAGGATCAAGGCAATTACATATACTTATTATTATACGATACTACAAATATAGTAAAAATTTAATATAAACCTATTTCTTATTAATATTTTAACAAAAAAATCGTAACATATATATTCTTTGGACAAACATTTAAAAAGGGAATCAAAGGTAATTTTTGTTCTATATTGATTGTCTTACAAAATTCAATATAGTATTGTCAAACAAAGAATGATCATTGATAAAAGTAGTTTCAATAGGTAAATAATACAACTGATCAGGATGTATTTTACCTTTCAAGCGCATAAAATCTTTTTCGGTAGTGATAATTTTTTTTCCGTTCGCTTTCAATATTATCTTCTGAATATCCGTTTCAGAAAAATGATGATGATCCGGAAAAGTTATGGTTTTCGTTCTGCCAATTTTCAGATGATCATAAAAGTAATGAGGTTTTGCAATTCCGGCTACGGCGATAAAAGCTTCTCTATCTATTTCTTGCAATTCAATTGGTTCAATTCCATTATATATGTACTTGTCGTACGATATTGAAGTAAAAAACAATTGCTGATGTTTAAGAATAGAAAGTTTATTGGCAATTTTTTCCTGAGCATCAGAAGAGAGATTCGGAGGGCATTTTGTTACAATAATAACATCAGCCCTGCTGGCTCCTTTTTTAGATTCCCTTAAATTACCTGCTGGTAATAATAGGTCATCCATATATAAATCATTATACTTGGTTAGGAGAATAGTAAACCCCGCTTTAATGTGACGATGCTGGTAGGCATCATCCAAAAGAACTACCTCTGTTTGTGGTAATTTTTTCATTATCTGACGCACACCGTTTACTCTGTCCGTATCTACAGCTACATATATATCTTTAAATTTGGTAAAATATTGATACGGTTCGTCTCCTATGTCTTCCATTCTTGAGGTTTTATCTGCCAGATAAAATCCTGTCGTTTTTCGTTTGTAGCCACGGCTAAGAGTTACTACACGGAATTGTGGCTCTAATAAACGGATCAAATACTCTATCTGTGGCGTTTTGCCTGTACCTCCTACACTAAGGTTACCAACACAAATAATAGGAATATCAAAAGAAATCTGCTCTTTCCAGGATTGATCAAATGCTATATTACGCAATTGTGTTACTGCATCATATACAACAGAAAACGGAAATAGTAATTTTCTAAACGATATCATAACACGAAAGTAGCTATTTTTTTTATCTTTGAAGGTCGGAGCGTATTATAAAATCTCCTGTTTAATATGAAAATAAAAGAAATAATCCCGATTTTAGAAGAAATGGCTCCTTTGGGGTACGCCGAAGATTTTGATAATGTGGGTTTACTGATAGGTGATGCTGAAACAGAAATAACAGCAGTACTTGTATGTCATGATGCGATTGAAAGCATTGTTGAAGAGGCCATAGAGAAGAAATGTAATCTTATTATATGTTTCCATCCTATTCTTTTTTCGGGTTTAAAAAAAATTACCGGTAAAAATTATGTGGAAAGAGCTGTGTTGAAAGCCATCAGAAATGACATTTCTATTTATGCGGTTCATACCGCTCTGGATAACCACCAAAATGGTGTCAATAAAATTTTCTCTGACACTTTAGGGCTGATGTCTCCTAAAATACTCATCCCAAAACAGTCTTATATATATAAACTTTGCACATATGTACCGGCAAATGCAGCAGCTTCCCTAAAAGATGCTTTGTTCAGAGCCGGAGCCGGAGCTATCGGAAATTATGATATGTGTAGTTTTACTTCGGAAGGTACAGGTTCTTTCAGAGGAAATGATGCCAGTAATCCTGTATATGGTACAAAAGGAACAATAACTTATGCTGAAGAAACCAAAATTGAGCTTATTTTTGAAAAACATCTGCAATCAAAAATACTTAAGGCATTGTTCCAAAACCATCCGTATGAAGAAGTTGCTTATGAGATCAGTAAATTAGAAAATGTACATCAGTCTATTGGAATGGGAATGATTGGGGAGTTGCCGGAAGCTATGCACGAAAAAGAATTTCTGCTAATGGTAAAAGAAAAAACAGGTACCGGAGGTATCAGGCATAGTGCTTTTCTCAACAAACCTATAAAAAAAGTAGCCGTTTTAGGAGGATCAGGAAGTTTTGCCATCAAAAATGCTTTGCAGCAGGGAGCAGATGCTTTTATCACAGCGGACCTCAAATACCATCAGTTTTATGAGGCTGAAAATCAATTATTATTAGCTGACATAGGCCATTTTGAAAGCGAAAGATATATAAAAAATTATATTGTTGATTATCTTACAAAAAAAATTACTACTTTTGCGATTATTTTATGTGAGAGAAACACAAATCCAGTAAACTACCTATAGATATGACAAAGAAAGCAGAACTTACTGTCGAGGAAAAATTAAGAGCATTATATGATTTGCAATTGATTGACTCCAGAATTGATGAAATTAGAAACATGAGAGGAGAATTGCCTCTTGAAGTGGAAGATTTAAAAGACGAAGTTGCTGGACTAACTACTCGTTTGCAAAAATTAAACTCTGAATTAGAAACAGTAGAGGAGCAGATTAAGGTAAAGAAAAATGACATCGATACCTTTAAAGAATCCATCAAAAAGTATACAGAACAACAAAAAGATGTTCGTAACAACAGAGAGTTCAACTCTTTGACAAAAGAGATTGAATTTCAGAATTTAGAAATTGAATTGGCTGAAAAGCACATTAAAGAATTCAAAGCTACTATTGAGCACAAGAAAAACATTATTGCTCAGACCTCAGAAAAATTAGAGTCTAAGTCTACACATTTACAGCATAAAGAATCTGAATTAAACAGTATTTTATCTGAAACTGAAAAAGAAGAATCGTTATTAGCTGAAAAATCAAAAGAATTTGCAGACTTGATTGAAGAGCGCTTATTAAATGCATACACACGTATCAGAAACGGAGTAAAAAATCGTTTGGCGGTGGTATCTATAGAGCGAGGAGCATCTGCAGGATCTTTCTTTACCATCCCACCTCAGGTACAGGTAGAAATTGCAGCACGTAAAAAAATCATGACAGATGAGCATAGCGGAAGAATTTTGATTGACAGTGCTCTAGCTGAAGAAGAAAAAGAAAAAATTGATGCGATTATCGCAAAATTAAAATAAATTTGAAGCCTCTCTTAAAGAGGCTTTTTTTTATGAACTACTGGAAAAATTTAAAATATCGATTACTTACTAAAGGTGCAGGGTTTTACATCAATGTTCTGGCTCTTTTTAAAGCTCAGCGGGCTGCTTCTTTAGCATATACCTTATTTTCTGTACCACGCGAAGGCAAACTCCTTGCCTTCACTCCTTTTCTGGAGAAGTCTCAAAAAAAAATATTATCGTTTCAGGAATATAAAATCCAGACGTATCAATGGCCAAATGATGGAGAAACAATTCTGCTCATACACGGATGGGAAAGTAACTCTAACCGCTGGCAGGGTCTTATACAATATTTTAAAAAGAAAAAAAATTACAATATCATTTCTTTAGATGCCCCTGGTCAGGGCATGAGTTCGGGAAAAGAACTGAATCCGATTCTATATAGTCAATTCATCCATGAAGTATGCAAGGAATTTAACCCTGATTACCTGATAGGACATTCTCTGGGCGGACTTACCATGTTTTACTATCAATCTCTGTATAAATTCCCTTCAGTAAAAAAAGTAGTGGGGTTGGGAAGTCCAAACCGGTTTTCACGTATTACAAATAATTACCAGAAATTACTTTCCCTGAGCCAAACCTCATTTCATCACTATATTTCAATTTTTAAAAATCGATTTGAAATTGACATTAAGCAATTCAATACAGAACATTTTATTAAACATATCGATCAGCCTATCCTTATTATTCATGATAAAAGCGATCTGATAGTGCCTTATGAAGATGCTTTGGAAATCACAGAAAAAAATCCGGAAGTTACTTTTATTCCAACAGAAAATTTAGGTCACAGTCTTTATAATCAGAATGTGTATAAAAATATCATCGGATTTCTCGAAAGAAAAGATGTTTAGTTTAATGATCGCTGAACCTGATCCATAATCTGATCATAACTCATTTTTTGTGTATCTATTCCAATCTTGTCTGGGCCGTAAGGTGTATACATGTTTAGATCCGTAACAGAAAAAAGACCAATAAGCGGAGAGGTAACCGCACTTCCCAAATGCATCATTCCACTGTCTGCACATATAAAAAGATCCAGATTTTGTAAAAAACCTGCAATTTCACGAATGTCTTTACTATAATAAGAAGGTGCTTTAAATGCTATCTGAGAAACATTTTCTACCGGTAAAACTTCTATGATATTGTACTCAGTACCAAAACGCTGCATCAATCTCTCATAAACATTTGCCCACCATTCTTCTGAATAACATTTTTCACCAGTGGCAAAGGTATAAATACCGATTGTTTTCTTATCATTCTTAACCAATTTATCCAACAAATCCTTACCCTGAGCCAGTTCTTTATCATTTACTTTGATATCCAGCACCGGAATAGCCGTTTTTTTATCCTCGATTCCCAACATATTCAGATAGTAACGAAGATTATAAATGGCATTTTTGGCCATGTGATTATAATCACTATATTGTTTTTCCAATAGTTCAATCTTTTCACCGAAAAATTTATAACGAGCACGTGCTACTTTTGTAGACAACCTTCCGGACGATGAGTTTTGAACTACATTGATGACCATATCATATTTCTTCCTCTTCAATTTAATCCAGACACCAAAGTAGTCCAGCAAATGTTTAAAAGGTTTTTTAGGCAAATTATAAATAGTCTCTACCTCTTTATAGTTTTCAAAAATTATCGGTGAAAGCGTACCCCTTACAAATAAATCAATAGTACAATTTGGAAAAGTATCGATCACTTCCTGAACCAAAGGTGTCATCATCAGCTGATTCCCCAATCTGTTGTTTGGCCTGCTGATCAACACACGTTTTACCGCCAACGGATCGATAGGATCATATTTTGTATAATCAATGGTTTTTCCGATATTTTTGGTCAATCCTTTGGTTACTCTTCTTCTGATAACATTGACTTCCTTTAGTAAGCTCATTTTAAATCAAGGGGTTCGTTCATATTTAGATGCTACAAACATACTAATAAACCTATTATTTTTTATATCACATGATTATTTTTTTATATCAGAGACCATAATATATTTAGTAATTTTGCATTATGGAAGAATTGACAAGACTGAACAAATTTTTATCAGAAGCAGGTTATTGTTCACGCAGAGAAGCTGACAAACTTATTGAACAGGAAAGAGTAACCGTCAACGGGCAGCTTCCTGAAATGGGTACTAAAGTGAGTAAGAATGACCAAATAAGAGTGGATGGCACCCTCATAGGAGAAAATAATGAAGCTTCCGTTTATCTCGCATTTAATAAACCGGCCGGTATTGAATGTACAACCAATCATTCAGTAAGAAACAATATTGTTGATTACATCAATTATCCCAAGCGTATTTTTCCGGTTGGCAGATTAGACAAAGATTCTGAAGGTTTGATCATTATGACGAACGACGGAGACATTGTCAATAAAATTTTGCGCGCCAGAAACAATCATGAAAAAGAATATATCGTTACGGTTGACAAGCCTATAACAGATCGCTTTATAAGTCGTATGGGAAGCGGAGTTCCGATACTGGATACCATAACCAAAAACTGCCGCGTTGAAAAAATAAGCAGAACGGTTTTCAGAATTTTTCTTACACAGGGTCTCAACCGGCAGATACGCAGAATGTGCGAGCATTTTGATTACCAGGTTGTAGCTTTAAAAAGAGTACGCATCATGAACATTTCTTTGGATGTGCCTTTAGGAAAATACCGTGAGATATCGGCTAAAGAAATGAAAGAACTCAATAGCCTTTTAGAAGAATCTACCAAAACGGAAGAAGGCAGTCTGCCTAAAAATACCAATACGGTATCGAGAAAAGTAACGCCGCCTCCAACAAAAGACAAATCTTTTAATCGCAGTAAAAGGAGCATTGAAGAGCGTCCGCTTAAAAACGAACGTAGAAATCCTCGTAATACCAAATAAAAAAAGAGCTTTACAGCTCTTTTTTCTCATTAACAAATCAATATTTAGTTTGATAAACTGAATATTTGCCAGCACCCAAAAAAAAGATGGCCACAGAAACGAATAAATAAAAAATATTCAACTCCGCATTCCATGCACCAAATTCATTAATCTGAAAAGCAGTTCCTGAAAAAGCCAGATAGATAGACATTGCCATTGTAAAAGCAATAACCAAAGAAGCTGTTCGTGTAAACAATCCCAAGATCAGAAATACAGGAAACAATACTTCGCCAATAGGAACTCCCAACCAGAGAAATTCGGGTAATCCTTTATTTTTCAATGAACTGATTATAAAATCATGTCCGTGGGTTAATTTATGTATACCATGAAACAACATAAGACCTCCTACTGTAATCCGAAGAAGTAATTTTCCGATGTCATGATTTATATGTGACATTTGTGTTGACATATCCGTCATTATTTTAATGTAATATAATCAAAACTATTCATAAAAAATGTATCAGAAGATAATCCAGATTAAGAAATAGCCAATATGAGGTATAAACAATAATGATTCTCTTATATGATGCCCATTTTTTGCATGATAAACGTCGCATTTCTGTTTTCACAGATGCCATCCTGCATCTTATAATCAAAGCAAAGTTCATCATTAATAATAGCGACTTCAAATCGTTTGTTTGCCAGAATCTCCGGATACTTATAAGTGGTTTTACAAACTTCAAGATCATGTGTGGCAATCATTCCAGTTGCCTGTGTACATATGATTTTTTCTACTACTCCGATGGTACCCGAAGTTTTATCATCTGAATTAGTTCCTTTCAGAATTTCATCCAAAAGTATAAAAACCGGTTTTTCAGCTGCGTGTTCTACAATTGTTTTCAAGCGTTTTACCTCTGCATAAAAAAAGGATTCACTATCGTTGAGTGAATCGGTCAAACGCATAGATACCCATAACTCCATTGGTGCCACTGTAGCAAACTCAGCACAAACTGGAGCTCCCGCATTTGCCAAAACAAGATTAACACCAACAGTTCTCAGAAATGTACTTTTCCCGGACATATTAGACCCTGTGAGAATAACAAATCTGTTTTGGGTAAAATCAATGTCATTGCAAACTCTTTTCTCTGCTCTTATTAACGGATGTCCTAAAGCAGTAAATTTAAATTCGTTATTATGATTGATGTGCGGAAAGGTAAAATTGGGATTATTATAAGCACAATTTGCGAGACTGTTAAGCGCTTCTACTTCTCCTGCTATTTCAAACCATCGGATCAGTTGCAGGGCGTGTTGTTTTTTCCACCTGATAACTTGTTGAAGTACGTGATTATGGTATTGAAAAAATCCATTAAAAACAATCATCACAAATATATTCGCAATGGTCTGTAGTTTTTCAAAATGAGCTGACAACCGAAGTATGGCATCACTGGCTTTCTGGTTGTCCTTTATCAATTCTCTTTGAAGAGCTGTTAACTGGACTGAAGAAAAATTCTTCTGTTCAATTTCACGAAGAATACCACCATAGTTGGAGAGTGTATGGGAAATTTTATCCGAGCTTACTATTTCCTGCTGCATGCGTTTGCTATTAATAGAAAACAACATTAAATTCAATACAAAAAGAAATGAGGTAAGTTTTCCCACGAGCAGATCTGAAGTAATCAGATAAGCAACAGCACTAAACAGAAATACAACCGGAACCAGATAACTCAATAAGATTTTAATTTTTGAAAATGAAGCCGGCTCCTGCGTACACCATTGTTTTAATTTTTCAAAATCAACTTTTGAGTCATTGGATATTTTGGTCAAAGCATTAATTTTCTGCCTCCAATCTATCTCACCACTAAGCTCTTTTACAGCTTCCTGTCGTTTAACAATGACTTTTTCAGAAGAAGGATGCAACAATATACGGGCTAAAAAATCTTTTCCTACATAGGAAGCCGTTCTGTTGATGTACTGAAAAATAGAGGAGGTACCGAAAATATCCAGATCATAAGAATATGGGTGTTGAGAATCTGTATATTCCGCTCCGTCATCAAAAGAATTAGTCCCCTTTTCCAAAAAGTTCAGTTCGTCTTCATTAATTTGCATAAGAGCCTTATGATATGCCAGCTTTTTTGAAACCGACTGATATCTGTTGATCAATATCACAAATAAAACCACCATTCCAAAACTGATATAGCCGTACAAAGCATTTTCTGTTCTCAAAAAAAGATAGAACAAATAAATAATCCCCAAAATCGTTACTACTCGTAAATAACTCAGAACATTAGAAGTTTTCTTAAGATCGTGATGGATAGATTGATATTTTTTGAAAAGTGTCTGATAGGTGTGCATATATTTTTATAATCTATAATGTAAACATAAAAAAACCATCTGAATTTTCCAGATGGTCTTTGATTTTTTAGATAAAAACTATTCTTTTGCTTTTGCACGTCTTTCACGTGCAAGTAATGTGTTTTTTAATAACATGGCAATCGTCATGGGTCCGACACCTCCTGGCACCGGAGTAATAAAAGATGCTTTTTTACTTACATTTTCAAAATCAACATCTCCTTGTATCACATATCCTTTTGGATGACTATCATCAGCAACGCGCGTGATTCCGACATCGATAACCACCACATCATCCTTAACCATTTCCGCCTTCAGATAGTTAGGCACTCCCAATGCTGTAATAATGATATCTGCCTGTGTAGTAATCTGACTGATGTTTTTTGTATGACTGTGTGTCAACGTTACTGTTGAGTTGCCCGGAAAGCCTTTTCTACCCATCAGGATACTCATCGGCCTTCCTACAATGTGTGATCTTCCAATTACAACAGTATGTTTTCCCTGTGTCTGTACATTATAACGTTCTAATAATTCTAAAATACCGAAAGGTGTAGCAGGAATAAAAGTACTCATATCCAAGGCCATTCTTCCGAAATTCTCAGGATGAAAGCCATCAACATCTTTACTCGGGTCAACCGCCATTAAGACCTTTTGCTCATTGATCTGAGGAGGTAATGGCAACTGTATAATGAACCCGTCAATATCATCGTTTTCATTCAGCTCCTTGATTTTTGCCAAAAGTTCCACTTCAGAAGTAGTTGCAGACATCTTTACAAGGGTAGATTCAAAACCTACGCGCTCACAGGCTTTTACTTTACTGCCTACATACGTAAGGCTGGCTCCGTCGTTACCTAAAATCACGGCTGCCAAGTGAGGTACTTTCTGACCTTTAGCTTTGATTTTACTTACTTCTTCTGCGATTTCGTTTTTTATATCGTCTGATATTTTTTTACCGTCTAGTAGTTGCATTTTATGTGTGTTGTGTTGTTTTAAAGTTATTTGAGCCCCATTCCTTTCATCTGCCCCATCATACGCATCAGGTTTTTACCTTTTGTACCCTGCATCATCTTCATCATTTTACTCATCTGATCAAATTGTTTCAGCAACTGATTTACCTGTTGGATATCAGTTCCCGAACCTTTTGCGATACGCATTTTTCTCTTTGCATCTAAAACAGCCGGTCTGCTTCTTTCTGCCGGAGTCATAGAGTGAATAATTGCTTCTATATGTTTGAAGGCATCGTCTTCAATTTCCACATCTTTTAAGGCTTTACCAACCCCCGGGATCATTCCAACAAGATCTTTCATGCTTCCCATCTTCTTCACTTGCTGAATCTGAGAAAGGAAATCGTCAAAACCAAATTCATTTTTAGCAATTTTCTTCTGAAGTTTTCTTGCCTCTTCTTCGTCATACTGTTCCTGGGCGCGCTCTACCAAAGAGATAACGTCTCCCATTCCCAAAATACGGTCGGCCATACGATCCGGATAGAATACATCAATTGCATCCATTTTTTCACCGGTTCCTATGAACTTAATTGGTTTGTTTACTACTGATTTAATTGTAATGGCAGCACCACCTCTGGTATCTCCATCTAATTTTGTAAGTACTACACCATCAAAATTCAAACGATCATTAAAGGCTTTTGCTGTATTTACAGCATCCTGTCCCGTCATCGAATCTACTACAAATAACGTTTCCTGAGGCTGAATCGCTTTGTGTACCTCAGCAATCTCATTCATCATCTGTTCATCAATTGCCAGACGACCCGCTGTATCGACAATAACGACATTGAAGCCATTCTGTTTGGCATGAGCGATGGCATTCTGAGCAATCTGAACAGGATTTTTATTTTCAGGTTCAGAATACACCTCTACTCCTATCTGATCTCCCACCACATGTAACTGATTGATAGCAGCAGGACGATAAATATCACAAGCCACCAAAAGAGGTTTCTTATTCTTTTTAGTTTTTAGAAAATTGGCGAGTTTTCCTGAAAAAGTCGTTTTTCCCGAACCTTGTAAACCGGACATTAAAATAACAGACGGATTTCCTGAAAGGTTGATACCTGCAGCATCACCTCCCATTAATTCGACTAATTCGTCTTTTACAATCTTCACCATCAATTGCCCCGGTTGTAACGTAGTAAGTACGTTCTGACCAAGTGCATTCTCTTTTACCCGATTGGTAAAATCTTTTGCAATCTTAAAGTTAACATCGGCATCAAGCAAAGCACGACGCACTTCTTTTAAGGTTTCTGCAACGTTTACTTCTGTGATTTTTCCGTGCCCTTTTAATATATGAAAGGCTTTATCAAGTTTATCGCTTAAATTATCGAACATACATGTCTGTTTTAACTAAACAACAAAGATACTATAAAGTATTTTAAGTGTCAAAAAAAGGATTATTATAAACGCATAAAAGCTATTTTCCTGAAGAAAAACAGCTTGGAAAAAAGGAATAAAATAAAAAAACGCTGCTTTATCATAAAACAGCGTTTGCAATTTACATGCGTTCCGGAACATTGATGCCCAATAACCGGAAAGCGTTCTTTATTGTTTTTCCGACTTTATCAGACAACTGAACTCTGAATATTTTTTTAACCTCATCTTCTTCTCCGAGAATTGGCACCGACTGATAAAAGGAATTGTATTCTTTAACAAGGTCATAGGTGTAGTTGGCAATCAATGCCGGACTGTGACTTGCTGCTGCATTTTGTATCACATCCGGAAATAAAGCCAATGCCTTGATGATTTCTTTTTCTTTCTCATGCATGGCATCCATTACTACCGGCTTAGAATAATCAAAAGCTGATTTTCGAAGAATGGACTGGATTCTCGCGTACGTATACTGAATGAAAGGACCTGTATTTCCAGCAAAATCAACTGACTCTTCAGGATTGAAAAGAATTCGTTTTTTCGGATCTACTTTCAAAATATAATATTTTAAGGCTCCTGAACCAATTGTTTGATATAATGTCGATTTTTCTTCTTCTGAATATCCTTCAAGTTTACCCAGCTCTTCTGAAATATTTTTAGCCGTTACCGTCATATCATGCATCAAATCATCCGCATCGACAACAGTTCCTTCCCGTGATTTCATTTTCCCTGATGGTAAATCGACCATCCCGTAAGATAAATGGTACAGTTGTGATGCCCACTCAAATCCCAGTTTTTTGAGAATTAAGAATAAAACTTTAAAATGATAATCCTGTTCGTTTCCTACCGTATATACCATTCCTCCTACATCAGGAAAATCTTTTACACGCTGTATGGCTGTTCCGATATCCTGAGTAATATAAACCGAAGTTCCGTCAGCACGCAATACCAGCTTTTCATCCAATCCGTCATCAGTAAGATCAATCCAGACAGACCCGTCTTCTTTTTTAAAGAAAACGCCTTGTTTAAGACCTTCTTCCACAACATCTTTTCCTAAAAGATACGTATTGCTCTCATAATAATAGCTGTCAAAATCTACTCCGAGATTTTTATAGGTCGTTGCAAATCCATCATACACCCATTGATTCATCTTCTTCCAAAGTTCTACTACTTCTTTATCACCTGCTTCCCATTTCAGCAACATATTTTGTGCTTCCATCATTAGCGGTGCCTGCTTTTTAGCTTCTTCTTCGGTTTTTCCCTGAGCCATCAACTCATTTATTTCCGATTTGTACGCTTTATCAAAAGCAACATAGAAGTTACCTACCAATTTATCTCCTTTAAGACCGGTAGATTCAGGTGTTTGCCCCTCTCCGAATTTTTGCCATGCTAGCATCGATTTACAGATATGGATTCCACGGTCATTGATGATCTGGGTTTTATATACTTTCTTACCGGAAGCTTTAATAATTTCCGCTACTGAATATCCCAATAAATTATTTCTGATATGCCCCAAATGCAAAGGCTTATTCGTGTTTGGAGAAGAGTATTCTACCATAATTGCTTTTTGATCCGCTTCGGGTTGCACATATCCATACATATCATCTCCTTTTATATCTTTAAAGAATTGAAGATAATAGGCATCTGCTACCACCAGATTCAGAAAGCCCGCGACTACATTAAATTTAGAAATTTCGGCAGTATGCTCAACAAGGTAGTTTCCGATTTTTGTACCAATCTCTAACGGATTGCCTTTGATCATTTTCAATAGAGGGAATACAACCATTGTAATGTCTCCTTCAAATTCCCTGCGCGTTGCCTGAAATTCTACTTTCTCAATAGAAATATCAAACAATGATTGTACAGCCTGCTGTATCTGCGATGTAAGAATTTGTTGTAAACTCATGATTTCTGCTAATTTTAAATTTTAATAAGCAAAGATACATTTATCCTATTACATGCTCAAATTTTTTATTTAAGCCCGTAAAATAAGGCGTTCAGAAACTTTTTCAAAAAATACTTACTTTTTATTTCATAGAATCTGTAACAATTATACGGATTCTTGTACTAATCAATTATAACAATAAATCCGAAGGTTCCCTTGTTTGTATAGTATGCTAAACAAAGTACCTTATAATACAAAATATAATAAACAATAATCTATGAAAATGAAACTTTTACTTTTAGGAATATGCCTCTACAGCAGCGCCTCTTTTTCTCAAAATTCAGGAAGTGTGACAGGTAATATTAAAGATATGGCAACAAAAGAAGCCATTCCTTACGCTACAATTACCATCAAATCCGGAGAAGAAATTCTCACAGGTGACATGACCAATGAAGAAGGAAAATTTACCATCAAAAACATTCCTTACCAAACACTGACATTAGAGGTTGAATATATAGGGTTCAAAAATTACTCTACCACTATAACAGTTAATAATGACAAGAAAGATATTAACTTAGGTGATATATTACTTACGCAGGATTCAGAGGTTCTGGAAGGACTGGAAATTATTGCCGAAAGGTCAACCATTGAACAGCTGGTAGACAGAAAAGTAATCAATGTAGGAAAAGATCTTACCACAGCTGGTGCTACTGCTGCTGAGATAATGAACAACATTCCTTCTGTAAATGTAGATCAGGACGGTAATATATCGTTGAGAGGTAATGAAAATGTACGCGTACTCGTAGATGGAAAGCCTACTAATATGGATGCTAAAACCTTGTTGAAACAGATCCCATCGACTTCTATCAAAAAAATTGAGCTTATTACCAACCCTTCAGCAAAATACAATCCTGAAGGAATGTCGGGAATCATCAACATCGAATTGAAGAAAAATACCAATGATGGTTTTAACGGAAGCTATGACGGGGGAATTACTTTTGCAAAAGAGCCAAAGTATAACCAGACAATAGATCTCAACTACAGAAAAGGTAAGTTCAATTTTTTTGGGAATTACGGTTATATGAATAGTGTCACGTTCAACGATGGTACTATCGAACAGATTGAAAATAATGCCACTCAGTTATTCCATATCAAAAATGATTCAAAAATGAATAATTTTAAGGTAGGATTTGATTTTTATCTGAATGACAAAAACACCCTATCTTTTTATACCAATCAGAACTATTCAGATGGTTTCGGTATTGTAGACAACAACATCATCGGGAATAATACCGCTCCAATCAGACAATATGATCGCTATGATATTGATTCAAAAAACCAGAATTATAATGTTGCTTATAAACATCTTTTTGCAAAAGAGGGACATACACTGGATATAGAAGGAAATTATAATACAACCAGCAGCGATCAGTTTGCTTCCTTTAATCTGATGGGTAATAGTATAGATCCATACAACGACAAGATAAAGGATGAAATGAACAGTAAAATTGTCAACATCGATTATGTAAATCCACTTTCTGAAAACAGTAAATTAGAAATTGGTGCAGAAATGCGCTTAACGGGGACAGACAATACCTATGATACTACCCATGCGACCATACAGGATGCGAACTTTGAGTACAATCAGGATATTTATTCGTTCTATGCTACTTTTGGACAAAAAATAAATAAATTCAGTTATCAGTTAGGAGCACGTCTTGAGAGTTATAAGGTTGAAGCAGCATACAGATTAGGAACAGAAGATGCTCCCTTTAAAGATGATTATCTTACTGTGTATCCATCAGCATTTCTTTCGTATCAGGCCAATGACCGTAATATGTTTCAGATCAGTCTGAGCCGTCGTGTAGACAGACCAAGTATCGGACAGACCAAACCAATACGTGAATACAGCACGCCAAGAGTGATAGCAGTAGGTAATCCTGAATTAAGACCTCAGTTTACCAATTCAGTAGAATTTAATTATACCCATATTCTCGGAGTAAAAGGATCCATCACAGCAGGTACTTATTACCGCGCTATTTCAGATGCTATTCAGAGAACTTTTGAGCCGGACTTATCAAGCGAATCTGCTATTGCTGATGATCGTATGATAATGAGTTATGGCAACTTTGATAAGTCAAATGCGTATGGTTTTGAATTATCTGCCAACTACAAAATTGCGAAATGGTGGGATATACAACCAAGCTTTGAGTTCTATAACCTTACGCAAAAGGGAATTGTAACCCTCAAAAATCAACAGACAGGAGAATTCGAAATGATCAACAGAGAAGTAGAAGCAAATGCGATTAATGCCCGGTTAAATAACAACTTCAAGATTACTCAAAATCTTAGAGCGTCATTATTCGGATTCTATCGCGGACCTGTAGATGCCGTAAATGCTAAAAGTAAAGAGATGTATAAAATTGATGCAGGCCTTCGTTATGCATTCAACAACAACCGTGCAAGTGTAAGCCTTAGATTCAATGATATCTTTAACACCATGAAATACGGTTATTCGAGTGATACTCCTTTCATCACAAAAGGGGAATTTACCTGGGAGAGCCAGTCGCTTTACGTAGGATTTAACTATATGTTCGGAGGCAAATCCAACAGAGCCATCCAGAGAAAATACAGAGAAAACAATGAAGTTCAAAAGTCAGGAAGTTTCTTTTAATTTAGAATTAGTTAGAAAAAAAATCCAGCCATATGGCTGGATTTTTTATTTTTTCTTTTTATCAAACATCAATTCCTTTACTTTGTTTTTATCTTCTTTTTCTTTTGAGAGATCAAACATAGTACCGAATATGCGATCCCAGAATGTATTACTGACACCAAATCCCATTTCCTCATCTTTATAATGATGCAGATGATGATTGCGCCACAAAGGTTTCATAAACTTAAAAGGAGGAGCAATCGAATGAATCAAATAATGCATCGATGCATATAATAAATAACCGATCATAAAGCCCGGAAAAAAAGCATACGCATATTCTTGCAGAATTAAATACTGGATTCCGAAAATAATCGAAGCCAATATAATACTTGGCAAGGGCGGCATGAACAATCGTTGCCGGTCTCTTGGGTAATGATGATGATTGCCATGCATGATATAGGATATTCTTTGGAGCTTTGGATGATCACTTACTAAATGAAAAATATACCGGTGCGCAATATATTCAAACAAAGTCCAAAACAACAGAGCTCCAAAAAAGATAACAACAATATTGGCCGTGGTGAGGCCTTCATATACATGACCTCTGTAAATGAGGTAACTTAAAACAGGCAGGTACATCCCCCAGATAATAGCAGGATGTCCTTTGGTTAACATTTCTAAATATTTATTTTCAAATAAACGTGCCTGACCTTTATTTTCAATTTTATCAAATTTCATACTTACATTTTTTATTTCACATATTACCAGCGAATGATAGCACTGGCCCAGGTAAATCCGCTTCCGAAAGCTGCCAGTACCACAAGATCTCCCTCTTTAATTTTTCCTTGCTCCCATGCTTCAGTTAAGGCAATAGGAATAGATGCTGCCGTAGTATTTCCATACTTCATAATGTTATTGTACACCTGATCATCTGTCAACTGAAATTTCTGTTGGATAAACTGAGAGATACGCAAATTTGCCTGATGAGGAATAAGCATATCAATATCCGAAACCTGAAGATTATTGGTTTGCAATCCTTCATTAATGACTTCACTAAACCGCACAACAGCATTTTTAAATACAAACTGTCCGTTCATATGTGGGTAATATGATTCATCTTCAGGATCATTGTCTCTTATAATATCAGTGACCCATCTTTTTCCCATCCCAGGTGCCACAAGCGCAAGCTCTTCTGCATGCTCCCCTTCTGAATGCAAATGAGTGGAAAGAATTCCTTTATCGGTATTTTCCTCTCTTGAGAGAACAGCAGCACCTGCACCATCTCCAAAAATAACAGAAACACCTCGTCCACGGGTAGTCATATCAAGTCCTTTCGAATGAATTTCAGAACCTATTACCAGAATATTCTTATACATACCTGTTTTTATGAACTGATCTGCTACGGAAAGAGCGTAAATAAATCCGGAGCACTGATTGCGTACATCTAAAGCCCCAACAGTGCGCATTCCCAAGGCCTTTTGTACTGCAACGCCTGGACCCGGAAAATAATAATCGGGACTCAGAGTAGCAAATATAACAAAATCAATATCTTCTGCCTTGATTCCGGTACGTTCCTGAATCCATTCATCATTAGTATCCATTAATTGAGACAAATCCTGATTGGTAACAACATTTTCCGGCACATAATATCCCAGACCGCTTATTTTTGAATGATACATAGTCTTTTTTTTAGGTCCATAAAATTACACTTTTTAGCTAATAAAAGTACTTTTAAAAACAAGGAATTTTCTCACAATTGGCTGTATAAAATAAAAACCTTATTTTTAGAAAATATATAAACTACTAAATATGAAATTAATTTACTGTTCCATTTTAGCGCTACTTATTGCAAATACATCTATGATTGCACAAGAAAATATTACTTACCAAAAACCTTCAAAAGAAATTTTAGCACTGGCTGATTTCGAACGGGCACCAACCGTTTCAATTGATTCAAAAAAAGAAACGATGGTATTGTTATACCGAAATACGTATAAAGAGTTAGACGACCTCAATCAGGATGAATTGCGTCTGGGCGGTCTTCGAATCAATCCAAATACCAATATAGGAAGTACGACTACCTTTGTCAATAACCTCAAAGTAAAAAAGATAAATGAAGGGAATGAAATTCAGGTAAATGGGCTTCCTAAAAACCCCAGAATTGCCAATCTTAGCTGGTCACCCGATGAATCAAAAATAGCCTTTACCCATACTACTGCTACAGGAAACGAACTGTGGGTCTTAGACATTAAAACAGTAACGGCAAAAAAACTTACTGAAGCTGTATTAAATGCTAACCTTGGCAATCCGATAACATGGTTCAAAGATGCTCAGAGTATTTTAATAAAAACATTACCTGCAAACAGAAAAGGTATTATTGATCCATCAAAAAATATTCCGGAAGGACCTATTGTGTCAGTGAGCGAACAAGGAGTGGTTTCACAAAACAGAACCTATCAGGATTTATTGAAAAACAAAACTGATGAGATTAATTTTGAAAACATCACTACATCCGAGTTGTATAAAACGGACCTCAACGGAAACAAAACACTTTACAAACCGGCAGCTATGTATTATGGAGAGTCTTTTTCTCCGGATGGAAAATACATTATGCTCACTGTTATTGAAAAACCATTTTCCTATATTGTTCCATTAAGCCGTTTTCCAATGAAATCAACTGTCTATGATGAAAAAGGCAACCCGATACGATTAGTAAATGACGTTGCCTTGTCAGAAGTAATGCCAAAAGGTTTTATGGCGACACGAAAAGGAAAAAGAAGTATGAGCTGGAGAAGTGATAAAGCTGCAAGTTTATTTTTTGTGGAAGCTTTAGATGAAGGAAATCCTGCAAATGAAGTAGCTTTCAGAGATGCTCTTTACAGCTGGGATGCACCGTTTAACAGTGAACCAAATCTGCTTACTCAGACTCCACAGCGCTTTGGAGGGATTCAGTGGGGTGATGAGGAAACAGCCATTGTCTACGATCAGTGGTATGATACCCGAAATATAAAAACTTACTTATTCAACCCGACGACAAAATCAGAATTAAAAATTATTTCTGACAGAAACTATCAGGATATCTATTCTGATCCCGGAGATTTTCAAACTGCTAAAAACGAATTTGGAAGATACACCTTACAAAAAGAAAACAATCAGTTATTGCTTGTAGGCGAAGGACATACCAAAAACGGTCAGTTCCCGTTTATCGATGCATTGGATTTAAAATCTCTTAAAACAAAACGGTTATATCAATCACGCTATACCGATAAGATAGAATCAATCCAGTCTATAAATGATTTAAAAAAGGGATCAATACTCGTAAACATTCAGTCTAAAACAGACTATCCAAATTATTACATTCGCAACATCAATAAAAAAGAAGATTTAAAACAAATCACTTTTAACAAGAACCCTTTTGAGAGTATTAAAGATGTGCATAAAGAAATCATTAAGTACAAAAGAAAAGACGGAGTTGAATTATCCGGAACTCTTTATTTGCCAGCCGGTTATGACTTAAAAAAGAAAAAAGAAAAATTACCTTTACTGATTTGGGCATATCCTACCGAATATGTAGATAAAAATAGTGCAGGTCAGAGCAGTGCTAACCCGAATGAATTTACCTTTCCTTTTTACGGATCATTTGTATATTGGGCTGCAAAAGGGTATGCGGTATTGGATGATGCTTCTTTTCCTATTATTGGAGAAAATAATGAGCAGCCAAACGACACCTTTATTGAGCAATTGGTAGCCAACGCAGAAGCAGCAATTGATGCGGTAGATAATCTTGGTTATATAGATCGTAAAAAAGTTGCTGTAGGCGGACACTCATACGGTGCCTTTATGACAGCCAACCTGCTTACTCATTCTAACTTATTCAAATGCGGTATTGCGAGAAGCGGTGCTTATAACCGTACCCTTACCCCTTTTGGTTTTCAGTCAGAACAACGGAACTATTGGGAAGTACCAACTGTTTATAATACCATGTCTCCTTTTATGACAGCTGATAAAATGAAAACACCTATGTTACTTGTACATGGTGAAGCAGACAATAATCCGGGAACTTTTACCCTGCAGACAGAGCGTTATTTTCAGGCTCTAAAAGGATTAGGAGCTCCTGTGCGTATGGTTATACTTCCTAAAGAGAGCCATAGTTATGTAGCAAAAGAAAATATCCTGCACCTTCTTTGGGAACAGGAGCAATTTTTAGACAAGTACCTCAAAAACGAATAAAAAAAGCGGATTTAAATCCGCTTTTTTTTTATTGTTTACACTACTGTTATACAGATAAAAGTATCCTCAATTAGAGGTTCAGCATTATTTACATACACCGTTCTTTCTTCAATTATTACCTCAATAACGTAATGCGTTCCCAGATAATAGTTTTTTTTCACTCTTCCTGTAATTCCTTTAGCTGATATCTTCAGTTGCTGCGGTCTCAGATATATATCTTCTTTTCCATCAATACCAAACCAATGCGCAGGTAAAACATTTACTTCGCCCAACAAGCGGGCAACATATAAAGAACGCATATCTTCATACAGAATCTTAGGAGTTCCGGTTGCCATAATAGCACCGTCTTTCACAACAGCAATTTCATCAGCAAATGCCAGCACATCATCAATATGATGAGTAGCAATTACCACCGTCATCTTTTTTTTCCGTACATACGCAAATAAACTGCGTCTTAATTCATTCTTTCTGAAATGATCAATATGACTAAAAGGCTCATCGAGTAACAATACCTCAGGCTCCAGAGCCAGTGCTTTTGCCAAGGCAACACGCTGCATCTGACCACCGCTGAGTAATTTCACTTTCGTTTTAGCAAACTCAGACATATCCACTAAGTTTAACAACTCCTCTACCCTATCCTTTTTAGCTGCTTTATGAATATTAGATAAAAACTGTCCTATATTCTCTTCTACAGATGTATAAGGCATCAGATCAAAATCCTGAGCCAGATATTTCATAAAAGGCATACCGGGAATCAAATGGTATTTTGGTCCTAAAATTTCTGTTCCGTCCCAGTAAAGGTGACCTTTTGTAGCATCGAGCAACCCATACATAATACGAAGCAATGTCGATTTTCCGCTGCCACTTTCCCCCATAAGTCCCAATACACTCCCTTTCTTCAGTTCGAGAGAAATGTTTTTTAAAATTAGCCGGGAAGGTTCGTAACCAAAATCCACTCCTTTTACAATCAGCATACTCTTCTTTTTTAATTATAAGGCTTTATATAAACATATATCGTCTTTGACAGCCGTCCGATACAAAAATAAAACAACCGGTTGAGCTAACCGCACGAATCAATAGATTTCCTTTTTATCAGTAGATATTATCCCTGAATCATATAAATATTTTTAATCAATAAAAATTTAGTTTATTTTCGCAAGATGATGAATCTGACAGATATTGAGTTTTTAAAAGAGTGTTTATCAACTCCAAAACAAATTGCGGTAATACCACACAGAAATCCGGACGGAGACGCTCTGGGTTCAACTCTTGGTTTATATCACGTTTTAAAACAGCTGAACCATAACGTTCAGGTAATTTCTCCTAATGAATTCCCCGATTTCATTGCATGGCTTCCGGGTGCAGATTCAGTAACCATTTTTGAGAAAGATAAAATACAGACTTCTGAATTTCTAAAAAATTCAGATCTTATCTTTACATTGGATTTTAATGCCTTACACCGAACGGGCGATCAGATGGAAATCGTACTCAAAACACTGGATGCTTCATTTGTAATGATTGACCATCACCAGATGCCGGATGATTATGCAAAAGTCGTAGTATCCGATGTCAATTTCGGATCTACTTGTGAACTCCTGTATCGTGTACTTATGGATCTTGAATTAGATGAATTTATCAATACAGATGCTGCTACCTGTATTTATACCGGAATTGTAACCGATTCAGGCTCTTTTAAATTTCCCAAAACCACAGGTGATACGCATCGTATCGTGGCAGACCTGATCGATCGCGGAGTAGATAATCCTACTGTTCACAACCGTCTTTTCAGTACCAACTCATATGCTAAACTGCAATTACTTGGAAAAGCCCTTGAAAATTTAAAAGTTTTACCGCAATATAAAGTAGCCTACACAACCCTTTCCCAAAAAGAACTATACCAGTTTAATTTTATGAAAGGAGACACTGAAGGCATCGTAAACTATGGTTTATCAATAAAAGGAATCGATTTTGCGGCCATCTTTATTGAAAATAAAGAAGAGGGAATTATCAAAATTTCTTTTCGCTCAGAAGGTGATGTTAACGTAAATGAATTTTCAAGAAAATATTTCAACGGTGGAGGCCATATCAATGCTGCAGGCGGAAAATCATTTTTATCACTTAATGAAACTGTGGCACAATTTGTTAGTATATTAGCAAAAGAAAATACTCATTAAAAATGAAAAATCTCTTAAAAATAAGTAGCTTGGGTATACTGTTCTTACTTTTGTCCTGCAAAGAAGAAACAGCAAGAAAACCGATCAGCTATTCTTCCGGAGAGTTTATAAAGGAATCTGTAACCAGAAATAAAGAACTCGTCAATTCAGAAGAAGAAATGATAAAGAATCTTATCAAAAAAGATTCAGCTCATAAATACTACCAGTCTACAAGCGGTTTTTGGTACAAGTACATCAAAGCCAATATACAGGATACTCTTACTCCAAAAACCGGAAATATCGTTGATATCGAATTTGAAATTCAGGATGTAAACGGAACGGTTATCTACAAAAAAGAAGAAACTACACCAAAAGTATATGTAGTTGATAAACAGGAAATCATGGTCGGACTGCGCCATGCCATTAAATTAATGCGTAAAGAAGAGACCATTTCGTTCATTTTTCCTTCTCATATGGGCTACGGTTATTTAGGAGACAAAGATCGCATCGGATTAAACGAACCACTAATATGTGTGGTAACACTAAAAAACATCAGAACAGAAAAAGATATTCAAACACCTCCAAATCAATAAATATGAAAAAAATAATTACCGGATTCTTACTGCTATTTTCAATTGTGGTAATCGCTCAAAAGAAATATCCTGACGGCTTATATGCAGCGCTGGATACCGATAAAGGACTTATTGTAGTACAACTAACATATGATAAAACTCCGGCTACGGTGGCCAACTTTGTTTCTTTGGCAGAAGGAACGAACGAATCAGTTGACGCAAAATTTAAAGGAAAAAAATTTTTTGACGGACTAAAATTTCACCGCGTCATTGCAGATTTCATGATTCAGGGAGGTGATCCTGACGGAACAGGAGGAGGAAATCCCGGATATCTGTTCCATGACGAAATAGTACCGGAATTGAAACACGACAAAGCAGGAACTTTATCTATGGCTAACCGTGGTCCGGCAACAAATGGTTCACAGTTTTTTATAACACACAAAGAAACTCCATGGTTAGACGGTAAACATACTGTTTTTGGTTATGTAATTGAAGGACAGAATGTAGTGGATAAGATTACTCAAAACGATAAGATAAAAAAAGTAACCATTATTCGCGAAGGAAAAGAAGCTAAAAAATTTGATGCTCCAAAAGTATTTAAGAATGCTGTGGAGAAAAATAAAAAAGAGGCAGAAACGGCTAAGCTAAAAGCAGAAAAACTCCAGAAAGAAACAGAAAAATATTTTGCTGAAATCCGTTCAAAAGCAATACAAACAAATAGCGGACTTGCTTTCTACATTTACGAGAAAGGAAACCAGGGACAGGGTAAACCAAATAAAGGAGAAGAAGTGAAAATTGATTATGCGGGATACCTTGAAAACGGAAAAATTTTTGATACCTCTAATGAAGATACCGCAACAAAATATCTTATTTTAGACCAGCAGAGAAAAGCGGCCAATGCCTATAAACCGATCAATTTTATGTATGGTAACAAAGACGGACTTATAAAAGGTTTTATTGAAGGTCTTGAAAACATGAACTACGGGGATAAAGCACTTATTTTTATTCCTGCTGAATTGGGCTATGGAGAACGTGGTATAGGACCTATTCCAGCCCATTCAAATTTAGTATTTGACTTACACTTAACTAAATAATTTTAACTATGAAGAAAATTTTAGGAGTATTAATGGGAGGACTCTTTTTATTTACAGCCTGTAATAATAAGGAGAGTAATCTACCCGATGGATTATATGCGGAGATCGAAACCAGCAAAGGAACAATTGTTGCACAACTGGAATATACTAAAACACCTGTTACAGTAGCGAATTTTGTATCTCTTGCAGAAGGAAACAACAATTTTGTAGAGGCTAAATACAAAGACAAACCATTCTATGACGGACTGACTTTTCATCGTGTGATCAATGATTTTATGATACAGGGAGGGGATCCTGAAGGAAACGGAAACGGTGGTCCCGGGTATAAGTTCAATGATGAAATTGTGCCTGAATTAAAACACGATAAAGCGGGTATTCTTTCAATGGCAAATGCTGGCCCTGGTACAAACGGTTCTCAATTTTTCATTACACACAATGCTACTCCGCATTTAGATGGCATGCATACCGTATTTGGTCACGTAATTGAAGGACAGGATGTCGTAAATAAAATTGTTCAGGGCGATAAAATCAACAAAATTAAAATCATTCGTTCCGGAAACGAAGCGAAAAAATTTGATGCTCCGAAAGTTTTTAAAGAAGGTTTAGAAAACAATCAGAAAAAACAGGCAGAAATGCAGGCTTCTGTAGAAAAAGCAGTAGCAGAAACCAGTCTCAGAATCGCAGATGCAAAAGCAAAAGCGACTAAAACAGCCAGCGGATTAGGGGTTTTCGTTTTCGAAAAAGGGACTGGCGAAAAACCTAAAGCAGGCGAAGAAGTAAAAGTAGATTATGCCGGTTACTTTGAAGATGGTCGCTTATTTGATACCGGAATAGAAGATATCGCTAACAAATTCAATGCTTTTGATGCACAACGCAAAGCAATGAACCAATATGGTCCTATTCCGTTCCAATATGGCAGTAAAACCGGACTTATTCCTGGATTCATTGAGGGAATTGAAAATTTAAAATATGGTGATAAGGCATTTATTTTTATACCATCTCATCTGGCATATGGAGAAAGAGGCAGTGGACCGATTCCACCAAATACCGACTTAATTTTTGAAATTCATTTATCAAAATAAAAAAAGAGGACAATGTCCTCTTTTTTATATATTATACTTACTGCTGTTCTGCTTCATCAATGATTTTTTGAAAAAAACGTTTGCTGTTATCATCAAAATCAGCATCCTTAAGTAAATTCATGGCTAGATCGGACATTTCTATATAATCCTCTTTAAGCAACTGACCTTCAAAAAATTCATTATAAAAATTGCTAACAATTCCAAAAACACCATTAATTTCTTCTTTTGTAATCGCCTTATTTTTTGTAAAAATGATCCGCATAAAATTGGCAGCTACATAAGCTCCAATCTCAATTGCTGCCGCACTGTCAATAGCAGCATTTCTGCTCTTTAATTCCAAAAAAGTAGTTAAATCTAATGGAATAAGTTCTTCTATAGGTTTTGACATATTAAAACAAATTATATTAAAAAAACCTGTCTAAAACAGGTTTTTAAACTATTAGTAACACGCTTTATCCAAGTGTTTTTTTACAGTTCCACCGGGGCAATTCGGAATTTGATCAAACTCATAAAGTTTTTTTATGACATTACCACTTTCATCTACCGTTTCATAGGTTATTTCTTCACGGGTAGTCTTTCCATCGGCATCATCATCCAGATCAAGAAAATCGGGTTTTCCGTCACCGTCTGTATCATCATCCCAAAAATTGCCATTTCCGTTTATATCTTCATATTTTGATAAGATACCGTCGTTATCATGATCCACCTCTTTTTTCATGATCAGAGAAATATCAAAAATAATAGGTGTATAACCTCCAACTGCTCCTGTAGCTGTATTAAAGTAACCTAAACCGGAAGGTATAAAAACAATTAGCCTTCCCGCATTATTAAATCCATAAGTTCCATCCGGATTTTCGTAAATATCACTTGCTGTTTTTATTTGCTGTAGTATTTGTCGGTAGCCTGAAATCAATTCTACATTAGAAGCATAACGGGTTTGTGGATAAGAACTCCAGAAACCATAATCATTCTGATCAAATTTGGTAACGCCATCCAATAAAAACCCTGTATATTTCGTATACACATCATCAATTGTCTTAGCATGCTCTCCTCCTCCTTCATTGATGATCACATAATATACTTTATAAGTAACATCATCTTTAATACGTCCGGTTACGGTCTGAGAAGTATATGCATCATTTTTGAGTTCAACAGATTGCAACGGGTATTCCTGCTGATTCCATATAGAGCCTGAATTTCCTTCTGAAATATCTTCAAAAGACAGATTTCCATTTTCATCAAAGGAAAGTGCTTTTGTTTTTAAAAAAGTTTCGATTTTGCTTTTATCATCGTCATAAACTTCCTGTCGGTCTCTTACCTGTATAGCGCCATCATCGTTTTTCTTACAATTAGCAGCTACCAAAGCAAAACCAGCCAATACAAAAGTTTTTAAGATTCTATTCATTTTTACCACAATTTTAGGGTTGCAAGATACAATTTTCCTGTATTTTTGTTCAATAATTAACCCAAAATTATAACTTCTAATGCGGATTGATAAATATTTGTGGTGTACCCGCTATTACAAAACAAGAAGTATTGCGACTGATGCTGTAAAAAAAGGTCACATTACAGTAAACGGACAACAGGCAAAACCCTCAAGAGATGTTTTCGCCGGCGATAAAATTACTATTCGTAAAGATCAGATCAATTATGTACTGTTAGTTTTAGATGTTCCTCAAAACCGGGTAGGTCCTAAACTGGTAGATCTGTACAGAAAAGATGAAACTCCTGCAGAAGCATTTGAACATCTTGAATTACTCAGACTTTCCAAAGAACATTACCGGGCCAAAGGTCAGGGTAGACCGACCAAAAAAGATCGCCGGGACATTGATGGTTATGTAACAGATGATGAGGATGAAACTGAATAAAGAATTTTGGAAAGAAAAGTACCGCCTTGAAGATACTCCGTGGGATGCAGGGTCAGCAACAACACCTATCACGACATTTATTGACGGACTTGAAGACAAAAACCTTAAAATACTTATACCGGGTGTCGGTAATGGTCATGAATTCGAGTATCTTTACAACAAAGGATTTAAAAATATATATGCACTGGATATCACAGAAGAGCCTTTGGTCAACATCAAAAGAAAATTACCAGAATTACCGGAAAAATATTTAATACTGCAAGATTTTTTTCAATTGACAGGTTCGTTTGACCTCATTTTAGAACAAACTTTTTTTTGTGCATTAGCTCCGGATTTAAGACCTTTATACGCAAAGAAAATAAATGAGATATTAACACAAAAAGGTCAGCTGGCAGGTGTTTTGTTTGATTTTCCGTTAACAGAATCAGGTCCGCCGTACGGTGGAGATATATCAGAATACATCCGTCTTTTCGAACCTTTTTTTAAAATTAAAACACTCGAACGCTGTTATAATTCCATTAAACCGAGAAAAGACAAAGAAATTTTCATCCATTTTTATAAAAAATAAAATGAACAAAAACATAATTTTAACCAAAGAAGAAATAACGCACATCACTAAACGAATTGCCTATCAGGTATATGAGACATTTGTCGATGAAAAAGAAGTGGTCGTTGCCGGAATTGCCAACAGCGGCTATATTTTTGCCCAAAAAATAGCAAAAATGGTAGAAGAAATTTCGGATATAAAAGTGCTCCTCTGCAAAGTAGAAATCAACAAACAACACCCTATTGATGCAATTCATACAAGTCTGAAAGCTGAAGAATATGCCCATAAATCTATTGTTTTAGTTGATGACGTTATGAATTCCGGAGCTACTTTAATTTATGGTGTCAAACACTTTTTAGATGTACCTGTAAAGAAATTTAAAACCGCTGTGTTAGTTGACAGAAATCATAAACATTTTCCTGTAAAAGCAGATTTCAAGGGTATTTCACTTTCTACTTCTTCATTAGAACATATTCAGGTTGTTTTTAATGAAGATGATGCGTACGCTTATTTAAGCTAAAGAAAGCATATCTAAAATTTCATTGACAACCTGCTGTATATCTTTATGATCTACAGTAACGCGATAACGCGCATGGTTGTAATAATAACTTCGCTCAAATAGATGCTGCCCTATAAAAGCCGGCATATCTTCCATATCTTTTAAAAGTGGTCTTTCTGTACCACTTTTTTTAATACGCTCTACGAGAGTTTCTATAGAAGCTTTAAGATAGATACTTTCTACTTCTTTATTCTCAAAAAATACATGATTATTTGCATAGCAGGGTGTTCCTCCTCCGAGGCTTATCACAGCTGAATTATTTTCTGTCAAACAATTTTTCAGCAACACATGCTCCTGCTTTCTGAAAAAGATTTCGCCTTTAGTTTCGAATATAGTGGGTATGGACATTTCAAGGGTTTCTTCAATCAGAGCATCTAAATCTACATAAGGCCAATTTAAGCGTATAGCCAATTCTTTACCGATTGTAGTTTTGCCGGATCCCATATAGCCCGTCAGCAAAATTTTTTTCATCTATATTAATTAATTGTTAACTAACGGCTTATGTTTACACACCCCGTAAACATACAAATTTAATTAAAAAAAGTGTTGTTTTTAAAAAAAAGAGCTCTATATTTGCACCCGCAATATAGGTAGTAAATATTGCTATGACTCGATAGCTCAGTTGGTAGAGCACAACACTTTTAATGTTGGGGTCCTGGGT
>DAMCXY010000013.1:0-42982 GCA_032096595.1 Flavobacterium sp. | reverse complement strand
TAGAGCACAACACTTTTAATGTTGGGGTCCTGGGTTCGAGCCCCAGTCGGGTCACAAAAGTTCTTTATAAAATTTCATACAGGCCGCGTGGAGAAATTGGTAGACTCGCCATCTTGAGGGGGTGGTGTCGCAAGACGTGTCAGTTCGAATCTGATCGCGGTCACCACATCAACCAGACCGGTATTAAAAATCAGACTCGATAGCTCAGTTGGTAGAGCACAACACTTTTAATGTTGGGGTCCTGGGTTCGAGCCCCAGTCGGGTCACAAAAAAGGTACTTCTTAGAGGTACCTTTTTTATTTATTCCCTTTTCTAAAATACATAAAGGATATTTAGTACTATACTGAAACTCATAAATAAAAAAGTATAGAATCTCCTATTCAAAATAATTATTCTTCACATCTTTAACCGTTGAATAAAGATTGAGTATAAAACATTTTTTATTACCCTTATATCAAAATAAGGCACAAAAAATAAAGAACTGCCTTATGAGCAGTTCTTTAATAAGTTGAGTTTTTGAAGCGTCAATAACAGACTATTCTTCTTTTGCCTCGAAATTGACATGTTCTTCAGCAATTTCCGTTAAAAGGTGATCTGTTTCTTCCTCTTCATCCAATGTGGTTTCCAATAAATCGGCAATCTTATCATAACCTAATGTTATTGCAATCTGTAAAAGCCCTCCGTAAGTCGCAATCTCATAATGCTCCACCTTTTGTGCTCCAATGATGATAGCTACATCTCTGGTCATAGAACCATCTTTCGTAGATTTTACCATTTCATCAACTTCTTTCAGAATTCCATCGATAGCATCGCATTTCTTCTTTTTAGGCTCCTCACCTAAATGCTTGAAAACTTTTTCCAATCTAAGAATCTGCTTTTTGGTAACCAATTCATGATCTTCTATAGCTTCCTGCAATTCTTCCGACGTTGCTTTACTTTTAATTTTTGCTAAAGATTGTTCTATAGCCGCTTCAGCATAATAAATATCCTGAATAGCATCGGTGAAAAATTTTTCTAATTCCGTATTCTGATCATTGCTTTCCATTTTCTGCTCTTTTTTACCAGATTTTACCTTATTATCTTCTTTCTTACCATCATCATCAGAGGAGTCCTTTTGTTTGGCTGCACTTTCTGCCTTTTCAATTTCATGAACTTCAGCACTACTATCTTGAGCTGTTTTTTCTATATTGTTATCTTTCTGATTCATATCGACAAATATTAAAATTTTAAAAAAAGGGGAAGGTATCCCCTTTTCATTCTAACTATTTCTTCTTCCACCGAAACCTGAACGACTTCTACCAGAAGCTAATCCACCCATACGGGCAATTTTCGTTCTTTTGGATTTACTCATAGAAGCAAAACCTCTATTAGAAGTATCTCCTGTACTTCGGTTTGAACCGGAATTTCCTCCTCTTGAACCCGAACCTCCTCTTCCTGAAGTTGAGTTACTTCTTCCTGAAGTTGAATTACTTCTTCCTGAAGTTGAGTTACTTCTTCCCGAAGTTGAGTTACTTCTTCCCGAACCAGAACTTCCTCTTCCTGAACCAGAAGTTCCTCGTCCAGCCCCTGAGTTACTACTTCCAGATCCAGAATTTCCTCGCCCAGATCCAGAATTTCCCCGTCCTGAGTTAGAATTCCCATTCCCAGATCTTCCTGAGCGTGAACTACCACCTCTTGAGTTAGATGAACTTCTTGAACCTCCTCTACCTGATCGTGAATTATTGCCTGAAGATCTTCGGTTTGATTGACGGCCACTTGAAGTAAAACGCCCTTGAGAATCTCTTGGATGTTGCTGATCGAAATCGTCGTCATCGTCGTCATCGTAATCTTCATCATCCCAATCATCGTCGTCATCGTAATCTTCATCATCCCAATCATCTTCATCATCCCAATCGTCGTTGTCATGAGAATTATGATGGTCCTGATTAAAGTTATCTTCAAAATCAGAGAAATCATCATCGTATTCCTCATCTTCTGATCCATCCTCAAATCCGTGTTCATAACCTAATTGATAAATCTCTTCATGTATTCTTCTCATATCGTCGTTTTGAGAACCTCGAGAGCTTCTTGAGCTTCTGTTACTTCTTGAATTCATAATCTATATGTTTAAAGTTAATATTGTACAAGTGCTAGCTTCTTGCATTAAAAATGATACAATAGATATTCCTTAATAATAATAAGCCAATAGTTAGATCTATATACACTTTAAAAAAATATATAAAGGAATCCAGTCAGAAAAAGCATTCCGAGACGAATATCGATTTTAACATTTACACTATAAATAGATCATTAAAGTTGTTAGACATAAGAGTCGTATTTTTCTTTTAAAAAAGAAACGCAACTACAAACAAAAACAATCTTAAAAATGTTAAAAAAACAAGAATAAATCAAAATGATAAAGATTAAAATTTACAAACAACTCAAAAAAAGTTAAAAAATAAAAATAAAAAGTATTTCAAAAATTATTAAAAAAAACAATCGATTAAATAAATTTTATCTTAAAAAACCTCAAAATGTATATCTTTTACCCAGAAAGAAGAAAAGCTCCACATCTTTTTATACAATAAAAAATTCTCATCCATATTTACATTTTTTATTTAAGTATACCCTTATTCTATAATAAGACTATGGGGTATATATCATTCTGAACAAGTCACATTTAACTCGTTTCAAAATATTCTGAATTTATAGTAATACATTATAATGATTTATAGTATAGTAATTGCATTATATAAGATCAACACAAAAAAATATCTCACCATGAAAAAAGAATTATCCCAAAAAACTGATTTTATGTATTCTGAAAGTAAAGTGAATTCATTTATGAAAATAACACCTAAATACAATACAGAAGAATACATTGGGAACAATAAATTACAAGACAAAAATGTAGTCATTACAGCCAGTGACAATGGTGTAGGTAAAGCGATCAGTATAGCTTTTGCTAAAGAAGGGGCAGATATCATTATGGTTTACAACCATATAAGGCATGAAAAAGAATTAAAAGACCTACTGAGCATCATAAAAAAAATAGGAAGAAAAGCCTGGCTTTTTAAATCTTGTACTTTTGATGAATTTAAATGCAAAAGATTATTTGAAAATATCAAGAAAAAAGTAAAACATATCGATATCATTGTTAACACCTTTCCTATACATCATAAAACAGAAACCGAGAAAGGACATTATCTGTTAAGAAAAAACGATACGTTAAAAATACAATCATTATTTACTCTGGGTCGTATAGCTCCAGATTATCTCTCTGCAAACGGCATCATCATCAACTCAGCTACATTATGTGCTTATGCACAACCTGATCAGTTGATCTTCTATTCTGCTCTGAAAGCAGCTATAAAAAACTACACTCAGGAGATGAACCGTATGTTAGCATTTCACAAAAACAACATACGCATTAATGGAATAACCACCGGATTTATTTGGAGTGATATTTTACCTGAGGCATTGCCAAAATATGAAAACCTTCCTATTGGTATGGAATCAATTGCTCCCATGCATCCATATGAAGTAGCACCACTTTATGTATTTCTGGCCTCAGATGAGTCAAAAACAATAGCAGGTGAAACGTTGGATGCCGGAGGTAAAATTTTTAAGTATTAATAAAACAGTAAGTTCACAAAGAAAGGTGTAAAATAAATTTAACAGTCATATGAAAGATAGTAAACTGGTAAAATGTTGTTCGCTTTTAGCCCAGAAAAAATTAAAAATAGCATTTGCAGAAAGTGCCACTTCAGGAGCATTAGCTGCAAGTTTTGCCTTAACACCAAATTCAGGTGATATATTATTAGGAAGTATGGTATGCTATGATGCCGATGAAAAAAGCAATATACTCCAGATTCCCAAAAAAGTAATTGAAGAATATACACCTGAATCATCAGAAGTAACCGCTTTGATGGCTAAAGGTGCTAAAAAAATATTTGAAAAAGCGGATATCATAGTAGCGGTTACGGGACTTATAAAGAAAGGAGGTAGCGAAAAAGTAGGCAAACCAGTGGGTACTATGTTTATTCATTTTATATTCCCAGACTATGAATATAGGTTAAAGGAAGTCTTTCATGGAAATTCAATAAAGATCATGCGTCAGACGATACTTAAAATTGCAGATATAGTTACAGAACAAATTGTAGAAATTAAAATGTAAATCATTCAATAAGCAATTTCACATCTTAAATATTCTGATGTACCGGAAAATTTTCTAAAGTTGTATTTTCTACATTTGCATAATAAAGGAGAACCAAGTGATAAGCTTTCAATATTGATTGCTACTCACCTTTAGTTCTTTTTGGTAGTGCTTATCTTAAAGATAAGCACTATCTTTTTAGATTCAAATAAACGATAATGATGTATCAAAGGTGGCATTAATTTGTTATTTGTTGATATTCGGATAATACTAATTTCACACAATTAATTATAAGAAGAACACTATCACTCAATTATACTATTCTTACAATTTAAAAAACGAATGATCATAGCACTATAAAAATTAAATATTTTAATCTAATTCTAATAATAACCTCTTGCATAGTATCTTTAATAGTTCCTATATTTGTAGACTCACCTTTTAGTTTCAAAAACTCTGTTAATCGATGACTTTTGTCCTCCGCTAATGGGGTTTTTCAACTCAGAAAAGAATTAAAAGGTGAGATATTTAATTTTTGCGGAGGACTTTTTTTAGAATTTCTTTATTGAGCAAAAATACTTCAATAAACAGCTAAGCCAAAAAATTTATTAATATTATCCATCAGATTTGGATAAATTATTCTTTACTCATTACTTATGACCATCTTATACTATAAATAAAAAACAAAAGTTATCGGATATTACTCATAAAAAAACAGTAACTTTATGATTAACAATAATCTCACCTTTTAACTTATGGTTTTTCCTATTAGATTTATACAGCATCCTCATGATGGAAATATGATGGTTGACCTTAAGGACATCATTGCTATTGATATAGCAACAGATCAATATCATACTCACGTCTTTATCAGAAATGGTAGTTGGATCAGGTTAAAACAAAGTTTTCATTATGTTTCCCAGCATATATATTAGTCTGAAATATAATCTTATTTTTGTAAAAAAAAGTCAAAATACCGTTATTCATTCTACAATTGAAGCATAAATAATAATATTTTTTATTTTTAGCTGGTCGTAACTTTAAGAAAAATCCATATTTACATTTATTCTCTTTTTCCATACACTTAATACCTAAAACGCACCTCTTATTACTTCACGTTATGAATTTCTTTTAATGCATAATACCTTTGAAGTGTCCATTCTACTAAAAGCTTCATTATAAAGACTTCTTGATTAGGGTAGGATCAAGAAAGTAACTTCTCTAAGAATCTTTTAGATGGTGACGGAAAAGTATTGAGTTTTAGGTTATTAATTTTTTTCATAATTCCGTCCCATCTGTTCTAAAAAAGATTTACATGCTATGTTCTATAGCATTTTAAAGCGGACAATTAATAGGCAAAGAATTGGTAAAGCAACCTTGTTTTACCAATTTTTATTTTTAGCCTGATTCTAAATAACAAAACATACAATTTCCTCAGATAAAAAACGAATCCTATTCAATACATTAAATTGGTACATAATGAAAGTGTAATGATTAGATACTTATCACTAAATAATATTTGGAAAAAACAACTGTAAGCTTTCATTCATCTCTTCCATAGTCTGTTCAACGACTTTTTGATCAGTGACAAGCCAAGCTGTAAAAACTATTTAAAGATAGAGGTTCATGAATACCAATAAATAAAACCTGAGCTGTATTATTTTCCTTGCTATTTTCCATACCCCATAAAGAAACAGTTATTCCTTATTATTCAACGATATAGCTTATATTTTATCACTTACTACTTTGCATTATCACAACTAAAAAAAAACAGTCATCTTTGACATACAAATTGTAATTCGCAAATTAATTCTTCTCTCCATGGTCTTTTTTTGCTGATTTACATAACATGGATGAGGCGGAGCGAAAAGGGTTAATTTCACATAGTTTATTTTTCATAACTCCGCCGATTCCATATTACTTCCAATATCATTTCCCTTCCAATTTATTTTACTACTATAAAACAATTACTTATAGAGTTGATTTTCTGTAAATCAAAGGTGAACTATTTGTATATTTCTTAAAATAACGGCAAAACTGAGAAGCATCAGTAAAATTTAATCGTTCTGCTATTTCATATACTGGCAAATCACTGGCACTTAAATACGATTTAGCCTTAATAATTACCAGCTCTGTGATAATAATAGATATCGATTTACCCGTTCTCTGACGAATAAGAGTGGTTAAATATTTTGGTGTCAGTTTGAGTTTATCTGCATAAAATTGTACTGAACGTTTATTCATATAGTGCTGATGAGCCAGATTAAAAAAATTAAAAATAACCAAATCTTTTCTTGATGCATTGGTAAGCGTTTCTTCTTTTTGCGCATAAAACACATTTATCTGACCGATGAGTGAAAACAATAAATACTTTAGAATGCTATCATGAAATATAGAATGAGCCTGCTCTTTGTTGCTCTTCAACAATTCAAAATAGCGAATATACATCTGCGTTTCTTCCAGAGTCAAAGCCAAAATCGGATGCTGTGTCAGCGTATTGAGAAAACGATAATCTGAAGGCAAGATCAATTCTGAAATGGTATCGAAGCGGAACATAAGACAAAAGAATAAACTGCCTTTATCAGCATCTTTTACTGTAATAACACTTTGAGGCATTACCACCAGCAAATCGTTCTGCAACATCTGTTTATTCTGAATGTTTACCGCTACCTGAACAGTACCTTTTACACATAAAGAAATAAGAATGCCATCAGAAGCATATCCTTTTTTATAAAAAATATCCGGTATTAAAACTTCCGATTTTAAAACAATAAAATCATGTATCATCAATTTACAGATTATTAAATTTATTACTCCAATACTTACAAAAATAATTAATAGCTTCTAAAAAAGAACCATTTGCACATTATTTAATGCTTTGAGTACAACAGATTGTCACGAATTGTAAGGAATTTTGTAAAAAATATAGAAGATGAAAACAGAAAGTATTTTAGTAAACGATAAAACATATAACTTATATATTGAATATCAGACGGATGAAAAAAAACGTTTTGAGTTCAATGATATGGCAGAAAAAGAATGGGGTTTCGATTTTGAGAGCTTTTACCAATCCGGATATTGGAAAAACAATTGTTGTCTCTATTCGATATTTTATAAAGAAGAAATTGTATCCCACACAACGGTAACCTTATTTGAAGTAATAGTAGCGTCAGAGAAAAAAGTTTGGGCGCAAATTGGCACTGTGATGACCAAAAAACACTTTCGAAAACAGGGACTATCACGCTATCTTATGCAAAGAATTCAGCAGGATTTTAATGATAAAATTGAGGGGATGTTTCTGTTTGCAAATAATTCGGTTTTAGATTTTTATCCAAAATTTGGTTTTATACCGGTAAACGAATTTCAGGCTGGCAAAAAGATTCACTATAAACAATCTTCTTTTCATGTAAAACAATTAGATATGGATCATGAAAACAACAGAAAGCTATTAGAAACTTATATTGAACATGCGCACCCAAATTCTTTTTTTAACCTTAAGAATCTTGATCTTACTTTTTTCTATTGCTATGCCTATCCTGATTTTGGCTTTAAGAACGCTGTATTTCATATAGAAGCTTTAGACACTATAGCAATAGCACAAATTGAAGAAAACGTGTTGCACCTTCTCTATGTATTTAAATTGAGAAATGTAGATATGAATGACATAATACAGGCATTAAGCAATCCTGAGATTACAGAGGTTGTGTATGGGTTTACACCGCAGGATAAAGACGTAACCTTTACCCCTTACAAAGAAGAAGATCTCACTCTTTTTGTTTCAAAAGAGTTAGAAAGTTTATTTAAGGAACATCAGCTTATGATTCCGCTTCTTGCACATACTTAATATCATCTTTTAAAACATTCGGTCTCCTATACAACTTGAGACCGTATGCTATAACATTCCATAAGTGAAAATATAGTATTGCTAGCATAAATTTCTTTTACTTTTTATAAACTAAAAGAGTTCGATAAAAATTTTTTGGTTATATTCGAACTAAAGGATTCTAAATCCGAAAAGATGAAGTATACCTGCAAAAAAATAAACGATTCGCATTCTTCTTTTGACAGTTCCCATAAAGAAAAAAGATTTTTTTTTATAAATGAACTCATTTCAGAATATCAAAATCTGATCTTGTTCAGAAACCAATGTTTACAAACAATATGTCATGTCGGCAATCGAAAATATATGCTTTTACTCATATTGATATTGAGTTCAATAGATATAAGTTTATCAGATTCAGACAATATCTCAATAACAAACCTATCTCAAATACATAAACTATGGAAATTAATAATGTAACTGTAGCCGGAAGTGGTGTTTTAGGAGCACAAATTGCTTTTCAAACTGCTTTTTACGGATATAAAGTCACTGTATATGACATCAGTGACGCAATTTTAGAAAAAGCAAAAATAACTTTTAACAGACTCAGCACAGCCTATAAAGAAGACCTGAAAGCTACAGACCATCAGTTAGAAACAGCTTTCAATAACCTCAACTATTCATCAGACCTTAGTTTAGCTGTTAAAGATGCTGATTTGGTGATTGAAGCCATTCCGGAAAATCCAAAAATAAAAATGGATTTTTATGAGAAACTTTCCAAAGCAGCTCCTCTAAAAACCATTTTTGCCACAAACTCTTCAACACTGCTGCCAAGCCAGTTTGCAAAATCAACTCATAGACCTTCACAGTTTTTAGCCTTGCATTTTGCCAATGAAATCTGGAAGCACAATACAGCTGAAATCATGGGGCATTCGGGCACAGATCCGCAAGTATTTGAAACGGTTGTTTCATTTGCTAAATCAATAGGTATGGTCGCTCTTCCGTTACATAAGGAACAACCCGGATATATTGTAAACTCGTTGTTGGTACCCTTCCTAAGTGCAGCGACCAATCTATTGGTGGAAGGCGTAGCTGATGTAGCTACAATAGACAAAACATGGATGGTAGCAACCGGTGCTCCGGTGGGACCTTTTGGTATTCTTGATATTGTAGGGATTACCACTGCATATAACATCAATAAAATGGCTGCAGATTCTACAAAAGATCCTTTAAAAATCAAAACGGTAGAATACCTCAAAACGAATTTTATAGATAGTGGAAAATTAGGTGTTGCGGCAGGCGAAGGTTTTTACCAATATCCTAATCCCGAATATAAAAAAGAAGATTTTCTAAAATAAAACAGAGGCTGCTAATGCAGCCTCTACTTTACTTCTATATAGTAAATTACATATCTTATTTTTATTGATCTACCTTCATATTATATTTATTGGTATCAATTTCTTTCCAAATCAATCCCAAAGTTTCCGCATTGTACTTTCTGATCTCATTTGCCATATCAAGATTTTCAGAAAGCTTTTTACCATAAGAAGGGATCATTTTTTTCATCTTGGCTTGCCACTCAGGTGTTTTCATTTTATCTGCATAGCATTTTTCTACTACTTTAAGCATAATAGATACTGACGTAGACGCACCCGGTGACGCGCCTAATAATGCGGCTACACTCCCATCTGAAGCGGTTACCACTTCCGTTCCAAACTGTAAAATACCGCCTTTTGTAGTATCATCAAGTTTTATCACCTGTACTCTTTGTCCGGCAATCTTAAGATCCCAATCCTTCATTTGAGCTGTAGGCATATACTGTCTTAAAGCCTCTAAACGTTGTTCCGGAGTCAAGACAACCTGTTCTATAAGATATTTTGTCAGCGGTATATTATCAAGCCCTGCTTCTAAAACAGGTCTTAGGTTGTAAAAATTAAAAGATTCCGGAAGATCAGTCCATTTGCCATTCTTTAAAAATTTTGGAGAAAAGCCGGCAAACGGACCAAAAAGTAGTTCTTTTTTTCCATTGATGATTCGTGTATCTAAATGAGGTACCGACATCGGAGGTGAGCCAACAGAAGCTTTGCCGTATACTTTTGCTGCATGTTGTGCAATAATATCAGGATTATTACATACAAGCCACTCACCGCTCACCGGAAAACCACCATAACCTCTTGCTTCTGGGATGTTGGTTTTTTCAAGTAAAGGAAGGGTGGCTCCGCCAGCTCCAATAAAAACAAATTTTGAATGAATGCTTTTCAAAATATTATTTTTGAGATCCTTTACGGTTACTCTCCAGGTAGCATCTTTATTTCGTTTAATATTAATAACCTCATGGTTAAATTCTATCCGCATATTAGATGATTTTTCCATATTAGAGGCTAACTCTTCTGTAAGAGCACCAAAATTTACATCAGTACCAATATCAATTTTTGTAGCCGCAATTTTCTGACGGGAATCCCTTTCTTTCATAATCAGAGGAGCCCATTGCTTGATCAGTTCAGAATCTTCAGTAAATTCCATCCCTGTAAACAATGGATGTTTTTGGAGTGCTAAAAAACGTTTTTTAAGATATTCGCTGTCTTTTTCTCCAATTACAAAACTCATGTGTGAAGTGGGGTTTATAAATTTCGAAGCTGAACTTATTTTATGATTGGCTACCAGATAAGACCAAAACTGTTTAGAAACTTCAAAAGACTCATTTACTTCCACTGCTTTATGAATATCAATGCTTCCGTCACTTAACTCCGGCGTATAATTAAGCTCACACAAAGCAGCATGTCCTGTACCTGCATTATTCAGCGCTGCTGAACTTTCCATACCTACGGCCTCAAGTCTTTCATAGGTGACCATAGTAAGATTGGGGTCTAATTCATGAAGCATATTAGCCAAAGTAACACTCATTATACCGCCACCAATCAACACTACATCAACTGTTTCAGTTTCACTGCTTTTATTATTACAGGAAATAAAAGCAAGAATACACAATAAACCTATTAGTTTCTTTTTCATTTATTACTGATTTGAATAAGCAGATTAATGACTTTTGAAAAAGAGTAAAGAAACAAAAACACAATTGCTCCCGTAAGAAAACTAAAAGCTGGTAAAATCCATGCTCCGGTTCCTCTTGGTGTAGCCAAAAGATAAACAGTGATTATCAATGCACCAATACCTATAACATAGGATAAAAACAAAAAAATTGCCGACAGAATTTTTAATGTTTTTTGCTGTTTGTTGTATTCATTTTGAGTCGCAGTCATATCAATCATATATTTAATTAATGAATATTCTTTCTTAAATATACAAAAAAAATTATGAATACTTTAACAATAAAACAAAATTATCAATAAAACAATTTTATAAATATTTACAGATGACCGGATCCTGTTATTTTTAATTCATTTAAATCAATCTGTACTTCAGCTTTTCTTATTTCTTCATCTTCAAATGCATGCTCCTTTTTTAGTCTGAACAATTCCTTACGCTGCTCAGAATAAATTTTCATAAGTAAAGAATGGTATTTCTTGATTTCTTTATGCTTAATCTCTCCACATTCAAAAGATTCTAAACGTTGCTGTATATTATATACTTCATTTTTTATAGTTGTTCTGTACAAAGCTATCAATTCATTTCCTTCAGCATCTGAGTTACCATATTTTTCGAGTAATCTTATCGCTACATCATCCAGACACAACTGTATACGCGCCTGCTGTTCATCTTCAGGCATAATATCATCAATTTCTTCAATTTTAATAAGCTTGATCACTAAAGGTAATGTTAAACCCTGAAAAACAAGAGTAACAAAAATGACGACAAAAGTCGTAAATATGATCAGGTTCCTTTGTGGAAAAGTTATACCGTTGTCCATAAGAACCGGAATTGACAATGCCGTTGCCAAAGAGACTACTCCTCTCATTCCTGCCCAGCTGATGATTAAAGGACCTTTCCAGCCTGGTGATGGATCTCTTCTTGCTTTGGCACTTAACCATCTCGGAATATAAGCTGAAGGATATACCCACAGATAACGCAATACAATAGTAATTGCACTTATAATCAATCCATAACGAATACCATCGGCAATAGAATAACTTCCTAATCCACGTATGATTTCAGGTAACTCTAATCCAATCAGAATAAACACTAATGCGTTCATAACAAAAATAAGCGTTGTCCATACTCCCAGCATATTCAAGCGGGTACTTCCGGTTTTAAAAACTTCATGAGCTCTGTAAGACATGAACAATCCACCACTCACTACGGCCATTACTCCTGAAAAATGAAATTGTTCTGCACAGAGAAAAAGTATATACGGAGTCATTACCGTTAAAGCCGCATCAATTGGAGGAGTAGTAGGTAAAAAGCGATGAATTACATAAAGAATATGCGCTCCTGCCAGACCAACTACAGTGCCCATACCTGCTACCATAAAAAACTGGCCCGTTGCCTCCTGCATCGAAAAAGTTCCGGTCAATACAGCTGCCAGTGCAAACCGGAAAACAATCAAAGAAGAAGCATCATTTATAAGGCTTTCTCCTTCCAATATTGTCATAAGTCTTTTAGGTACTTTCATTCCTTTTAAAACCGTTGCAGCAGCTACTGCATCAGGAGGAGAAACAATACCTCCTAATAAAAAACCCAAAGCCAGAGTAAAACCGGGAATAAGCAGAGCTGATGTATAGGCAATAATGGAAGACGTAAAAAATACGAGTCCAAAAGCCAGTAAAGCAATCGGTCTCTTCCACTTCCAAAAGTTATTCCATGAAGTATACCATGCAGCTTCATACAGCAGAGGAGGCAGAAAAAACAGAAAAATAAGTTCAGGGTCTAAATGAAGTTCCGGAACTCCGGGAATAAAACTGATTCCGAGACCTGCTATTACTAAAAATACAGGATAAGCAACCCTGATACGCTGTGCCAGCATTACAAGCAAGAAAACAACAAATAGTAAGCACAGAATTAAAAGTAAATTGTGATGCATGATGTAAAAAAATAGTCCATAAATAAAAAACTTCCCATTGAGCAAATCATAAAGACTAAAATGATATAACTCTCAATTGCTAAAAAATGCCTCTGATTCGACAGTATTAAATATATAAAAAAACAGAATATCCCTTTCTAATCCATTAAATTCCATTTCTTTTTGAGGAAAAAAAATATTCTGTTTACAAAATATTTATTTACAATTCCCTAATTTATTCATAAATACGTTGCTATGAAGAAGAAAAAATTTTTACCTTTACGGCGTTAATGAAACTAAGAGTCTTCATATTATCTGTTTTTATCATGGCCTTATCTTTAGTACCATGTAGTGACAGTATGCCTCTGAGTAATATCTTTACACCACTGAAAACCCTCACACAGAGTTCAATAAATCACAACGGTCACGATCATTCAAACAAGACAGATTTATGCAGTCCTTTTTGTAGTTGTAACTGTTGTGGCAGTATCATTGCTTCTATTTCTCTACCTGAAACTCTAAGTTTTTCAGCATTGATACCCATGAATGGTGCGCGTGAAATTATATATAACAATCCGGAATACTCCAGTTATATTGATAGTATCTGGCAGCCGCCAAAAATTAAAGCTTAATTTATTGTAACCAGTCTTTGAAGAGGGTAACTGTTTCTTGCACACTGCAAAAACAGCTGTTTTCTTTATATACTATCTGAAATTTATATTCAGAATATTCAATAATTAATTTTTAATTAAAAAATTCATGTTAGATACTATAATCAAGTTCTCTATAAAGAACAAATTCATTATTGCCATAATGACTTTGTTATTAGTCATCTGGGGAATATGGAGTGCCACAAAAATCCCTATCGATGCACAACCCGACATCACCAACAATCAAGTCCAGATTATTACGCTATGTCCTACTCTTGCCGGGCAGGAAGTAGAGCAATTAGTAACCTTCCCTATCGAACAAAGTATTGTAAACCTTCCTGATTTAGAAGAGGTAAGAAGTATTTCAAGATTTGGTCTTTCTGTTATAACAGTTGTATTCGATGATGATGTTGATATTTATTTTGCAAGACAGCTCATATCTGAAAGATTAAAAGAAGCTGAAAGTAAAATTCCTGCCGGAATCGGAATACCTGAATTAGCCCCTGTAAGTACCGGTTTAGGAGAAGTATATCAATATATATTACATCCTAAAAAAGGAAGTGAAAAAAAATATACTGCTATGGATCTCCGGACTATGCAGGATTGGATTGTAGCCCGCCAGTTATATGGAACTCCCGGAATTGCAGAAATCAATAGTTTCGGAGGTTTACTCAAACAATATGAAGTAGCTGTAAATCCGGATCGGTTAAAAGCAATGAGCATCAGTATTACTGATATCTTTACTGCATTGGAAAAAAACAATGAAAATACTGGAGGTGCTTATATTGACAAAAAACCAAATGCCTATTTTATACGTGGAGTTGGTCTTGTAAAGACATTAGAAGATGTAGGCAATATTGTAGTAAAAAATGATACCGGCAGCGTGCCGATTTTTATAAAAGATGTAGCAGAAGTTCGCTTTGGAAGTGCTGTCCGTTACGGAGCCATGACTTATAACGGAGAGGTTGACGCTGTTGGAGGTGTTGTCATGATGCTCAAAGGAGAAAATGCAGATAAAGTAGTAAACAGGGTTAAAGAAAAAATCCCTACCATCCAGAAATCACTTCCTGACGATGTTATTATAGAACCTTATCTCGACCGTACCGATTTGGTAGGAAGAGCTATGAACACGGTAAAAACAAACCTTATTGAAGGTGCTTTGATTGTTATCTTTGTTCTGGTTATTTTTCTTGGGAATTTAAGAGCCGGACTCATCGTTGCTTCTGCCATTCCTTTATCCATGCTTTTCGCACTGGCCATGATGAATCTTTTTGGAGTGAGTGCCAACCTTATGAGTTTGGGAGCTATTGATTTCGGACTGATCATTGACGGATCTGTCATTGTGGTGGAAGCCACTATGCACCATCTTGGAATGAGGAAGTCCATGAAACGTCTTACACAACAGGAAATGGACGAGGAAGTATTTGTGTCGGCTTCAAAAATCCGTACGAGTGCCGCTTTCGGAGAAATTATTATTCTTATTGTTTATATACCGATTCTTACATTGGTAGGCATTGAAGGAAAAATGTTTACGCCTATGGCTAAAACAGTAGGTTTCGCAATCTTAGGTGCACTTATTTTATCGTTTACATACATTCCTATGATGAGTGCATTGTTCTTGCCTAAAAAGATGAGTGGTAAAAAGAATTTCTCGGACAAACTAATGGATTTTCTACAAAAAATATACGAGCCATTATTGCATAAAGCCATCAAAGCAAAGTATATATTTATAGGACTTTCTGTGAGCTTATTTGCCTTCAGTATTTATCTTTTTTCCAGAATGGGAGGCGAATTTCTACCGACATTAGGAGAGGGTGATTTTGCCTACCATTGCATATTACCTCAGGGAACTTCCCTGAGCCAGAGTATTGAAACATCTATGCAGGCATCCCGAATCATCAAAGAATTTGATGAAGTAAAGATGGTTGTAGGGAAAACAGGAGCGGCTGAAGTACCTACCGACCCCATGCCGCCGGAAGCAACAGATATGATGGTGATTTTGAAACCGCAAAAAGAATGGAAAACAAAAAAAACTTATGATGAACTAGCAGAAGAAATCAATGAAAAACTGGAAGCAATTCCCGGAGTTTTCTTTGAAAAAAACCAGCCGATACAAATGCGTTTCAATGAACTGATGACAGGAATACGACAAGATGTAGCCGTAAAAATTTTCGGTGAAGATCTGGATGTATTACTGGAATATGCAAATAAAGTAAGTGCTGTAATCCAGAGTGTTGAAGGCGCTACTTCACCTCAGGTAGAACGCGTATCTGGCTTACCTCAGATCAATATTGAATACGACCGCACCCGAATGGCAAATTACGGTTTGAACGTACAGGATGTTAACAGTATCATTAGTACGGCTTTTGCCGGAAAAGCTGCAGGAGTTGTATATGAAAACGAGAGAAGATTTGACCTTGTTGTTCGTCTGGACAGTCTTCACAGAAGTTCGATTGAAGATGTCAACAATTTATTTGTTCCAATGGCAAACGGTAATCAAATTCCGCTTTCACAAATTGCAAAAATTGATTACAAACTGGGACCTGCGCAGATAAGCCGGGAAGATGGTAAAAGAAGAATTGTTATCGGATTTAATGTACAGAACAGAGATGTTGCCAGCGTAGTAAAAGAAATACAGGCAAAATTAGATACAGAAGTCAAACTTCCGTCAGGATATTATTTTACCTATGGAGGGCAGTTTGAAAACCTCCAGAAAGCAACTGACAGACTTTTAGTGGCTGTACCCATCTCATTACTGCTGATTTTTATTTTGTTATATTTTACCTTTCATTCGATACGGGAAGCCTTACTTGTATATGCAGCCATCCCTATGAGTGCTATCGGAGGTGTATTTGCGATGTTACTCCGAGGAATGCCCTTTAGTATCTCCGCAGGTGTCGGTTTTATTGCTTTGTTTGGTATTGCTGTTTTAAACGGAATTGTATTGATAACCACTTTTAACAGGCTGGAAAAAGAGGGGTGGAAAGACCTTGTTCCAAGAGTTATTGAGGGGACAAAAACCAGATTGAGACCGGTTTTAATGACTGCAATGGTAGCCAGTTTCGGATTTTTACCAATGGCAATCAGTACTGGTGCAGGAGCTGAAGTCCAGAAACCTTTGGCAACTGTAGTCATCGGAGGGCTTATTTCTGCCACTTTGCTTACACTATTTATACTGCCGTTGCTGTATATTACTTTTAACGGAAAAAATAAATCTAAAAAAGATATCTGATGAAAGCTGTTTTCACCACACTAATTATAACTTTTATGTTATTGGGCACCTCAGATTCCAGTGCCCAAACCAGAATCATAACACTTGATGAAGCTATTGATCTGGCACTGGAAAACAATTTGAATATCAAAGCAGCATCCTTAAATAAAGAAGCTGCTCAAAAACTGGAACAATCATCATTTGAACTACCTAAAACCAATGTTTCTTTTCAATACGGGAACAATGAAGGCTTTGAGTATAACGATGGTATCCAGATTTCACAAAGCATCCCTTTCCCCACTCTTTTCGGAGCGAAAAAACAATTATTCGAAGCACAGACACAAGGAAAGGAATGGGATAAACAAAATTCAGTAAATGAATTAAAAAGTCAGGTCAGAAGCTACTATTATCAATTGAGATTTCTTGAAAATAATGCCGAAAAGCTGCGTTACTTAGATGGCCTGTATGAAGACTTTGTAAAAATTGCTTCTCTGCGTTATAAAACTGGAGATACACGAAAAATAGATATCAATACAGCAGAAACGCAACGCGGAGAAATTACATTGTTGTATCAGCAAAATGAAATATACATTCAAAATGCCTATAAGAATCTGAAAACGCTTTTACAGATAAAAGAAGATTTCAACATTCAGAAAGAAACCTTCAGTCCAATGTTTTTAAGCTCGGTCATAAACAGTGATGCAGTAGCCAATCATCCAAAAATAAATGCTTTGCTGCAACAGGCAAAAATTGCAGAACAAAGCAAGAAAGTGGAAAAAGCACAAGCGTTACCCGATATCAGTCTGGGGTACAACAATGTGTCCCTGATTGGTATGCATACAAAGAATAACATAGACAGCTATTACGGAAGAAGCCAGCGTTTTAGTTTTTTTGATGTTGGTATCACTATTCCCATTACTTTCGGTGCCACAAAATCACGTCTACGCTCATTAGAAGCTCAGAAACAGGCTGCCGAACTATCTGCTGAGATGCAACAACAGCAATTAATTACCGATTTTGAGAATTCAATGCAGCAATATGAACAAAATGTGAGACAGTATAACTATTACTACAAACAAGCATTACCTAATTCAGAAGAAATGATCACCATTTCGCAACTCGGGTATAAAACAGGTGAAATATCCTATGTAGAATATCTGTATGCATTGAATATGGCAACGAATGTTCAGTTAAAATATTTAGAAGCGATCCAGAAAATTAATCAATCGGTAATTGATATTAATTCATTAATTAACAAATAATAAAGCTATGATGCTATCTATAAAAAAAATAATTAAAATTTCGGGAGTACTCTTTTTGGTACTTTCTCTTACTGCCTGCACAAAACACAAAGAAGGAGACGGTCACAATCATGGATCAGAAACCAAGAAAGAAGCTACGGAGAAAGAAGAACATGATGAGTCAGAAGAAGAAATAGCAACGCTAAATGATGAACAAATTAAAGCAGTTGGTATTACTTTTGGTAAAATAGAAGAAAGACAACTCACTGCTACCATCAAAGCAAACGGTTTTCTAAAAGTTCCGAATAACAGTCAGGCCAATGCTACTTCCCTATTTGGCGGCGTTATCAAAAGTCTTCCTATTGAAATCGGAGACTATGTAAAAAAAGGTCAGGTTATTGCCCGTATTGAAAACCCACAGTTTGTACAATTACAGGAAGAATATATGACGATTAAAAATAATATCTCTTTGACAGAGCAGGAAATTGCTCGTCAGAAAGAATTGAATGAAGGAGGTGCGGGTGCTTTAAAAAATCTTCAAAATGTAGATACACAGATAAAAAATTTCCGGGCGCGAAAAGCTTCTCTTGAGAAACAGATACAGCTGATGGGAATCAATCCGGCAACCATCAGCAATAGTAATTTGCAGGCATCATTAAACGTAACCAGCCCGGTCTCAGGCACCGTAAGCAACATTTTTGCTAAAATTGGCAGTTATGTAGATGTATCTTCACCCGTGGCTGAAATTGTTGATAATTCTAAATTACACTTAGATTTACAGGTGTTTGAAAAAGATTTGCCTAAATTAAAAATGGGACAGACCATTTATTTTACTCTTACCAATAATCCAACAGAGCAATACAGTGCCACTATATTCAGTATCGGTTCTTCCTTTGAAAACGACAGTAAAACAGTAGCTGTTCACAGTGAAGTTACCGGAAATAAAAAAGGACTGATCAACGGAATGAATGTAACAGGACTGATCAGTCTGGAAAAAGCCAGTACGCCATCTGTACCCAATGATGCTATTGTCGGAGATGGAGGAAAATACTATATTTTTGTTTTAAGTGACAAAGAACCGGAACACGAACACAAAGAAGGAGAAAGTCATGACCATGCCAAAGAAGTAAAACAAACCCGTTTTGAAAAGGTAGAAATACTTAAAGGTACTTCCGAAGCAGGCTATACCGCTATTACGCTTGTTTCAAAAAATATTCCGACAGATGCAAAGATTGCTACAAAAGGAGCATTCTTTATCAATGCCAAACTCAGTAATACGGAAGGACATGCACACTAAGTAAAAATAAAACAATATATAATAAATAAAAGGGTTTGTAATGCATTACAAATCCTTTTATTATTTAGCAGCTTTACTGATAGCCCCGCCACCGGGAATGTTCATTTTAGAAGTCAAAGCTGATATCTCATCAAGACTGAAATTTCCGGTAAGTATCAATACTACTGTTTCACTTGTACCCGCACCATCTGTAAACATTACCAATTCATTGATATTATTTCTGGTTGCCGCTTTGTTTACATAAAACACAATATTGTTTCCTTTCTCATTTACCGTCATTAGCTGATCCATATTTTTTGATCCGGTATATTGAGTAACGGCTGTTTTTAGTTCTGCTGCTTTACCTGCATTTTTTGTTTTATACGTTGTCAACAAATCCAGTTTTTTGATCAATGCGAGATAGGCTTGATTTTCTTTATCATTTGAATCCATCTTTACATTAGCCATCATCTGAAACATTTTTTTGTTGACTACAACTGTTTCTACATTGGGTTGCTTTTGGAACTTGTCAAAAACATCCTGAGCCAATAGTTTCTGACTTGTCAGAAAGAAACTTATGAACGCTATATAACATACAATCGTCTTCATTTTTTAGATATTTTGTTTTTTGTTTTTTCAAATTCTTCCAGATGTTTCACTGAAATAATTCCTTGGTTTATATGGGCAGAAACATTCTGTAAGGCTTTTTTTACGGCTGCATTAGCCTCTTCGGGAGTCGCAAACGTATTTTCGATATCTGTTGTTTTCTTTTGATTAAACTGATAATATATGATTACACTTACCAGTAAGGTAGCAAATAGTACGCCATAGAAATACAAAATATTCTTATTCATCCGTTATCTTGTTTAAAACAAACTTAGTAATAAACTTTAAATAAAAAAAGCCGTCTTAAATCAGACAGCTTTTTGAAGAATCTATAATTGACTTATAATTAATCATTCATGGTATGTAAAAATTCCTCGTTTGAGGTAGTCTTCTTTATTTTATCATAGATAAGCGTCATCGCTTCTACCGAGTTCATATCTGCCAGGTGATTCCTTACAATCCACATACGCTGTAACACTTCAGGATCTAATAGTAAATCATCACGGCGTGTACTTGACGAGGTAAGATCAACAGCCGGGAAAATACGTTTATTAGCAATCTTACGATCCAATTGCAATTCCATGTTACCGGTACCTTTAAATTCTTCAAAAATAACCTCATCCATTTTTGATCCCGTATCTGTAAGCGCTGTTGCTATGATACTTAATGAACCTCCGTTTTCAATATTACGTGCCGCACCGAAAAAACGTTTTGGTTTTTGAAGTGCATTTGCATCAACCCCTCCGGAAAGGACTCTACCTGAAGCAGGCTGTACCGTATTATAAGCTCTTGCAAGACGTGTGATTGAATCTAACAGGATAACTACATCAAGACCGCATTCTACCAATCGTTTTGCTTTTTCTAAAACGATATTAGCCAGTTTCACATGTTTTTCTGCAGGTTCGTCAAAAGTAGAAGCCACTACTTCTCCCCGCACGCTTCGTTGCATATCGGTTACCTCTTCCGGACGTTCATCGATAAGTAACACGATCAGATAAACTTCCGGGTGATTTGAAGCAATAGTATTCGCGATATCTTTTAATAAAACAGTTTTACCTGTTTTTGGCTGTGCCACAATCATACCGCGTTGTCCTTTTCCAATTGGAGCAAACAAATCTATAATACGCGTAGAAATAGAACTGTTTCTGCTTGCCAGATTAAATTTTTCATTAGGAAATAAAGGCGTTAAGTGTTCGAATGCAATACGATCGCGAACAGCTTCCGGATCATGCCCGTTGATTTTTTTTACTTTAATAAGGGGAAAAAACTTTTCTCCTTCTTTCGGAGGACGCACAACTCCCTTAACGGTATCACCTGTTTTAAGACCAAACAAACGTATTTGCGACTGAGACAAATAAATATCATCAGGAGAAGAAAAATAGCCATAATCAGACGAACGTAAAAATCCGTATCCGTCCGGCATCATTTCTAAAACTCCTTCAGTTTCAATGATTCCGTCAAACTCATAGTCAGGTTCCCGGTAATTCGGTTTTTTCTGATTTGAATTCTGGTTTTGTTGATTTTTACTTTTGAATTGGTTTTGGGCCGCTTTTGGGGTATCGTCTGTAGACTCATTTACTTCGGAAGAAGTATTTTCCTTTGAAACAGGAGGTGTATTTTTATTGGATTTGGAATGCTGTTCTTTACCTTTCCGGTCAAAATCTTTTTGAGGTTTTCTTTGTTGAGGGACACGTGAACCGTTATCTGCTTCTTTTACTTCGCTGTCAGATTCTGTATGTTCTGTTTCATTTACCTTTTGCGCATGCGGTTCATGCTTAGGTTGCTCTGCAACAGCTTCAGTTCTTACAATACGTTTCCTTTTCGATTGCTCTTTTACCTCTTCTTTGGCTGCTTCCGGAGCAGGAGGTTCCTGAGCACTCGTATGCTTACTTTGAAATTCTAAGATATTTTCGATTATTTCATTTTTTCTTAATGTACGATAACTTTTAATATCAAGAGTTTTTGCGATTTCCTGAAGCTCAACAAGCTTCATATCTTTTAATAAAGAAATGTCAAACATATATGACTTATTTGTTGTTTATTTTTTTTGAAAATAATAAATTGAAGTGATTTTTGCCAGAGATTACTCGTATAATGAAGCACTTACGAATTTCTAATGCAATATTACAATTTTTTTTTAATAAACAATAGGTATTTAAGAAAAAGAAACTGTATTTTTGTAAGAAATACCAGATCCAAATGATTCAAAGGATACAAACTGTTTATTTATTTCTTGTTTTTGTTGTTTCAGGGATTCTTTCTCTGCTATTTCCATTATGGAAAGACATGAACGGAAAAGATGTATATGCGGGTCAGAATACGTTGTACGTAGTTCTTTTCGGAGCTGCTGCCGCGTTAAGTGTTATTGCTATTTTAGGATACAAAAAAAGACAATCCCAATTTGTGTATAACAGATTGAATATGATATTGAACTTTATATTACTAGGATTATTTGTGTATCAGTCGCTAAATTTATCTGGAGAAGCTACGGTTTCTGAGAAAGGTATTGGGATGTTTCTTCCTGTTGTTTCTATTTTTTTATTAGTTTTTGCTAATAAAGCCATCAAAAAGGACGAAGACCTTGTAAAATCTGCCGACCGTATACGATAAACCTGTCATCTTAGTTTATTAGTGCGTTAAAAATCCGACTTTATAAGTCGGATTTTTTTATGGATTGATTTTCACTTTCCAGTCTGCCAGTTTTTCTTCATATCGTAAACGGGCATTAGCAGGACTTGGTGAGGCCAGCACCACTAAACGAACCGGAAGCGAATCTTTGTAAACCTTAAAAAACCATTGATAGGCCTGTTGACTCGTAAAATAAAATGTGCCCACATTAGGATATTGCTTTAAAAGGGTTTCAAAATCATTAATTTCCTTGTTTTTTATGGCACTATCCAGACTGCCTTCTCTGTGTGCCTGACGCACCACATCCCACAGACCAAAACCTTTCGTTTGCAGATAACGTACTCTATCTTCATATTCACTATTTAATTCTGCCTCAAAAACATCATAAAAGAGTTTCCAGAACTTATTTTGAGGATGCGCATAATACCTTTGCTCAGATAAGGATCTTTCTCCCGGCAAAGTACCTAAAAATAATGAATGAGTGTTTTCGTTAATAAAAGGGCTAAAAGATGCTTTCATATTTCAAAAATATAAAAAACAAGGCAGAAAGCTGTTTCATTTTACATCGTATAATAATGTACAATGATAACCATACTTCTATAAATTGTAAGTTGAACAGTTTAGCAATAATGATTTCCTTCACACCTGTTTTAATACCCGGCACTCAAACTGAAAAACAGATTAAGGAAAGATATGAACTCATAGGCAGGTACATTGCATTCCTATAAGTCTGGTATAAACAAAAAATTGCCGAAAAAGGGAAAAGTATAATACCCCCTTATTTGACAACTAATTAATTTTATAAGATTTTGATGTGTAATAGGCTATTATAAAAATTGGAACGATTGCTATTAAGATAAATAAAAACCCATTCAGTTCTTTAAAAATACCATCCTGAGTAAATAATATTGGGATGTCAATTATAAAAAACGAGAAAACAATACCAAGATTTAATACCCTAATCATTTGCAAGGCATTTCTATATTGTCTTTCTGCATTTTCCTTTGTTATAGTAACATTATAATGAAATTTATGAGGCTTTTTTACACCAAAAAACAAACCTAAATAAATAATAGTAGCAAGAAAAGGAGAAATGAAAATAAAAATCTTATTGCCATAATTATCAATAGAACCATCGATGTCATAATGAATAGGAATAACATCTGGTATGTGATTGTATCTGTAAAATACAGCGAGCCAATACACAAAAATAAATGCAGAAGTAAAATAGTCAAGTCGCTTCTCTGCTTTTATTTTCTCCATTTTAAGTATGGGATTTTCCATAAGGTTCTTCTTTTATCGTAAACATACTTTATTTCAAGAACAATATTGTATTTAAATAGCTTATAATTAAAAAACAAATGATAACATTTTAAAATATAAACGCACTTAAATCTCTTAAGATAATCAACAAATGCCGAAATTAAAGCTATTTTAAAAAATAAAAAAACAGCTTAAAAATAATTTATTTTTATTTCGTACGAATGGATCAGAATTATAAAAGGAGGATAATCAAAAAACCGCTGTAAATATAATTTACAGCGGTTTTTTACTTAATTATCAGTAATTGCTTATTTTACTTCTTCGTAATCTACATCTTGTGTAGCATCCCCAGCATCACCTCCTTGGTTTGGCTGTGCCTGTTGAGCTCCACCCTGCTCAGCCTGAGCTTTATACATTTCTTCTGAAGCAGCTTTCCATGCTTCATTGATTTTATCAAGTGCCGGCTGTATTGTAGCAAGATCTTTAGTTTCATAAGCCTTTTTCAACTCTTCTAAAGCCGCTTCAATGTTAGATTTATTGTCTGCTGACAATTTATCTCCAAACTCCGTCAGCTGTTTTTCTGTTTGAAAAATCATTCCGTCCGCTTCGTTCAGTTTATCTGCCGTTTCTTTAGCTTTTTTATCAGACTCTGCATTCGCTTCCGCTTCTTTTCTCATTCTTTCAATTTCTTCCGGTGTTAATCCTGAAGAAGCTTCAATACGGATATCATGTGATTTTCCGGTTCCTTTATCCGTTGCTGAAACTTTGATAATACCATTGGCATCGATATCAAAAGTTACTTCAATCTGAGGTACTCCACGTTGTGCAGGCGGAATTCCGTCTAAATGGAAACGTCCGATTGTTTTATTATCATTTGCCATTGGACGCTCTCCCTGTAATACATGGATTTCTACCGATGGCTGGTTATCTGCTGCTGTAGAGAATACCTGTGATTTTTTAGTAGGAATAGTGGTGTTTGATTCTATCAGTTTCGTAAATACACCTCCCATGGTTTCAATACCCAAAGACAATGGTGTTACGTCTAATAACAATACATCTTTTACATCTCCTGTCAATACACCTCCCTGAATTGCTGCTCCGATTGCTACTACCTCATCAGGATTTACTCCTTTTGATGGTTTTTTTCCGAAGAATTTTTCTACCTGATCCTGTATTACAGGAATACGTGTAGAACCTCCTACTAAGATTACCTCATCAATATCTGATTTGGAAATACCCGCATCTTTTAATGCTTTTTCACAAGGTAACATAGAACGGCGTACCAAATCATCCGCTAATTGCTCAAATTTTGAACGGGTCAATGTTTGCACCAAGTGTTTAGGTCCTGTTGCTGTAGCCGTAATATAAGGCAGGTTAATCTCTGTTTGTGTTGAAGAAGATAATTCAATTTTTGCTTTTTCAGCCGCTTCTTTTAAACGCTGTAAAGCCATAGGATCTGCTTTTAAATCAACACCTTCAGCAGACTGGAATTCAGAAGCCAGCCAATTGATGATTACCTGATCAAAATCATCTCCCCCTAAATGTGTATCACCGTTTGTCGATAATACTTCGAAAACTCCGTCTCCTAATTCAAGGATAGAAATATCAAAAGTACCTCCACCTAAATCGTATACCGCAATTTTCTTATCAGATCCTCCTTTATCCAATCCGTAAGCCAAAGCTGCAGCTGTTGGTTCGTTGATGATACGACGCACTTTTAAACCAGCGATTTCTCCTGCTTCTTTTGTTGCCTGACGTTGCGCATCATTAAAATATGCCGGTACTGTAATAACAGCCTCCGTTACCGTCTGACCTAAATAGTCTTCCGCTGTTTTTTTCATTTTTTGAAGCGTCATAGCAGACAATTCCTGTGGTGTGTATAAACGCCCGTCGATATCTACACGTGGTGTATCGTTATCTCCCTGAGTCACTTTGTAAGGAACATGCGCTATTTCCGCTTTCATCTCAGAAAACTTCTCTCCCATGAAACGCTTGATAGAAGCGATCGTTTTTGTTGGATTTGTCACAGCTTGACGTTTTGCCGGATCTCCCACTTTGATTTCACCACCTTCAACAAAAGCTATTACAGATGGTGTTGTTCTTTTTCCTTCTGCATTAGGTATTACTACCGGCTCATTACCTTCCATTACAGAAACACATGAATTTGTAGTACCTAAGTCAATTCCGATTATTTTACTCATTTTCTATAGTTGTTATATTTTGTTATTCTTTTTTATTTGTGAATTTGTCACGCCTTCTATTAGTCAATGATTATGCCAACTAAAAAAAATAAGTATTTTGTCATTTATATGGCGATACAATATTATTTACACTGACACATTGTCACGAGTTGTATTATTTTATCCTTATTTTCTGAGAATATATGACGTTCTGTGCTTTTCTTATTTTAATAAAATAGACTCCCGCAGAGAAATCAGTCATTACTTTCTGTTCCGTTTCCTTAATACTGCCCTTTATGAGTCTCTGTCCTCTCATATTCAGGATTTCATACTCTGAGCCCAGAAATTGTTCATCAGTGGCGATGATAATATAATCAATGGCCGGATTGGGATAAACGTACAACAACTGCTCATCTTCAAATGTTTCATTGTTCAAATTGGTATTAACAATTCTAAAAAGATACTGGGCAAAAATATTCGAAACGCTTTCCGATTCATACGGCAATTCAAATAAAGCATCGTAATTGTAGATTTGTGCTCCACTGTCTCTATATAATCCATAGGAAATAAAATTATAGTCGTTTACAGCTACATCGCTAAAATCACTTTGACCCACCGGATCTTTTGTTCCGAATAAATCAGCAGCAATTCCTGTTTTACTGTATTTCAGACAAAAGGAACTTCGTATATTGGCTGGAAAATCTGTTTGCTCCTGATTATTAAACATAACCGGACCGTATACATCTCCAAGTGTATACACAGCCTCACCCTGTATTCTGATTTTTCTGATCAGGGTAGTCACTGGCTGATTTGTAATATCTACCCAGGTAAGCACTCCTGAAGGACTGTATTTTGCAAGAAAGGCATTTTGAAAATATCCGTTTGGATGTGTAAAGGAAGTATGGTTAGAAGCAGTCCCATTCATATTAAAGTTTGCCGTTCCGCTTAAGCTTCCTCCGAGATAAAAATTACCCTGATTATCTACCGCAACTGCATTTACAGATGGGTCAAAACTATGCCCCCATGAAAAATTGCCCTGAGGATTAAGCTTTACTACAAATGACTTATAATCGTACTCAGAATTATTTTGAAGTATATGTGTACCGCTGCCGGGATCTACATCAAGACTTCCTCTGTAGAAACCTCCCATATAGAAATTACCCGTAGCATCTACAGCAGCATCTGTCAGTTGAGTATCGCTGATACTGCCAAAAGTACGATAATAGAGTACTTCAAAATTACTGTTCATTTTTATGACAAATACATTATCATTATGTCCGATACTTACAGCTGTCTGGGTAACAGAAGTTCCGTTGATATCAAAATTGATGGTACCTCGATAGGCACCAATCAGGTAAAGGTTCCCTTGAGTATCGGGTATTATTTTACTTAATCTGGAGGTAATGGATGACCTGAGTACTTTGCCTTTTATAATATTACCATTCAAATCGTATTTAGCGATAAAAGCATTAGAGATAGATCCCGCTGTTTTATTAAGATTCAAAACACTATTGTCATTCAAATCCGCATCAAAATTTGTTGAGAGATTACCAATCATATATATTGACTGATTGTTTACTACACTGTGGGCATACGAAACCGTGTTACTATTAAGTCTCGTACCTTTGGCCCATAAAAGATTGCTGTTAATATCATACTTTGCAATAGCAATGCCCCATACAGTAAGATCTGTAAATACGGGATCATAAAAAATATGTTCTGAGTTTTTTGAAAAATCGAAATCCTGTTCTTTTCCAAAACCTCCGGCATAATAAAAAGCATCCGAATCTTTTAGCAGAATATCGAATCCCTGCAGACCAACTCCTCCAAAGCTGTGAATCCAGTTCACTTCAGATTGTGCATTTATTTTAAAAAAAATAAAAAACAACCCCACAAAAAAAGTAATTCTCCCCATAATTTTATTAAATAAATGTTAATTAAACAAATATATCAACAATATTGATAAAAAAGTACAATACTCATATTATTATCAAAAATGCATCAGAAATATTTAGCTATCTTCGTAGCTGTAAATTATCTTATTTTTTATGGAATATATTTCTGTTTTTGATATGTTAAAGATTGGTGTAGGCCCCTCAAGTTCTCACACTTTAGGTCCCTGGCGTGCTGCCGAGCAATTTTTAGCGGAAGTAAAGCAACTCCATATTTTTGATAAAATAACAAAAGTTACCATTGATCTCTATGGTTCCTTATCATTGACAGGAATAGGTCATGCCACTGATTTGGCAGTAATGCTGGGATTGAGCGGTGCAGATCCCGAGTATGTACCTATTGAAGACATCAGTAGTATTATTGAAACCATTAAATCGAAAGGAGAACTTCATCTGGGAAATGAGCGAATGGTGTCTTTCTCTATGAAAGAAGACATTCATTTCAATAAAAACTTTTTGCCTTTTCATGCTAACGGACTTACTTTTTCGGCTTCGTATGAAAACAAGGTATATGAATCAACCTTTTATTCTATAGGTGGTGGATTTGTTGTGAAAGAAGAAACTCCGGATAAAATAGAAAATCTGGATCAGACTACTCACTTTCCTTTCCCGATTGACCGCGCAGATGAACTCTTGCAATATTGTGTTGCTGAAAATAAGATGATTTCTGAGATTGTCTATGAAAACGAAAAGGTATTACGATCTGATCAAGAAATACATACTGAATTGTTACGCATATGGAACACCATGCTGGAATGTATATACATCGGCTGCCACACTGAAGGCATTTTACCGGGTGGACTCAATGTTCGCAGACGTGCCTATGACACCTATGAAAAACTAAAAAGCGGATTGCCTTATAACAATCCTCAGGAATGGCTTGAAACAATTCGCCAGACCAAAGTATATTTTCGTCAGATTCTCAAATGGGTAAGCTGTTTTGCTCTTTCCGTTAATGAAGTAAATGCTTCGTTAGGCCGAGTTGTAACAGCACCTACCAATGGCAGCGCCGGGGTGATTCCCGCTGTACTTATGTACTATCTGACTATAGAAAACCACAAAGCCGGTGAAAAAGAAATCAAACAGTTTCTAACCGTGGCCGGAGTTATCGGCAGTATATTTAAGAAAAATGCCACTATATCAGCTGCTATGGGTGGATGTCAGGCAGAAATCGGCGTATCATCAGCTATGGCGGCCGCCGCTTTGTGTGAGCTTATGGGCGGTACTCCTGCTCAGGTATTAATGGCAGCAGAAATTGCAATGGAACACCATTTAGGTCTTACCTGCGATCCGATCGGAGGACTTGTACAGATACCGTGTATCGAACGCAATACCATGGGAGCTGTAAAAGCCATTAATGCTGCCGAACTGGCGTTGGATACCGATCCAAAAAATGCTAAAGTACCCTTAGACAAAGTAGTGGACACCATGTGGAGAACAGCTCAGGATATGAACAATAAATACAAAGAAACATCAGAAGGTGGTTTGGCAGTAGCCGTAAACCTCGCGGATTGTTAATAAAAAAAACTAAGACTCTTTTTCAGGAGTCTTTTTTATTCCTCACCGGTATTCACATTCATCAATTTATCCAAGATATTCTTTTCTTTTGTTCATAAAAACATTACCTCTTCTGTACTTTACGGGTAACAATTGTTAAATTCGAGTTTTTAGAGTGTTTTATAATAAAATAAGTAACTTTACATATATAAACTAACACTCAATAAAATGTCGGTTGCAAAAAAAGATTATAAGATCATAACCACCAAGTCGCTTATTGATATGAAAGCTAATGGTGAAAAAATTTCTATGTTGACTGCCTATGATTACACCATGGCAAAAATTGTGGACAGTGCCCATGTAGATGTGATTCTTGTAGGAGATTCTGCCAGCAATGTGATGGCAGGTCATGAGACTACTCTACCTATTACACTGGATCAGATGATTTACCACGCCTCTTCTGTAGTACGTGCAGTAAACAGAGCACTGGTCGTTGTAGATCTTCCTTTTGGAACCTATCAGTCTGATCCTAAGACAGCTTTACATTCAGCAATCCGTATTATGAAAGAAAGCGGTGCTCATGCATTGAAACTCGAAGGTGGAAAAGAAATCAAGGAAGGTATTAAAAAAATTCTCGGAGCCGGTATTCCGGTAATGGGACATTTGGGATTAACTCCACAATCGATCTATAAATTTGGTACTTATACGGTACGTGCAAAAGAAGAACAGGAAGCAGCTCAGTTGATAGACGATGCCAAAATGCTCGAAAAAATAGGCTGTTTCGCTATAGTACTTGAAAAAATACCTGCTAAACTCGCGGAACAGGTAGCACAGTCGGTGAGCATTCCCATTATTGGTATCGGAGCTGGTGGTGGCGTTGATGGTCAGGTACTTGTTTTACATGATATGGTAGGAATGACCCACGAATTCAGTCCTCGTTTTCTAAGAAGATATATGAACCTGTTTGAAGATATGACACAAGCTATCGGAAAATATGTGACTGATGTAAAATCAAAAGATTTTCCGAACGAAAAGGAACAATATTAATTTGTAATTTTGCTTTTATCTAAAACCATCATATTGATGGTTTTTTTATACCTTTTTATGAAAATAATTTCCACAAAAGATAACCTTGAGGTTTTATATGAAGACAATCATATCATCATTGTCAACAAAAGAGTCGGTGATATTGTTCAGGGAGATAAAACCGGAGACAAACCTTTGAGTGAGGTAGTAAAAGAATACCTCAAAGAAAAACATCAGAAGCCCGGAGCTGTTTTTTTGGGGGTGGTACACCGTCTTGATCGCCCTACAACAGGAATTGTGTTATTTGCTAAAACATCAAAAGCGCTGAGCCGTTTAAATGAGTCTTTTAAAAACAGAGAAACACAAAAAACATATTGGGCGGTGGTCAAAAACACACCAATCCATGAACAACAAACCCTGGTTCATTATCTGGTAAGAAATCCTAAAAACAATACTTCAAAAGCGCATATAAAGGAAGTACCAAACAGTAAAAAAGCATCTCTTACCTATACTGTTTTTAAAAAACTAAAAAATTATGCCGCTCTCGAGATCGAATTGCATACGGGAAGACATCATCAGATCAGAAGTCAGCTTTCCCAGATAGGCAGTCCAATCAAAGGCGATTTAAAATACGGTGCAGACCGCAGCAATCCCGATGGCGGTATCCATCTGCACGCCCGCAGACTTGTGTTTCTCCATCCGGTAAGTAAGGATGAAATAAGAATCACTGCTGCAACTCCTGACGAAGTAATTTGGAATGAAATCAGTCGTTAATTAAAAAAATAAGTTTATTTTTATTTGATAAAATGCTATAGCTATGAAATGGGAAAAAAAACAAAGCGATGATTTTGAAGACCGCCGCGGCAGATCCGGAGGAGGAAAAACACTTATCGGTGGTGGAATATTGGGTATTATAGTCGTTCTGCTGAGTTTGTTTGGAGGCGATTTCGGAAAAACAGTAGCTCCAATACTCGATCAGTTCAATCAGGGTCAGTCCACAGAAAATCAAGAAGTTGTCACACGAGAATTGTCTGAACAAGAAAAAACACTGGGTCAATTTTCTAAAAGTGTATTTGTTTATAACAATGAAACATGGCAACAGATTTTTGAAGAAAACGGTATGACATACAAAAATCCCGGTATGGTGCTGTTTGATGATGCAGTGAATACCGCTTGCGGATCCGCAACGTCTGCCGCAGGTCCGTTCTATTGCCCTGCGGATGAAAAGGTATATATGGATCTGCGTTTTTTTGAAGAATTGCACACACGATTCGGTGCTGAAAAAGGAGACTTTGCTATCGCTTATGTTATTGCTCATGAAATAGGACACCATGTACAACATCTTTTGGGTACCAATGCAGAAGTGAGAAGATTACAACAGCAGACCGGAAAAACCCAGGCAAACAAATTATCCGTTGCACAGGAATTACAGGCTGATTTTTATGCCGGAGTATGGGCAAGCCGAAATAAAAACAGATTAGAAGCAGGTGATATAGAAATTGCCATAAGCGCAGCACAGGCAGTTGGTGATGATGCCATTCAGTCTAAAATGCAGGGACATGTACAACCTGAAACCTTTACACACGGAACTTCAAAACAACGCGTTGCCTGGTTTATGAAAGGCTATAATACAGGTGACTTTAAACAAGGCGACACTTTTAGTGAAATAAGATAATTATTTATAGTAATTTTGCAGAAAACATAAATGCTCTTTTTAAGAGCATTTATTTATGCCAGCGATGATAAAAAAAATAAAAGACCGGATAGAAAACGGTTATACCATAGACAGTATTAGTTTATACAAAGACACCTTTGATACGTTTAAGAGAATGTTTCTACCGGCTACTTTGGTTATGTTTTTAGTAAGTGCTGTTATTTTCTTTATGTATCTGATGGTGATACTTATCTATTTTAAGACACCCCAGCAAGCTTTAGAAAAAATGGAGGGCTTCAGCCTTGAGCAATTAGAAAATGATGAACTTGCTGTTTATTTCATCATTAATGCCCTTCTGAATGCGCTCTTTGCAGTGGTAGGCGCCGGATTTATCAGCCTCGCAAAAAAGGTATCAGAAAATAAACTTCCTACAATCGGAACTGTTTTTCAGTATTTTATAAAAATAAGCGGACTTAAAGTATTTTTCTTTGTCTTTATGGTACAAATCCTTTTTAGTATTTTATCATTATACCTTCAAATAAACAGTTTGGATCTGGTAGCTCTGTTCTGTCTGTTTTTAATGCACGCTCTGACTATTTTGGTGGTACCTTTGATTATTTTTGATCAATTATCCATTCTTCAGGCATTGACAACAAGTGTACGTCTGGTAAATCAGCAGCCGCTCAAAATATTTCTTTTTCTATTTTTTATGGGGTCTTTTGCCCTTGGAGGATTGTTCTTGTTTATCATAGGGATATTAGCCACTTTTCCGCTTTTGTATGCTTTTATCTATCATCTGTACTCTCACATTATCGATAAAGAATAAATGTACAGTATATTGAAAGAAAAACATCTTATGTGTTATTTCTTTTCTCTATTTACGATTCAACAGCCATTGTAGTGTTTGCCTATCAAAAACATTCCTATTATGGTAATATATTTCAGGAAATAGCATCATTTTGCCTTTTAAGCATTCCAACCTTCTCTATCAAGACTTCTGTACTGAATCGCTTCTGCAATATGAGATGGCTCTATCATTTCAGCGGCACTCAGATCAGCTATTGTGCGTGCCACTTTAAGAATACGATCGTATGCTCTGGCAGATAAATTAAGCCGTTCCATTGCATTTTTTAACAGAAGCAGAGAGTCATCAGCCAAACGGCAATGAATGCGAAGCTGTTTTACAGACATCTGTGCATTGTAGTGTATACCCGGTGTTTTCACATACCTTTCTGACTGAATTTTTCTTGCTGCGATCACCCGGTTACGGATTACTGCACTCTTTTCTGACAGAGTGGTATCCGAAAGTTTCTCAAAAGGAACCGGATTCACTTCTATATGTATATCAATACGATCCAGTAAAGGTCCTGATATTTTACTGAGATACCGCTGCATTTCCTGCGGAGTTGTATTTCCCGGATTTTGCGGATCATAGAAATAACCGCCCGGGCTCGGGTTCATACTCGCTACCAACATAAACGAAGAGGGATACGAAATTGTAAATTTTGCTCTTGAAATTGTCACTTCCCGATCTTCAAGCGGTTGGCGCATGACTTCTAAAACTTCTCGTTTAAACTCGGGTAATTCATCCAAAAATAAAACACCGTTATGGGCCAGAGATATTTCACCAGGCTGCGGATAGCTACCGCCCCCTACCAATGCAACTGAAGAAGCTGTATGATGTGGGCTTCTGAAAGGTCGCGTGCGAATCAACCCTACATTATTTGCTTTACCCACCACACTATGTATTTTGGTTGTTTCGAGTGCTTCCTCCAATGTCATGGGCGGTAAGATTCCTGAAAGCCTTTTGGCAAGCATGGTTTTTCCCGAACCCGGAGGTCCGATCAGCAAAATATTATGTCCGCCTGCCGCTGCAATTTCCATAGCTCTTTTGATGCTTTCCTGACCTTTTACTTCTTCAAAATCCAGCTCAGCTACTTCCTGATGTTCATCAAACAGTTTTCCGGAATCCAGAATTACAGGCTCTAATATTTCAATACCTTCAAAGTGATTGATTAACTCTCGTATATTCTTGATCCCATATACCCGTAATCCCGAAACAATAGCGGCTTCCTTTTCATTTTCATACGGCAGATAAATTTCTTCAAACCTTTCTTCCTTTGCTTTGAGTGCAATAGGCAAAGCTCCTTTAATAGCATGTACACCGCCATCTAAAGACAGCTCACCCATAATGACCGAACGACTAAAATCATGGGTTTTTATTTGTTGAGATGCAGACAAAATACCTATGGCAATAGGTAAGTCATACGCCGAACCTTCTTTGCGCAGATCTGCGGGTGCCATATTGATGGTGATTTTTTTGCCGGGAAGCTGATAGCCAGTGTTTTTTAAAGCCGCGGCAATACGATGGCTGCTTTCTTTGATGGCATTGTCAGGAAGTCCGACAAGATGATAACCGATGCCTTTATCAATATTTACTTCAATCGTTATAGTAGTAGCATCAATTCCGAAAACAGCACTTCCGAATACTTTTACTAACATATGCTTTTGAGTTTATTTCTTAAATATACTCTTTTTTGCGCATATCGCATCTATAAGACTATAATTCAGATGATTAATAATAAAAATACTATATAAGTAGGATACCCAATAGCCGGATAAACAACAGTATCATTATGGTCATATCGATTTATTTAAGCTTCTAATCTTAGTTTATTATTTCATAAAATATTTTTAGGCATATAAAATATATAATACAATAGGAATTGCATAACTGGAATAAAAGATAACTTTAGTAATTATCTTAAAGCTATCTGAAAGTTTTTCTTCTGTCAATTCTTTTATAATTATTTCATACCTGTTTTTTCTAAAAAAATATACAGAATGAAAAATTAATGATAAACTAAAACTATAAATATTTATTATAAGTGAAATGTCATTACAATAAAAAAACAATATTGCATTAAGATAAAAACTTGTTAATATAGCCATATGAATTATGGTTAAATACATGGGGATAAAATAGCTATTTGTTTTTAGAGTATCACGATACAGGATATAAAATATTTTATCATATACATTCATAATTATCGAAATTTAGTAGGACATGTAGCACATTCTCTATAATAAGATGATATTGGTGTAATTTGAGTCTTAATAGAAGTATTCATAGTTGCTTTACTACGTTCTAATTTTGCTTTTATTCCTTCATAAACGGATTAGTATAAATCGTTTAAATCAAAATTTTATAACAGGAAAAATAGTATAGTTATAGGATATTATTACATTAGGATATTTATGTGGCAATATTTTATTTAAATCATCTGATATTAAACTTGTAATGTAAACTACATCCCCCTTTTTTAGAGTGATTTTTACATAGTAGAACTCATTAAAAGTAGAAAACATGATATGAGAATTATCTAATTTATTTTTTGGGCCATAAAAATCAACCTGTTTAATCTCATCTATCGTGATTGTTTTAAAATTATTTTGTTCTATTAACTCTATTTCACTTGTATGAAAGCAAATTTTTATGTGTCTATTTACTTTGTAATAATTCAAAAAAAGATATGTCGTTGGTATAAAAGATCCTAATAAACAACAAGAAATGAGTATCAATAATATTCGTAAATCAAGTGGTTCAAACATATAAAAAATCAATATAAATGCCAATATATTAGCAATAATCATTGGCAATAAACTACCTAAAATATTCGCAATTGTTATTTTCATTTCCCGTTTATTTAATTATATCCTATCCAATTATTTGAAAAAAACTGCATTGTATGAATGCTTAGCTGTCTCAATGACCATATCTCCCATTACCTCACTAAAATCATAAAACTGAGTACCGTCAAACTCTCCTCCTTGAACCGTTACCACATAACCGTTAAAATCCTGATTATAAGTGATACTTCCGTTTAATCCGTTATCCGATAAAAACTTTGCCGCCTGTTTATGGGTTTCAAACAATCCCATTTTATCCTGCCAAAACACCGGATTATTAAATCCATAACGATACGGTGTATGGTCATACGCCATTTCACTAAAGATATCCATTACATTAAATCGTCCTAACGCCTGATTATATTGTCGGAAATCCATAGCGGTCATATTAAGACCCCAATCATCCTGAAACTCCTGACCTACATACGTGTATTTATAGAATCTGTTTCTATTAAATGATTATTTTAAAATAAAGCCCCAAATGAAGTAATGAGGCTTTGATTATTCAATGGAAGAATTTAAGTGAATCCTTTGATATCTAATTTAAATCAATTCAAAATTTAAGCTACCACTTTAAAATCTCATTAAATATATATACTCAAAATTCATAATAACTGACATTTTTAAAACTGCACTTTTCATATATGTCATTCTTCAAATCTATCTTATATAAATATTCCAGAGTGATTTCATACAATTCAGTCTCTCTTAAGGTATGAATACGATTTTTTAAAATCTGACATTTATTCTCATTAAAATCATTTATTATTTTTTCGAATTCCAAATGCGATTTCTGATCTTTATTTTCAATTAAAAAAATTTTTTTAGAAAAAAAATCTTCATTTTTAAGATAATAGTACACATCATTATCTACATCATAAACAGAGCCAAAAATTATATAATAATCATCTTCTCCATATACAGGTGTCAGTAGATAATATATATTAGAAGTATTCTTCAATTCTTTTTTTAAGAATCGAAAAATATATTTATCAATATCAATTTTATCCTTTTTTAAATTATAAATATATAAATCTTGTTCTGAATCATTTTTTAAAGATTTATCCAAAGTTTGTATCTTTTTATAAAAATCAGAAGAAGAACAACTCATTAATAAACAGCATATAATAAATGCTTTTAATATATTTAATCTTTCCATTTTATTCCTTTATTTTTTACAAAAACATTTCAATAAAACGTTTTAATTACTGCTAGAACTGCTACTCCTATTTTTCTCGTTCTTGAACTTTAATATGGATAATAATTCTGATCTAAAATTTCTAAAAAAGAGCATTTTTTAATAATATTGTTTTTTAGATCAATTTCATAAATAGCCTGTGTACCTAACAAAGTGGAGGCATCTGTTCCCAATTCACCTAACGCTTTTAATTTTTCACAATTTCCATTTGTAAAATGTTCATATATAATTTTATAATATAACAATACCATTTCTTCAGAAACATCTTGAATATTGATTTTTTTTGAGAAATAATCATTATTAGTCAAATAATAATACTTGTTATTATCGACATCGTATACACAAGCATCTATTCTATCAAAATCAGCATTGTCCATCATAGGTAAACACCAATAATAGATATGATTTGTATCTTTTAATTCCTCTTTTAAAAATCTTAAAAAGTATTTATCTATATCAATATAATTTCTTTTTATTTCCCAAATTTTTCGATACTCTTTAGAACCATTTATTTGCTCTTTATCAATCTCTTTTATCTCTTTATAAAACTTTGGTGCCGTACAGGCTGTAAAGCAGCCTATCAGCAATAAAACTAAACTTATTTTTAATCTATCCATTGTATTCCTTTATTTTGAAAACTTTTTTTGTAATTGTTATAAATATTGAGGGCAGGTACCGTTAATTGGAATTGACCTGTTTTTGGATCTTCATTATATATCCTTGATTGCTCAAATATCGAAGGCTCATTACTTTTTATTTTTGGTCCAAAATAATGTGTTCTAATTGGTGTTTTATTCTCTCCTCTGATATAATTTTCAATAATCGTAGCAAATACTTCGTCTACAGTAGCATTTCCTACAGTTGTGTTAAGCCAATTATAATCTATTTGAGCTTTGTCGATATAATTATATGATAATCCATGTGCTAATTCATGAGCTATTGCAATAAATAAATCAACTTTTTCAAATTTTTTATTAGACGTAAAAAGCTCTACTTCTCTTTTTAAGCTTATAGAAACTAAACCTTGATTATGGTTAATCTTTCTTGTAAAACTCTCTTTAATGTCAACATTAATTTTATCATTCTCAAATAAACTTAAAAACCACGCTCCAAAAGAATTACTACTATTTCCTCCTCCTTTACCTGCTTTGTAAATATCTGTCAAAGCATTATATACCGTTGCTAAAAAAGTTCCGGCTTCAGGTTCGTACTCCTCCCATTTACCTGTTTCTTCATTTTTAGAAAATAACTTACCTGCATCATATCTATATGGCTTACCACCGTCATATACATAAATATAGTCTCCATTTGCATCTACATAATATACAGGATTATTCGCTGCATATTGATAAGGTGAGTATCCTAAATAAGCTTCTGCATAATTATCTACATTAAAAAACCTTCCTAAGGCCGGATCATAGTTTCTGGCTCCGTAATCATACGTATTTAAGGCATGCTCACTCTGCCATTCTTTGTTGTTGTATTTGTACTTTTGCGCCTGTTCATTACCGTTATTTAATGCCAGATCATAGCTTCTTTTATTGTAAAAATAAAATATTAAAAGCCTCAGTTATAACTAAGGCTTTTATCTAAGTTTTATTCAAAATCAGGATAATTAATTGGATATTTATTTCCTTTTAAAAGTTCTTTAATTCCTAATGGATTCATCACAATTCCGTTATATGCTTTTCTATCTTCTCCTTTTAATTTTCCAACACGAGTAAAATCTTTATCATTGACTCTCCAAATATACCATTTGTGAGAAACTTTGATAGGTTCTTCACCAACTTTCGTACCGTAATCATTTGTATCTCTAAACAAAATATCAGTCGTATTTCCTATTTCAGTCGTATTTCCAATCCTTTCCCAAATACTCATCTTCAAACCCAACTTTACTATACAATGAGCATAAAACTCTATTTCATCTTTTATAATTTCTGATACATCAGGATTTATATTAATTGGGTATGCTTTTTTAAAAGCTCTAATTACGTTACTGTTTAACTGTGTAAGATCATTCGTAATATACTGAAAGTATCTCTTATAATTATCATCTATCTTAACTGAAAATATATCTCCTATTTTTGTTGTTATTCCTGCCATAATTATTTTGAATAAGAATTTTAATTCTCTTCTACAAATACTTTACTTGATAGAATCAATTACAACTATTTTTTTCTTTACTCGAAGCTTTATTTCAGACATATTGAAAATATATTCTCCTTCTTTATCTTTTTTAAACGTATTACAATATAATCGATCTAAAATAATTCCATCAATATAGAAAGTACCCGTTTCTTTAAAAGATACATCATAGAACGGAATGGTTTTATAATCTATGGCACTAAAATAATCATCCGATTCAAGTAAATATTCATTGTCATAATCTAAATTATCTGTAAGATTCATATAAAAGTTAAGCGTTCTTACAGTGTCTTTTTTAACAAAATTCTTTGTGAGTTTTTCAAATTCACTTGAATAATATATTTCTCCATTGACTGATTCTCCTCTATAAATAGTATCAGGAAATTTTATATGATAAAGTATTTGAGTATTTTTATTTTCACGACAAGAACTTAGTAATAATAGACTTCCGAAAAAAATTAGTATTGATTTCATCTTAATTAACCTCATTTAATTATTATAACCTTTTGTATTATTAAAATTTTTATTTCTTACTGCTTTTAATGAATCTTTATTTCTTTGAATCATAATTGCATTTATACCTCTTACACTTACTGAAGTATCTCTCATTTCTTTTGTTATGACTGAAGGTATAGCTAATTGACCATCTCTATAAAAAGATTGAGTAGCTCTAAATTTTGCATATTGAATATTTACTCTGGTGGCTTCAAAATCTGATGAACTAACACCATTTACATTATTATAGGCATTAACCATGTCTATAACTTGTTTAATCTCATCCATTGTCATTTTTGCAAATTTAGAACTTGTTCCTCCGCCTCCTAACATAAAGTTTATATCTTCAAAATCCATAAAAAATTCTGGAGTTCCAGTCCATCTGCTCAAACCTCTTTTATATTCACTATTTCCATACATAGAAACTCCTCCTTTTAAATCAAAATTTAATTTCATTTTATTCAAATCAAGAGTAAGGGGTGTCCCATTTTCAACTATCGCATCATGATGGCATTTCACACAAGGGACAGGGGTTCCATTACTCCCTCCACCTCTTTTACTCGTTGTGTCAATGACCATATCTTCCATTACCTCACTAAAATCATAAAACTGAGTACCGTCAAACTCTCCTCCTTGAACCGTTACCACATAACCGTTAAAATCCTGATTATAAGTGATACTTCCGTTTAATCCGTTATCCGATAAAAACTTTGCCGCCTGTTTATGGGTTTCAAACAAGCCTGAAGGATCTTTCCAAAATACCGGATTATTAAATCCATAACGATATGGTGTCTGGTCATACGCCATTTCACTTAACGCATCCATTACGTTAAAGCGCCCTAACGCCTGGTCATATTGTCTGAAATCCATAGCGGTCATATTCAGCCCCCAATCATCCTGAAACTCCTGACCTACATACGTGTATTTATAGAACGGTGTACCAATAGATTATTACTTTTAAAATGAAACCCCAAAACTCGTGTAATGGGGCTTTTTATAATTTATAAAAAAAGCTTTAAAATATATTCTCAAATTTAAATTTGAAACTATCTCTTTGAAATTGTTATTACTATTCCAAATCATTCTCTTTGGGAATTTCCCAATTATAATATTCAGCGTAATTAAAAGTAACAAAACGCTTTACTGCAATAAAACTTTTCTTATAACGAGTAAACATTATCATAGTACTGTTAATCATTGGTGCGGCTTTATAGCTATTTTCCAATTCCTCTTGAGAGGTATTATTAATAAAATCAATAAAATTGGTACCTCCTAAATCTTTAAAATCTAAATAATAACTCATTCTTGATAAATCGCCATTTATTTGAACCAATTTATTTTCTTCTTTAACAAAAGCTAAATGTATATTCTTGTCAATTGAATTTATTTCAAGACTGTAATGTAGTACTGCATTTTCAGTGCTTTTTAAAATATAGAAATCCTCCGAATCGTGCAGATTATATTGAGTAAAAATACTGTCAATTACTTTTCGGTCATATTTATATTCCCACTGTACATACTTCCATACTTTTTGTTTTTTATACAAATTTTCCTGTTCCTTAAAAACAGAATCCAACTTATTACTTACTTCTGGAAATCGCGTGGTTTTGCAACTTAGTAATATTATCATAAATAATAAGCCACATATTCTTTTAATAACGATACCTCTCATCTTTTCTTTTTATTTTTTGAATTTTTCCATTAATGATTTCTCCTCTGTTAACAGCATCAAATACACTTGGAAGCGTTTGTTTATAGAATAATGAATTTCCTTTACTATCAATTAACTTACTATCATACTTTACATCAATTTAAAGTTGGAACTATCTCTTTGAAATTGTTATTATTATTCTCAATCTACCTCTTTGAGTCTTTCCAAATTAAAATACTCTGCATAATCACAGGTTTCAAAGCGTTTTACAGTAATATTACCTTTATTATAATGGGTAAATAACACCATTGAACTATTTATAATTCCTGATTTTTTACCACAATCAGTTAGTTCTTCCTGTGTTTTGCTATTTACAAATTCGATAAAATCACCGCCAACTAATTCTTTAAAATCAGTCATCTCTATACTATTAGGTAAAAGTTCTAATTTTTTATATCCATTATAAAATTTCAAATTTATTTCTTTATCAATAGATTTTACCTCAAGACTATAATCGGCTAAAGAATTAGTGTATGTCAAAATAAAAAAATCCTCCGAATCGTGCAGATTATAGTGAGTAAAAATACTGTCAATTACTTTTCTACTGTATTTATATTCCCACTGTACATATTTCCATACTTTTTGTTTTTTATACAAATTTTCCTGTTCCTTAAAAACAGAATCCAACTTATTACTTACTTCTGGAAGTCGGGTGGTTTTGCAACTTAATAAGATTACCATAAATAATAAGCTACATATTCTTTTAATAACGATACCTTTCATCTTTTCTTTTTATTTTTTGAATTTTTTCATTAATGATTTCTCCTCGGTTTTGTATATCAAAAATGCTTGGGGCTGTTTGTCTAAAATATAATGAATTGTTATCTCCATCTAATACTTCAGTTCCTCTCAGACCTTTCATTCTTCCAGTTTCTGCATCTTGAGATATTCCATAATATTTACGCAATGGATAACCACTTTGTGACCGTATCTGGTTTTCTATATGTGTGGCAAAAATTTCTGATCGCTTAATTACTTTTCCATTGCTATCCTTTTCCCACGTATCATCATAATTATTTGGATTTTCATATTTATCAATAATATGTGCCAGCTCGTGTCCAAAGGTTATAAAAATTTTAGTTGATTGTAAACCATCTACTGTTATATGAGAATTTGTTTTAAAACCATATTGTACATAAATACTACCGGCAGAATTTGCGTAAGTTGTAGGTTTATACCCATTAAAATTAGCATGACGATTGTCGTTAGCAAAATATCCAACAACCGCCCCGCCAGTAGCACCACTACTTTCAAGTTCATAAATAGATTGTATGATAGTCGCTACATAAGTGGAGACTTCGCTCATCTGTACAGTTTCCCATCTCCCCAGTTCCTTACTCCATTGTTGAACTTGTCCACCAGTCATGTATCTGTATTTGTTTCCGCTATCATAGATATTTATCCATTCGCCATTGATATCTATAAATTTTATAGGATTATTAGCTACATAGGCATAAGGAGAAATTGCTTCATATTTTTCAGCAAGACGATCTATATTAAAAAACCTTCCTAAGGCCGGATCATAGTTTCTGGCTCCGTAATCATACGTATTTAAGGCATGCTCACTCTGCCTTTCTTTGTTGTTGTATTTATACTTTTGCGCCTGTTCATTTCTATAACCATAACCTATGATTATTAGTAGAACAT